>CAZVGR010000011.1:0-86301 GCA_964626845.1 uncultured Anaerolinea sp.
CTAACGCGATCTGCTGCCTCGCCGGAATGGTAGAGCGTGTCCAGCCGCACACGGTTGCTGGTGATCTCTAAACCATCGCTGGCGCGCACCAAACGCAGCAGGATATTGCGCGCCGTCACCTGTTGCTCTGGGATCAGACTAGCAAAAAACGCGTCTGCGCTGTTGGCCAGCGCCAAGCGCCCGCCGCCCAATTGCCGGTAAGCCTCCCAGGTAATGTAGTTGCGTTTGCGATGTTCCCAGAGCTTGAGCAAGGTGAACTGCAACAAGGGCAAGGCTGCGGGCTCTCCCAGGATGTCGTTGAGCAGGGTATCAACCAAACCTTGCTCAAATTTCAGTCCAATTTGCCCGGCTGGCGCCTCAATAGAGGCACGCAACTCAGCAGCGTTGAGCGGTGTGACACGAAAAACGCTGCTTTCAAAATGGTCTTGGAAATCAGGCAGTCGCGGTAATTGGCTCTCAAAGTCGGTACGCAAGGTGACAATAACGGTATGCCGCCGCCCTGGCGATTGAAACAGCATGAGCAGGCAGGCCAGGAAGGCATCGCGAGCAGCATCGTTGACGCAGAGTGTAAACACCTCTTCAAACTGATCGACCACCAACAGCAAAGGCGCACCATTGTCCTGATCGATCAGATCAAGCAGATGTTGTGGTTTTTGCTTGAGCAACGTTGCGTGCTGTGCAGTCCAAGCGTCTGCGTCCATGTCTGGATCACGCTGTAAGGTGTAAAGAACGCGGGCAAGGTTCGCCATCGGATCGGATCCGGGAACCATGCGCGGCGCATAGCGCCAATGCTCACTGCCAGGCGCAGCCCCCTCTTTCAAGGCAGGCAACAGGCCAGCCAGCACCAGGGATGACTTGCCGCTGCCCGACGGGCCAACCACAGCCAGCAGCCGGCTTCTAGCCAGCATTTGGGCTGACTCTTCGACCAAACGCTCACGGCCGAAAAACGCTTCTTGGTCAATTTCAGAGAACGCATCAAGGCCTACGTAGGGACACAGCTCGTCTGGCAACTCTGGAGCCAGATTCCAATCGAACTCGGCGAGCGCCGACTCAGGCGGTTCCATCTCTGAGCGGTAGAGGATCGCTGCCCAGTAATCCAGCAAACTCTGCGCAACTGACCGCTCTTCCTCGCTGTCCAGCAGCGCGCCGATAGTCCGGCCTTGTTCAATAAAGGTGCAGGCGTCTGCCAGGAACTCGGGGGTGCTGCCAAACTGTCTGTGCGTCGCCAGCAACTGGTTGTGGAACGCGCGTAGCGAGGTCAACGAGACAAACGGCATCGAAGAATGATTCAGGTCGAGCTGTGTCAAGATATCGCTCATGGCTGGATACTTTCGTTCAGGCGTCGGTTGCCAGAAACAGGTCAAAGGTTTGATGTTACGGCGCTCACGAAGAGAGAATAGTAAACGTGGATGTCAGCGGCTGGCCCACAGAACGCAACTCGTGGCACAGCGACTTCAGATCGGTGTCTACCTGGTAGAAACGATTGCCAACCCGGCGGCGATAGCGCTGGAAGCACTGCCGAATCAGCGCAGGGTTCTTGCTGGCCAGCGCCTTGTCCAGGTCCTGACTGTCGCCGCGAATCCAGTTGGCCCAGGGGGCAGCGGACTCCTGGCATAACGGATCGACCTTGGCCCTCAGCTCCGGCCAAGACAGTTTAATCTCGCTCAGGTCATGGCTCATCAGGGCCTCAATGCGTCTTAACTCCAGGTCAATAGCCTGCCAGCGGTCGTGATCCTCAACCAACCGTGTCAGATTCTCTCCCAGATCACCCAACGCCGTGACGCCATTCTCAAAGCGCTTTACCTGTTGGGGCGCCAGCTTAAGCCGCCGCAGGTCTTTGCGGATCGCCATCATCGACTGTTCAATGGCAACCAGGCGCAGGGCACGAGCAGCAGCGTTCAGCCGTTCATTGATTCGCGTGGGCTGCCGGTCGAGCACACGCTTAATGAGACGTAGGGCGCGCTGCAGCGGCTCGGCATCCAGATTCTGGATCGCTTGTTCTAACTGATCATGGGCCGTAACCATATCCGTTATCCAGTCAAGCTCGCTTGCAGGCATGCCTGGCCGGTGAGCAACTTCCGCCAGGTTGTCGATTAGCCCATCCAGGGTCAACTCATGGTCCAACAGAATATCCATGGACAGCGGGTCCTCTGGAAAACGGCGCGCTTCCTGCACCAAGCCGTTAAAACAGAGGTATTGTAGGTTGTGTAGCAGGTCGTGCAGGTCCTTATAATTGGTCAACAAATCAATCTGCGAGCCAGCCGCCTCGAAATCAGTTTGCAAGGCCACTACCTTGGCCTTGAAATCAGGTCGCTTAACTAACCCCTCGAGGATCGACAGGCTGTTGTCTACAGTATGCACGGCCAGCAGGTCCTTGCTTGAGCGCGCCGTGTGGATATCCCAAAGCCGGCCGTTGGCAGCATGCATCACCAACCGCGGCACGCCCCACTCCAGGCTGCGCAGTTGCGACGCCATCGCCTTGCGCGCCTCGGTTAGAGCAGCATCTACTGGCTGGCCATCGGCCAGAGCCGCGTAGAATTCCTGGGTCAAAAGAACAGCGGCCTGATCGGAAATGGCCGAATGCATGGCCACCACAGCCGGCGTGCCCTGCTTAACCAGCGTTTGGGCGACGCCTGAAAAGGAATCTGTTGACACGCTGCGAGCGCCTTGACATCCGTTCAGCACCACCAAGCGCAACGAATCAACATCGCTCACCACTAACGCCAGGTCGCGAGCCCGCACCGGCACAGCGCGACCATCCTCACCACAAAACATCAGCGCGCCTTCCCCCGTGTCATCATCGAAAGAGCCATGTCCGATGAAATGCAGTACATGATAGGGACGTGTGCGCAACCTTCCTTGCAGATCATGCAGGCTGGCCATGTCCAGCCGATCCAGCGTGACAGCGCCTGTCTTGATCAAACGACGCATAGCCTTCTGTAAAACACGCCACTCCTCTTCTGTGTCGAGCTGAGGAAGATCTTGGGGATTAGCCATGACTACCATGATATGGAGTGGAAGCGAAATGCTGAGCGGCGCAGCCCTGCGGGGCAAGTCGAGGTAATGAACCAGGGTGGTTTCGGCTGACAGCGCCAGAAAGCGGTCCAGTGTCGGGTGGAAAAGGTACTCCCAGGGCAACCCAACCAACTGGGGCGCTTCACTCAAGCGCAGGTTGATGCGCAGGCCACAGTTGTTGTCACGTGCTGCGACCAGGCTCTGCCCCAGGCAGGCCAGTACTTCGTCATGAAAGATCATCCCAAACAAAGCCTGCCCTCTGAGCTTGACCTGTTCAAGATGATCTGCCTCAGCCAGTCCCTGCCAGACATCCGCTACATCTGGCGGCCAGGCCAGCGCCTGCGCCAGTGATGCTGTTGTCACAAGCGCAGATACCTGACCAGCGGGCGATTGGAGCACGCGGACAGTATAACCGTCGGAAGCTTGGGTTAGTTGTAGATCGAAATCAAGATAGGTGCGACGTGTCATCGGCGGTGTAGGCAGGATTGGTCGCCTGAATCTACCTTTCCAGCTTTCGAGTTGTAAAGCTTGACATAGTCAGATAACATAAGTATACCACAACTTTTCAATAATGCAAGCATTTGTTTTTATGACAACACGATTTTCCTTAACTCACAAAAATCGTTTTGCTTTTTCCTGTTTTGGGCAACGGCAAGAGCCTGGAGCGAGCGCGATGATTGCCCTGCTATCAGACCTGTGGTAGACTACATAGGCAATGAAACGTGAACTACACGGTATCAAACGCAGCGATATTCAACTCGATTTCGACCTTTATCGGGTGAATGTGCCCATGCCTGGGGTGGTCAGCGACCAGCTCAGTGTGATCGATATTCGGCCAGAGGGGGTCGAGAGGACCATCGTCTTTGTGCATGGCTACGCAGGCTGCGCAGAAACCTGGGAGCGCCAAATCAACTACTTCGCCAAGGAGTATCGGGTGGTGACGCCCGACCTGCGCGGGCACGGCCAAAGCGACGCCCCGTACACGCGCTATGCTATGCCGGAACTGGTGGCCGACCTCTACGCCATCAGCCAACACCTGCGCCTGCCTGCCCAGTTCGACCTGGTAGGCCACTCCTTCGGCGGGTCGATCTGTGTGGAATACGCTACCGCCCATCCCGAGCAGATCAGCCATCTGGTACTGATTGCGACGGCTGGTGAGTATCCGGTGCCCAAGGCGGTGGCGCTGGCCTACCGCCTGCCCACGGCGCTGTTGCGGCCGGTCTGGGACTATCGACCGCGCTGGAACGCCGAGCTGCACGTCATGAAGCGCATGGCCAACAACAACATGCTGCAGTGGCGCGGCTGGTCGTTGATGCGTTCGCTGCGCGTGCCGACGTTGGTGATCACGGGAGAACGCGACACTTACTTCCCACGCCATGTCATCGATGAAGTGGCCCAGGTGATCCCAGGCGCGGAGCGAGTGGATGTGGGCGCTTCAAAACACAAGATCCAGCTAGAGCGCCATCAAGCCGTCAACCGGGCGATTCAGCGCTTCATCCAGGCCGACGAACCCGACATCACCTGGCGCAGGGAACCCGCGGCAGAGCATGCTGAATTAGGCCGTCCTTGGCTCAAGGTCTACGGCAAGGCCACGCCGAAAACGGTTCCCATCCCCGCGCGCCCGCTGCCCGAGTTTCTTGAAAGCGCGGCCGACTGGTCGCCCAAGCGCCCCGCCACTCTTTTCTTGGGCGCCAAACTCTCCTATGCGCGACTGAACGAACGAGCAAATCAATTCGCCCACGTGCTGCACGGACTGGGCATTCGCCCCGGCGACCGGGTCATGCTCTTTTTGCCTAACACGCCAGAGCTAGTCGCTGCTTATTACGGTACGCTGCGGGCAGGCGGGGTTGTGGTGTTGCCGTCGCTGCATGGCGATCCGGCGCAGATCATCGCCCAGGCGCGGGCCACATCAACCGAGGTGCTGGTGACGTTGCAGGACTTTGGCGCGCTGGCCCATGCAGCCCAGACGCAGGCCGGCGTGCGCGACCTGCTAACCATCGCTCTGCCGCCCACGATGCCGCCCAGCGTTCACAGCGCCATGCTGCATTCCCTCGGCTTCACAGGGGAGATCGCCCTCAACCTGGAGGAGCCTGTGGGGCGCAGCATGGTCGAGTTAATCCAGGATGCCCCGGCCCATGGGCTCGACCTGACCCGCTCCAGCATGGATCTGGCCGTTGTGGCGTTCAGCGGCGACTCTGCGAAAAGTCCGCGAGGCGCCTGCCTGACCCACAGCAACCTGGTGGCCAACGCCTTGCAGTTGCGGCACTGGCTGCACGATCTGCAATACGGCAAAGAGACCTTCGTCTCAGCATTGCCGCTACTGCACAGCTATGGCATGACAGCGGCCATGAATCTGCCCATCGCCGTGGGAGCAACCATGCTTTTGCTGCCAGGTTTTGACATCAGCCATCTGCTGGAGTTGATCTGGACTCACCAGCCCACCTTTTTCCCCGGTCTGCCGTCGATGTTTGCCGCCGTCAGCCACGCGCAGAACCTGCGCTCCTATGGCTTCAGTTCGATCAGAACCTGCCTCAGCGGCGGAGCGCCCTTGCCGGTGGAGTTAAATGAGGCGTTCGAACGGCTGACCAGGATACGATTGCTGGAAAGCTATGGCCTGACCGAGGCATGTTCTACCACCCATATCGACCCATTGATGGGGCCTCGCAAGGGCGGATCGGTCGGCGTGCCGCTGCCCAACACCGATGCCCGCGTGATTGATCCTGCCAGCGGAGCTGAGTTAGCGCCAGGCGAGGTAGGGGAGTTGATTATCAGAGGTCCACAGGTGATGGCGCGCTACTGGGGCGAGCAGAACAGCCAGGATGCGCTGAGACAGGGCTGGCTTTACACCGGTGATCTGGCGCTGATGGACAGCGACGGCTTTTTCCGCATCGTTGGCCGGCAGGAAGATGCGATACTACAGCCCCAGGGCATCGTCTATCCCCGCGATGTAGAGGAAGTGCTTTACGAGAACAATCGGGTACAGGAGGCGGTGGTAATCGGGACCAAGGACCCAGACGGAGCGCAGCAGATCATCGCCTACGTAGTTCCTCGCTCCGATGCTCCGCCTACCAGCGAAGAGCTGCTGAATTTCTGTCAGCGCCGCCTGGAGCCCCACGCCGTGCCCACCCGCATCGAGTTTCGCGCTGAACTGCCGCGCTCAGCCACAGGCAAGGTGGCGCGGCATCTGCTGGAAGCGTCCCCTGTCGAATCGTAACAGGTTGCAAGTGGCAGGTGAGTTTGCCCAACCTGCCACTTGCAACCTGCAACCTGCAACCTGCAACCTGCCACTCATTGCACGCCCATGCGCGCTAACTCCTGCTCCACCACGCCGTCATCCAGCTTGACGAACAGAGCCTCAGGCTTGCGCAGCGCCTGGCCAGCCGGCAGAGTCGTGGCCTGCCAGCGGCCGGCAGCATCGCTGTTGTCGTAGCGCAAGGCCAGATGCTGGCCGCGCGCGTCGGCGATGACCTCAGTGTACTGACGGCCGAAAAGCTGGCTGTCATAGCCCAGGTATTCATGCACCTGCTGTGAACTGAACGGCAGCACAGGGGCGAAGTACAGCTTCAGCCAGTCGATAGCCTGCAACACCACGTAGACGCTGGTCGCAGCCGCGGCGCGGTCGCTCTTGATCTGTTGCCAGGGCGCCTTGTCGTTCAGATAGCGGTTGACCTCCTGACTCAGGCGCAGGGACGCATCCAACGCGGCCTTGAACTTGCGGGCGGCATAGAGTGCGCCCACGCTGGCGAACCCGGCCTGCACTGCGGCCAGCAGGGCCTCGTCGGCGGCGTCCAGCAGGCCCGGCTCCGGCACGCGGCCATCGAACTGCTTGTAGGCGAAGCCCAGCACGCGGTTGACCAGGTTGCCCCAGTTGGCCACCAGCTCGGTGTTGACCCGGCGCACGAACTCCTGCCAGGTGAACTCGCTGTCGTTGGCCTCCGGCGCCATGGCGGTCAGGGCATAGCGCCAGGCGTCCACCTGGTAACGCTCGGCCGCCTCGTTGATGCTGATCACGTTGCCGAAGCTGCTGCTGAACTTGAAGTCGCCCAGGGTCAGGTACTCGTTGGCCGGCACGTCGCTGGGCAGCTTGAGCCGCCAGTCGTGGCCGGGCACGGGGCCGTAGGCGTCCAGCATGGCGGGCCAGATGATGGCGTGGAAAGGGATGTTGTCCTTGCCGATGAAGTAGAAGCTCTCGACGGCGCCGCCCTCCTGCCACCAGTCCTGCCAGGCGTCGGGCTGCCCGGTGATGAGCGCCCATTCCTTGGTGGCCGACAGATAGCCGATCACCGCATCGTACCAGACGTAGATGCGCTTGTCGTCGTAGCCGGGCACGGGGATGGTGATGCCCCAGTCCAGATCGCGCGTGATGGGCCGGCCGCGCAGCTCGCGGCTTTCAGCTTGCGCGCGGGCGAAGTTGAGCACATTGGGCCGCCAGTCGGCCTTGTCGGGCCGGTTGAGCCAGTCGATCAGGAAGTCGTTGGCCTTGCCCAGGTCCAGGAAGAAGTGCTCGGTGGGCCGGGTTTCGATATTCGTGCTGCCGCTGATCTTGCTGCGCGGGTTTTTGAGCTCGACGGCGTCATAGGTGCGGCCGCAGTTGTCGCACTGGTCGCCGCGCGCGCGGTCAAAGCCGCAATAAGGGCAGGTCCCCTCGACGTAGCGGTCGGGCAGCCAGCGGTCGTCGTCCACTGAATAAAGCTGCTGCTGCACGGCGCTGTAGATGTAGCTGCGCGCCCGGTGGCGCAGGAACAGATCGTGGGTCACGTCCCAGTGGTTCTGCGTGTCGGTGTGGGTGTACAGGTCGAAGGTCAGGCCAAAGCGCAGGAAGCCCTCGACGAAGCGGCCATGGTAGCGCTCGACCACCTGGGCCGGGCTGACGCCCTCCTGGTCGGCGCGCAGGGTGATGGGCGTGCCGTGGGTGTCGGAACCGGAGACCATCAGCACTTCGTTGCCCACCAGGCGATGGTAGCGCGCGAAGATATCGGGCGGCAGATACGCGCCGGCCAGGTGGCCGATGTGGCGGTCGCCGGCGGCATAGGGCCAGGCGACGCAGACGTGGATTTTCTTGGTCATAGATCACGCTCCTGGTGAGGATAGCGTAAGATTGAGATCAGATTGCTCGCGGCCCAGAGTGTAGCACAACGCTGCGAAAACGCCAACGCCTCTACAACTTCGGCAGCGTGATCCCCGTCTGCCCCTGGTACTTGCCCTTCTTGTCGGCGTAGGACATCTCTGGCGGGTCGCCCTCGAAGAAAAGCACCTGGGCGATGCCCTCGTTGGCGTAGACTTTGGCCGGCAGCGGGGTGGTGTTGGAGATCTCCAGCGTGACGTAGCCCTGCCACTCTGGCTCGAAGGGAGTCACGTTCACCACCAGACCGCAGCGCGCATACGAGCTTTTTCCAAGGCATACCGTGATGACATTGCGTGGGATGCGGAAATACTCCACCGTCTTGGCCAGGATGAAGGAGTTGGGCGGGATGACGCAGACGTCGCCGTGGAAATCGACCATGGAGCGCGCGTCGAAGTTCTTGGGGTCGACCACAGTCAGGTCGCCCAGGCCAGGGGTGAAGATGCGAAACTCGTCCGCGATGCGGATGTCGTAGCCGTAGCTGCTCAGGCCGTAGGAGATGACGCCGTCTCGCACCTGGCCGTCGACGAACGGCTCGATCATGCCGTGCTCCAGCGCCATTTTGCGAATCCAATGATCGGGTTTGATGGTCATGGGGTATCCTGTGTTGTAGATTGTAGCTTTAGCAGTTCACGACTCTCACGCAGAACCGTGAAGCACTGAGCCTGGTGAAACAGCTTGCGCCCTGAGCCAGCCATGAAGCTGCGGCCAGACGGAACTGATCGCGGTATCACTGTGGATTCAGCGATAACCGCGCCAGCACTGCGTTCAGGTCGTACCACCACTGTTTGACGGGACGGTCGGCTTCTTCATCCAGCAGGGATAACGCCTTGTCCAGCGGCGTGATCTCGATTTTCTTGCCCAGCAAACCGATGACACTAGCGCCATTGTCGTCTTCGCGTATCTGCTCCAACAGATGCATCATGGCATGGCTGGCAAAGCGGCTGGCCTGAATGCGGTCAAAAGGAGTCGGCGCGCCGCCGCGCTGCACGTGGCCCAGAATGCAGGCCCGCACCTCGAACTCGTCACGGCCCTCCTCCTGCATCACCCGCCGAATGACGTCGGTGTTGTAATGGCGTGAGGCGTTCTCGCCCATGACGAAAATGCCCAACGACTTGCCGGAGCGGAACCCCTCGCGCAGGTCCTGCACGTCGTCAGCCAGGCTATCCAGGGCAATGCCATCTTCCGGCAGATAGGCGCGCTCAGCGCCGCAAGCCAATGCGCTCATCAGCGGCAAATAGCCACACTCATCGCCCATGACCTCAACAATGAAAGCGCGGTGGGTGGATCCAGCCGTGTCCTTGATCTTGTCCACCGCCTCAATGATGTTGTTAAGCGCAGTATCGGCGCCGACGGCGTAGTCGGTAGCTGGCACGCTGTTGTCGATGGTCGTGGGCAGACAGATGATGGGGATGTTGAATGCGGGGTGGCGGTTGCGCCGGCGCACCAACTCAGCCACGTTGCGATAGGCGTTCAGTCCGCCCAACACCAACATGCCGCGCACCGCGTGCTGCTGAAAAACCCGCTCCAGCTTGGCAAAGTCGTCCGCTTCGAAGTCATAACGGCCGGATCCCAGCTTAGTGCCGCCCTGGCCCACCCAACCGCTGACTGACATCCAGTTGATCTCCTCGATCTGGCCGCGCACCATGCCCCGAAAACCGTTGATTCCTCCCACTACCCGCGCTCCAGCGTTTAACGCGCGCCGCACAGCCACGCGCACAGCAGCGTTCATGCCCGGCGCGTCAGCGCCAGCCGTGACGATAGCGATGGTGCCCAGTGTATTGTCAGCCGGCGCCGGCGTCGCCTGTGTCAGTATCTTGAGCAAGTTCAACTGATCGTGAAAACTGCTCCCGCGCAGAGAGAGCGCCGTGCCGTAGATACCCTCCTCGATGGCCTTGCCTACAGCCTGACTCTTCTCGATCACCTCCGCCAACGGCGTAGCCGTGGGAACATTGTTGATCAGGCCAATCATGCGCGGCGGCGTCTCGGCCGGCGCGTCCAGCAGGTCGTCGATAGCCGCCACGCCCAGCCGCGTCGCCAGGATGCGGTCAAACGCGCTGGCTGCGCCGCCCCGCTGCACATGCCCCAGCACTGTCACGCGGGCGTCGACATTCATCTGCTTCTGCAAGATCTGCTGAATGGTCTCTGCACGGATCGGCAGTCCATCGGGATGGCGCGCGCCTTCGGCTACGATCACGGTCACGTGGCGCCGTCCCGCCTCGCGCCCCTGCTTTAAGGCTTTGACCATCTTCTGATGCCAGCGCGGGTCCATCTCCTCCTCGGGGATCAACACCCAATGGCCGCCGCTGGCCAGCGCGCTGGTCAGGGCCAGATAGCCGCAGTTGCGCCCCATCACCTCGACGATAAAGGTGCGTTGGTGTGAGGCTGCGGTCGATTCCAGTTGGTCCACCGCGCGCACGATGGTCTGCAAGGCCGTGTCAGCTCCAATGGAGATATCGGTGCCGTACAGGTCATTGTCAATGGACCCCGGCAAGCCTACCACGCGCAGCGGTGCCACCGTCTCATCGGCGGCCAAGGTCAGCTTGCCCTCGGCGGCCAGCGTCTTGATCAGCCCTTGCCATTCGTTGCAAAGCGTCAGCGCGCCCGTTAACGATCCATCGCCGCCGATCACTACCAGGCCGGTGATGCCCAGGCTATACAGATTATAGGCTGCGCTCTTGCGGCCTTCAAGTGAGCGGAAGTCAGCCGAACGCGCAGTGCCAAGCACTGTTCCGCCCTTTTGCAGGATGCCGCCAGCCGAGCGCCAGCCTAACGGCTTGATCTTGTCGCCGCCATCGACCGCACCCTGCCAGCCGTCATAAATGCCGTAGATTTCAGCGTTGCGGCTCAAGCCGCCGCGCACCACAGCCCGCACGGCTGCATTCATGCCCGGCGAATCGCCGCCGCTGGTGAGCACACCGACTTTGAATGTCGTCATAGCTGCCTCCTGGAAACTGCACGAACAACGTTAGCGCCGGGGAGCGCCACAGTTGCGACAGAACTTGTCGACGCCCTCGAACTTCTGGCCGCACTGGACGCAGAACTTGGTCGCTGGCGCGCCTGCGGCCGCTTTTCCACCAGCCACCGCGGGGGCTGACCGTCCCCCCTGTTTACGGGCAGCACGCCGCCGCGACTGGCGGGACACGACAGACCCGCTGCGCCGCTGCAGCAGATAGAAGATCACAGCACCCACCAGCAAGCCCGCTGCCACGCCGACCACCCAGGGCAACCAAACGGACTCGCCGCCGCTGGTGGGCGCAGCAGCCTCGCCGGTGGGAGAGCTTGGAGAGCTTGTCACCGATGGCTGAGCGTCAGGCTTGGTATAGCTTACTTGCAACAGGGTGTTTTGCCCGGCTGCTTGCTCGCCCAGGTCGAGGGTGTACGTGGGATTGCCCAGCGCGTCCAGCCCGCCAGGCGCCAGCAATGGCGTGGTTTGCAGGTTGCTGGCGCGCGACGGCTGGCGCAGAGCCAGCGAAGCCTGCTGTGCAGCATACGGGGCGACCAGGTTCAACTCAAAGCTGCGGGCGGGCGGCGGGGAGAGGATGTCGGCATAATACTCGACCACAAAGCGGTTCTGGTTCAACTCAAAGACCACGTTCTGCCCAGCGCTACCCGGCTCGACCGTCCAGTTCAGGGACAAAAGATTGCCGTTGTCTTCAGGATAGGCGACGGCGTGGACTTGAGCAGCGGCAGGGATCGGTACACGTACTTGCTGGGGGAAGGTCGTGCCTGACGCCAGCGATCCAGTGGTGATCACCAACACTGATGGCTGATCAAACTCCGGCCAGACCTGGGTGTCCCATGTGTCCAGCGTTGGGGGCGCTGCCTGGGCCGCCACGGAGAGGGCCGTTAGAACAAAGGCCACCAACACAATCGCGAGCAGTGATGAGAAGGAACGAAGGTTCATAGGTCCTTTGCACGAAGCGGTTGATTTGTTCCGAACCGATCAAAGACGGCATCTATTGTACTCACTGCTTCCGCCTTGTGCAATCCTGCCTGGCTCCCTAACGAAGCAGCAACGAACTGGTTTTGCGTCCCGGTCACCAGGCAGGCGTCGGAGGCTTGCATTGGTTGTTAATCGCCACATCCGCCGGAGCAACTTCTGGCATCCCGTGTCCGGAGTCGTTGTTTGGATTGATCCCTCTTTTAATAGAATTGTAAATAGTTGTCGTAGTAGGCTATGTGGAGATGCGGAAAAAGAGAGACCTGACCTGTAGCAGGTGCAGATGCTGACCGCTGCCCGGAAGGCCCCCCTAGATGTAGTGGTGATGGGTTGCTTTGTTTCCAGCTTGGCCTGCGGAAAAAGCAGGGAAAAAGCCTGGAAACGCGCGGGGCCTCAAAACCAAGCTGTTTGTGGGTCGCGATGCAGCCACGGAAAGATGCGGTGGGCAGCCAGGACGGCGCCACTAAATCTGGGGATCGGTGTGGTTATCCAAGAGCATAGGGCCGGAATGCAAGGGCTGAGTTTGCCGGGTTTAGCAGTGAGTTATCCAGCACGACGGTGGAAAAGCATCGGATAGGGCAAGCGGCGATTGACAAGCAATCCGCCCTCGGCTAAAATGGCGGCAATGAGAGTGCTGACCTACAACGTCCATCTGTGGGAAGGCCGCGATGGGCGCATGGACATCGAGCGACTGGCCACCGTTATCGAAAACAGCGAGGCCGATATCGTCTCGCTGAATGAGGTGCTGCATCCGGTGCAGACCCACTTTGGCAGCAGCAAGCCGCTGGCCGATCTGGCCAATCTGCTCCGCATGGACTGGGCCTTTGGCGAGAGCAACCGGGTGGTGCAGATGGCAGGCTGGTGGGGGCCGGTGGGCAACGCTGTGCTCAGTCGCTATCCCATCGTGAACGATGCCAATCACTATCTGGCCCGGCTGCCCCTGACCCAAGGGCGTAATCTGCTGACGGCGCGGATCGCCGCTGGGCCGCAAGGCATGTTTACAATTTTCTCGACCCATCTGGACCACGCCTTTGAGGGCACCCGCCTGTGGCAGTTGCGCGGTGTGCTCGACCCCTTGCAGGCGCACGCCGATGAGCCGCACTTGCTTTTGGGTGACTTTAACACCCATGGCCCAACAGGCGCCAACAGCCGCATCCTGACGCCGCCTGTGATTCGCATGTTGCGCAACAAAGGCTATGTCGATGCTTACATGACCGCCGGCCAGGGCCAGGCAGGAACATTCCCGCTGGTCTGGGCCTTTCGCATCGACTATATCTTTGTGCCGCGGATTGTGCAGCCTTACCTGGTGTCTTGCCAGGTACTGACCAGCAAACTGATCGAGCAAGCGTCCGACCACCGGCCGCTGTTAGCTACTTTTGAGTGGCCTTAACACATCGTAAACAAAGTAGTATCGGTGCCCGGCACTTGACACGAGCCTCTGATCATGTGCGAATCGTCGCCAAAGTGCCGGGCACCGATACGCAGTTAATTTGTTTACGGTGTACTTAATGGGATGGCTTGAGCGCTGTTGAAAAGCAGACACTGGCTCCCAGGATTGAGTTGACTTTGCGTGTCCTGACTTACAACATCCACGGCTGGCGCGATGCCCACGGACAGATCGACGTGGGCAGGTTGGCGCGCATTATTCAAGCCAGCGACGCCGATGTGGTGGCGCTGAACGAGGTGTTCCATCCCCTGACGCCGCCTGGCGAAACCAGCGCTGCATTGGCGCTGCTGGCCGATGCCTTAGGCATGGCATTCGCCTTCGGCGTGGCGTTGACGCCGCAGTTCGCCTTTGCTCCGCTGGCCTCCTACGGGAATGCCCTGCTGACGCGTTACCCGGTGCTGGCCCATGCCAGCCACCATCTGACCCCTATTGAGGGGCATGAACAGCGCGGCTTGCTGGAACTGCGGGTGGTGCTGCCCGACGGCCGAACACCCTTCTCGGTCTACGTCACCCACCTGGACCATCGCAGCGAAGCGGCGCGTGTTGAGCAACTTGCCGCCGTGTTCTCCTGGACTGTGCGAGACCGCTCCCGCCCGCATCTGTTGCTGGGCGATTTCAACGCTCTGGCGCCTGGCGACTATGCCGAACATCCGGCTGCCCTGGCTGCTGTAGCAGAGAGCGAAATCTTTGGCCACATGGTGCGCGATGGGATGCAAGTGGCGCCCCGGCTGCTGCGCCGCGGCTACATCGATGCCCAGGCTGCCAGCGCCGATGGCCGCCCCGCTCCGACATTCCCCGCCCAAGACCCGCAGGTGCGCATTGATTACATCTGGGCGTCGGCTCCGCTCGCGCCAGCGCTGCGTTGGTGCCGCCCCTGGACCAGCCCAGAGACCGCTGTCGCCTCGGATCATCTGCCGGTTCTGGCCGAGATCGATGAGGCGTGGTTCGCGACGCTGGGCGAGCGGGATGGCTCTTGACAACAGCCGTTTTCAATGCACAATGAGGCAACGCCTTCTTGCCTGTTTTCAGCGCCGACAACAGCCGTTATCTGAAGGAGCAAAAGAACCTCATGGCTAAGAAATCCAGCACAGCGTATCGCATGGGCATTGATCTTGGAGGAACCAAGGTGTTGGCCGCCGTCGTCGATGCCAACGGCGCAATCGTAGGTATGGCCAAGAAGAAGACCAAGGCAGAGCAGGGGCCTGACAGCGTCATCAAGCGTATCATAGACACGGCGCAGAGCGCCGCGGCTTCAGCCAAGATCAGCATGAAGTCGATTGCCGGGATAGGCGTTGGCGCTCCGGCTCCCGTCGATTGCCAGACAGGCGTGGTCTACTCGGCGCCGAACCTGCCTGGGTGGGACGAAATACCGCTGGGCCCGCGACTGCAAGCAGAGTTCGGCGTGCCAGTATTGGTTGACAACGACGTCAATCTGGGCACTCTGGGCGAGTGGAGCCAGGGCGCCGGCCGCGGATCGCTGCACATGGTAGGCATTTTTGTCGGCACCGGCGTCGGCGGCGGCGTCGTCATCGATGGCAAGCTGTACCGCGGCGCCCGCTATGCCGCTGGCGAGGTGGGGCACACCATCGTTCAGCCCGATGGCCCGCTGTGTGGCTGCGGCCAGCGCGGCTGCCTGGAGGCATTTGCCAGCCGTACCGCCATCGAGCGCGCTGTGCGCGCCGGCCTGGAAGAGGGGCGGTCCAGCATGGTGGCCGATCTGCTGGCCGTTGAAAAGGATCGGATGACCAGCGGGGTAATCAAACAAGCGCTGCTGGCCGAGGACCCGTTGATGCTGGAGGCGGTCGGGCGAGCGCAGTTCTACCTCGGCTTGTTGGTGGCCAACCTGGTTAATGTGTTGGACCCACAGATAGTTGTTTTTGGCGGTGGTGTTGTCGAAGCGCTGGGCGACATTTTTCTCCAGCCGATACGAGAGACAGCGCGCAGCTATTACCTGCAGCAGCGCGGCGCTGAAAAAATCAGCATTGTGCCCGCCACTCTGGGCGACCATGCCGGTGTGCTGGGCGGCGCTACTTTGGTTGCGCCTATGCTCCAGCGAAAGACTTAGTCAACTCATGTCCTTTACCCCCTACCCGATTGTTGCCAGAAATGGCCAGCCGCTACGCGTGCGTTATCTCACGCCGCATGACGGCGACCTATTGGTGAATCTGGTTGTGCGTCTATCGCGCGAGACCCGCTATCAACGCTTTCACGTTAGCATGGAAGAAGTCCCGCTGGAGGAGATCTATCGGCGTCTGCCGCCGTTTCTGGCTGTGGACGGCGTCAAGAGCGTGGCCTTGCTGGCCTTGGTGGATGAGCCGCAGGGCGAGCAAGCAATTGCCGTGGCTCGTTTTGGCCGGCGAGAGGGTTCCCCTGATGCCGAAGCTGCGGTGGTGGTGCGCGATGACTGGCACCGTCAGGGTATCGCAACGGCTTTGATGCTCCAACTGGTGGAAGCCGCGCGGTCTGTCGGCATCGTGCGTTTCACTGGCATGGTGCAAGCAGGCAATCAGCCCGTGCATGCGCTGATCAAATCGATTGGGCTGCCCTACGAAAGTCACATCGACCGGGCAGAGGATTACCTGGTGATCTACCTTGAGGAAACGCCACTATGAAGGCTGTTGTGATGGCAGGAGGCTCTGGCTCGCGGCTGCGGCCCATGACCATTGGACGCCCTAAGCCGATGCTGCCGCTGGTGAATCAAGCGGTGTTAGGCCACATCCTGGACTTGTTGCGTACCTACAAGATTACAGATGTGGTGGCGACGCTACAGTACATGGCCAGCACCATCGAGGATTTCTTCGGCGACGGCAGCTCGTATGGCACGCGGCTGCGTTATGTGGTCGAAGAAACGCCCTTGGGCACAGCGGGCAGTGTGGCCAACGCTCGGGAATATCTCGATGACACCTTCGTGGTGATTAGCGGCGACGCCGTCACTAACTTCAATTTGCAAGAGATCGTTGACTTTCACAAGGCGAAGCGCTCGCTGGCCACCTTGGCCCTTTACCCTGTGGCTGAGCCGCTGGACTACGGCGTGATCGTCACCGACGCCAATGGCCGCATCACGCGCTTTCTGGAAAAGCCCAGTTGGGGCGAAGTGGCCTCGGACACAGCCAACACCGGTATTTATGTGCTGGAGCCGGAGGTCTTTGAACTGATCCCGCCCGGCCAGCCCTACGACTGGGGGACCCAGGTTTTTCCGCGAATGTTGGAGGCTGGTCTGCCAATGTATGGGTATGTGGCCCCTGGCTATTGGTGCGATATTGGCAACTTCAGCGAGTATCGACGAGCTACGGCAGACGTGCTGCGCGGCAAGGTCTTTACTACCAACACCTTTGGCAAGCATATTGGCGGCGACATCTGGGTGGGCGAACATGTCGATATCGCACCCGACGCCCAACTGTATGGCCCCATCTACCTGGGCAATGAAGTGCAAATCAAGAGCGGCGTCGTGATCCGCGGCCCCAGCGTGGTGCGCGATTACACGATTGTGGACAATCGCGCCCAGATCGACCGTAGCATCATCTGGCGCAATTGCTACATCGGCGAAGATGCCGAGCTGCGCGGCGCCGTCGTCACCCGCCAATGCAGCATCAAGGCCAAGGCTGCGCTTTTCGAGGGCGTAGTGATCGGTGAGGCCTCGGTGGTCGGCGAGGGGGCAGTGGTGCATGCTGGCATCAAGCTGTGGCCGGGCAAAGAGGTCGATCCTGGCGCAGTGGTGAAGAACAGCATTATCTGGGGGTCGCAGGGACGGCGCGTGCTCTTCGGTCGCTATGGCGTTACCGGCGTGATCAACGTCGATCTGACGCCGGAGTTCGCAGCCCGCCTGGGCGCAGCGTTCGGCGCAACGCTGCCGCGCGGCTCGGTGGTGACCATCAACCGCGATGGCCACGCCGGCTCGCGTATGCTGAAGCGGGCGGTGATCTCCGGCCTGCCCTCGGCTGGCATTCATGTGCGCGATCTGCAAACTGTGCCGATCCCGGTGGCGCGCTTCTACACCCGTGAAACCCAGGCAGCCAGCGGCGTCCATGTGCGCATTTCGCCCTTCGATCAGCGCGTGGTGGACATTCGTTTCTTCGACAGCGAAGGCATGAACCTGGACAAGCACGAAGAACGCAACGTCGAACGGGTTTTCTTCCGTGAGGATTTTCGCCGGGCCTATATGGATGGCATTGGCACGATAAGCTATGCGGCCGATGCCATTCCTCTCTACCAGCGCGCTTTTCTGGCCAGCATCGACCATGCGGCTGTCCATAGCGCCGGGTTCAACATTGTCATCGACTACGCCTTTGCCACCACCTCTCAAGTGCTGGCTGACGTTTTTCAGTCGCTGGGCGTCAGCACGACTCCGCTGGGCGCACGGGTGGACCCAGCCTACATCTCCCTGGAGCAGGAGGTGTTTCAGGATGAGCTTCGCCGCATGGCGGTGATTGTTCAGGCGCTGGGCAGCGACTTTGGCGTGCGACTGGACGTAGGCGGTGAGAAGATATTCCTGGCCGACGATCGCGGACAACTGGTGCCTGACGCGCTGGCCTGTGCAGCTATGGTGGAGTTGGCGCTGCGCTCCAAGCCCGGCAGCGTGGTTGCTGTGCCGGTCAACCTGTCCTCAGCCTTTGAGCGCATCGCTCGCCGGCATCGAGGCAGCATCCTGCGCACCCCGGTTGACCTGGCTTCCCTGATGCAGGCTGCTCACAACGCCGATGTGCTAATGGCGGCTGATGGCGCGGGCGCCTTCGTTTTTCCTGATTTTCAGCCTGTGGCTGATGGCATGATGGCCGTGGCGCGGCTGCTACAGATGTTGGCCCAGCAGAAGCTGCGCCTGTCAGAGTTGATCGACTCGCTGCCCCAGTTCCACGTGGTTGCGACCACTGTAGATTGCTCCTGGGAAAACAAGGCCACGGTCATGCGCCGCTTGCAGCAGCATTTTGCCGGCGCTGACGTGCAGGTAACCGATGGCATCAAAGTCTTCCTCTCTGAGGATGAATGGGTGCTGGCGCGGCCTGACCCTGACCGCGCCTATTTCCACGTGACGGCTGAGGCAGCCTCGACCGAGCGCGCCGACGAGTTGGTCGCCCAGTACGGCCGCTTGGTCGCCGATTTGGCCGCCCATCGGGTGTAAGATCTGGCTACTCAGGCGCCGGGCACTGGCAGAGAGGGCTAAATGACAACCGCTGGACGCCAAGGCTGGATACAAGCCGTTCTGCTGGCTGCAGTCGCGAGCCTGCTGCTCCTTTTGCCGCTGCCGGCGGCTGCTCAGGATGCAGGACAGCTCCAGACGCATGTCGTCCAGCAGGGCGAAACTGCCCTGGGCATTGCTGCGCGCTACGGCCTCTCGCTGGCGCAACTGATGCAGGCCAACGATCTGCACGATCTGCACCTGACCACCGGCGCACAGCTTGTGATCCCTATTCAGCCAGGCCAGGCAGGCAAGACGCATCTGGTGCGCCCGTGGGAAACGCTGCCGATGATCGCTGCCCGCTACGGGGTTTCGGTCGGCGACATCATGCTGGCTAACCGGCTGGCCCGGCCAGGAGGAATCTACGTAGGGCAGCGGCTGCTGATTCCCCCGCCGGTCGTCGCCTCCCCAGCTTGCCCGGCCGATTGCCCGCCGCTCAGCATCACTGCGCCAGCGCGGGACAGCACTGTGACCAGCCCAGTCCTGGTGCAGGGGCAAGGAGCGGCCTACGAACAACCCCTGATCGTGCGAGTGCTGGACGCAACGGGCTATGAGATCGGCAAAGGCAGCGCTGTGGTTGATGGGGCGCAGAGAGCGATCGGTCGCTACAGCGGCGTTGTCTCCTTCACCGTGCCTGCCAACACGCAGCCAGGCCGCGTTCAGGTCTACAGCCAAAGCCCGTCTGATGGCGCCATCGAGGCGTTAGCTTCGGTGACGGTGCTCTTGCAAGGCTCAGGGTTGGATGCAGCCATAGAGCAGACCAAGGCCGCACTGGAGGGCAAGGATTACGCAGCACTGGCATCGGTGATGACTGATCCCTGGCACCTTGTCCTTTTTCGCTCTGAGAGTTGGTCGCTCAGCCGCCGCCAGGCCCTGGAGCAGATCGAAGCCAGCTATCTCGGCCCCGGACGGGTCTTCGTCGACCTGTCGGTGGACGCCCGCCGGCTGCTGGCAGGCCAGGCCACGCTGGCGCCCGACGTGACCCACGTGGTCTATTCCACCGGTTGGGGCGCGGCCCAATCCGACGACGCGTTTTTGCTGTTCGGCGTCGACGCGGCCGGACGCGCCCGTTGGGGCGGTATGATCTACATCTCCGCCGCGCTGCGGCCCTACGCGGCGCCCTGACAAGGAACGTCATGAGCTACGCAACGGCTGGCCTGGCCAGCACACCGACCATCGAGCAAATCCAGCGCCACGCCACAGTGCGCAGCTACCGGCCCGACCCCGTGCCGCGGGAGATGGCCGAGGCGATCGTCCTGGCCGGCCAGCGCGCCTCCACCTCCTCCAACCTGCAGATGACCAGCGTGGTGGCCGTGACTGAAGCGGCGACGCGGCAGACCCTGGCCGAGCTGTGCGGCAATCAGGGCCACATCGTCCAGGCGCCGCTGTTTCTGGCCTGGTGCGCCGACCTGGCCCGGCTGGAGCGGGCCTGCGAGCTGCGCGGCTACAGCCAGGTCACGGACTACGTCGAGAACTTCCTGGTGGCCGCCGTAGACGCGGCCATCGCCATGCAGAACGCGGCCCTGGCGGCCGAGTCGCTGGGGCTGGGCATTTGCTACATCGGCGCCATCCGCAACCGTCCGCAGGCGGTGATCGACCTGCTGGCGCTGCCGCGGCTGGTCTTTCCTATCGCCGGCATGACCGTGGGCTGGCCGGCCGCGCAGCCACAGCAGCGCCCGCGGCTGCCGCTGGAGGCCGTGCTGCACTGGGAGCGCTACGACAGCAGCGACTATGACCAGGCGCTGGGCCAATACGACCAGGCCATGGCCGCCACCGGCATCTATGACGGCCGGCAGGTTCCCGTCCCCGGCCGGCCCGGCGAGATGGAGGACTACGGCTGGTCCGAGCACTCCGCCCGCCGCGTTTCGCAGGCGCATCGCACGCAGTTGCGTGAGGTGCTGGAGGGGCAAGGATTTGGGCTGAAGTGACGTGGGTTGGTAAATGTCGGGGGATGTGGTATGATCCAGGCACGTCGAACGAACCGGTTCAGCAGACCATGCCACACGAAGCACAGCAACTTGCCCTCGATTTAGCGGGATTCACATCCGGCGAAGCGTCGCATGGAGAGTTCGTCCGCGGCCACAATGGCAGCGCGAACAAACTGGATATACAGGATCGGGCGTTTCACGACTGGTATCGCTTCGTCCTCTCGTACCCCCCACACTTGGTGCGGACGTACTTGGCCGATTTTGGACTGGACAGCAGCCATACGGTGCTCGATCCTTTCTGCGGTACTGGCACAACCCTGGTGGAGTGCAAACTGAACAACATCAAGGGGATCGGGTTAGAGGCCAATCCCTTCGCCCATTTTGCAGGTAATGTCAAGCTGGATTGGGATGTCGAACCCGATGCTTTGGCGAAAATAGCGCAAGATGTCGCAGCCGCTACCTGGCAGGCTTTGGAGGCGCAAGGAATCAAGGATAACGAGCCCTTTGCGGACAATGTCGATGACATGGAGCTGCGGTCTCTCGACCCAGATGCCATGTCGCTCCTGCTCAAGGGATCGATCAGCCCGTTGCCGTTGCATAAGGCGCTGGTATTGTTGGACCAGTTGCGGCCATACCAGGGGGAGCCGGGCTACCGGCACGGCTTGCTGGCTCTGGCCAACGCGCTGGTATTCAAGATCAGCAACCTTCACTTTGGTCCTGAGGTCGGTGTGCAAAGCCCGAAGCGCGATGTGCCTGTGGTTGCAAGCTGGCTGCATGAGATCAGAAAGATGGTCGACGATCTTCGCCAGGTTCATGGCCGGTCTTTTGCGGCGTGCCAGGTGTATCACGCCGACGCGCGCGGGATTGCTGGTATCCTGCCGCCCGCCAGCATCGATGCTGTCATTACCTCGCCGCCCTATCCCAACGAGAAGGACTATACCCGTACAACGCGGCTGGAGTCGGTCATACTGGGCTTTATCAACAACAAGGCCGAGCTGCGGGCGCTGAAGCACCAACTGGTTCGATCCAACACGCGCGGGGTCTACAAGGACGACGACGATGACCAATGGATTGCCCAGCATCCAGAGATTCAGGGCATTGCCGATGCTATCGAGCAGCGCCGGGTAGAGATGGGCAAGACATCCGGCTTCGAGCGGCTCTATCCCAAAGTGACAAAACTCTATTTCGGCGGTATGGCGCGGCACCTGGCCGATCTGCGCGCGGTGCTGCGTCCAGGCGCTCAGTTGGCCTATGTGGTCGGCGATCAGGCGTCTTATCTCAGGGTGATGATTCGCACCGGCCAGCTCATAGCAGATATCGCCCAGGCCCTGGGCTATGAAGTGGTTCGCATCGATCTGTTCCGCACCCGGCTGGCAACGGCTACTCGTGAGCAATTGCGGGAAGAGGTCGTCGTATTGCGATGGAGAGGAGGCTCAGACTGACCGCATGGCATCTTCAAAGAGCGCTAACCGCTACACCCAGTTGATCGAGGCGATATTTTTGAAGGGTTTTCAGGAAGGAATGACGGATGTCAGTTTCGACCGCGCTGAGATTACTTCAACTGCGGACGAGCTAGGCATTGCGCTTCCCAAGAACCTGGGGGATGTGCTGTATTCGTTTCGCTATCGAACGCCCCTGCCGGTCAGCATAACTGAGAAGGCCCCCGAAGGATACGAGTGGATCATCCGCCCAGCAGGACGAGCGCGTTATCGCTTTGTGCTGGTAAGACAGTCAGTCATTACACCGTCCACCGTGCTGGCGGAGACGAAGATTCTAGATGCAACCCCCGGTGTCATCACTCGATACGCACTCAATGGCGAGCAGGCCCTGCTGGCGATCGTGCGCTACAACCGCTTGGTAGATATCTTCCCGGCATCACCTGCTACTCGCTGCAGAGTCATCTGCGGACTGCTGTGCGCTCGGCTGGGCAAGTGGAGACGGACGAGATATATGTCGGCATTGACAAGCGAGGTGTGCATTACGTCATGCCAATCCAGGCCAAAGGCCGCACCGACAGAATTGGCGTCGTGCAGATCGAGCAAGACATAGCCGTGTGCGAGGCGAAGTTCCCGCATCTGATCTGCCGGCCTTTGGCAGCTCAGTTCATGCAGAACGGTGTGATTGCTATGTTCGAGTTCGAACAGGTCGTGGATGAGATCAGGGTGGCTGGCGAAAGGCACTACCGGCTTGCCGATGCGGATGACCTGTCAACGGAAGAATTGATGCAGTATCGGAAACGCCTGACCTGATCTGTGTGCTATGAAGGTCAGCATACCGGGGCAATTTGTCCACAAAAGGAGTCTCCTCTTGTACGAACATGTCGAATCGGGTCATCTCAGCAAGGAACAGATCAACGCCTATCTGGATCAGCCCCTGTTGGCGCGCATGGCGACGGCGTCGCCTGAGACTGTGCAGCCGCACGTCGTTCCGGTCTGGTACCTGTGGGACGGCCAATCGATCTGGGTGCATGGCCACAGCAGCACTCGCAAGTTCAGAGAACTGGCCGCCAACCCGCGCTGCTCGATCGTCATCGACCATGCTGACAGCAGCTTGGATTACTGGGCTGTGCTCCTGGAGGGCCAGGCTGAGTTGATCACTGATCCGGCGCTGGTGGCTCCTGTGGCCGAGCGCATCTACACGCGCTACATCGGCGTCGAGGGCGCGCAGGATCCTGTGCCTCAGTCGTGGATCCATGACGCCGAGAGTCTGCTTCTCAAGCTGACGCCGGCGCGCGTTGTCAGTTGGTATTCTACCCACCAGCCAACCCCGTAGCACGATTTGGAAAATCGTGCGTGTTGCCTGCGCAGCGATTTTCTAAATCGCTGCACGGCGTAGTGCCTGTTCACGAGGAAACCATGACCGAAACACTGGATGCCCTGCTTGAGTTTGCCGTCGAGACGGCCTACCTGGCCGGCAAGCTGACGCTAGGCTACTACCAGGCCGGCGTGCGGCCCGACATGAAGGGCGACGACACGCCGGTCACCGCGGCCGACCGCGGGGCCGAGCAGTTGATCCGCGGCCGCATCGAACAGCGCTATCCCCGCCACGCCATCCTCGGCGAGGAATTCGGCGTGCAGGAGAGCGCAGGCGCCACCCACCGCTGGCTGATCGACCCCATCGACGGCACCAAGGCGTTTGTGCGCGGCGTGCCGCTCTACGGCGTGCTGTTGGGGCTGGAGATCGAGGGACAGGTCCAGGTGGGCGCGGCCTATTTCCCTGCGCTGGACGACATGGTCTACGCGGCCACGGGGCGCGGCTGCTGGTGGAACGGCCGGCGGGCGCGCGTCTCCGATGTGGCCACGCTGGACCGGGCCTACGTCTCGTGCAGCGATGTGGGCAACTTCGAACGCTATGGTCGCGCGGCCGAATGGCAGCGTATCGTCCAGTCCACCTACCACCGCGCGGGCCTGGGCGACGCCTACGGCTACTGCCTGGTGGCCACCGGCCGCGCTGAGATCATGCTGGACCCCATCGTCAGCGTCTGGGACTGCGGCCCCTTCCCGCCGATTCTGGCCGAGGCTGGCGGCTACTTCGGCGACTGGCAGGGCAATCGCACTATCCACGCCGGCGAGGCCATGGCCACCAGCAACGCCCTGCTGCCTGCGCTGCTGGCCACGCTGAGCGGCCCCTCGTGACAGAGTCCATCGTGGCAGGCGCTGGGTCGGTTGGCGCCCTGATGGACGAAAAGTGAGCGGGCTCGGTCAGGAGACCGGCCCGAGCGTTGTTCTCAAGAGGAGGCGTACCTATGCTTATCGTTCACGTCCATGTTCACGTCAAGCCGGAGTTCGTCGATGCCTTTCGCCTGGCCACCAGTGAGAACGCGCGCAACAGCGTGCTGGAGCCGGGCATTGCCCGTTTCGATGTCATCCAGCAGGTTGATGATCCCACCCGCTTCGTCCTGGCCGAAGTCTATCGCAGCGTCGAGGCCACGGCAGCTCACAAGGAGACGGCCCACTACGCCGCCTGGCGCGACACAGTGGCCGGCATGATGGCGGAGCCGCGCAGCAGCGTCAAATACAGCAACATTTTCCCCGACGACGCCGGCTGGTGACAGAGTTGCCAACGCTTCCCAAGAGTTGGCGACTTTGCAAGAGAATTGGGGGGGCTGCGCTTTTTGGCGCTTTTCTCCAAAGCGGTGTTAAATGGGCGGCATGTCCGCACCCTCCCCAGGCCGCTTTGTTGCCCTGCGCCACCGCGATTACCGCCTGATCTGGGTCGGCAACTTCGTGTCGATTATCGGCACGCAGATGCAGTTCGTGGCCATCAACTGGCACATCTACAAGCTGCTGGAGGGCACGCAACTGACGGTCGATCTGTTCGGCCGCGAGATCGCGCTCAACAGCGAGGCCCTGGGGCTGGGCGGCGTGGGCCTGGCCCGCATCGTGCCGATCCTCTTCTTTGCTCTGCTGGGTGGGACGCTGGCTGACATCGTCAACCGGCGCAAGCTGTTGATCTTCACCAACAGTGCCGCGGCGGGCTTCGCTGTGCTGCTGGCTGCGCTCAGCTTTGCCCAGCGCGACACGGTGTGGGCCATTTACCTGCTGACCGCAGCCGGCGCGGCCACCACAGCCTTCTCTAGCCCGGCCTTCCAGTCCATCGTACCCAACCTGGTGCCCAGGGAGGACCTGACCAACGCCATCAGCCTCAACTCGCTGGTGCGCCAGATGGCGACTATCATCGGTCCGGCGTTGGCCGGTGTGCTGCTGGCTGCGACCAACGTGGGCTGGGTCTACGCGGTCAACGCGGCTTCGTTTGTGGCCATCGTGACGGCCCTGGTGCTGATTCGCTACCGCGCCGGCCCGGCCGCCAAGGACACGGGCCTGGGCTGGTCGGCCATCGTCGAGGGTTGGCGCTTTGTGCGGGGCACGCGCATCATCTGGGGCAGCATGCTGCTGGACTTCTTTGCCACCCTGTTCAGCTCCGCGCGCACGCTGCTGCCGCTGGTGGCCGACCAGGTGTTAGGCATGGGGGCGCAAGGTTATGGCCTGCTGGCCACGGCCGACGCAGTGGGTTCCTTGACCGCCGGCATGGTGATTTCGCTGCGCAAGGATATCTATCGCCAAGGTGTAGTGCTGCTGGGCAGCGTGGCCATCTACGGCGTGGCCACGGCGCTGTTTGGCCTGTCCACTAACTTTGCGCTCAGCTATCTGTTCTTTGCGGTCGTTGGCGCCAGCGACACGATATCGACTATCATCCGCCAGACGTTGCGCCAGGTGATGACCCCCGACCGGCTGCGCGGCCGCATGACCGGCATCAACCAGGTGTTCTTCATGGGCGGGCCGCAGCTGGGCGAGATGGAGGCTGGCGCGGTGGCAGCGATCTTTGGCGTGCCCTTTGCCATCGTTAGCGGCGGCCTGGCTACAGTGGCGATGACCGGCTACATCGCTTGGCGCTACCCGCGTCTGCGCCGCTACACCAGCGTCACTATGGCTGAAGACCAGGCGCGCATCGCTGAGGCTGGAGCTTGAGCGCTGCGAAAGATGCATGAGGTATGGACAATGACGAATAAAAGGCCCTCAATGGGCGACTTTGCAAAACGGTCTGGCGCCCCGGTGCGTTCACAGCGCGGCCGGCTGGTAAAGCACAGGCCGTGCAGAACGGTCGTGCCTTTGATCGCTCTGGCACTGATTGCCTTGATGGCTGCCTGCGCTGCGCCGGCAGGTGTTACCCCGACCCCTCTGCCTGTTCTCACCCCAGCGCCCTTTCCGCCCATCAGCGCGCCGCCCGACAATGTCACGACACCGGCCAGAGTCGAGCTGGGGCGGCAGTTGTTCTTCGATCCGGTGCTGTCGGCCAGCAACGCAAAGTCCTGCGCCACCTGTCACCACCCCGATCGGGGCTTTTCCAACGGCGCGCCTGTCAGTCCACCGCGGCCGGGCGCGCAGGCCCGCAACGTTCCCGCCCTGTGGAACGTTGCCTACAACCGCCATCTGCTGTGGGATGGAAGCGTCGAGTCGTTGGAAGCGCAGGCTATCGCCCCGCTGACGCTGCCGAACGAGATGGCTGAGACGCCAGCCGGGATTGAGTCCAAGCTGCGCGCGATTCCGGCCTACGTCGATTTGTTCGATGCCGCCTATGGTGGGGGCGAGCAGGCTGTAACCTTCGACAATGTCACGCGCGCGCTGGCCGCCTTTCAGCGCACCTTGCTTGCCAACAACAGCCCCTTCGATCGCTATCTGGCCGGCGACAACAGCGCACTGACCGCGCAGGAACAGCGCGGCATGGCGCTGTTTTTCAGCCCCCAGGCTGCCTGCGCCGAGTGCCACCGTCCGCCGACCTTGGCCCACGAGACCTTTCGGGTGGTCGGCGTTCCCAGTGAGGATCCAGGCCGGGCAGGAGTCAGCGAAACCGGCGTGCGCGGCGCGTTCAAGGTGCCCACGCTGCGCAACATCGCCCTGAGCGCCCCCTATATGCACAACGGTTCCCTGGCCGCGCTGGAGGATGTGGTGCAGTTCTACGCCGATGGAGCCGGCCGGCCGGCCGGCTTTCCCTTTGTCGATCCGCTGCTCAAGGGCTTTGAGTTGAGCGAGCAGGACAAGGCCGACCTGGTGGCGTTCCTGAACGCACTGACCGACGTGAGCCAGTTGCCGGCCGTGCCGCAACAGGCCTTGTCCGGCCTGCCTGCTGTGCCGCGCAGCGATTGAACACAAAGAACGCTCCCGGCGAATATCTGACTCGCCGGGAGCGTTTGGTTTGATTGGCCCGGTCAAGGGACCGGCTCAAGCGGAGGCTTCGGGTGTCTTAAGGCCGATAGCACGCATCGCCCAGGCTGCAGCCCCAGTGGCTGGCGCTTATCAGCACATCGGCGATGTTGATCTGGTCATCGCTGTTCAGATCGAACTGCGCTGCGTAGCAATCGTCCTCAGCGCTACAGCCCCAGCGGCTGGCTACCGCGGCGATATCGTTGCTGTAGATGGTGAACGTGCAGTCGAAGTCCAGTGGGGAGCAGGCTTCAGCCGTGTTGGGCACAAACATGGGGCCAGAGAAACAAGGCCATGTGGTCGTGGCGTTGTCGGTCCAGCAGTACTGGCGCTCGCCGTAGCCATTGTTGACCATCCAGGTGGTGACGGTCTCGCTGGCCGGAACGTACCAGAGCACGATGTTTTGGTTCAGCACGTTCTCGCCATTCACCCAGTAGTGCGGCCCCTGGCGGTGATCAGTGTAGCAGCAGCCAGTGTCGGGCAGCGCGCCAAAGTCTGCGTCGCCTTCGCTGGCCCGGTGCAGGGTCAGGTAGGTGTAGGCATTGTCGCCTGTGCCCAAGTCGTTGAACTGGCCCTGGCCAGGCTCAATGTAGTAGCCGAAGCCCGATTGGTCCATCACCCGGTAGAGATAGCCCTCGGCGGTGTAGGGGCCGCTTTGCAACCACCAACCTTCGATGGCTTGATCGACCCATTGGCTGCCGTTCCAGATGGAGAAAGTGTCGTTGTCATCGCCCAATACGGCGACGTCCATGCGTATCACCGGCCGGTAGGTGGCTTCTGTGAGCTGGCTATTGCCGCAGCCGCGGCCGTAGGCGCCCGACTTGACCCGATACCGGCCGTCGGTGTAGAACTCGAAGTGTTGCTCATAGCGGTAGTTGCAGGCTGCCGTCCAGTTGCTCATGCGAAAGTCCTGCACCACCACAAAGCCGATGTAGGCATCGGCCTGATCGTACAGGTCGCGCACCTGGGTGTTGCCGTAGCTGTAGATCGGGAAGCCGCCGCCCGCGCCGCCGCCGCAGCCGATGTAGTCGCGATAGCCGCTGCCGCTTGGGTAGCGGGCATGCCATTCCATCAGCTTCAAGCGTGTAGCTACCGGTCGATCGACGCCGCCGATGTTTTTGGTGATGTTGACGACCTCCAGCCCGTCGGTGGGTGTGGTGCGATAATCCATTTTCCAGCCATCGCGGTCGATGTGGATGGTCACGCCGCAATCCTCCGGCGCTACTTCTGGCTTGGGGTCGATCTGGTTGCTAATCAGGTCGTAGGGCTTCTCTTCCCACCACAGCCTTGCGACGCGCTCCTCGTGCAGGTCCACCAAAACCCAGACAGCCCCGCTATCGGTCATAAAGGTAGCGCCGGCGCACAGGCGGCCGGCCGTACAGACGGTCTCGGCGTCGTCGGCGTCCATCAGTCGCGTCTGCTCAACAGTTGGCCGGTAGCCCAGCGCAGCCACCACATCCGGGTCGTTCTGAATGATCTCCACCGCGCGCTGGTAAAGGGCCGGCGTAATCAGCGGGTGCGAGGCCGGGGTCAGCCAGGTGTCCAGCACCCGGTTGCCCTCTCCGTGGACAATGGCGGTAACAGTCGCAGCCTGGTCGAAGTCGAAGATGTCCACCTGGTAGCAGGAGCCGTCGTTGCACACGTCGTAGGCCGGCGCGAAGGGGTCACGCAAGGGCAAGATCGTGAAGACCTCAGCGCGTGCGCCCTGCACATAGCGCTGCACAGAGGCGGAGGCCAGCGCCAGCCGCTGGGCTTGTTGCTGTTGAGCCGTCAGCGCACGCTCTGTTGGCTGCAACGGCTTGATCGGCCCTGCGTCTGCCACGGCTGTAGGACGCGTCATCAGGGCAAGGGCCGCAATCAACACCACCGCTGCCAGGCCGGCCGTGAGGGCAACCGTAAGCCAGTTTTTCCGTTCTGCCATTGTTTTATCTCTCCTTTTGCCCGGCTGCGCCAGGTGCTCTCTGGGGGTTTTGAACACAACTAAAAAAAGCCGTCGTAGCGACAGCCGACGGGCAGGAGTTTAGACGAATTGGCAGCCCCTGTCAAATCAGTGAACAAGCAGAGATTAATAATTACGCACTTTTTTGAACAAGTAGAAGACAGCGCCCGAACCAGCGTAGAGCAGCCCGGCGCCCACCAGGATGAACTTAACAACGGCGCACCAGCGCGCTACGACCGGCCAGGCGGCAGCGGTTGACCCTTGCAGCACCTGCCACAGGGCGGCGTTTTCCAGCCCATCCAGCAGCGCAGCCAGCCCCAACCCCCAGGAGAGCACGATGCCCAGCGCCGCCACAGATTGGGGTGAGCGCAGCGAGCTGGCAGCGGCCCGGCCACAGGCCAGGGCGATGGTCACGGCATAGAGGGGCATGTAGAGATAGTCGAGGCCGAGGCTGAAGGCTGCGTGCAGTTGGGCGCTGCTGTCCCATGACGCCAGCATGGTCTGGGCGGCTGGCAGCGAGCCGGCCAGCTCGAAGGAGATAATGCCCAGCGGCGCGGCTGCGGTCTGCAGCGGCCGGCCGATGGCTTGCAGCACGGCGGTCAGCGCCAGGGTGGCAACAAGCAAGGGTGGCAGCGCGCGCCGCTGGGCAGAGGCTGGCAGGCGGGCCAGGGGATGGGTGAGAGTCATGGGCTAGGCAGGCAGGACCGGCGCTCGTCTTCTCTGGTCGCGGCGCAGCAGGCTGGTCGCCACCAAGGCTAACACGTAGCCCGTGGCCAGCCATGCCGCTGGCGCTACCGGCGTGACGGCCGCGTGTTTGACGCCAATGCCGGCAAAGGCCCAGGCTAACACCAGCAGGTAAGCTACATCGCGCCGGGTCAACGCCACCAGGGTGGCCACCACCAGCGCCACAGCCAGTGTGATCACCAGCCAGGCTTCCGGGCTCACGCCGAAGCCGTTCCATTTCCAGTAACTCAGCAGTGCTGTGACATTGGCGATGGTGGCCACAGTGATCCAGCCCAGGTAAATGCTGAAGGGCAGGTCGACTACCAGCCGTTCGATGGGGGTCGGGCTGCTGCGGCCGATGCGCAGTCGCAAGTAGATGCCGATCAGCGTGCCCAGCAGCACCAACATGGCCACCAGAGTCAGCGGAAAGAGCAGATAGTGCCAAAGCAGAATCCAGGCGATGTTGGCCAGGGATCCGACGAGGAACAGCGTCCGAATGCTGCGCAGGCGCGGGTTTTGCCGCTGGGCCGGCAGCGCTTGATAGACCGCGTAGGCCAGCAAGCCCAGATAGATCACCCCCCAAATCGAAAAGACATAGCCGGCCGGTGTGAAGTAAACCGGGAAGCTGTCGGATATCTCGCCGGTCTGCAAGCCGTTGATGGGCAGGGCATTGGCCAGGCCGTTGATGGCGATAGTAGCCACTACGGCCACGACGATCAGGATCTGGCGAGTCAGGTCTTTGTTCATGCTGCGCTCTCCTTAGCCAACAGATTGACAAACCGAAGGCGGTGTGTAGGATATTATCAGATCATACACACCAAGATCGGAGGTAACAACCATGCGCACCAACATCGTTCTAGACGACCGCCTGGTAGAAGAAGCCATGCACCTGAGCGGCATAAGCACCAAGCGTGAGGTGGTCGATGCTGCACTCCACGCGTTCGTCAGGTTCCAGCGCCAACGCGCAGTGCTGGCGCTGGAAGGCGCAGTATCTTGGGAAGGCGATCTGAACACTTTGCGCACTGCGCGCTTCATCCTGGGCCTGATCGATGCTGGCCCGGCTGGGTCAGATCTGGAAATCTAACGCGTCTCTTTGGCCTGGGCATAGGCTGTCAGGGTGCGCTCGCGGGCGAAGGCGTGGTCGATGATGGGCGCCGGATAATCGCTGCCAACAACGCAGCCAGCCCGGCGCTGCTCGCTGGCAGGCATGACCCACGGTTCGTGGATGAATTTGACCGGCACGCGCGCCAATTCAGGCACCCAGCGCCGCACATAGTCGCCGTTGGGGTCGAACTTCTGTCCTTGTGTCACAGGATTGAAGACGCGAAAGTAGGGGGCGGCATCGGTGCCCACGCCGGCCGTCCATTGCCAGCCGCCGTTGTTGTTGGCCGGGTCGCCGTCCAGCAGATGCTGCATGAAAAAGCGCTCGCCCCAGCGCCAGTCGATCAGCAGGTCCTTGACTAAGAAAGACGCCACGATCATGCGGGGGCGGTTATGCATCCACCCTGTCTGCACCAACTGGCGCATGGCTGCGTCGACGATGGGGTAGCCCGTGCGACCTGCACACCAGGCGGCAAAGTCGCTCGCATCGTTGGCCCATGGGATGTTCTGATAGTGGCGCTGGAAGCTGCCGCTGCGCACGTGTGGGAAGTGATAGAGGATCGACACGTAGAACTCCCGCCAAATCAGCTCGCTGAGCCAGGTGTCCGCGCCGTAGCAGGCGTCCGATGTGCGCGCGGCCTGCCGTGCAGTGCGGGACGCCGCCACGGCCTGCCGCGCCGAGATCATGCCAAAGCGCAGATAGGGCGACAGGCGCGAGGTTCCTTCCAGATCGGGGCGGTTACGATCGTCGCGGTAGCGGGTGATGGCAGCATCTGCCCCGCTTGTAAAGGCTTCCAGCCGGCGCAGCGCTTCAGCTTCGCCGGCCGGAAAAGGAACGCTGGCCGGCAGGGCCGGCTCGGCCGGAATAGCCAGGCTGGGCAGATCGGACGGCGTGCGGATGCGCTCCGGGGCCGGCAGCAGATCGGCTTCGAGCGGCAAAGGCAACGACAACCAGCGTTTACTGAAGGGAGTAAAGACGGTGTAAGGTGCGCCATCGTCCTTGACGACCGCGCTGGGCCGCTGGGCCGTCAGGCCGCGCGTCAGGCGCAGCGGCAACTGCGCTTTGACCTGATCATCGCGGCGGCGTGCGAAGGGTGTCACGTCCCCCTCGGCGAAGATCACCTCGGCGCCAGTTTCAGCCAAAAGGTGGGCAAGCTCTGCGGTTGGCGCGCCCTGCCGCACGATCAAGCGGCTGCCGCGCTGCTGCAGGTCGGCAGCCAGGCTGCGCAGCCCGTCGAAGAGGAAAGCCAGCCGTTTGTCGCCCGTGAAGGGTGAGGCCAACAGCGCCGGATCGAGTATGAAGACAGGTATCACCTGATCAGATGCTGCCAGCGCCGCCGCTAAGGCTTGATTGTCAGTGAGCCGCAGGTCGCGGCGAATCCACCAGATGGCAGTTGACATGATAGCTCCCAGCTCCGTTAGCTGTTCAGGCGCTTTAAGGGGTGCGCAGGTGTTTCCTGCCCTGTGAGCTCCTCCAGGCGATCCACCAGCCCGGCCAGCACGCCAAAGGCAGCCTCGACCGGCTCCGGTGTGGCCATGTCGACGCCGGCCAGGCGCAGGGTGTCCAGCGGGTAGCGCGAGCCGCCCGACTTGAGGAAGTCCAGGTAACGCGCGGCTGCAGCCTCGTCGCCGGCCAGGATCGGCTGGGCCAGGGCGTGGGCGGCCGAGATGCCAGTGGCGTATTGATAGACGTAGAAGTTCATGTACATGTGGGCGAACTGGGCCCAAGTGATGCCGATGCGCGGCTGGTCGAAGTCGATCTCGCCGCCGTAGCCCTCGGCGTATAGGTCGGCCATGATGCCGCTGAGGATGTCGGCGCTGAGCGGCGCGCCGCGCTCGACGCGCGCGTGGGCCTCCAGCTCGAACTGGGCCAGGGTGGGCATGATGAAGAAGTAGCGATGGTAGTTGGACATGGCCTCTTCGATCAGCCCGATTTGGAAGGTGGGGTCGGCCTGGGTGCGGAACAGGTAGTCGCGCACCAGGGCCTGGTTGAAGTTGCTGGCCACCTCGGCCAGGAAGAGGCCGTAGCGGCCGTAGATGAAGGGCTGGGTGCGGCGGGTGTGGTAGGAGTGCATGGAGTGCCCCAGCTCATGGGCCAGCGTGCTCAGGCTGAACAGGTCGTCCTGGTAGGACATCATGATGAAGGGATGGGTGCCGTGCGAGCCGCTGGAATAGGCGCCCTCGCGCTTGCCCTTGTTGCGCGCCCGGTCCACCCAGCGCTGTTCGATGCAGCCGCGGCGCAGCACGTCCACGTATTCCTGGCCCAGCGGCGCCATGCCCTCGGCGATCCACTCGACGGCTTGCTCGAAGGATGCAACTGGTTTGACGCCAGCCAGCGGCGCCTTGATGTCATACACGCCCAGCAGGTCCAGCCCCAGCGCCCGTTTGCGCAGCCGCCAGTAGCGGTGCCAGGTGGGCAGGTGGCGCTTGAAGGCAGCGATCAGATTATGGAACACCTCGACGGGGATGAAGTTAGACTCCAATGACGCGTGCAGCGACGAAGCGTAGCCCCGCACCCGTGCGTTGAAGGCGTTCTGCTTGACCGCTGCGGTGAAGGTGGCGGCGTGGGTATTTTTGAGGGCCAGGTAGCTGTCGGCATAGCTTTCCCAGGCGCTGCGCCGCACCGCGCGGTCGGGATGTGTGACCAGCGCGCCGATGCTGGCCTGGCCCACTTCGAGTTGCGTGCCATCCGATGCCACGGCAGGCCGGAAGGTCATGTCGGCGTTGTTGAGCATGCCGTAGATGCTCATGGGGCCGCCGAAGGGGTCGCCGGTCAGCGCCAGCACCTCCTCCACCTCGCCGGAGCGGACGTGGGTTTCACGGCGGCGCAGCCTGTCCAGGTAATGGTCGAAAAAGGCCAGGTCGGGGGTCTCGTCGATCCAGGTCTGGATCGTCTCCAGGCCGATGGCCATCAACTCAGGATCGAAGAAGCTGACAGCAGCCGACAGGTTGGCCATCAACGAGCGGGCCTGGCCGGCGCGGGCCGCGGCTATCTGGTCGCTGGTGTCCACCGATGCGCCGTTGAAAGCGTAGATCATGATCTTGCCGGCCAAGACGCCGGCAGCTTGCATCGGCTCCAGGAAGGCCAGCAGTGTGGCCGGGCCTTCGGCCAGCCGGCCGCGGAAGGCAGCCAGCACAGGCAACTGCGCCTTGAGCTCGGCGCAGGCCGCTTCCCAGTCAGCCGGGGTGGCGTAGACGCTGGCCAGGTCCCAGGTCTGCTCGACCGGGACCTCGCTGCGTAGGGGGAGAGAGGAAAGATGCGTCACTGGGTTCTCCTTCAAGATGATGTGTGGTCGTCTTGTTCAACAGGCGACTTGACAGGCTATAACAAAAATGTGATAATGTGGCTATGGCTGAACAACCTGTTTCGCCGTGGCGCGTCGTCTTCTACAAGGATAGTCGCGGCCGCAGCCCGATTTCAGAGTATCTCAATGCCTTACCTGTGGCCGAACAAGCCGCAGCATTGGAAGCTTTCCGCCTTTTGCGGGAGTTCGGCACACTGCTTGGGATGCCGCACGCCAAGCACATCAGCGGCAAGTTGTGGGAGCTACGCCCAGGTCCGCATCGTTTGTTTTACTTCGCCTACATTGGGCGGCGCTTTGTCATCTTACACGCTTATCGCAAGCAGAGCCAAAAGACACCGCCGCGCGAATTGGCCATCGCCCAGCGTCGACTAGCTGAGATACTGTCGGAAGGACTTGATAATGATGAATGAGTTTCGATTCATGCCTTTGGATGAATGGGAAGCAGAGCGAATGCAAGACCCTGAGTTCGTTGCTGCACTGGCTGCGCGTGAGCCAGCCTACCAGGTGGCGCGTTTGCGCATTCTGCGTGGCCTGACCCAGGCGCAATTGGCCGAGTTGGTAGGCACCAAGCAGTCCAGCATCGCTCGCCTCGAGAGCGGCACAGCGCCACCCAACCTTTCCTTCCTCACCAAAGTCGCTGCGGCGTTGGGAGCGCGCGTTGAGGTGCGCCTGTCGCCGCTGGACGACGCGTCGTCGGCTCGTGCGTAGCCTCAGTAGCTCGGATAGATGAACGACATCGTCGGGGGGAACAGGGTCTCGAACAGCAGCCGCACGCTGCTGTCCACCGAGATGTCCGGGTAAGCCAGCCGCATCTGCTCGACGGTGCGGTGGCCGAACAGCACCGGGGTGAAGGTCAGCGGCGGGAAGTTGATCTTGCCCTCGGCCGGGCCAGATGCTGTGACGGCCGCCAGCCGGCCGGCCGCGAAGCGCAGGGTGACGGAGTCGCGGTAGAAGCAGATCTGGAGCTCGCGGCTCAGACCGGCGAAGGGCGACGCGGCCAGGCGCTGTTCCAAGACCGGGCCGATGGCCCGCAGCAGCGCGGCCAGGTCGGGCACGTGTACCTGCCAGGCGTAGGTTCCCAGCTCGTGCGCGCCCAGCGAACGGGCAACCTGCATCAGCGTGCAGCCGGCGGGCAGGTTGAGGCGGATGCCCGGCTTGCCCCGTTCGGCGGTCGCTTGTTTGAGCCAGTGTAACACGGCCAGCGCCGCGTCCGCGCTCAACCGTGAGACCTCGTTGACAGCCAGCTCTTCATCAAAGTGAAAGTCGGGCAGGCGGAAATAGCCCGCGGCATCGCCGTTGGCATCGAAGACCAGCCAGGTCTCACAGCGCAGCGCGCTGCCGGCCGGCTCGGCCAGCAAGTAGCGCCAGATGGTCTCGTCGCGCAGGGTGTGAACGACCATGTCCTGCGCCGCTGCATCAAAAAGTCGCTGCAAAGTCGGCACGTCGTCTGGTGTAGCTTGGCGGAACGTGAACGCGGTTGCCGGCGGCGCGGGCAGCTCACGGCCGCTCAGCCGCAGCCCGCCCTCCAGCGGCATGGCGTACTCGTAGCCGAACTGGCGGTAGAAGTAGGGGATGCCCTGGATCAGCGACAGCAGGCAGCCGCGCTCAGCCAGCCGCTGCATGAAGTACGCCGTCTGGATGCGCACCAGGCCCCGGCCGCGATGGCTCTCCAGCGTGCCCACCATGCCCATCTCGCCCACAGGGAGAGGGACGCCGCCGTAGGACATCATCCAGGGCAGCAGCACCAGAGAGGAGATGATCTCGCCGGACGCCGCATCCTCCACGAAGATGATGTCTCGGCCATCCATGCCGGCATAGTCGCGCAGCAGGCGGCGCATGGTGATCGCCAGCTCAGCGCCGTGGATCAAGCCATTGAACTGCGCAACGCGTTCGATATCGTCCGAGCCGGCTGCGGTGCGCAGCGCGAGCTCTTGGCCGAGGTGGTTGAGAAGAGGGTTCATAGGCATCATTGTAACCGACAAAATGAACTCCAGCAAAGCCCGGTCAGCACAGACTCGTCAAGTTTGGGTTTTGACAAAACGATACTTACGGTGTATATTTACAGCGTAAGTTAACAGCGTTTGTTACTGCTCAGGCGCCGGGCACTTGCAGCCCATGCATAGCTTGAAGAGGCTCGGTAGACATCCTTGCCGGCGCAGATTCAAGTGCCCGGCGCCTATGGCTGAGTAGCTACCAGCGTTTACTTTTTGCGAGGTCACTCTATGGCAAGATCACACCGCAGCGCTCAGACCAATACCGCCGACATGCCCAGCCAGATCAAGGCCGCAGCCCGCCGGCAGATGGCCGAACACGGCACAGCCGGTATCTCCCTGCGCGGCATCGCCCGCGAGCTGGGCATCACCGCGCCGGCCATCTACAACTACTTCCCCCGGCTGGACGACCTGATCACCGCCTTGATCGTCGACGCCTTCAACGCGCTGGCCGATGCGATCCAGGCCGCCGAGGCGGCTGTTCCGTCTGATCTGTGCGGGCCGAAGATCATCGCCTCGTGCCTGGCCTACCGAGCCTGGGCCGTGGCGCATCCGGTCGACTTCCAACTGATCTACGGCAACCCCATCCCTGGCTACGTGGCGCCGGCCGAGATCACCGTGCCGTTGGCGCGCCGGCCGTTCGACGGGCTGTTTCGCCTCTTTCAGGATGCCTACCAAAGCGGCGAGCTGATCATTCCGACTGAGTACGAGCCGGTGCCAGCCAGCATCTCCCATCACATGGCGCAATGGCTGCCGCGGGCCGGCGCTGCCTTCCCCGACGCGCTGCTCTGCCTGCTGATGAGCGGCTGGGCGCGCATCCACGGCCTGGTGATGCTGGATCTGTTCGAGCACATCGGCCCCGTGGTTGGCGACACCGAGGCCTTCTTTCGCCACGAAATCGAAGCCTTCTGGCGCCGCCTGAGCAACCCTGCCGCCTGAGCAACCACCACTTTACCACTTTACCAATTGCCAAGTCTACCCTTCAGGAGTGCCCTACCATGTCCAACCTTCATGTCGTTTTTGGCGCCGGTCCCCTCGGCCGCTCGGTCGTCAATGAATTGGTCAGGCGCGGCGAGACCGTGCGCGTCGTTAGCCGCAGCGGCCAGATGGTCGAGGCGCCGCAAAGCGTCGAGCTGCGCAGCGGCGATCTGTACAATGCTGCCGTTGTGCGCGATCTGACCCAGGGCGCGGCCGTGGCCTATCAATGCGCCCAGCCGCACTACCACGAATGGGCGCAGAAGTTTCCGCCCCTGCAGGCCGCCATCATCGAGGGCCTGGCCGGCAGCGGGACAAAGCTGGTGATCGGCGAGAACCTGTACATGTACGGCGACACCGGCGGCCGGCCGCTGGCCGAGGACCTGCCCTACGCCGCAACGACGCGCAAGGGCAAAACGCGCGCGGCCATGGCCGAGGCGGCGCTGGCAGCCCACAAAGCGGGCAAGGTCCAGGTGACCATGGGCCGCGGCTCCGACTTCTTTGGCCCGTGGGCGCTCGGTTCCGCGCTCGGCGAACGCGTCTTCTACCCGGCGTTGGCCGGCAAGGCTGCCAGCTTCACCGGCAAGCTGGACCTGCCCCACACCGCCACCTACATCGAGGACTTCGGCCGCGCTCTGGTGATCCTGGGCGATCGCGATGAGGCGCTGGGCCGGGCCTGGCACGTGCCCAACCACCGGCCGCAGATCACCCAGCGCCAGTTCGCCGAGCTGATCTTCGCCGAGCTGGGCCAGCCGGTCAAGGCCAGCGGCATGGGCAAGACCATGCTGCGCATCGGCGGCCTCTTCATCCCCGAGGCGCGCGAGACCGTGGAGATGTTCTACGAGTTCGACAAGCCCTTCGTCGTCGACAGCAGCCAGTTCGAGCGCACGTTCGGCGTTTATGCGACACCGATTGAGGAGGCCATCAAGGCGACGGTGGCCTGGTACCGGGCGTATCCGCAGGGCAAGAGGCTTTGACTTTGCACCTGGATAGCGTTATACTTCCAGGCTGGTTTAATGCCTCAAATTGGCGCGTTGATTATTGCTCTTGTGTTACTCAGGCGCCGGGCGCTTGCAGCTCATGCACAGCTTGAAGAGGCTCGGTAGACATCGTTGCAGGTGCAGATTCAAGCGCCCGGCGCCTATGGCTCAATCTATGGCTGTTAACCCTCTCAATCCCATGGTGGTTCAGAGTGACCACACCGTTCTGCTGGAGGTGGACAACCCCAGCTATGCTGAGGCGCGCGATATGCTGGCTCGCTTCGCCGAGCTGGAGAAAAGCCCGGAGCACATTCACACCTATCGCCTGTCGCCTTTGTCGCTGTGGAACGCTGCAGCCAGCGGGCTGGGCGCTGAGGCCATTGTCGACGCCTTGGTTCGCTACAGCAAATACGACGTGCCCGGCAACATCCAGGCCGATGTGCGCGACTACGTCAGCCGCTTTGGGCGCATCAAGCTGCGCCGCGGCGAGACCGGCGACCTGCTGCTGACGGCCGACGATGCGTTGGTGATGCTGGAGGTCAGCCGGCAGCGCAAGGTTCGCCAGTTTATCCTGGAAGAGATCGACGCGCGCACAGTGCGGGTCAACCCCGCCATGCGCGGCCACGTCAAGAAGGCGCTGGTGGACATCGGCTACCCGGCCGAGGACCTGGCTGGCTATGTCGATGGCGCGCCGCTGCCGCTGGCCTTGCTGCCCACAATGCGGCGCACGGCCCAGTCCTTTGGCCTGCGTCATTATCAGCAGGAAGCGGTGGATATTTTCCATGCCGACGGCTCGGCGCGCGGCGGCTCAGGGGCTATTGTGCTGCCCTGTGGCGCTGGCAAGACGGTGGTCGGCATTGGCGTCATGGGACAGTTGCAGACCAACACACTGATCCTGACAACCAACACCGTGGCCGTGCGCCAGTGGATCGAGGAATTGCACGACAAGACCACCCTGGAGCGGGATATGATCGGGGAGTACACTGGCGACAGCAAAGAAATCAGGCCGGTGACGATCACCACTTACCAGATTCTCACTTACCGCGAGCGGCGCAAGCGCGGGTCAGCATTGGAAGAGTTCTGGAACGACGATTTTGACGTAGACAAGCAGGACAACGCACCGCTGAATCCGTCGGTCTTCCCGCATTTTGGCATCTTCCAGCAGCGCAACTGGGGCTTGATCATCTACGACGAGGTGCATCTGCTGCCAGCGCCGGTGTTCCGCATGACAGCCGAGCTGCAGGCGCGCCGCCGCCTGGGCCTGACTGCCACGCTGGTGCGTGAGGACGGCAAGGAAGACCACGTCTTTGCGCTGATCGGCCCGAAGAAGTACGATGTGCCCTGGAAAGACCTGGAGCGCCAGGGTTGGATTGCCACTGCCCACTGCCATGAGATTCGCCTGGACATGAGCCAGGAGCGCCGTCTGCTTTATGCCCTGGCTGACAACCGCGATCAGTTCGTCATTGCCGCCACAGACCCAGCCAAGCTGCCGGTTGTGGAGCAGATCATTGCCAAGCACCCCGACGACCAGGTCTTGATAATTGGCACCTACCTGGAGCAGCTCAGCCAACTGGCCAAGCATCTGAACGCCCCGCTGCTGACCGGCAAGACCTCTGTGCGCGAGCGGCAGAAGCTCTATCAGCAGATGCGTGAGGGCACGTTGCGCTGCCTGGTGGTCTCCAAAGTGGCCAACTTCGCCATCGACTTGCCTGATGTCAGCGTGGCTATTGAAGTCAGCGGCACCTTTGGCTCGCGCCAGGAGGAAGCGCAGCGCCTGGGGCGCATTTTGCGGCCCAAGCAGGATGGCCGGCCGGCCCATTTCTATGCCATCGTCATGCGCGATACCAAAGATCAGTTGTTTGGCGCCAAGCGCCAGATGTTCCTGACCGAACAGGGCTACAAATACGAGATCCTTTATCGGGACGATTTGGCAGCCTATCGTCCGGAGGCAGACCATGCCACCTGGTGATGTTGTGAGCGGCGCAACGGAAGGGGGTATTCAACAGGCCGTGCTGGACGAGCTGCGCATGTTGTTGGGCGAGGTCACTTTGCAGGGGCTGCGCCAGGCTGCGCGGCGCTGGAATTGGCCGTTGCGCGGCACTGCCAAGGCTGACCTTGTCGATCAGATGTTTCAGCGCCTGACCGATGAAGAGCAGATGCGGCGCATTGTTCAGGCGCTGCCAGAGAAGCAGCGTGAGGCGCTGGCCTGGCTGGCGGTCATGTCGCGTGAGACCGCTGTTATTGGCCGCATCCAGGCGGCCATGAATGCCAGTTCAGACAGTACACTGAGCGTGGATGATGCCTACCAACTGTTAGCCAGCCTCGTTGGCGGCTGTCTGGCTTTCAGCAGGTACAACGATACCTATCACGTCCCGGCAGCCTACGCAGCCTGGCAGCCTTCGATCGAGGCGCCGCGGCTGCAGCGCGTCCTGCCTCCCTCGGCGACCCGGCTGGTCACCCGCACCGATCTTCTACAACAGGCAGACACGCTGCTGACCGCTATCGATGTCGAGCAGCCACTGATTCCAGCGCCGGCGACAGCGTTCACTGACCGTAACATCAGGCAGCGACAGCTTGACTACGTGATCCCGACCAGCCTGCTGGCGCCAGAACTGCTGATCCGTTGGGGCTTTAGCCTGGCTGATGATCAACACAAAGCCCGCTTTCTGTTGGATTTGCTGATCAGCAGCGGGGTGCTGCAGACTGAGCGGATCACGAACCAGCGCATGCGGCTCAAGTCGGGACCACTCAGGTCTAAGTGGGATCAAGCCAGCGCGGCGGCGCGTCTGAACTTGCTGCGCGGGGTGGCTTTCAGCCAGAGCACAACAGGGGACGAGGTTTTTGGCTCGTGGAACGAGTTGAACCTGGCTCTGCCGCTGATCGAGGGTTTCTCGCTGCGCACAATGCATTACTACAGCGAGCTGAAGCCTGGCCAGGTGGGGCTGATCACCAGGGCCATGCGGTCTAATGTGTTCAGATTGCTGGCTAACCTGCAACTCGATGTTTGGTATGACCTGGATCAGCTCGACAGGCTCTTCTATCATGTCATGCGCGATCCATTCAGCCTCGGCAATCAGATGAGCATCTATCTGCGCTGGCATCTGGATGACAGACCGCTGGATACGAGATCGATCGACGAACAGACCTGGCGCAGGACGTATGGTCAGGTGCTGCGTGCAGCGCTGAGCGGGCCGGCTTATTGGCTGCAATTGGTAGAACTGGGCTTTGAAAACAACCAGTTGGTGGCCCTGCGACTGCCGAAGACCGAAGTGATCGGTGTGGCGCATACTGCCCCGCCTGATGCCATGGGTTTCGCCGAAAACGAGTACCTGCTGATCCGCACCACGCGGTGGATGGGGGACTTGCGCCGGCTGGCGCTGTTGATTGCCAGCGAGGCGGCTCAACGAAACGATGTCATGGTGTTTAAGCTGGCGCCGGCCGCGCTGCGGGCTACCTTGCAGCGCGGCTTGAGCGTGGCCGACGTGACAGGGCAGTTCGCGGCCGCGGGCTTCCCCTTGCCAGATGCGATGATCGAAAAGTTGCAAGTGTGGCAGGCCCGCGCCGGCCGTCATCATCTTTACGACAATCTGGCCATGATCGAGTTGAACGACGACTTACTTCTGGCGGAAATTCAGGCCATTGTCCACCTGCTGGGTATCCCTGTGTACCAGGCGTCGCCTCGCTGCCTGCTGTTGCTGGACCCAACCACCCTGCCAACGCTGACAGCCGAGCTGCTGCGGCGCGGCTACACGCCCAAGGTGCTGTCATGACCCCAGATCTGATCGATGCCTTGGAGGCTTTCAATGCTACCGCGCTGGGCCAACTGCTGTTGTGGGCCGGTGTGACCGAGATCCCCAAGCTGAAAGATGACAAGATCTCGCTCTGGCTGGAGATGGTGGGCGATCCACAGCGCATTCAGAGTTCGTTGCAACGCATCTCCGAGACCGAGCGGCGAGCGCTGCAGATTCTTCAAGGCAAAGGGGGTGAACTACGCACCGATCGCTACCACAGCCTTTTGCAACGGGCCGGACTGGTCAGCGCTGAGGAGCCCAGGACGACTGGCTACGGGTATCGCGCCAACAAATCCCCCCAGAAATTATCTGACAAGCCGGCCTTCAGCGTGGTGCTGGAGAACCTGTTGCACTGGGGGTTAATTTGGACCCACACGCTGCGCGACAGGCAGCCTGTCAACGCCAAACTTAACTTTGACGGCGGCCGCTACGTCTACATCCCCGATGAGGTGGCGCGGCACCTGCCGCCGCTGCCCGAACAAGGCCCAACGGAGATCCAGGTCGCTGCGCCGCTGGAGTCATCGGCCCGCACTTTTCAGCGTGATCTGTATCTGCTCTGGAGCGCGGCCCGCGAGGCGCCTCTGAACCTGCTCAACTCCGGCCTGTTGCGCCTGAGCGATTTGAAGCGTGTCTCTGGCCAGTTGCTGGTGTCCGAGACTATCGGCAAAGGCGCTAAGGAGTCCGACTTCCGCCGCGTGCTCTTTCTGCGCCAATTGAGCATCGCTTTGGACCTGTTGGCCCCGACTGGCGACAAGTTGACGCCCCGACCTGATCCCTCTTTCCTCAATCAATCGGCTACCGAGCGGGTGCAACTCACCTATCGGCGCTGGCTGACAGGCAATTGGTGGAACGAGTTGTGGCGCACCTATGTCCAGAACCAAACCAGCGCCCAAGGCAGCCCGGCCGAGCCTGCGCCGCCGCGTATCGCCGAGGCGCGGCAGAAAGTGGTCGCTAATCTGGCGCGGCTGGCGCGGTCCAATCCCCAGAAATGGATCGCAGTCAGCGACCTGACCGATAGCATGTACGACCGCGACGACGAATTCCTGCTGGGGTGGGCGTCAATTGGCGCAGAGAATCAAAACTACAGCTATCGCAACTATGGATCACGCTACCAGTACAATCCTTTCGGCTGGTCGTGGTACGTCTACGGCCCTGGCTCATCCGATGCAGGCTGGGATCGCGTCGAGCGAGCCTTCATCGAGGCAGTGTTGACCGAGGGCCTGTACTGGCTTGGGCTGCTGGACTTGGGCTATGACTCAGCGCCAACAGACGCTGCGCGGGGCGGGGCTGCACCGAACAGGCCGCTGGCAGTGCGCTTGACTGACATGGGGCGTTGGCTGTTGTTGCAAGAGGCGCCGCCGGTTGTGCCAGAGGAGACCGGGCGGGTAGTGGTTCAACCCAACTTCCACATCTTCGCCTTTGACCCCATCTCTGACGCTGTGCTGGCCCGACTGGACACGTTTGCTGTGCGCCTCAACGCCGATCGGGCAATCGAGTATGTGGTCAACCGCGACTCGGTCTATCGCGCACAACTGGCCGGCCAGGCGACCAGTGAGATTCAGCACTGGCTGGAACAGACCACAGGCGCAGCGCTGCCACAGAACGTGACGCGCAGCCTGGCCGAGTGGCAGGCTGATTTTGAGCGCATTGTGCTCCGCAGCAGCGTGGGCTGGCTGGAGACGACGCCGGAGCAGGTCGATGCGCTGCTGGCCAACAGCACCCTGCGGCCAATCATCGTCAAGCGCATCTCTCCCACCGGCCTGCTGGTGCGAGTCAGCCGGATGGAAGCGCTGGAGCAGGCGCTTTTAGCGGCCGGCGAGCTGCCGGCGCGCAGCGTCGATCCAGCCAACGCGCATCGCAACAGCATCACACTGACCGACGAAGGCCGCATCGACTTCATGCATCAAAGCCCCAGCATCTACGCCTATGGCCGGCTGCAGGGCATCAGCGAGCAAACAGACAAAGGCTGGCAAGTAACGCGTGACAGCGTCAACCGGGCGCGGCAGGCCGGCATGGATCCGGTCGCAATCATTGCTGCGCTGGATACCATGGCTGTGGGCGGGGTGCCGCCCGCGTTGCAGCAGCGCATCAAGACATGGGCCAGGTATTACGGCGCCGCCAGCATACAAACCCTGGTGGTGGTGCAGTTCAAAAGCCAGGAGACGATGGAGGATCTGTTAGCCGACCCTGCCCTGGCCCGCGTCCTCAAACCCTGGCCGCCGCAGGCCAAGCTGGGAATGGCGCGCGTCACCACACAGGATGTGGCGGCCGTGCAGGCGCTGCTGGCAGAGCGCGGGGTGGAGGTGAGCCAGGGATGACATCGGCAAAGTCGATTCGAGCACTCAATCAGTCGCCAGCGCCCGCACCTGAGCAGCAACAATTTGTCCCAGATAGAGCCGCTGTTATAATCACGTTCAAGTCAGGCGGCGGTTGCTTCGCAAAGCCCAGACTACCACTCAGATTCCTGTGAGGACCTTTTCGCCCCATGACATCGACACTCCTTGACCATTTGCAGGCCGCCCAATCGACCCTGGAGCCGCAGTATCAAGCCCTGCACGCTGCGGTTGCTGCCCTCAAGCGCGCAGTTGCGCTGGCCAGTGACGAGACTCTCGACGCCATCGCCATGTACAAACATCTGGCCAGGCTGCAAGAAGCCGCGGCAGCGCTGGGTGATCCTGCATTGGATGGTGCAGTGGCAGCTTTTGCTCAGCAGACCCGGCACGGCCTGGACAGCCTCGCCTTTGAGTTCGCCCGCGACCTGAAACACGTCTTCGAGCAGCGCGGCCAGGCGGTGGAGGGCCGGCCGCCCACGCTGGTGGTCGACTCACTGGCCCTGTACATCGACATGGGCGCGCGCAAGGCGCAGTGGTTCTACGGCAAGGAGGCGCTCACCTCGCCCATTGCGCTGTCCATCAATGCCATCGTCAAGGCCTACGACCAGCAAACTAAGTCAGTCGTGCTGCGCAGCATCGACGTGCCGGCCTTCATGGACGAGCTGTACAAAGCATGGCAGGATTCGCTGGCGAAACGCCAGCGGCCCCCGGCCGGCAAGCGCATCAGTGTTGTCGAGGTGTACAGCCAGATGACGCTCAACCGCCAATCGCCGCGCTTCTGGAACAGCCCGGCGCGCAGCACCTTCAAGGACTACGAGCGGGCTCATTTCGTGCGCGATCTGGTGCTGGCTCAAGCCGCGCCGACCGTCGAGGCGGACGGTAAGACGCTGCACCTGCGTCTGGGCGTGGCCACCAAGAGCCAGGCCGACAACCCCATGCGCAGCATCTGGCTGCCGCAGGGCGCGCTGGACGGCGAATACTATTCAGACCTGACCTTTGCCTCGGAGTAACCCATGCCACTAACCCCATCCCTGGCCCGCCAGATCGTCGAGGTGCTGGGCAGCAGCGGCACGCCGCCGGTCAAGGGCGTGCAGTATTTCAACGCCGGCAACCAGTCGCTGCTGGACGCGCTGGACCAGTTCTACTTCTCCTCCTACCTGCAGGACGGCGGCGCAGCCTACAAGATGGTGATCGGCGACTACGGCAGCGGCAAGTCGCACTTCCTCTACTGCCTGCGAGACCTGGCCTGGGAGCGCGGCTTCGCGGTCAGCAAGGTCGATCTCAGCCCGGTGGAGACCCCCTACAACGACCAGCGCGCGGTTTACGCGGCCGTGGCGCGCAACCTGATCTGGCACGAGGCCGACGAGGCCGCCAGCGACGAATATGGACTGCTGCGCTTTCTAGAGGGCACGCTGGAACGGGTGGTGGGCGGGGCCATCAGCCTGGAGACGGCCAGCCATCCCAACTACAAGGCGCTGATCGACACCCTGGAGCTGGCCACCGTCGACAGCCTGGCTTACAAGAACGCGGTGCTGGCCACCTTCGAGGCGCTGATCCGCGACCAGGAGGAACGGCTGGACAGCCTGACCCGCTGGCTGATGGGCGTTTCAACGACGCCTGCTGACACGGCCGTGCTGCGCGAGCTGGGCGTGGCCGGCAAGATCAGCAAGGCCAACGCCTTCCGCATGTTGCGCTCGCTGGCCCAGGTGATCCGCGCTCTCTCCTACAGCGGCCTCCTCCTGCTCTTCGACGAGGTGGACCGCATGGCCAGCATCGGCGGCAAGGCCGAGAAGCTGGCCACCGACAACCTGCGCGAGGTCATCGATCGCTGCCGCGACGAGCTGCCGGGCGCGATGTTCGTCTACGCCGTGCCGCCCCAGTTCATCAACGACGTGGTGCCGCGCTACCCGGCCCTGCAGCAGCGCATCCGTACCCCCGGCCGCTTCAGCCGCATCAACCATTTCAGCCCGCAGATCAGCCTGGACCACCTGGACCTGGCCGAGAACGACCTGATGCTGGCCATCGGCGAAAAACTGATCCCAATCTACGAGCTGGCCTTCGCTGCGCAGTTGGACCACAAGGTGCAATACGCCAACGCGGCCATCCTGGCCAACGTGGCGCGCGACGTCTTTCTGGACATCAGCCACCGGCGGCTGTTCGTCAAGTCCTTTGTCAGCGAGCTGGCCCGCCAGCACGCGGCCGGCGAGCACGTGCTGGCCGAGGAAGAGGCGATCGCCATCATCCGCGGGCAGGTGGACGATCTGAGCGGCGGCGAGACGCCGCCGTACTAATTGACAATTGACAATTGACAATTGACCATTGGTAATGGTGAATGGGTAACGGTTAATGGTTAATGCCAGAGGCATCGGCGACGCAGTTGAGCATCCGCAGTTTGGCCGTGGGGTGATTGCGGCCATCTATCGCAACGGCAGCGAGTGGCTGGTGCGCTTCGATGGCGGGTTGCGCTTTCGCCGGCCGCGCCAGGAGTTCGTGGGCGAGGGCGAGATTGCGCTGGCGCCGGCCGCGCCGCTGCCCGTGCTGGACAGCCAGCCCATGCCGCCCAGCCAGTACCAGGCGCGCCAACTGCTGGAGGCGCTGCGGGTGGGCGTGGCCCCGGTGCAGCACATCAAAGAACTGACCATCGGGCTGGAAGGCGAGCGGGCCAGCCTGGTCGAAGGGCTGGCGGCGGCGCACGGCGAGGGCGGCGCAGTGCGGGCGGTGATCGGCGAGTACGGCTTCGGCAAGACCCATCTGGTGGAGCTGGCGGCGCAGGAGGCGCTGGAACGCAACTTCCTGGTGGCAGCCACCAGCCTGGACCTGGGCGAGACGCCGGCCCACCGCGGCATTGCCATCTACAGCAGCCTGTTGCGCGGCATGCGCTACCCTGACAGCGACGAGCGGGGACTGGAGCCGCTGGTGGAGAAGGCGCTGGCTGCGCCGCGCTGGCGGGAGCAGCTTTGGACCGCCACGTCTCTCCAAAACGACCCGCTGGACGTGAGCCTGTATGCGATCCAGAGCACGTCGTCCTCGCGGCAGCGCAAGGCCTGGCGCGAGTGGCTGAGCGGCGGGCGGCGTACCCCGGCCATGGCCAAGGCCATGCCGCGCGGGGTCAAGTTCCCCAGCATCTACACCGTGGGCCACAACGGCCGGCAGATCGCCTATCTGCTCAGCGGCGTTAGTGTGCTGGCCCGGCTGGCCGGCTACAGCGGGCTGTGCGTGTTAATCGACGAGGCCGAGAGCTATTCGCTGCTGGCGGCCTACCAGCGCCCCAAGGCCGACGAGTTCTTCAGCGCGCTGATCTACGCGGCCTTGCAGGAGCGACAGACTCGTATCACGCCTGACCTGCTGCCGCAGCACCGCTGGCGCGATTACCCGCCGGCCTATACCGACCGCAGCGCTCTGTTCTTCCTCTTCACCGTCACCCGCAGCGAGAACCGCCTGCCGCTGGAAAGCTGGCTGGACGACGGCCAGGTGCTCACCCTGGAGCCGCACCACTCGGCCCAGGAGATCGGCCAGTTCATGCAGGTGGTGATGGGCTACCACAGCGAGGCCTACGGCTACGAGATCGGCGAGCGGCAGCGCCAGGTGCGCCGGGCCGCGGCCGAACACCTTGCGCTGGGCACGAAGAGCGGCCGCCTTAGCATTCGCGGCGTCGTGCGCCTGACCGTGGAGCTGTTCGACCTGTTGTATCTCTACCCCGACTATGAAGTGACGGCGCTGTTGGACGAGCTGCGGCAGCAAATGCGATGAACGGAGGACACAATGACTATCCAAGAACGCCCGATTGATTTACCAAGGATCCTGGAGTTGACGCAGGGACTCTCGCTTCTGGACAAGGTGCGGCTGGTCGAGCGCGTGATGCCCCAGATCGAGCGCGAGTTGGCTTCCACTGCCAAACTGCCAAAACGGTCGCTGTTGGGTATCTGCGCAGATTTAGGGCCAGCCCCCTCAGCCGAAGTCATCGACGAAGCGCGGCGCGAGATGTGGGCCAGCTTTCCTCGCGAGGTTGAATGATGCTGCGCGCTATCGCTGATACACACGCAGTGATCTGGTACATCTTCGATGATAAGCGGCTGTCGGATACCGCTCGTTCAGCGATCGAGACGGCGGCCGCTGTTGGGGATCAGATCGGGTTCTCGTCGATGACGCTGGCTGAGATCATCTATCTGAGCGAAAGAGGGCGTATTCATCCAGATACGCTGGGGCGACTCTTGAGGGCGACAGAGCAAGTAAATTCCGTGTTGGTTGACGTGGCTTTTGATCGGCCGGTTGCGATGGCAATGCAGCAGATCGATCCGGCCGCCGTTCCCGAGTTGCCCGATCGTGTCATCGCCGCAACCGCGATTTCCTACCAGGTTCCCATCGTTAGCAAAGACCATCAGATAACAGCCTCTGGGGTTGCTGTTATCTGGTGAGGTGTCAGGTGCTGCCTGCAACCGCTACATATCACGCTGGGCCAGATGAAGACCTTGCGCAAATCAAGCGCAGGCTCCTACTCGCCTGGTCCCCCTTCTTCGCCCGTCACGGCAGCCTGACGCCCGTCCAGCAGCAGGCAATCCCATCGATCCTCGACGGGCACAACACCCTGGTCATCGCGCCCACGGCGTCGGGCAAGACGGAGGCCGTCCTTGCGCCGTTGCTGGAGCGGCACGTGTTGGGGGCTGAGGCGTCGCGCAGCGGCGAGCCGGAGTTGCGCATCCTCTACATCTGTCCCACGCGCGCGCTGGTGCGCGACCTGTACGAGCGGCTGGCGCCGCCGTTGGCCCAGTTGCAGGTCATTCTAGGCATGAAGAGCGGCGATACCGGCCCTGTCTCCGCCAGCCGGCCGCCGGCGGTGCTCGTCACCACGCCCGAATCGACCGACTCGCTGCTGACGCGGGAGCCGCGGCTGCTGGCCTCGCTGCGAGCCATCGTGCTGGATGAGATCCACCTGTTCGACGGCGGCGTGCGCGGCGACCACCTGCGCTGCCTGCTGCGCCGCATCGAGCACGTGCGCCGCTATAGCCAGCAGCAAGCCGGCGTCGAGCCGCCCATCTCTTTGCAGCGCATCGCCCTGTCGGCCACCATTCCCGATCCGTCCGGCGTGGCCGGACGCTATCTGGTTGACGACGAAGCGGCTGGCGCGCCGCGCATCGTCGAGGCTGGCGGCGGACGGGCCATTGAGGCTGACGTGCATCCCATGCACGGCCTGGCCGATCTGGCGACCGCGCTGGCGCTGCGGGCCGGCGGCGGGTTGGGCAGCCGCAAGACGCTGGTCTTCTGTAACAGCCGCAACGAGGTGGAGCAGGCGGCCGCCTATCTGCGCCAGCACCTGCCCTTCGAGGCGGCCGTCTTCGTCCATTACTCCAACCTGGACCCGGCCATGCGTCGCAGCGTCGAAGACGGCTTCGCCGAAGCCAGCGTGGCCATTTGCGTGGCCAGCTCGACGCTGGAGCTGGGCATCGACATCGGCAGCATCGACGACGTGGCGCTGGTCGGCCCGCCGCCCACATTGACCTCCTTCTTGCAGCGCATCGGCCGCGGCGGCCGGCGCACCGGCCTCACTCGCGTGCTCTGTCTGCCCCGCACGACACTGGAACACGCCCGCTTCGCCGCCCTCCTAGCCCTCGCCCAATCCGCTCCCCGATCTCCGCTCCCCGCTCCCTCGCACCCCGCCTTCCGTCCCTCCGTCCTCGTCCAGCAAGCCTTCAGCCTGCTCAAGCAAAGCCCCACCGGCGGCGTGCGTCTGGCCGACCTGCGCCGCATCACGCCGGCCGATGTGGACGACCAGGCGCTGCGCCAGATCCTGGATCACCTGGCCGCGCTGGACTTTCTGCGCCGCGGCGGTCTGGGCGAGTGGCGGCCGGCCCAGCGTCTGCACGACCTGGCCGACGCGCACGAGATCTACAGCAACATCGGCGCGGACCCGCTGGCCTTGCAGGTGGTGGACGCGTGGAGCGGCCGCGTCATCGCCCAGACCGGGCAGATGTGCAGCAAGGGGGAGACCTTCTTGCTGGGCGGCCGGCTGCTGGAAGTGGTGTGGCGAGATCGCTACCGGTTGGGGGTGCGGCCAGTTGACGGCCAGCCGGCCGAGGAGACGCTGCGCTTCGTCACCGCCCCCTTCGCCGTGCCGTTGGATGTCAGCCAGGCCGTGGCCGCGCACCTGGGGTTGGCGCCGGGCCAGATGGTGCTGGTTCACGACGAGACCGGCGCGCTGATCTTCCACTTCTGGGGCGACCTGTACGGCGCGCTGTTGGCGGCGATGTTGCAAGCCGGGCTGGCCGAGGAAGACGGGGTCGTGGCGCGGCTCAACGAATACTGCCTCCGCCTGCCTGCCGGCCTTCTACACTTACCGAAGTGGGACAACGCCGTGGCCCACGACGTCGCGCGCCGGTTGATGCCGCAGATCCTGCCCTTCCTGGAGTTGGGACGGTTTCACTCGCTGTTGCCCCCTGACCAGGCCTACCTGGCCGCGATGGGGCAGCTTGACCTGGCGCGGCTGGAAAGTCTGTATCAGGGGGCGACGCTGGTCAGCCCGCCAGCCGGCCTGCGGCTGCGCCTGCTGGCCCTGCTAGAGTAAACGCACGCTATCATCTGCGTCAAGGATCAGGACTCATGACGCAATCAGGCGTGGGGGGATCGCTGTGTGGTTGCGCTGCAACGTTGTAGGCGTGAACGCAGTTCTCAAGCGGATTGCGGTCAGATGCCATCTGCCAGGGGATGCCGCTGGCCTCCAGTATGCTTGGCGTTGCGCCGAGCCATTCGGTGATCTGTGGCAGCTCGTTGGGATGTACGCCGCCGAGCACGTGACCCAATTCGTGGGCCAGCAGGGCTGGATTGGTCGATAAGGTTCCGAAGCCGTCGTCGCCCAGGATGTGGTCGCTCACCACCATGCGCGCTAAGGGGGTGCCTGGCAGGATGGTTGCGCCGCCGCCGTCGTTTGCCAGATCGTTGTCAACAAAAAAGATGGGGATTACGCCCACAGGTGGAGCGGCTGCGGCGCAGATGGTGGCGATGGCGCTGCTTTGCGCCAGCCCGGCGTTGGCTATCGTTTGCGGTTCATCGGACTCAGCGATTGCAAGGCATGCTTTGCCCCAGATGATCTCGGCGCTGTCCATCTGTTGCTGCGAGCTATCCCCTGTCTGAACGGCGTTGTCAGAAAAGAAGACGCGCTGCATCCAGAGCGTTCGCTGGCTGCAGATTGCCTGTGGGGCGGCGACGGGAAACGCAGGCGGCGCAGGCGGCGCGGGCGCAGGTATGGGAGGAACGAAAATGATGGGCGCGGGTGTGTATTGGCCGCCAGCCTCTTGGCTGTCGCCGTGCGACAACACTACCTGGTCCAGCATGATCGGCCCCGCCATTTCAAAGAAAATCTGGTCAAAAGGTGGGTTCTCGCTCGTCACAGCCAGCTCGATTCGGACATGCAGTTGCCCTGCTTCCCGCACATACAACTCTCTGTCGATCAGCCTGGCATCCAGCGGCTGGCCGAAGTTGATCGTGCCAGTCAGATGGCCTTCAAGCAGGATGATGGCATCCTCGGTGGGCATATAGCAACAACTTTTCTCCCCTGTGCGCTGCAAACGAAAGCGATCGGGGCGTTCTGGGTCGCGCATGAAGCCGTCGGCCAACAGCGCGCCGCGCAGATCAAACGCCAGATCTTGCGCAATGTCGGGCTCGTTGCCGGGCAACCACAGCGCCGGCCCCGAAGCTTGCAGATACAGGCGTTCGGTGAAGCCCCTGGCCGACTCGACGCCAGGGCCAAAAAAATGGACCGAAGGCTGTATTTCGATACCCTGACCTTCGACTTGGGTGGCAAGCAGCACAACCTCGCCGAAGATGGGGGGCGATTGGTCGTCGAATTCCGCCACAAGAGGGCGGGCGCGCAGCACATAGCGGGCGATGGGCAGAGTCTGTTTTTGCTCGGACATGGCAGGCCTCCTGGTGTGTCAGTTGTTCTCGGCTCGCTCACCGACATTGTTCAGGCGAGATACCCACAGCGAACACTCGACGGTCGTATCTGTTGGCGCCATCCGGGTCTTCTTCGCCAGTGTGCAGCAAGAAGCAGCCCGGCGCATCCTGGGCGCCCATGGTGACCGTATAGATTGCCTCGCCGTTGGCGTTGCTCAGCATGGATGGCAGCGCCCGCTCCAGCATCCAGCTCCTGTCCTCGGCCGGGCCATCCAGCCGGTAAAGGTACAGCGCTGTAGCCGTTTGTGCGGGCCAGCCTGCTGCCACAGCCTGCACCTGCCCGCCTGGAGCGACGCTGCGAGTCACAACTCGCAGCGTGGGATTTTGCGCGCGGCTAACCGTGATGGCCTTTGGCTCGGCCCGCCGCATGCCTTGCGCTACCTCTATCGCCCAGGTTGCACTGGTTTGATCGGCGGTCAGTGCAACGTCTGGGGCCAGCACGAGAGACCAAGCGTTTTCACCGGTCGAAGGTGGATTGGGCCGCAGGTCTTCCCTGCCTGGCTGCGTTAGCTTGACGTCCACTGACTGAGCGGGATCGAGATTGGCGATGTAGATGCACAACCAGTCAGTGACAACGAACGTGTCTGTGAAGGCGGGGCCCAGGCTGCTGGTGTTGATGCGCAGGGGCTGGCTGGGATTATTTGGCACGTTGCGGTTCAGGCAGCCAGAAGTGGGGACATTAGGCGCTTTGAACAAGATCGATTTAGCCGCTACAAGCGATAGCGGCGCCGGGGATAGGGGCGCCCCGGCAGGCGGCGCTGCGCTGCCTGCATCGCCGGCTGGCGCTGCGCCGGTTGCTGGCACATACAAGGAGGCGCCGGCCACGATCACGTCTGATGAAAGGCAGTTGACGCGCTGAAGCTGGTCTATGTTGGCGCCGAAACGACTAGCCAGGCCGCTCAAGGTATCGCCAGCCGTGATTGCGTAGGCAGTCCAGCCCGATGGCGGCGCTATGACGCAGGGCGGCGCTGTAGGGGTTGGCAGCGGCGTTGGCAGCGGTGGAGCAGGCGCGGTCGGCAGCGCCGCCACGACCTCATCGAATTGCCAGAAACTGGCGTCGCCAATAATCCAACAAGGCTGAGCTGCAACGCCTGCCGGGCACTCGATCTGCAGCCAGGCGTCGTCGGTGGAGCGGCCGATCACGGCCACGCGGGCAGTGGCAGCCAGGTCGCCGATAATGGGGTATTCCAGGCCGGGACCGCTGCGGATGCGCAATGGCTGCAGTGCAACCGCTTCCAGCGTGACCGTGGCCGTCGCTGGCGCGGTTGCCGTCAGCACAACTGTCGATGTGATCGGCTCGGCGACGGGGCTTGTGGCTACAGCGGTTGGCGTGGCCACAACCGTCGGAGCGGGCAGCGTGGTCACGGTTGCGCTGCCCGTTGGCGCGGGCGGGATGCCGGCGGGCCGCTCTCGCTGGCAAGCCGATAGCAAAATCAGGCTGCTGAGAACAAGTATGAGGAGAGGTGAGTGGCGCATACTGGCTCCTTGTGGCGAGCGCAAGCTTGAGCTATTGCGCTGGGCAGGCTGCGGCGTAGCTGTCTTCCACAGCGGCGCGCAGCGCTTGGTACCCGCTGCTGCTGCTGGTTGGCGAGCTGGCGATGGCTTGTTGGTGGCTGGCGGCGGCGGCGTTCAGCGCCTCGCTGGCCGCCTGGCACTGGCCGTGCAGGGCATGGGTAAAGGCGAGGCTGAGGTAGCTGGTGGCCAGTGAGCTGGGCGAGCGTCCCAGTTCGATGGCCTGGCGGTAGGCAGCCTCTGCTTGCGCCAGCCCATCTCTGTAGGCTGCTTGCTCCTGCGCTGACCCAGCAGGGTTCTGCGTTGCGCTGGCTGCCAGCCCGACGCCGCCCAGGCCCTGCCAGGCCGCAACTGCCAGATAGCGCAGGCCTGGCGCGCCGGTCGCGGTGTAGCGATCGGCCACGGCGCGATAGGCTGCTTCCGCCTTGGCGCGCAGGGCTGCTGCTTCAGCCGGCTGATCTGACGGCGTCGCCAAACTTTGGCACAGGTAGATGTCGCCCAGCATGGCGTTGACTTTGCTGGGGATGTGGTCGCTTGGCTCGCTGTCCATCAGCAATGCGCGCTGGTAGCCCTCCAGAGCGGCCTCAACCACCTGCGGGTCTAACTGGCCCTCTACACAGTCGCCTTTGGCCTGTAAGAACGCCACCTGTGCGCTGCCTAGTTGCGCGCGGGCATAGCGGGGGTCGATTTGCAGCGCTTGCTGGTAGTATGACTGTGCCGTGGGCAGGTCATCGCGATAGGCGGCCGCGCTTCCCAGAAACAGCAGGGCCAGGCGCTGCAGTTTCGGGTCAGCCGTTCCAGAACGGAGCGCAGCATCGAACCAATGCTCTGCCTGGGTCAGCTCGTTGTACTTGAAATAGCCCATGCCCAGGGCAAATTGGGCCAGGCTGGAGGCGCGCTGGGCAAGCTGTTCGCGCAGTCGCATGGAGGCCACGGGGTTAGTGGTGATGTTGTCCGCCGTCTCCAATGGCGCGCCGAAGGCATAGTCCCCGGCCAGGTCTTCCGCGTAGAGCAGCCGCTGGGGCGACACCAGCACGCGCGGGTACAAGCCGGTGTAATCCTCTCTCAAAACTACGTCACCATAGAGAAGCAGGTCTGCGTTCAGCGCGTCGGCAAGGCTTTCAGCGTTGGCTGATCGTTCTTCGGCGCTGGCGCCGTCCACAGCGCCGGTCTGCTGCGGGCCATATAGGGCGATGGTGAAACCAGCGTTGCGCAGGTCTTGTGTGGCAGTCTCGATCTGTTCAGCCACACTGTGCGCCAGTTGGACGCCTGGCTCGTTGCGTAAAGCTCGCCCTCTTTCGTCCCTGGTTGTAAACGCGGCCACCGCGATGTTGTAGTCGCCGCTCATGGGCGAAATCGGCGCTGGATCAGGCGCAGGCAAAAAGGCCTTGATGCCCCAGTAAATGCTTAACACAGCGCTGATCAATCCTATCAGCCCTATGATGCCAGCGACTAGCTTTTTAGGCTGAGCTTGAGCTTTCAGCCAGGGACGCCACGTGGCGCGGGTCAACTGCGGCGCTGCCGGCTGGGTCAAGTCTATAATCTGGCCAGAGGCGGTGCGCAGGTAGCAGACAGGGATGGCAATGCCGGCTGCAGCCAGGGCTTCGCTGCGCGCCAACTGTCGTGCGCTGAGCAAGGCCCGGTCAACAGGCTGGTTGTCAGCCAGCGAGGCGTAGAAATCCTGCGCCATCTGCCCGGCCACCTGGTCCCACACGGCCACCTGCATGCCGATCACCGCTGGCGTTCCGATGGCCATGAGAGCGGGCGCAAACCCCTGGGTCAGGTCGAAGGCAGACAGCGCCAGGCTCTCGCAGGCGTTGAGGTAGATCAGCTTGAGGTTGAATGGGCGCAGTATGTCGGCCAGGCTGGCTGGATCGACCGGCTCGGCTTGGCCCAAGTCGTTCTCGAAGTAGAGCAATGCGCGGCCGGTCTTCGGATCCAGCGCCCCGTGTCCGATGATGTGCAGGACGTGGAAGGGGCGGCCCTGCTCGGTCGCCTCGCGCAACGTGTCTTGCAAAGAGCGCAGCGTGGTATGGAACAGCGGTGTTACTTCTGCCTCTTTGCGCTGCACCAGCTTGGCAAGCTCGTGCAGGATGTGGTCGATCTCGTCTTGGCCGGCGATGGGGGGGAGGTCTGCTGGAAACGGAGCGCTGATCAGAATGCGCAGCGGAGGCTGGACCTGCAAGGGCTGAGCCGGTTCTGCCAGGCCAAAGCCGCGCACCAGCGGCGTTTCCAGCGCCAGAAACACCCGCCGCTGCGGGTCATAGAGCAATTCCCACGGCAACTTTGCCGCAATGGGCGCGTCGATCAACAGGCGATAGCGGAATGCCTGTCCAAGGCGGGCCCGCGTGGCCAGATAGAGGTCCTTGATCTGGCCTTGAAACAGTGCGTCGAAGAGCTGCGCGCCGATAGCCTCTGCCGCAGTGGGGTCAGCAAGGCCGGCAACCAGATCGGCCAGCAGGTCGCTTACTGCGGCGGCGTCAACGGGCAGCCGCAGCCGGCTCTCGATCAGTTGATCGACGTCGGGCACGCGCACGGTGACAGGAAATGCGCCATCGTTCAGCGGCTGGCGAATATGAATCTCGAAGTTAGTCAGAATGCTATTCGACACGGTATTGCCCCAAGCTCAAGATTCTGCCTGTATTCAGATTGTACATAAGGGGCAGGAGACGTCAAGCGACAATGGCAATTCCAATACTACTCAGGCTCAGGTGCCGGGCACTTGCAGTTGCACCTGCTGACGAAGTCTGTAAAGCCGAATTCAGCCGTCAATGAACTGCAAGTGCCCGGCACCTGAGTAGCTACGCAAGTCCAATAAAAACGCGCCCAGAGTCCGTCTGTTGGAACTTTGGGCGCGTTTGACCTTCCACCTGTCGTCCGGGGCGATTACAGCGCGGCCACAAATTCGCCTTTCACCTTGCGATGGCCGGTCTGGTCGACAGCCTCGACTTCGCAGCGCACGCGCTGCTCGCCGTCGGCCTCGAACTTCTCGACCACCTGGCCGCTGACGGTGATCTCGTCGCCGGGCCGGCTGATGCCGGTGAAGCGCACACCGAACTTCCTGACCTGGTCAGGCCGCACCCAGTTGGTGATCATCTGGCCGACGAAGCCCATGATCACCATGCCGTGGGTGATCACGCCATTGTTGCCGCTGTCTACGCCGGCTTGATGCACGGTATGGATGGGGTTGAAATCGCCGCTGGCGCCGCTGTAGCGCACGAGCTGCACCTCGGTGATGGCTGGCTTGACCAGGCTGGGCAGCGCATCGCCGATCTGGATTGTGTCGAAGGATGGTCCTGTCATGAGTTGTGTCCTCGTACCATGCGAATTGGGTGTGAGCGCGTAACTCGTAATGCGTAACCCGTAAACCGGAATCGCGGACTGCTTCTCTGGTTACGTGTTACTCGTTACGCATTACTGTCACCAGCGCACCACCATCGTCGCCCGCGCAATGGCCACTACATCGCCGGTCTGCTTGCGGTAGGTCGCCTGGGTGCGGACCATGTCCATGGCGCCGGACGAGCCCTCTTTGCGGTCGATGCTGACGATCTCCAGCTCGCCGTTGATATCGTCGCCGGGGTGCAGGGTGCCGAAGTACTCGTATTGCTCCTCGCCGTGCAGGATGCGCAGCACGTTGGCGCCCATCTGCTGGAGAATGCTGCGCGTCTCCGCGCCGGCCGCCGTGCCGCCCCAGAAGCGGAACAGCGTGGGAAAGGTCAGCGGCGCGACGATGTCTGGATAGCCGGCGGCCTGCGCGGCGGCCTTGTCGTGGAAAATGGGGTTGTCGTCGCCCAGGGCCGTGGCCAGCTCGCGAATCTTGCTGGCGTCCACCTGGTAACGAATGGTGGGAAGTTTCTTGCCGATGTAGCTTTGGTCGAGCATGGGGGGGTTCCTTTCGGGAGACAAGGTGACAAGGTGACAGGGTGACAAGTTGAGGTATCGTTTAGGCCGATGGTATCGACTTCTTGTATCCTGGTTTACTTGTCTACTTGTCTACTCGCTACCAGCTCTGCCGCCCACGCTGTGTCCTCCTCAGTCAAAGGCGGCGTGGCGGGCTGGCGGTAGTCGATGCGCAGGTTGTAGACGGCCTGGTCGTAGAGGCGGTGCAGCAGGGTGTTGAGGTCGAGCAACGGCTCGTCGTCATTGCGCTCCAGCGGGATCGGGATGGCCGGGATCGGGTCTTGCACGTTGAAGGGATACAGCAGCGCCTTGGGCCGCTCCCAGCCGCGCACCACCACGATACGGTAGTCGCTGTCTGGGGCCTCGCCGTGGATTGGCGGCCGTTGGCCGGCGCGCAGCAGGTCGATCTCGACCAGACTGGTGCGGGTGGAGAGCAGGGTCTCGCGCTTGGTTTGATACGCGCGAAAGCCCTCGCTGCCGGGACGTTTGTTGCTGGGCGATAGCAGCTCGATCACCGTGACCACATAACCGTACTGGACGTTGCGCACTTCCAGGTAGCGCTCGGTGACCACGTCCGGCGCCGGCACGTAGATTGCCACCGGCTCGCGCACCGCCACCCCGCCATTGCTGCCGCTTCGCACCGGAGCAGGCCCGCGATCGCTGGCTACCAGCACGTCTGCCCGTCCGATAAAGCTATCGGAAAGATGGGCAGCGATGTACGTGCGCTCTTCCACTGAGACTGCGTAACGAGGACTTAAGCGTGGCGCCAGCTCGGTTCTAATTGCCGCAATCATGCCCAAATGGACATCCGGCCACAGCTCTGGATGCTCAAGATACGGATCCATTCCAGGAAATGGCGTTGGCATGGCTTCACTCCTTGTCAGTGCTGTTCACGGCCATTATACCACAGCGCGCGGGCACAGTTGCCAACTTTTCCGAAAAGTTGGCAACTGTGCTCAGCCCTCAGACATCCACGAACACCGCCCCGTCCTGCACCGTCACTGGAAACGTGCGCAGCGCCTTCTCGCCGCGCGCCACGTTGAGCATCTGAATGCCAGGTGGAAAGTTGGCCCAGCGTTTTACCGCGCCCGTCCTGATGTCGAACTGGGCGCGGTGCAGCGGGCACTGGATAGCGTCGCCGTCCACGATCTTGCCCCGATCCAGCGGCGCGAAGGTGTGGGTACACAGCCGTTCCGTGGCATAAAAGCCATCCTTCAGCCGGTACAGGATGATCGTCATGTCGCCCGCGCTGAAGGTCTTCTTCTCACCCACGCGCAGGTCGTTCTCGGCGCAGAGGCGTTGTTGGGTCATGGGGGGCTCCTGAGAGACAAGGTGACAGGGTGACAAGGTGACAGGGTGAGTGTCCAGACCTTCCGGTCACCTTGTCACCCACTCACCTTGTCACCTTGTCAGATTACTGTCGGCGGCTCATACTCGCCCCACTCCTGGCGCAGCACGCCGCAGATCTCGCCCAGGGTGGCGTAGGCGCGCACGGCGTCGAGGATGGGGGGCATGAGGTTACTGTCGGGGCCGGCGGGAGCCTGGGCGGTCTGGCGCAGCTTCGCCAGCGCGGCCTGCACGGCGGCGTTGTCGCGCGTGGCCTTGAGCTGCTCCAGCCGGGCATGCTGGGTGCGGTAGGTCTGCGGATCGGGGCGGAAGATGCCCACGGGCCGCTCCTCGCCTGGCGTCTGGTAGGCGTTGACGCCGACGATGACCTGCTCGCCCGACTCCACCGCCTTCTGGTAGCGCCAGGCCGAGTCGGCGATCTGCTGCTGCATCCAGCCGCTCTCGATGGCCTTGACCGAGCCGCCCAGCTCGGCGATCTTGGCGATCAATGCCCTGGCCTCGGCTTCCAGCTTGTCGGTCAGGCTTTCCACGTACCAGGAGCCGGCCAGCGGGTCGATCACCTCGGTGGCGCCGATTTCATGGGCGATGATCTGCTGGGTGCGCAGCGCAGTGGCCTGGGCCTCCTCGGTGGGCAGGGCCAGCGCCTCGTCGTAGCAGCTCAGCGCCATGCTCTGGATGCCGCCCAGGACGCTGGCCAGGGCCTGGAAAGCGGCGCGGGCGATGTTGTTCAGCGGCTGCTGCGCGGTCAGGGTCGCGCCGCCGGTCTGGATGTGGGTGCGCAGGGTCATGCTGGCCGGCTTCTGCGCGCCGTACTGCTCCTTGAGGATGGTGGCCCACAGCCGGCGCAGCGCGCGGTACTTGGCCGCCTCCTCGAAGAAGTTGTTCTGCGTGTTGAAGATCCATGAGATGCGGCCGGCGAAGTCGTCGATGCTGACCCCGCGTTCCAGCACTGCGTCCATGTAGGCCATGGCGTTGGCGACGGCGAAGCCCATCTCCTGCGCGGCCGTGCTGCCCGCGTCGCGGATGTGGTAACCGCTGACGCTGATCGCGTTCCAGCGCGGCACCTCGCGCGCGCAGTAGGCGATGGTGTCGGCCGCCAGGCGCACGCTGGGGCCGGGCGGGAAGATGTAGGTGCCGCGCGCGACGTATTCCTTGAGGATGTCGTTCTGGATGGTGCCGGTCAGCTTGCTGGCGGGCACGCCGCGCTTCTCGCCCGCGGCGATGACCATCGCCAGCAACACGCTGGCCGGCGCGTTGATGGTCATGCTGATGCTGACCTTGTCCAGCGGGATGCCTTCCAGCATGGCCTCCATGTCGGCCAGCGAGTCGATGGCCACGCCCGCCTGACCCACCTCGCCGGCCGCCAGCGGATCGTCGCTGTCGTAGCCGATCTGCGTGGCCAGGTCGAAGGCCACGCTCAGGCCGGTCTGGCCCTGGCTGAGCAGGTACTTGAAGCGCTCGTTGGCCTCGGCGGCCGTGCCGTAGCCCGCGTACTGGCGCATGGTCCAGAAGCGGCTGCGGTACATGGTGGGCTGCACGCCGCGGGTGAAGGGATACTGGCCGGGAAAGCCCAGTTGCTCCAGGTACCACTGCTGGTCTGGCTCCGGCGGCGGCTGTGGGCCGGCGTCCAAGGGCGTCGCAAGGCGCTGGAACGCCTGCGTCTCCGGCCGCTCCGCCACGCGCTCGATGGATTTGGCCAGGTCGCCGGTCTCCCAGGCGTTAAGGGCATTCACAAGGGGTTGGGGGTTGTTTCCTGTCATAGCAAACTCCCGTTCAGTTCCAAGAAGCCGTTTGAAGGGTCAAATTCCAGACCTCGGAAGTGGCCGCGCGTCTAGAAGGAGCTAGTATGGACCGCAACCAGGTCACTTCTTGCACGCGAATGGGCCACTTCCGACGTCTTTCTGCTTTTGCGTTAAAGCAACAATAACACTAGCGATATGCGCCCATTACATAGTTGGTTCCAGGTTCGGCAAAGCCAACCGCTCTACCAACAGCAAAGAAAGAGATTGGAGGGGATTGTAAGTTTGGATCTACACATCCTGTGTTTCCATTATAGAAGGCAGTTTGAAAGTACACTCTTGTTGATGGGTTGATTGTTCTTGAACTTTGCACTCCATTCTGATCAGTAAAAGAGACTGTGAATGACCCACCAGAATCTGGCGGAGAAATACTAGTCACGATTCCAATGTAGGGAAATAGAACCGGTGTTCCGAATGTGTGCTGGAAGTTAGTCTCTTCTGGATTGTCTAGTACTGATTGGACAGGAGACTGGCATAAGTAACCTCCAGAATCATACAGCCATGGCGAGATCATGCCACTCCTAATGTCGACTTCTTCTGCGTACACTCTTCCGCTTTCAGACTTAATTCCCGAAAAGTAAGGGTTAGTGTTTCCAATTTCAGCAGATATCACTTCAGGATTTGTTTGCAAAGGCACGCTGGAAGTTGTTCCTGATGAAATCACCAGGTTTGCACTATGTACCCATCGAACACCGAGGCCTGGATAGTCAACTTTGAGCCATGGTCCACTTGTTTCCAAGATTGCTAGTGTTTGTGAGCCAACTGAAGTACCATTTTGATCTTTACCTGGAGACATGAATAGAAAGTAGTCTGGTGTAATGGTTACTTTTTTTACTGTTGTAGTTACTTGCCTAACGGGAGTGGTTGGTTGTCTAGTGGGAAGCTCGGATGCAGGAAGGATTCGCAAAGCATTGATACTTTGTTGATTGAATGTCATTCGGCTTGAGATCACGGCAATATAGTAGTATTGACCAGCAGAACTTTCAACTTTGAACCAAGTATAGCCACCAGCGACGGTTTTGCCCTTAATTGTTGCTAAATCGATGGTTTCACCTGGTTGACAGGTGCCGACCTGAGAGAAGTTTGTCCCAGGTCCTTGCCTTCTAATCACTGTGTTGGTACAGGTGATTAGTGAAGTAGATTGCTCCGCTACTATAGCTTGTTCTGGTGATGATGTAGCAGTTGATGATGGCGTTCTGGTTGCGGCTCTAGTTACCGTAGCGGCAGTTGTTTTGGTTGGAGTTGCGGTAGGTCGCACTGCTGTGGCTCTAGATGGGGGAGTAACTGGGGCGAGAGAGTCTAGGGTATTGGTCAACGTCATTTCAATTTCAGAGGCGTCACTAGTTGACAATGTTAAGAAGGCGGGAGTCGGTTCTTTTGGTTCTTGACCATCTGCTGGTGCAACCGTACAGGCCACAACGAGCAGCATTGGAGCAAGAACTGGAAACCTCCTGAGAAAAAGGGAGAAATGAGGATGAAGCTTCTTCAAGGCATGCACGAGATCCTGTCGGGTCAAGTTGCTCGGTATCAGTCTCGATCGATAGCGGCTCAAGCCCTTGTAACTAACAAAGCGTTTTGCCTCGCCCCGTTTATCGAACTCTGCCGCAACCACAGCGGCATATTCGTCACTCCCACACCCGTCATATTCATTTGGCCCCTCGCGCACGACTCCCCAGTTACCTGAATCTAACCTTTTTGCGGCAAGGTATGGATAGATGGCATCTCGCAACTCCTCCAGGATTTCAACCACTATCCCATGCAGTCTGTCAGCGCTAGCCGTTATTCGTTCCTGCAAACGCTGTGCCACTTCGGCTTTTCGCTTTTCGTTCTCAAGCGCTTTCTGATGCGCTAATGCTTGTGCTCTTTCCTTCGCTTCACGCATTTGTCGTAGGTCATCGAAGTCGCTCATTGTCACTGTCTCCTGGTCCTTTGAGGCACGTCCGCGCCTATACATGCTGATTAGGGTCTTCGACAGCAAGCCCTTCTGCAGCAGCTACATTGTTCAACTCCTCATCGGCTGAGACGAAAACGAGCGGAGGCAGGTCGTTGTTGAGGAGAAGGGTGTTGATCTCCAGCGCACCTGATAATTGCACTGCATCATACCCGCGCAGGCCGTGGCTTTCGGCGAGCCGCATGGCGCTTAGGAGCACTGCCTCGTTCAACTCAACGACTTGGTAGTCTGTCTGCAGATCACTCCGAATCAGATCGTACGCAGTTGTCGCCTGATCCTGAGTGATGGACTTGCCGCGAGCGCGACGCGCAATGGCGGCAATTATCTCCACCGGGGTGATCGCTGCTATGAACGCGTCATGGCCCAAGGACGGATCGAACAAGCCAGTGACCCAGGGAGAGCCAGACTCACGGATGTAGCGCTTGACGAGGGCGCTGCTGTCGAAATAGAAGTCGGCCATTCAGCGCCGCTCCTCAATGATCGTCTGCGACACAGGCGGGCCTTCTACCTCGATCAAGGGACGGTTGGCACGTTCAACCAACGGGCGTTGTTTGATTTGCTTCACCAAGCCTGATGCTTGCAAGGACTGATAGAACGCTCGCCGTTTCTGCGATTCGCTCGATGGTGCGAGTCGTTCCTGGACAACTCGTTGCACCTGCCTCAGCTCCTTGGGATCTAGCACGTAAATCTGTTCCAATACGTGTTCAAGCACTGCTTGTTGCATGGCACACCTCACATTCAGATGCTCAGGGATCTCTCAGTACGGTCTCATAGCTGGTTGTAGTCCATCGGCATCGCCATGCCGGCAGCGATTTGCTGCCTGGCGCGCCGGGCTGCGACGGCTAACTGCGGCTGGGTGCGTCTGAAAAGCTCATCCCAGCGCAGTTCATCCTGCAAGTCCTCCATCAGTTCTTGCGTAGCGTAAGCTGGCTCGTTCAACGTCGTTCCTCGATAATCGTCTGTGACACGGGTGGGCCCTGCACCTGGATCAGCTTGCATGGAAGAAGATCGGCGAGGGGTTGATCTTCTGCTGTGGAGACCATCGGAGCCTCAAACTCATAGGCTGGTCCCTGTTCTCTGATCACGCCGCCCTTTCGCTGTGCGGCCGGGGGCCAGGATAACCTGTGCGGTTGCTCGTCGCCCAGTTGCCAGTAATCGATGTGGCTCTGACTCACGCGAGCCACCTTGCCCATGCGCGCCGCCTTGGTGGCGAACTCAGACATGCGCAACAGATGCCTCAGAAGTCCGGGAATCGCCCGCTGCTCGTCACTGCGCAGCGGAAAACAGACGATGCAATAGCGGGCGTCCCGTAAGCGCGCGTTCCAGAAGCCCATATCGATGGTCACGAAGGTGGGCTGGCGCGACTCGCGCAGGATCATGGGGACCCGCTCGTCTTTGATCACTTGATCTGGGCGCAGGTCGCGCAGGCGCTGAACCGTGATCCACTGGGTCAATGGGATCAGGACTTCAGTGTCGAAGATCTGCTCGTCGAGAATGATCTGACCCACGATAGTTCCTGCAGGGAATACCAGGTACAGCCCGATGCGGCTCAGCCTTGCGAGCCATACTGCGTTTGAAAGGATTGCGCCGCCAAAGATACAGCCTCTTCGATGGCCGGCCGTGATACTTGGGGCCAATTGTGAAGCAGCACATCGACCGAGTAGCCTTTGGCGAGATACGCAAGTACCGTATCCACCGGCACACGTGTCCCTTTGAACGTGATCTGCCCGTGACAGATCTCAGGGTCCTTAACGATGTACTTGCCGATATCAATTCTCTCCATGTTCAGCCTCCGAAGTGAACCATCGGTACACTGCTCAAACGCCGCTCAGTCTCTACGCAAGAACTAAATCCCACTGCTGCGCCCGCGCCGCCATCTCATTTTTGTACTCCGGCCAGTTGCGCAGCGTCTCGGGATCGAAGTCAGCGCCGTTGGGCCAGGTTATGGAACGAACACCCGACCCGCTCCGGCGTAATTGTCCAGATAGAGCATGACCTCCAACAGCCGCAGCTTGCACTGTTCCAAATAGCCTCGATCCAGCATTCGGCTGACGTTCCCGATCGTGACGACAGGCAATGAGGTGGAGGTATTCTCGTCGCGGATCGTCCGTTCTAACGAGTCAGCCTCTTTCATGCGGCGATTGCCTGTGAGAAGAACCATCTTGTTGTGTTGCGCGAAGCGCCAAACCTCGCGGTCACTGCTATCAGTTGGCAAACCCACATCATCAAATAGCGCCAAGCGCAGCGACAACAGGTCAGACCATCCCTCGGCGCTGATCCGCGCCCACAGGAGTATAGCCTGCCCTTCGATGTCGTGATCCACCAGTATCGTTGTCATTCTTGCGCCAACTGCGCCTTCTTGGCCTGAATTTTGGCCCAAATAGCCTCTTTCCCTGGCGGCGGAGGCGACATTGCGATGCGAGCAAAGCGATCCCGGTTGCGATCTTCCCAATAACGCCGAACCTCGGTCGCATAGGTCAAGACCTGTTGGTACTCCGCCTCGACTTCTGCACGATGCTGCTCGATGTACAGCATGACATCGGCCATTTGCTGCTCTGTAAGGTCAAGCCATTGGCGAATCAGACTCGGAGGCCACTCAGCCTTCAAGTAATCTATGACGTCGTACAGCGTGATACGCGTGCCAGCAATCGACAGGCCGCGCTCTGTGCGAACGACACTCGTTTGTGAAGTGATCGGCGTGGGCATAAGTTTATTCTCCTACTATCAGCGCAACTTGCTTCCATCCAATTATACCACACTCCACCACTCTGCCAACAGCACTGTCACGCCCAAAACAGAAACACGGATACGCCTGCATCTGGCCTATCCGTGTTCCCAGTACTGCGTAACTCGTAACACGTAACCCGGAATCAGAAACCTGTTGCGCTGCCTCCGAGTTACGAGTTACGCATTACGGGTTACGTACAGCCCAGCAACCCGCGCACTACAGCGACTTCTTGTACGCCCGATTCTGCACGATCTTCACGAACGACCGCCCGTGCAGCTCCTCCAGCGTGACACCCGTGGCCATGGCCTCTTCCTCGGTGATGGCGCCGCAGGCGATGCCGCGCAGGAAGAAGTTGAGCAGGCCTTGGCCCGTGGCCGCGTCGTCGAACATGTTGCCGCTGAGCGTGGCCTGGGCCGCGGCATCGACGAAGCGGTTCAGCCGGCGGCTGGCGTCGTCCAGGCTCTCCAGGAAGAAGGTGTAGATCGCGGCGTAGCGCACCGGCAACTGCGCCGGGTTGAGGTCCCAGCCCTGGTAGTAGGCGTGGCGCAGCGAGTGCTGCACGTTGTCGTAGTGCAGCCGCCAGGCGCTATGCACCACCGCCAGGTTCTCGGCCTCCTGCTGCGCCGTCAGCGGCTTGTCCTTGGTCGCGCGGTGCGGGCCGATAGGCATGGTGGTGGTGGCGCCGTCGCTGATACTGACGCCGGTGCCGGCCAGGCTGACCTGCAGGATGTGGCGCGCAAAGTCGGCCGCCGGGTGGGTATGGGTCTGGTAGTGGGCCGTGATGTTGACCAGCGCGGTGTAGTCGTAGGTGCCGTAGGCGCAGTACCTGACCCGGCCGCGGCCGGCCCGCACCAGCAGGTTGACCGTGTTGGCGCCGCTGTGGTCGATGATTGATTGAGGAGTCTCGATCATCAAATCAAGGCCGATAGAACCGGCGACCATGCCGTTCCTGGCCTCCAGCTCGTCCACCAGGTCGGCCAGGGCTGTGACTTGCTCCGGCATGGTCACCTTAGGCAGCGTGACCACGAAGTTGGCCGGCACCTGGCCGCCGCCCGTCTCGCCCAGCGCGGTGATGCACAGGTCCAGCGTGCGCACGGCGCGCTTGTAGCTCTCCAGGGTGAAGGGCTTGATGCGGATGCCGATGAAGGGAGGCAGGCCGCCGGCTGCGATGCCCGCCGCCAGTTGCTGGCCGACGTTGACCGCATGGAGGTCCTCCTCCTCGTCGGGCCGATTGCCGTAGCCGTCCTCGAAGTCGACGCGGTAGTCCTCTACCGGCTCGCGCTGCAGCTTCTCGCGCACCCTCGTATAGACGGTCCAGGCCATCCAGGCCGGCTCATTGGCGCAGCAGATCGCGTCCGGGTCGTGGGCGATGACCTCGGCCAGGTGGTTGATCTCGGCCTCGGTGTTGGGCAAGGTCTCCGCGCCGGGCAAGCCCAGCGCCTTGGCAAAGACCACGAAGTTGGGCGCGTAGGCATCCATGTTGCGCAGCGCGATGCCGCCCAGCTTGCCGGCCGTGTCGGCCTTGAACAGATGCGCGCCGCCGTAGACCGTATGCACCGGCTGCCGGCCGGTCACGTCGCCCGGATAGCGCTGCTTGAAGTTCTCATTCGCCGTCTCGATGCGCTGCACAACGCCGGCGATGCTCTCAGGGGTGAAGGTTAGGTTCATGGGATTTCCTCGGAGTTGCAGGTGGCAGGTTGCAAGTCGCAGGTTGCAAGTTGCATGGACGCACGACTTGCCACTTGCCACCTGCAACCTTTCACTTCTTCTCCGGTATCAGCCGCTTAGCCACCACCTCGGCCTGGATCTCGCTGGTGCCCTCGAAGATCTTGAAGATGCGGCCGTCGCGCCAGAAGCGGTGGGCCGGGTACTCCATGGCGTAGCCGTAGCCGCCGAAGATCTGCAAGGCCTCGCTGGTGACTTTCTCCACCATGTCGGCGCAGAACAGCTTGGCCATGCCAGCCTCCAGGTCGCTGCGCTGGCCGGAGTCCTTCTTCTGGGCGGCGTAGTAGGTGAGCTGGCGGCCGGCCTCGATGTCGGTGGCCATGTGGGCCAGCTTGTGCTGGATCACCTGGAACTCGGCGATGGGGCGGCCAAACTGTTGGCGCTCCTGCGCGTACTGCAAGGCCGCCTCGAACGCGCCCTGGGCCACGCCCACGGCGCGCGCGGCCGTCTGGATGCGCGCCGTCTCGTAGACGCCCATCAACTGGTAGAAGCCGCGACCCTCCACGCCGCCGATCAGATTCTCGGCCGGGACCTCGAAGTCCTCGAAGTTCAGGCTGAAGGACTTCATGCCGTAGTAGCCGATGGTGGGAATGGGCGCGCCGGTCAGGTGGGGCGGCATGAAGTCGTTGCCGGGCGTCTTCTCGACCGCGATCATCGATAGGCCCTTGTGGCGCTTGCTGGCGTCAGGGTCGGTGCGGGCCAGCACGGTCATCAGGTTGGCGCGGTTGGCGAAGGTGATCCAGGTCTTGGGGCCGTTGAGGACGTATCTATCGCCCTGCTTGACCGCGCGCAACTGCATGCCGGCCGTGTCGGAGCCGGCGTTGGGCTCGGTGAAGGCCGCGGCTGGCAGCACGTCGCCGCTGGCGATGCCGGGCAGCCAGCGCTGCTTCTGCTCTTCGGTGCCGCCGTTAAGGATCAGGCCGCCGGCGATCAACATGCGGGTCATCACCGAGCCGACCGAGAGCCAGACCCGGCTCAGCTCCTCGGTGACCAGGGTGATGGTCAGGGTGTCCATGCCCAGGCCCTCGTACTCCTCCGGGATGGCCATCGCAAAGTAGCCCAGGTTGGCCATCTTCCTGATGATCTCCATGGGGATTTCGTGGCCCTCGTTGTACAGGTCGTGGGCGATGGGCGCAACTTCTTTCTCGGCGAACTTGCGCGCCTCGCGCCGGACGGTCTCGTATTCACCGCTGAGTACAGTCATGGTTGTTTTCCCTTTCGCGGTTCAGAAGTCCGACTTCTTCTGAGAAGTCGGACTTCTTCTACCATCTTAATTGCGGCTGAAAAACTGCCGGATGACGTCGGTCATGCTGAGGATGCCGACGGGCATCAGCTTGCCGTTCTGTTCCTCGACCACCACCAGGCGATGCACCCGGTTGCGGGTCATCAGCGTGATGGCCTCAGATAGCTTGCGGTCGGCGGTGCAGCTCACCAGGCTGGGGGTCATGATGTCGCCAACGCTGAGCGCCGCGGCCTGCTCGACCGTGCGGCCCTGGCGGGCCAGCACCACATCGGTCTGCGAGACCACGCCCACGGCCCGGCCATCGTCGGCCACCACGACCACAGCATGGATGCTGTGCTCCAGCATCTGCCTGGCTGCATCCATCACCGACGCGCCGCGCAGGCTGGCCACGACGCCGCGATGCATCACGTCAGCCACCAACGTGGCGTCTTCGATCAGGCCCAGGTCGTCCAGGCCCGGCTCTGGCGTCATCGGTTCATAGATATCGGTGGCCAGCATGGACGGCGGCAGGGACATGGCCGAAGCGCCGACCGGGGCGCTTCTCATGCCATAGGTGATGATGTCGGTCATGCTCAAGACTCCTACCGGCCACGGCCGGCCGCTGCGGGCGTCGGCTACCACCAGCCGGTGAATGCGGTTGCGGGTCATCAGGGTGATGGCTTCAGAGATGGTGGTCTCCGGCGAGCAGGTCACCACATGAGGGCTCATAATGTCGGCCGCAGTCAGCGCCGCCAGCTCGTCGGCCGTGCGGCCTTGGCGGGCCAGCACCACGTCGGTCTGCGAGACCACGCCGACGGCATAGCCGGCCGCGTCGGTGACCACAATGGCGTGGACGTGGTATTCGGTCATGCGCTGGGCAACCTCGTTCACAGCCGTTGCCTCGCCGCACGCGATCACACCGTAGTGCATCATCTCGCGCACCAGGCGGGTGTCCTCGACCGCTGGCGCTTCGGCCGGCTTCTGCTCGTCCACCGGATGCAACGGCGCGCGGTAGAAGCCCTCGCGCTCCCGGATCTCTGCCGTCGGCTCGATGATGGTCAGACCGGCCGGCTCGGCGATGGTCCTGCCCAAGCCTGGCTCCGTTGCGCCGACCAGGATCGACATGTTGCCGAAGGGATGCTTGTTCTCGTACATCAACTGGTGGCAGTCAGGCAGCTCGTTCCAGGGGAAGACGCGCGACATGCAGGGATCGGCCTTGCCGGCCAGCACCAGGTCGTTGAAGCCCTTGGCCTGCTCGTCGTTGGCGAAATGGGAGCCTTGCAGCCGCTTCTGGCGCATCCACAGGTAGCGCAGGTCGACGGTCGCGTTGTAGCCGGTGGTGCCTGCGCAGATCACCACTGTGCCGCCGGTGTCGCAGACGAAGATCGATGTGGGGATGGTGGTCTCGCCGGGGTGCTCGAAGACGATGCGGGGACTCTTGCGCTCGCCCAGGATGTCCCAGATCGCCTTGCCGAACTTGCGCACGCCTTTGAGCCATTCGTTGTAGCCGACGGTGTCCTTCCAGTGCGGCAGCATGCCCCAGTGGTCGAAGTTGCGCCGGTTGATGCAGCCCACCGCGCCCAGGTTCATGCAGTAGTCGAACTTGTCGTCCTCGCTGACCACGGCGATGGCCTTGCCGCCGGCCGCCTTGACGATCTGGATGGCCATGGAGCCCAGCCCGCCGGCGCCGCCCCAGATCAGCACGATGTCGTCCTGGCGCAGCGCGTGCTCGGCCCAGCCGTAGAGCATGCGGTAGGCCGTGGCGCCCACCAGCATGTAGGCCGCGGCTTGCTCCCAGGTCAGGTGCTGCGGCCGGGGCAGGCATTGGTGGGCCTGCACCTTGGTGAACTGGGCGAAGCTGCCCCAGTTGGTCTCGTAGCCCCAGATACGGAAGGTGGGGCTGTACATTGGGTCCTCGCCAGCCCTGACCCAGGGGCAGTCGCGGCTCCAGATGCCGCAGTGGATCACCACCTCGTCGCCGACCTTGAGATTTGTGACGTCCTTGCCAACCTTGTAGACGATGCCGCTGGCGTCGCTGCCGCCGATGTGGAAGCGCTCCGGCTCGCCAGCCTTGTTGCGCGCGCCGATCACGTCGATGGGGATGCCCAGGCCCGCCCAGACGTTGTTATAGTTGACGCCGGCCGCCATCACGTAGACCAGTACCTCGTCGTCGGCCGGCTCAGGAATGTCGATCACTTCCTCCTGCCAGGCCTTCATCGGCTCGCCGAAGCGCTCAGGCCGCACCAGCCAGGCGTACATCTTGGGCGGCACATAGCCCAACGGGGGCTGTTCGCCAATCGGATACAGATCCTTCAGTTCAGTCATGGTTCATGCCTCCTTGCGTGGGTCGGATTGTCGGAACGTTACTACTCAGCCATCGGTGCCGGGCACTTGACTTGAGTTCAGCCGATCCTGGGCTGCAAGTGCCCGGCACCTGAGTAGTGACGTCGGAACAGGGAAAGCAGGGATTGGGAGAGGAAAAGCAGGGAAACCTGGGGCGGTCAACGGACGGCGGACGCGCCAACGGGCCGTGGCCGGTTGGTTAGCCGGAACACAGCCAATTGGCAGATGGGCGGGTAACTTCATGGCCCTTTGGTGCATGGCGCTGGCTGCCCTTGCTTTTGGTCTTTTGGTTGTGACGCCGTGGCCTGCAGGCGCCCAGCGTCGTGAACAGATACGAAGCGTTTTTGTATGACGCATTGTGTCATAAAGCCGCGCATTTGGCAAGTTTGGTGGTCTGTGCGATGACTTTGACACACTGCGTCATGGCGCGTATACTGGCGGAGAGGAACTCACAGGAACCGGCAGGAACTCCGGTTTGCCACCTGCCACCTGCCACCTGCAACTTGCAATCTGCCACTCCCACGGAGGCCCCCATGCGCCCCATCTACATCCTCGGTGTTGGACAGACCCCCGTCAGCAAGGAAACCGATCTCTCGATCCGGCAGTTAGCCGCGGTCGCCGTGCGGACGGCCATGGCCGACGCAGGCGTCGAGCGGGTGGATGCGCTCTACCTGGGCAACATGCTGTCGGGCATGCTCAGCCAGCAGCAGCACCTGGGCGCGCTGGTAGCTGACGCGGCCGGCCTGCGCGGCATCGAGGCGGCCACGGCTGAGGCTGCGTGCAGCTCCGGCGCGGCTGCCATGCGCTGGGGGGTGATGGCCGTTGCCAGCGGCCTGCACGACATCGTCGTTGTGGCAGGGGTGGAGAAGATGACCCACACCGATCGCTACGCCACCACCCGCGCCCTGGCCACGGCCAGCGACTGGGACAGCGAGGGCGCCAAGGGGCACAACTTCGTCAGCCTCAACGCCGTGCTGATGCAGGAGTACATCCAGCGCTACCGCATCAACCGCTCGCTCTTCGCCCCCTTTGCCATCAACGCGCACAAGAACGCCGTGACCAACCCCAATGCGCTGTTCCACAAAGAGATCGATGCCATGATCTACGAGCAGGCCAAGATGGTGCATGACCCGGTGCGGCTCTACGACGCCTCGCCCATCTGCAACGGCTCGGCTGCGCTGGTGCTGGTCGCCGGAGATGTCGTAGGCAAGTCCACCGCGGGCCGGCCGGCGGTGCGGGTGGTGGCCTCGGCCAGCGCCACCGACAGCGTGGGCATCGCCGACCGCCGCGAGCGGCTGGTGCTGGACGGCGTGATGTTCTCCAGCCGCCGCGCTTACGCTCAAGCCGAGATCAGCCCGCAGGACGTGGACATCTTCGAGCTGCACGACGCGTATACGATCATGTCGGTGCTGTCGCTGGAGGCGGCCGGCTTCGCCCGGCCGGGCGAGGGGCTGTGGCTGGGGGTGAGCGGCGAGATTGGACTGCACGGCAAGGTGCCCATCTCGACCCTGGGCGGCCTTAAGGCGCGCGGCCACCCCGTCGGCGCCACTGGCGTCTACCAATTGGCCGAGCTCTACCTGCAACTGACCGGGCAGGCTGGCCCTAACCAGGTCCCCAACGCCCGCATCGCCATGGCTCAGAACATCGGCGGCACGGGGGCGACGGTGTTGACGCATGTCTTGCGGCGGGAGGGGTGAGGGGGATGACAGGGTGACATAGAGCAACAGTGGCCACTGGCTGCTAAAACCGCGGCGTATCGTCTGGTAACTGGCGTCGAGTGCGACCCAGCAGCTCCAACCACAGCGCCAGGGCATCCTCTCCGATCGCCATCGCTTGCGCCGTGACGTAATCCACGTCGAACGGGCCGGCGCTGAACCCGGCCAGCATGAAGCTCAGCACCACTGCGATGTCGGCCGGATGCTTGGCCGAGCGGCCCTGTTGCCAGGCCATCAGCTTGCCGGCGATGATATCTTCCGGCCGCGCGCACCAGATTTCGAACTCCTGCCCCTGCGCGTCGACGACCGTGCAGCGCATTCGCTGGCCAAAGGCCGCGCGATAGGCTGGCTCGCGCGACAGCGGCACCAGGTCGGCCTTGACGCCCAACGAGCCGTCGATGATGTTGAACATGATGCCCAGCCGGATCGAGTCGCGCATCTGCTGCGGATCGGCGTAGTAGCGCGGCGCGGGAAAATGTGCAGCCAGGGCATCGCAGGCCGCGCTGTCCAGATCGACGATGATGTCCGCGTCGTGGGTGGCGCGGCTCAGGCCATAGGCGCTGGCCCCGAACGCGCCGACCACCATGTAGTCCGCGCTGACCGCCTCCAGCGCGGCCAGCACCTGCATGTAGAAGGCGAACTCGCTCATAAGCCCCTGGCCTTGAGGTCCTCGATGTAGCGGAACATCAGCATGTTGATCTCCTCGATGGGCAGGTCGGGGTAGCGCCGCCGAAAGGCCCCGCGCAGCAGCCCGCGCTGAAAGGCTGACACCTCGGCCATGGCCAGCATCCTCTGCCCCGGCGTCAACGCTGCCATGCGCCGCAGATGCTCCCAGTCCACGGGGTCCAGCGCGTCAAGATCGGGCAGGCTGGTGGAGGTGGGCTTGCTCATCGTTCAACATTCCTGCCGCGCGCGCCTTCCGCAGCACCTGCTCAGCCATGCGCACCACGGGCATGTCCACCATGCGGCCGTCGAGGGCGAACGCGCCCAGGCCGGCCGCTTGGGCTTCCTGGTGAGCTTGGATGATGCGCAGGGCGCGCTGAATTTCTTCCGGCGCGGGGGCGAAGACGCGTTGGGCGATTTCGGCCTGGCGGGGATGGATGACCATCTTGCCGTCGTAGGCCATTTGCCGGCCGCTCAAACATTCGGACTCGAACGCCTCCATATCTACCAGATCGAAGAAGACCTGATCGATGGCTTGCAGGCGGTAGGCCTTGGCCGCGATGACCACGGCGCTGCGCGCGTAGAAGACCTCCCAGCCGGCCGGCGTGCGCACAGCTCCCATGTCGCCGGCCAGATCCTCTGCGCCGAAGATCAGCGCGTCAACACGCTCGCTGGCCAGGGCGATCTCGCCCACGTTCATCACTCCCAGGGCGGTCTCGACAATGGGCAACAGCCGAATTCTGCCGGCCGGCCAGCCTCTCGCTCGTTCCTCCAGGGTCAGAAACTCATCCAGCGCCTCCACCTGTCCGGCGAACTCGGCCTTGGGCAGCACATAGCCGTCAGGTTGACCGTTGATGGTGCTGCGCAGGTCGGCCTCGGCCAGGTCGCTGCCCATGGGGTTGATGCGCACCAGCCGCTCGCTGCGGCCGAAGTCCAGCGTTTGCAGCGCCTGCACGATGGTGCGCCGTGCTTCGGCCTTTTGGTTGAAGGCCACGCCGTCCTCCAGATCCATCACGATGCTGTCTGCGCCCAGTGCGATGGCTTTTTCGATCTTGCGCAGCGAGTCGCCTGGCATGAACAGCAACGCGCGGCGTAGTCGCGGATTTTTTTGGTTGGTCATGGGAATGCTCACAGGCTCCTCACAGAATCCGTTGGCCCAACAACGATGCCACCAATTCAACGGCCAGCTCGGCTGTCCGGTTGCCATCATCCAGGATCGGGTTGATCTCGACGACGTCTATCGAAGCGGTTTTGTTCGATTCGGCCAGGATCTCCATCAGCAGGTGCGCTTCACGGTAGGTCAGGCCGCCGGGCACAGGCGTGCCGACGCCTGGCGCCACGTCGGGGTCGATGGAGTCCATGTCCAGGCTGACGTGGATGCGCGGCAGATGGTTCAGGTGGCTCAGCGCGCGCCGCGCTACGGTGGCCATGCCCAGCTCGTCGATATCGCGCATGGTGTAGACGTGGACGCCTGCGCCGGCCAGCGCCTCTCGTTCCGGGCCGTCCAGGTCGCGAATGCCGATCATGGCGATCTCTTGAGGGCGTAGCTTGGGGCCTGGATGACCGAGGTCAACCAGGTCTGGATGGCCGCGGCCGATCAGGGCGGCCACTGGCATGCCGTGGATATTGCCCGAGGGCGAGGTCTCTGGCGTGTTGAAGTCGCCGTGCGCGTCGATCCAGATCAACCCTAGCGCTCCGGCGCAGGCTGTGCCGCTGACCGTGCCGATGGCGATGGAATGGTCGCCGCCCAGGAACACTGGCACTTCCGGGGTGCCGCAGCAGCTCTGTGATACCTGGTAGATCGCCTGGCAGGCAGCGATCACTGCGGGCAGGTGGCGCATACCGCCGCCAGCGCCCTCGATCCAGTGCTGAGCCTGCACGTCCCGCTGTTCACGCACCGGCACCAGCACGTTGCCGGCGTCCTCCACCTGACAGCCCAGGCGCGCCAGGCGTTCGTAGAGGCCGGCATAGCGCAGCGCGCTCGGCCCCATGTCTACGCCGCGGCGCTGCTGGCCCAGGTCCATGGGAATGCCCAGGATGCGGATGGAGCGTGTTGGTTGGGGAGAGTGGGGCATAGTCAAACTCCGTTGTGGGACGCAATCCGGCGGATTGCGTTACGGGCTGGCAATCCGGCGGATTGCGTTACGGGCTGGCAATCCAGCGGATTGCGTTACGGGCTGGCAATCCAGCGGATTGCGTTACGGGCTGGCAATCCGGCGGATTGCGTTACGGGCTGGCAATCCAGCGGATTGCCCGTGAGCGTCACTGGCCTGGCGCATAGCGGCCCACCTCAGCGCCGTCAGCCGAGCGATAGAGAATCAGCAACGGCGTCAACGCGGCGCTGTCCACGTCCAGCGACAGTGCGAAGTCGTAGGTGTCGACTACGGTGTCACCGGCGCGCCAGGCGGTGGTGGGATAGGTCCAATGCACTGGCACGGCATCTATCGATGCAACAACGCTGCCATCTGGCCCCAGCAGCCGCGCCGAGACTTTCAGATCTTCGCGCACCGGTGCGTCAACGGCAAAAGCTGCGCTCAGCCGGAGCCATTGGGCGCCGGCGGCTGGAACCTGGCTCAGCTCAAAGCCGATCAGGCGCAGCGCCTCGCCAAAGGGCACGCTCAGCGCCTCGGCCAGCGGTGGGGCAACAGCGGTTCCAGCCGGCCAGACCTGCACCAACGGCCCGACCGCGCTGAGCGAATAGCGCTCGGCCAGGCCGGGCAACTCGCGCGTGACGAAAACCGGCCGGCCAGCCAGCATTTCTGCATCCACAGCCGCCAATCGCTCATCTTCCCGGTCGGCGTCCAGCAGCCGCACGTCAGGCCGCAGGTTGCGATCCATCTGCAAATAGCGCAACAGGGTGATCTCGCCCTGCAAACCGATGACCGTGGCCTGGGGCGGCAGGGGCTGATCCAGCAGCGCCAGACCGCAGTTGAGCGCGCTCCAGGCGTTGCGCCGCTGCGGGGTGAAGGCAGGCGTCTCGCCCACGGCCAACACCTCGGCGCAAGTCTGTGGACGGGTGGGGCTGGCCAGCACGCGCACGGTGGTTCGCAGCGGCTGCAGCAGCGTAACTGCAACCAGCAGGGCCGTCAGGATGATCTGCCAGATGCGGCCAGAGCGTGGCAGGTCCAGACTCTCCAGCCACGCGGCCAGGCGATCCAGCAGCCAGCTTAGCCCGGCCGACGCCGCCAGCAGCCAGACCATGAGCACTGGGAGATAGAAGACGTCCACATCGGCTGTTTTGTAGCCCAGCACAAAGATCAGGTTGGCGGCGAAGACCAGGGCCAGCAGCGTCCATGCCCGCGGCTGGCGCGGCCAGCGTACCCACCCCAGCACGCCCAACAACAGCGCGGCCAGTCCCATCTGACTGACGAACAAGCGCAGCGGGTAGCTGGCCGGTCGTTCGATGGCCAGCGGGTTGGCGCTGAGAAAGGCGCTGTAGTCACGAGCTAACACGTGCCGCCAAAAGCCATCCCATGTGCTGACCACTGCGCCGTCCAGCGATGTGACGCTCTGGCCGCGCAGCGGCAGATACAGATAGAGCGCCAGGGGCAGCAGAAATGCCAGCGCCAGCCGGGCCAGGTCGCGAGGCCGGCGTAGCACGTCCGCATCGCTCCACAGCAGATAGACCAGTACGCCCGGCGCCAGCAGCAGGGTGGTGCGATGGTGCGCCAGCGCCAGGCCAAAGACCAGCGCCAACCAGGGTGTGCGCGTTCCCTGGTCTGACAGGGTCAGATAAAGAATCAAGGCTACGGCCAGGCCGTGCAGGGTGTAGACTTCGGCGATCGTGGCCTGTGACCACCAGGTGGTGCTGAGCGCGAAGACGACGCTCAAGGTCGCGGCGGCCAGACGGCTGCTGCCCAGACGCCGGGCCACCAGGAACATCACCCCGATCGTGGCTGCGCCAGCCAAGGCTGAGAACAGGTTGATGCGATAGGCCAGGTCGCCCACAGGCAGGCGGCTGGCCAACCAGCCCAGCAAGGTATAGAGGGGGTATCCGGTGGGGTGCGCGATACCCAGGCTGGGCAGAACAACCTGAAATTCCAGGCTGTCATCGAAGACCGAGGCCACCGAGGGGGCCAGGGTGGCGACGTACAAGGCCAGTGCGGCCAGGCTCAGCCCCAGCGCCCACCAGCGATCGCGGCGCATCCCGGCCCAAAAGGAGTCATGGCTGGTGTGCATCGATTGCCTCACACCGACCTGTAGAAAAGCTGATCCGCAACCGTCCAAAGTCAAACCATCGCCGCTTCATAATAAATGCAAGCTCCAGAGCACTGTGGGCTGATCACTGCTGACAACGTGCTCATTATAGCGTTATCCCCCAGCGCTGGCAATCTCACCCTGCCGCGGCTTTCGTGGCTGTGGCAGGGTTTGTGGTATCATAGCCGCCAGCCGGCAGCAGGCGCGCCGGAACGAGACTGTACAGGTGGTAAGCTGATGGCCGAAAGAATCGTGCTGTACGGCAGTGATATCTGTCCCATGGTGCCGCCGGTGCGCAACTTGCTGGACCGCGTCCGGGCCGACTACGACTATATCAGCATTTCCCGCAACCGCGCTGCCCGCGAGCGGGTGATGGAGATCAACGCTGGCAACGCCAGCGTGCCCACATTGGTGTTTCCCGACAGCAGTACGCTGACCGAACCGACGTTGGCAGAGCTGACCAGCAAGCTGGAGGAGATGGGTTTCACCGTTGGACGCGAGACGTTCTGGGACGTTGTGCTGCTCACCCTTCAATCCCCCAGGCTGCTCAGCTTCGGGGCTATTTTTCTGGTCATGGGGCTGACGCTCAACACGCCTTCGTTGACCTTCGCTGGCAGCGTCCTGTTGGCATCGGCAGCCCTGGGGCGACTGGCCCTTCTGCGACGGCGCTGAGTGATGAACACGATCATGTTGTTGGTGGCTGGTTTGGTGCTTCTGATCATCGGCGCAGAAGCGTTGGTGCGCGGCGCGTCGAGAATGGCCGCGTCCATCGGCATCTCACCGCTGGTCATTGGCTTGACTGTGGTTGCGCGTTGGGAGGGTTGGCTATTCTTGGCCTACTATGCCCTGTATGTGTTATACTTGATCCTTGTTGCTACCCAGCATGACGCCTTGCCGCTGTTCAGCAGCGTCATGTTGCTCTTTGTTGTGCCGCTGACCGTGATCACCCTGGCCGTGTTGGTGGTGCGCGAAATGCGCTGGCGCCGCGATCGGGCTGGCGCAGCAAAGTCCTGATCCCGTTGACAACAAGCCAAGACGAAGCATGAACACAGTCCTTTTATTGATCGCCGGCCTGGCGTTGCTGGTCATCGGCGCCGAGGCATTGGTGCGCGGCGCCAGCAAGATCGCGGCGGCCGTCGGCATCTCCCCGCTGGTCATTGGCCTGACCGTGGTGGCCTTTGGCACCAGCGCGCCGGAGATGGCCGTCGGCGCGCAGGCTGCGCTGACGGGCAACGCCGACATCGCGTTGGGCAATGTCATCGGCAGCAATATCTTCAATATCCTGGTGATCATCGGCCTCTCCGCCGTCATCATCCCGCTGGTGGTGCATCAGCAATTGGTGCGTTGGGATGTGCCGCTGGTGATTGTGCTGTCATTCCTGGTCTTGCTGCTGGGCCTGGACGGCACGCTGGGCCGGGTCGAAGGGACGCTGCTCTTCCTGGGGCTGTTGGTTTACGTCGCCTTTCAGATTTGGCAGGGGCGCAAAGAGACGGAGGAGGTGCAGCAAGAATACGCCCAGGAGTACGGCGACGGACAGGCTAAAAGCGCACGCCAGTGGGTGTTCAACGTGGTCCTCTTGATCGCCGGCCTGGGCATGCTGGTGCTGGGCGCAGATTGGCTGGTGGACAGCGCCTCGGCCATCGCCCGCTCGCTGGGCGTCAGTGAGTTGGTGATCGGCCTGACGATCGTGGCCGCTGGCACCTCCGCCCCTGAGGTGGCCACCTCTGCGATGGCGGCTGTGCGCGGGGAGCGCGACATCGCCGTGGGCAACGCCGTCGGCAGCAACGTCTTCAACATCCTGGGCGTGCTGGGACTGACCGCCCTCCTGGCGCCCAATGGCATTGCCGTTCCGCTTTCGGCCCTGCGCTTCGACATCCCGATCATGATCGCAGTGGCTGTGGCTGCGCTGCCCATCTTCTTTACCGGCTACACCATCGCCCGTTGGGAAGGAGCGCTGTTCCTGGCGCTGTATGCCGGATACGTGCTCTTCCTCTTCCTGGATGCCATCGAGCACTGGAGCCTGACCTACTACAGCAACGTCATGTTGCTGTTTGTCATACCGATCATCGGCTTGACGCTGGCGGTGCTGGCCGTGCGGGAGTACCGTGCGCGGCGCAACGGAGGCGTTGCCGCTCAACCGCCAGCCAACGAAGACCCTCCGCCGCCATCGGCTTAAACGATGAACTCAGCCTTGCTTTTCTTGCCTCTCGCCATAGTCTTTGCCAGCGCCGCTGTGGCAGCCCTCTTCTGGCTGACCCCACTGCGCGGCCGGCTGGCCATCACGCCGCTGGCCCTGCTGCTGGCTCTCGCGCCGCTGGTCGCGTTCATCGCCCTGCTGCTGATGACGCCAGCCACGGCCGGCGGGCAGGCTGTGGCCTGGAGCTTCACCTGGATCCCCTCGTTTGATCTGCAAATCGGTCTCTACTTCGACGGCCTGAGCGCGCTGTTCGCGCTGATCGTCACGGGGATCGGGGTGTTGGTGACGGTGTATGCGGGATATTATTTCAAGGGCGATAGCGAGAACCACGCCCGCTTCCTGACCTACCTGCTGCTCTTCATGGGCTCTATGCTGGGCGTGGTGATGGCCGGGGATGTGATCACGCTGTTCATCTTTTGGGAGGGGACCAGCATCACCTCCTTCCTGCTGGTGGCCTATAAGACCAAGGACGAGGCCGCGCGGCGGGGCGGCTTTCAGGCGTTGTTCATCACCGGCGGCGGCGGCATTGCCCTGCTGGCCGGCCTGCTGATGGTCAGCGCGGTCGCCGGCGACACCAGCTTTGCCGCCATCCTCGGCAGCGGCGACGCCCTGCGCAGCAGCGCTATCTACCCGGTGATGCTGCTGCTGGTGGCCTTCGGCGCCTTCACCAAGAGCGCCCAATTCCCGGCCCACATCTGGCTGCCGCGCGCCATGACTGCGCCCACGCCGGCCAGCGCCTTCCTGCACTCGGCCACCATGGTCAAGGCCGGCATCTTCTTGATGGCGCGCATGAACCCGGCCCTGGGCGGCACCGACCTGTGGTTCTCGCTGCTGACCGGCTTCGGCATGGCCACTATGCTCCTCGGCGCGTATCTGGGCCTGAAGCAGAACGACCTCAAGGCGCTGCTGGCCTACTCCACCATCAGCCAGCTAGGGGTGATGATGGCCCTGATCGGTCAGGATATCTCCGAAGCCTTCAAGGCCCTGGTGATCGCGGTGCTGGCCCATGCGCTGTACAAGAGCGCCCTGTTCATGGTGGCTGGCATCGTCGACCACGAGACGGGCACGCGCGATCTACGTCGCCTGGGCGGGCTGCGCAAGGCGATGCCAGCCACCTTTGTGGTAGCGGTCGTGGCTGGGCTGTCCATGGCCGGCTTGCCGCCGCTGTTCGGCTTCCTGGCCAAGGAGACCCTGTTGGTCACGGCGACTCACCCCAATCTGCCGCAGTCGGTGGGCAACGTGATGGCCGTGCTGTCGGTGGCGGCCGGCGCGCTGCTGCTGGCCCAGGCCGGTCTGCTGGTGTGGGACACCTTCCTGGGCCAGCCGCGCGATCCCTTGATCCACGCCCACGAGGCCCCGCGCGGCATGTGGCTGGCGCCAGCGATCCCCGCCGGGCTGTCCTTGCTGCTGGGCCTGGGCCCTGAGCCGCAGTTCATGGCCGACTTCCTGGCTAACGCGGCCAAGGCCGCCTATGGCGGTCCGGTCAAGGTCTCGCTGGCGCTGTGGACCGGCCTGAACGTGCCCCTGCTCTTGTCGGCCATCGCCATCAGCGCGGGCCTGTTGATCTTCTACTTCCGGGCGCGGGTGCGGGCCGTTTTGATGGGCGCCGGCGATCGTTTGGGCTTTCAGGATGTCTATGAAGGTGTGCTGGACGGCATCGACCGCCTGGCCTACTGGGCGACCCGCCTGCAAGGCGGCAAGCTGCGCACCTATCTCTCGATCATGCTGGCCAGCACGCTACTCCTGCTGGCGGCTGCGGCCGCGTTGAGCCGGGCGCCGCTGTGGAGCGCTGACTATCTGCTGACCCTGCCAGCTATCAGCTTCGAGGGCGAGGTGGCCACACTGCGCGTGCTGGCCATTCTGATCGTGGTCGGCTCGGCCATCGCCAGCATCTTCTTGCAGCGCGACTTCGCCGCGGTGATCGCCGTCACTGCGGCCGGCTTGGGCATCGCCCTGTTGATGATGCTGGAGCCGGCGCCGGACGTCGGCCTGGTGCAGGTGGTGGTGGACATCCTCTCGACGGTGATCCTGGTGCTGGCGTTGACCCGCCTGCCGCGCAAGGAGCGCTACCGGGCCAACGCGCTGACCTTCGCCCAGAGCAAGGTCAGCCTGGCGCGCGATGCCATCCTGGCGGCCGCCACGGGCCTGGTAGTCGCCTTTCTGACCCTGGTCGCGCTGCTGACCCGCCCACGGCCCAGCATCCCAACGCCCTACTTCGAGGCCAACGCCAAGCCGCTGACCGGCGCTAAGGATATCGTCGGCGCCATCGTGGTCGACTTCCGCGCCTTCGATACCCTGCTGGAGATCACCGTCTTCGCCATGGCCGGGCTGGGGGTGTATACGCTGCTGCGCTACGCCTCCAAGACAGCCGGCGACCAGGTGGCCAAGGCGCCGCCGGCGCTGGCCCGCATCCTGCCGACGACCGGCATCGGCGGCCAGCCCACCTCGCCCTTCGTCCACGCCCTGGCCTACGCCGTGCTGCCGCTGGCCATGGTCATCGCCGTGACGCACATGATGTACGGCCACGACCAGCCGGGCGACGGCTTCACAGCCGGCGTGATCATCAGCCTGGCCGTGGCCTTCTGGTACGTAATCTTCGGCTACGAGGCCACCAAGCAGCGGCTGGCCTGGCTGCGGCCCAATCGATTGATCGGCATCGGCCTGCTGTTGGCTCTGGGCACAGGCTCCGTGGCTGCCCTGATGACCGGCAACCTGCTGGCGCCGGTCGATTTCGGCAAGCTGATCGGCCTGCCCCTGCCGGCCGGTTTCTACCTCAGCAGCGCCTTCCTCTTCGAGGTCTCCATCTGCCTGGCCGTGCTGGGCAGCGCCTCGTTGATGTTGGATACGCTGGGGCATCCGGGAGAAGGGTAGATTGGTACATTGGTAGATTGGTAAATTGGTCAGACGGCGCCGGTGTGGCTAACTACACCGTAAACAAATTAACTGCGTATCGGTGCCCGGCACTTTGGCGACGATTCGCACATGATCAGAGGCTCGTGTCAAGTGCCGGGCACCTCAACAACTTTGTTTACGATGTACTAACCAGGTCGTCCACCAGACTGACACCACCACTCTACCACTCTACCAATTTACCAGTCTACCAACCTACCAACCAACATGGAACTACTCACCGCCCTCGCCGTCGGCGCGCTGTTCGGCGCCGCCATCTTCCAGTTGCTGCGCCGCAACGTGATCCGTTCGGCCATCGGCGTGATTCTGCTGGGCAACGCCATCAATCTGTTCCTGCTCAGCACCGGCGCCTACAGTGGGATCGTAGCAGCCTATGCGGATGCGACGGGCCAGCGCAGCGACGCCCTGCCGCAGGCCCTGGTGCTGACCGCGATCGTCATCGCCATGGGCGGCCTGGCCTTGGTGCTGGCCATGCTCTACATCGTCTCAGCTCGCTACAAGACCAGCGACCTGGACGAGGTGACGGGCTTGAAGCATTGACGTGATGCGTAACGAGTAACGAGTAATGCGTAACCCGGATTAGACTCCCGTTGGTGCGCACTCCGGGTTACGTATTACTCGTTACGCCTTACTCGTTGCGCGATATGATCACACTTATGAACAACTCCCTGGTCCTGCTCCCCATCGTCATCCCCCTGGCCGGCGCGCCGGTGGCGCTGTTGCTGCGCGCGCGGCCGCGCTGGCAGGCCGGCTGGGCGCTGGGGGTGATGGTCAGCGCGCTGACCAGTAGCCTGCTGCTGCTGGCGCAGGTCTGGCGCGGCGGCCAGCCGCTGGTCTATGCTCTGGGCGGCTGGCAGGCGCCCTTCGGCATCGTCATGGTCGGCGACCTGTTGTCAGCCACCATGGTGGTCATGGCCCAGGTTGTGCTGTTGATGGGCGTGGTCTACGCCATGGGCAGCAAGGACAAGGTCATCGGCTATCCGGCCTTCTACGTGCTCTTCCTGACCCTGACCACCGGCCTCACCGGCGCGTTCCTGACCGGCGACATCTTCAACCTGTTCGTCTTTGCCGAGCTGCTGGTCTTCTCCGGCGCGATTCTGACTGCGATCTCGGATGACCCCTACGGCGCCGAGGCGGCGCTGAAGTACTTCTACATCAGCCTGCTGGCCTCGGCCACGCTGCTGCTGGCCGTCGGCGCGTTCTACGTCTCCTACGGCACGCTGAACATGGCCGACCTGGCCGTGCGCATTGCGGCCGATCCGGCGCAGCCGCTGCTGGGTGTGGGCATCGCCTTCCTGCTGGTCACCTTCATGATCAAGAGCGCAGTCTTCCCCTTCCACTTCTGGCAGCCCGACTTCCACGCCGCGGCCACCACGCCGGTCAGCGCCATGCTGTCGTCGGTGGTGGTGAAGCTGGGGGTCTACGGCTTCCTGCGCATGACCACGTTGCTGTTCGTGGAGCAAGCCCCGACCATCGGCGCGCTGCTGGTGGCGCTGGGCCTGGTTGGCATCGTCTACGGCGGCCTGGGCGCGATCGGCACCCACAACGCCAAGCGCATGCTGGCCTACTCGACCCTGGCCCAGATCGGCTTCATCCTGGTGGCCATCGGCTGGGGCACGCCGCTGGCCCTGGCCGCGGCCGTGATCTTCACCTTCAACCACAGCCTGGTCAAGTCGGCCATGCTGATGCTGGCCGGCGTGGTGGCAAGCCGCGCGCCGGTCAAGACCGCCTCCTTTCAGGTGGTGCAGGGCCTGGGCAAGTACATGCCCGGCGCGGGCGCGCTGTTCCTGGTGGGCGGCCTGGCCCTGGCCGGCATCCCGCCCACCAACGGCTTCATCAGCAAGATGACCCTGTTTCAGAGCGGCATTCAGGCCGAGCAGTGGTGGTCGCTGCTGCTGCTGGGCGTGGCCAGCATCTTCACGCTGATCTACGTCACCCGGGCCTTCATGCGCATCTGGTGGCAGCCGGTAGCGGGCTTCACCTACGGCTCGACCACCTACCGCGCCGACGAGATCAAAGCCAAGCCCGGCGGCGACCGCCTGCTGGCCCCCGCCCTGTTGATCGCCAGCGCGCTGCTGCTGGGATTGTGGGCCGAGCCGCTGGTCGATCTGGCCGCGGCCGTCAGCCAGTGGCTGGGCGATCCGGCGCCGTACATTGCGGCGGTGTTGGGAGGATAGCGCTATGCAACTCTGGATGATCTTCGGCCTTTGGCTGGTCTACCTGGCTCTCACGTCCAACCTGGAACCGAGCAATTTGGTGGTTGGGCTGCTCGTTGCCGTAGGGTTGACCGCGCTGCTGCGCCCAGGGCGCTACGGCATCCGTCCGCGCCGGGTTCCCGGCGTGTTGTGGGCGATGGTGCGCTACGCCGGCGTGGTCGGCAAGGACGTGTTCCTGGGCGGCCTGCAGGTGGCGCGCTTCACCCTGGACCCCAAGCTGCCCATCCATCCGGCCGTGATCGCCATTCCCTCCGGCACCGAGTCGGAGCTGGCTACCGCGCTCAGCGCGCACGCCATCACCCTCTCGCCCGGCGCGATGGTGATCGAGATCGGCGAGCACGGCGTGATGTACACCCACACCCTGGACGTCAACATGCCCGACGAGGTATTTTTCGAGATCCAGCGCAAACGCCGCGACCTGCTGGCCAAAATTCTGCCGGAAGAGTGAGAAGTTGCAGGTGGCAGGTGGCAGGTGGCAAGTCCCGGAGTGTGGCCTGGCACCTACAACTTGCAACCTGCAACCTGCAACCTGCAACCTGTAACCTGCAACCTGCAACCTGCAACCTGCAACCTGCGACCCACAACCTGCAACCTGCCACCTGCCACCTGCCACCTGCAACCTGCAACCCGCCCATGTTATCAACCATCTTGACCGCCGTCTTGTCCGCCGCCCTGCTGATCTACGTCGTGCTGCTGGTCGTCGCCCTGCGCCGCGTCTGGCGGGGCGAGAACATCGTCGACCGGCTGATCGGCGTCGACCTGGTCACGATTCTCACCCTGGGCATCCTGGTGCTGCTGGCCATCATCAACCGCAACAGCATCTACATCGACGTGGCCCTGGGCCTGGCCGCCCTCGGCTTCGTCTCCACCATTGCCCTGGCCAAGTATATTGCGGACGAGCAGATGTTCTAGCAAGTAGACAGGTAGACAAGGAAGCGGGTAGACAAGGTGGTAGATTGGTAAATTGGTAAAGTGGTCGCCTTGACTGGACTCACCTTGTCACCTTGTCACCCGGTCACCTTGTCTCTGAGAGGCCGAATGGACACCATCCTCCAACTCATTGCCATCATCGCCGTGGTCATCGGCGCGACGTTTACGGTCCTGGGTATCCTGGGTGTGACGCGCATGCCGGACGTGTACACGCGGCTGCACGCCACCGGCAAGGTGGGGGTGTTTGGTGTGGTGTTCCTGTTGATCGCTGCCATCGCCTGGCTGCCTGAGGGGCGGGCCAAGGGGCTGATCCTGATCGCCTTCCTGCTGCTGGCCGGCCCGGTCACAGCCCACGCCCTCTCCTCGGCCGCCTACCGCACTGGCATCCCCTTCGCCACGCGCGTGCGCGACGACCTGGCCGAGTCCAGCGAAGGCGCGTCGCCGGAGGAGATCGCCGCGCTGCGGGAGTGACACGTAGCAGATCGTCAGCCTGTACCGCTTCATCGACTGGGTGATGTTGTTGCCGGCGGAG
>CAZVGR010000012.1:0-86287 GCA_964626845.1 uncultured Anaerolinea sp.
CGCCCGAGACTTTGGCGACGATTCGCCCATGATGACAGACTTGGCGCAAGCGCCGGGCGCCGATGCAACTTTGGCGGCAGAGTATTAAGCCGCTGGGCTTCGGAAACTGGCATCTCCTGTGGTATACTCTGGCCCTGGCGCTCTGGCCGGCGAAGGCGTCCGCCCAGGCGCCTGACGCTTTGGCGACGCTTCGTGCATGAAACAGACATCCATGCGCTGGGCGCACAACCATGGATGAAAACAGCAGGCTCGGTCGGCCCCGTCCGGGGTGCTGCGCAAAGACCGGCCCGAGCGGTGGATGCCTATTTTCTAAACAGCGTGCTGAGTACACCGTAAACAAATTAACTGCGTGTCGGTGCCCGGCACTTTGGCGACGATTGGCACATGATCAGAGGCTCGTGTCAAGTGCCGGGCACCTCAACAACTTTGTTTACGATGTACTGAGCGCATTCCACTCAGAAAGGTGCATCATGGACAAACCCTTGCGAACCTATCAATCGGCCGGGGGCGTGGTGGTCAATTCTGCTGGTCAGGTGTTGTTGATCGAGCGGGTCATCAACGGCCTGCATGAGATCCGCCTGCCGAAGGGGCACATTGACCCTGGGGAAACGCCCGAAGCGGCCGCCCAGCGCGAGGTGTGCGAGGAGACCGGCTACTGTGACGTGCAGATACTGCACGACCTGGGCTGGTATACCGTCTCGTTCGAGACTGCGCAGGACCGCGTGACGCGCGATGAACGGTACTTTCTGATGGAACTTAGCTCTGACCGCTGCCAGCCGCCTCAGTTCCAGACGCCCCAGGAAGCGCTGTACAGCAACCGCTGGGCCAGCAGCTTTGACGAGGCTGAGGCGCTGCTGACCTATGATGGAGAGCAGGCTGTGGCGCGCCGCGCGCATGTGGCTGCTCTTGCCTCTTCGTGACCAATCCACGCTGCGTGCCTGGTTTTTGCCATCTGCGCCAAATGCGGTATACTAACTGCCGTCAATCGCCCGGCGCGTTCGGGCGATTAGCTTGTTTTCTGAAGACATAGACAAAGCCAGGAAGGACATAGTAGGAACACTCCATGGTAAGGATTAGACTGCGCCGCGTAGGCGCAAAGAAGCAGCCAAGCTACCGCATCGTCGTGGCCGACAAAGACGCCCCGCGCGACGGCCGTTTTATTGAGAATATCGGCAACTATAACCCCCGCACTGAGCCGGAAACCGTTGAACTGGACGCCGACCGCGCCCTGTACTGGCTCAGCGTTGGTGCTCAGCCCAGTGAGGCCGTGGCTCGCCTGCTCAAGTCGAAGGGCGTTTATGCCGCTCTCGATGCTTCACGCAGCGCCAAGGTTGAAGGCTAAGTCCATGAAGGATCTGGTCCGCTACATCGCCGAGAATCTGGTGGATGACCAGGATCAGGTGCGCGTCAAGGAGACCCGCACCCACAACGGCATGCTGCTGGAGCTGCGGGTTGCGCCTGAGGACATGGGACGAGTGATTGGCACCGGCGGCCGCGTTGCCAACGCGATTCGCGTCGTGATGCGCGTCCCAGCCATGCGCCAAGGCAAGCAGGTCTCGCTGGAAATCGCCTGATCTCATAGCCCTGCTGGCACGCGATAACGGGAGCGCCTGCTGGCCTCCCGTTTTACGCGTTAAGGAGTATCCTCTTGCAAAGCTTTACTGGTCGATCCCCTGACATTGCCGACGGCTACATCGCTATCGGCCACATTGCTGCCGTCTTTGGCATCAAGGGCGAGGTCAAGGTTACGCTGGCCACTGACTTCCCAGAGCGCTTCCAGGGCTTGAAGACCGTCTACCTCGGCCCTGAAGCCAAGCCCGTGCGCTTGCTCAGCAGCCGGCCGCACCAGAAAAGTATGCTGGTAAGGCTGGAGGGCTACAGCGATCGCGACTCCGCTCAGACCTTGCAAGGGCTGTGGATTCAGGTGCCGGAGGCGGATATCTTACCCTTGGGCGAGGGAGAGCACTACGTCTTTCAGTTGATCGGCCTGCGGGTGCGCACTGTCGACGGCCGCGATCTGGGTGTGATCGAGGAGATTCTCAGCACGCCAGCTAATGAGGTGTTTGTCGTTCAAAGCGAGGCAGGCGAGGTCTTGATCCCTTACATCAACGACGTGATTGCTGAGGAGCGCCTGGAGGCGGGCGAGATCATTGTCCACCCCGTGCCCGGTTTGCTGGACTGAGGAAAGCGCGGGGGCGATTTTAGCCGGCTTGACAAAAAACGCTGAATGGGTTATGCTGACGCCGGTTGTTGGGCAGGCGGCGTCAGTACATCCTCCTGCGCAAACACCCTGGATCAGGTTAAGAACATCAAACGCGGAGGGGCAGTTGTGGATGAGCTCGCGTATTGGGTAGGCTTTAACAAGTCGCTGGGCATCGGCCCGGCTCGCCTGCGTGCGCTGCTGGATTTCTTCGGCAGCATCGCGGAGGCGTGGCATGCCGACGCGGCCAGCTATCAGGAAGTCGGCCTTGACCGTCGTTCCATCAATAACTTGCTCGCTGCACGTGGATCGCTTGATCTGGCCGGCGAGCTGGAACGGCTGGAACGGGCGGGCGTCAGCGTGTTGACCTGGGACAGCGACAACTACCCGATCAACTTGCGCAACATCTACGACCCGCCGCCGGTGATCTATGTTAAAGGCGAGTTGCTGCCTGAGGACGATTGGGCCGTGGCGATTGTTGGAACCCGCCGCGCCAGCGTCTATGGCAAAGAAGCGGCTCGCCAACTGGCCTCTGACCTGGCGCAAAATGGCGTTACAGTGGTCAGCGGCCTGGCAGCCGGCATCGACGCAGTAGCCCACCAGGCAGCGCTGGACGCCGGCGGCCGCACGCTGGCCGTGCTAGGCTCCGGGGTTGATGTCATTTACCCGGAGCAGAACCGCCGCCTGGCTGAGCAGTTGACAAGCCAGGGCGCGTTGTTGTCGGAGTATCCGCTGGGCACGCGGCCAGAGCGCAGCAACTTTCCTCCCCGCAATCGGCTGATCAGCGGATTGTCTCTGGGCACGATAGTTGTCGAAGCAGGCGCACGCAGCGGCGCCTTGATCACATCTGACTTCGCAGCCGAACAGGGCCGTGAGGTTTTTGCTGTGCCTGGCAGCATCTTCCAGCGCAGTTGCGAGGGTACGAACCGGCTGATCCAGGACGGCGCCAAGCCGGTGTTGACCGTCAACGACGTGCTGGAGGAGCTCAACCTGTCGCAGATCACCCAGCAGGCCGAAGTGCGGGCCACCGTGCCCACCACGCCCATCGAGCAGACTGTGCTGGAGCTGCTCTCGACCGAGCCGGTCCACGTGGATGAGCTGGGCCGGGCAGCAGACTTGCCAGCGCCCACTGTCTCCAGCACCCTGGCGCTGCTGGAGCTGAAAGGGCTGGCCCGCCAGGTGGGCAGCATGAGCTATATCCTGGCCCGCGAGGCGCGGGTCGAGTACAGCGTTGGCTGACACGCCTTACCGCTGTGGCCGATCTCCGACCGAGCCCGTCCGGGGTGGCTCGGTCGGCCCCTCCGGGGTGCTGCGCAAAGACCGGCCACAGCAACACCAATCTACCAATCTACCATTACTACCAATCTACCAACGTACCGATAAATCTGATGGAAGCCTACTGCACTAAGTGTAAAGAAAAACGAGAGATGCGTGAGCCGCAGGCCGTTTGGCTGAAAAACGGCAGCCCTGCCACGCAGGGGGTATGCGCGGTCTGCGGGACGCGCCTGAACCGCATGGGGGCGACGCCGGAGCACGACCACCTGCCCAAGCCCGAAGTCGATCCCGCCCCACGCAAAGCCAGCAAGAAAAGCCAGCCCAGCGGGCCAGCCCCCGAGGATATATCCGGGCCGTTGACCATGCCGACCGAGGCGTACTGCGTCAAGTGTAAAGAGACCCGCCAGATGGCAAAAGGCCAGGCCGTTTTCATGGTCAACGGCCGGCCAGCCGCGCGCGGCGAGTGCCCTGTCTGCGGCACGGGGCTGTTCAAGATCGGCGCAACATCTGATCATGATAAACTGCCCAAACCAGTGGTGGCCAAGCAGACGCGGAGCAGCAAGGCCAAGAGCGCTGCCAAGGCTGGCGGCAAGGCTGGCCAGATCAGCCCCCTGCCGGCTGGCAAACGCAGCGGCAAGCTGGTAATCGTCGAGTCGCCGGCCAAAGCGCGCACCGTGGGCCGCTTTCTGGGCAAGGACTATACCGTCAAAGCCTCCGTGGGCCATGTGCGCGATCTGCTCAAGTCGCAGCTTTCGGTGGACGTGGACAAGGATTTCGAGCCCACCTATCGCGTGACCAATGACCAGCGCAAGACCGTCAAGGAGTTGCAGGCTGAGGTCGGCCGGGCCAAGGAGATCTACCTGGCCACTGACCCCGACCGTGAGGGTGAGGCCATCGCCTGGCATTTGATGGAAGCGACAGGCATCGATCCTGCACATAGCCGTCGCGTGGTCTTTCACGAGATCACCAAGGATGCTGTGGCCGAGGCCTTCGCCCATCCACGCCAGCTCAACATGGATCTGGTCAACGCCCAGCAGACGCGGCGCATCCTCGATCGGCTGGTGGGCTACAAGGTCAGCCCGCTGTTGTGGCAGCGCGTGCAGGGCCGCACTTCGGCCGGCCGCGTGCAGTCAGTCGCGCTGCGCCTGGTAGTCGAGCGCGAGCGAGAGATTGCCGGCTTTGTCGCCGTGGAATACTGGTCGATCCATGCCCGGCTGGCCCAGCAGGAGAGCCGCGCATCGCAGCCCCGGCCCGATTTTCTGGCCAGGCTGCACCGCCTGCGCGGCGGCGAGGTCGATCTGTCCAACCAGAGCGACACCCAGGCCATCGTCGACGACCTGGAGGGCGCTCACTATCTGGTGACGGCCGTGCGCGAGGGCGAGCGGCGCCGCCGGCCGGCTGCGCCCTTCACCACCAGCACCCTGCAACAGGAGGCCAGTCGCAAGCTGGGTTTCGGCGCGCGTCAGACGATGCGCGCAGCCCAGGGACTGTATGAGGGGATCGACATCGGCCACAACGAGCAGGTCGGTTTGATCACCTACATGCGAACGGACAGCGTCACCGTCTCCAAGCAGGCGCAGGACGAAGCGCGTGCCTTCATCGCCGAGCGCTACGGCGCGCAGTATGTGCCGCCCACCCCGCCGGTCTACAAAACGCGGGCCAAGGGCGCGCAGGAGGCGCATGAGGCAATTCGTCCGACCTCCGTGCTGCGCACGCCTGAGTCCGTGGCTCGCTTTCTCAGCCGCGAGCAACGGTTGCTCTATGATCTGATCTGGAAGCGTTTTGTAGCCAGCCAGATGGAGGCCGCGCTCTACGATACGATTTCGGCAGATATCGCAGCGCTGCCGCGGCGCGACTACGCAGCGCTCAGCCCGGCCGCCGCCGCTGCGCTGGTGGACACGCTGGGCACGCCCGATTACCTGTTCCGCGCCAGCGGCTCGCGGGTGCGCTTCCCTGGTTTCCTCAGCGTCTACGAGGAGGGCCGCGACGAGAACGGCAAGAAGAACGGTGGCAGCGTTGATGAAGGTGAGGCGCCCGATGACAGCGGCTGGCTGCCCGCGCTACGCCTGGGCGAGCTGCTGGACCTGCTGGCTTTGCTGCCGGAGCAGCACTTTACCCAGCCGCCGCCGCGCTACACCGAGGCGTCGCTGGTCAAGGCGCTGGAGGAGAACGGCATCGGCCGGCCCAGCACCTATGCGCCGATCATGAGCACGATTCAGAGTCGTGACTACGTCGAGCTGCGCGAGAAGCGGCTGCACCCCACCGAACTGGGCTTCGTGGTCAACGATCAACTGGTGCAACATTTCCCCGACGTCTTCGATGTGGGCTTTACGGCCCGCATGGAAGAAGCGTTGGACGAGATCGCCGACGATGGCCGCAACTGGGTCGAGGTGTTGCGCGGTTTCTACGGGCCGTTTGAGGAGCAGCTCAAGACAGCCGAGGCCACCATGGAACGGGCTGAAGTGCAGGCCCAGCCCATCGGCGAGGCCTGCCCACAGTGCGGCCATGATCTGGTGCTGCGCAATGGCCGGTATGGCAAGTTCATCGCTTGCTCCAACTACCCGGAGTGCCGCTACACCAGGCCTTTGGTCGTCAAGACGGGCGTGACCTGCACCAAATGCCTGCGAGGCCAGTTGGTGGAGCGGCGCAGCAAGAAGGGCCGCACTTTTTATGGCTGTGACCGCTATCCAGAATGCGACTTCGTGGTCTGGCAGCGGCCGATCTCCGCGCCCTGTCCCGATTGCGGCGGGCTGGTGACGCAGGCCGGCAAGGATCGCGCCCGCTGCACCGTCTGCGGCCACACGTTCGATCTGAAGAAGCTGGAGCCGGCGACGTAGCAACGCCGTAACGCAATCCGCTGGATTGCGTCACTACACAATCCAGCGGATTGTGCTACAGGCGGAACGGAACCGGCAACGAAGGACCATGCGCGACGCCCTGGACCGTTACGTGATCTACCTGCAAGCTGAGCGCAATGCATCGCCCTATACCGTGCGCAACTACCGCACGGAGGTGGGCCAGTTCATTGACTATGCCGAGGCGCATGGCGTCACAGCCTGGCAGCAGGTGGACAAGCATCTGGTGCGGCGCTGGCTGGCTGAGCTGCACGTCGGCGGCTACGTGCCGGCCAGCATTGCCCGCCGGCTGTCCGAGGTGCGCTCCTGCTGCACCTTCTTGGTGCGCGAGGGCATTCTGGAGCGCAATCCGCTGTCCACGGTGGCCTCACCCAAGCAGGGCACGCGCCAGCCGAGGGTGCTGAGCTACGACGAGGTGCTGGCCATCCTGCGGGCGCCGGACCTGACCACGCCCCAGGGCCAGCGCGACCGGGCGATCATCGAGCTGTTCTACGGCAGCGGCATTCGCCTGGGCGAGCTGGAGATGCTGGACCTGCGCAGCGTGGACATGGCCCAGCGCGAGGTGCATGTGCTGGGCAAGGGCAACAAGGAGCGCATCGCCCTCTTTGGCAGCGTGGCCGAGGCCGCGCTGAAGCTCTATTTGCAGCAGGGCCGGCCCAAGCTGGCGACCGAGGAAAGCGACAGCGCGCTGTTCCTGAACCGCTTCGGCCAGCGGCTGCGCCGGGTCAGCATCATCCGTATGCTGGACCGCTACGCCCGCCAGGCCGGCATCGAACGCAAGGTGACGCCCCATGCCCTGCGCCACTCCTTCGCCACTCATTTGGTGGACGAGGGCGTGGACATTCGCCTGATCCAGGAAATGCTGGGCCACGAGAGCCCGGCCACCACACAGCGCTATACCCACGTCAGCCAGGCGCGGCTGCACGAGGTGGTGCGGCAAGCCCACCCGCGCGGCAGCCGCGTTGAGAATTCTACGTGATTGTCGTCATCAGTGCCCGGCGCCTGACGAGTGACAATCAGACTGACCGGCAGCAAGGAGGCCGCACATGGCAGACCGCAATCGATCCTATCTCTTCATCGTCGTCGCCTTCATCGTTGGCCTGTTGATAGGGTGGTTCGTGCTTGGTTGGGGACTGGCGCCCGTGCAGTGGAGCAACGCCCAACTGCAGGACCTCCGGCCAGAGGACCAGCAGATGTTCGTGGCGACCCAGGCCGAAGCCTTTGCCCTGACCCAGGACAATCGCAAGGCCATTGAGCGTTTGCAGACGCTGGGCACACAGGAACATGTCGCCGAGCTGTCGGCCCAGGTGATCCAGCAGGCTGAAGCAGCGGGCGACCTGATCACCGCCGATCGCGTGCGCGTCATGGCAACAGCGCTCAACCTGACGCTGCCTGGAGCCAGCGCTCCGGCTGCTGAGCAGGCCGGTGAGGCGCGGCAAGGCGGCAGCACGCTCGCTACCATCCTGGGGTTGGCGCTGTTGGCTGGCGGCATCGTCCTGGCGGCCTGGCTGCTCTTGCGCGGCCGCGCCGCCTCTTCTGAGGCCGAGGATGTGGAGGATTTTGTCGTCGAGCCGCTGGTGGACGAACAAGGCCCCGTCTACCGCCCCGGCCGGCCGGCCCCACCGCCCGCGCCAGCCTCTAACGTCTCTGCTGAACGCAGCAGCGCCGGGCAGGACTTCATGGCCGCCTTCCACCAGGGAGATGTCTCCTATGACCAGAGCTTCGATATCGAAGGCCCCGATGGCTCCTACTGGGGCGAGTGCGGCATGTCCATGTCGGAGGCGGTTCAGGGCGACCCGGAGCGGGCGACCGCGCTGGAGGTGTGGCTGTTCGACAAGAGCGACATCCGCACCGTGACTAAGGTGCTGATGAGCGACTACGCCTATGGCAACCAGGCCCTGCGCGAGAAGCTCTCCTCGCGCGGCGACGCGGTGCTGCTGGCCCCCGACCTGGGCTTTGTGTTGGACGCCCAGACGCTGCGGCTGATGGGCAAGATCGTGGAGATGGAATACGACGACAGCCAGGCTCCGGCCCGCAGCACGATCCGTCGCCTGCGGGTGCAGTTGCGGGTGATGCGGCAGGCGGTGTGATGGACGGCCATCCGCGAATGCGGCCACGAATACACGAATGCGTCTGTCGGCATTCGGGGCATCATTTGCGGATGGCTGCTTTCGTCACACCCTCGTCTCCGGGTCGAACAGCTTCTGGTACTCCTGAATAGCGAAGCGGTCGGTCATGCCTGCGATGTAGTCGCAGATGGCCCGCTCCATTCCAGCGGGGTTAGCTTGAGCCTGCGCTTGCACGGCCGGGGGAAGCTGGCTCGGATCATCCTGGTAGACGTCAAACAGGCCGCTGAGAATGCGGCGCGCCTTGCCAGCCATGCGTTTCACCCGCCAGTGGTGGTAGAAGTGCTGGAGCAGAAAGGCCTTCAGCTCGCGGTTGTACTGCTGCATTTCGGCGGAGAAGCCGGCGATGTTCTGGCCCAGGTCGCGTACCTCGTCCACTGAGCTGATGCCCTGTCGCTCCAGCCGCCGCGCGGTGGCGCTGATGGCGTCGGTGACCTCGGCGGCAATCAACTTGCGGATGACGCGGGCGCGCAGCAGGCTGTCCAGCGGCGCGTCAAGCGCTACGGGGAAGTCCGGCGTCATGGCCAGCCCCTCGCGCGCCATTTGCCATAGGGCCAGCTTCGCCACCTCGCCCGGTTCCAGGATGCCGCTGCGCAGGCCATCGTCTAAATCGGAGGTGTTGTAGGCGATCTCGTCGGCCAGGTTGGCGATCTGCGCCTCCAGCGTGCCGGCCTTGTCCGGCTCATAGCCGGTGGCATCGATCACGTCGTAGTCGGTGTCGTGCTTGACCAGCCCCTCGCGCACCTCGTAGGTCAAATTCAGGCCAGGGAAGCCGGGGTAGCGCTGCTCCAACTTTTCGATGATGCGCATGGTCTGGCGCTGGTGGTCGAAGCCGCCATAGTCAGCCATCAGCTCTGCCAGCACGTATTCCCCGGTGTGGCCAAAGGGCGGGTGTCCCAGGTCGTGGGCCAGGCAGATGGCCTCGGTCAGGTCCTCGTTCAGCCCCAGCGCGCGGGCCATGGTGCGGCCGATCTGGGCCACCTCGATGGAGTGAGTCAGCCGGTTGCGGTAGTGGTCGCCCTCGTGGTAGACGAAGACCTGGGTCTTGTACTCCAGGCGCCGGAAGGCCGTGGTGTGGATCACCCGGTCGCGGTCCTTCTGGTAGGCCGAGCGGTAGAGATGCTCGTCGTCAGGATGGACCCGCCCGCGCGAGTCGCCGCTCTTCATGCCATAGGGCGCCAGCAGCTCTTGCTCACGGGCTTCGAGTTGTTCTCGCGTTAGGATCATGGGTGGCTCCTGGGAGTCGGGACAGCGGATGGACAGAGACGGGTGATGCGTAACCCGTAATGCGTAATGCGTAACCCGGAAGGTATTCTTATGTGGCGGGTGCTTTTCCGGGTCACGAGTTACGCATTACTCGTTACTCGTCACGTCTTCCATCCTCCGCCAGCGCTCCGCGCAAATGCGCAATCTGCGCCTCGAAGCTGTCGAACTGGCTCAGATCGACGATTTCCAGCTCGTCCGGGCCGATCTGGCTCTGGCGCACCACGTTCCAGATCAGTTGGTTGAGCGTGGTTTCTGGGATGTCACGGGCTGTCGCCAGCCCGGTCTTGACCGGCCGGCTGCCTGGCGGCATCTTGAAGTTGTAGCTGACCAGGCCGATGCGGCCATCGCTTTGCAATTTGGTGTAGATGCGGTGCTCAACCCGCTCATCGCGGCCCCAGGCCGGCCGCAGGAAATACAGTTTCCACAGGCGCTCGCCCGGCTCCAGGTGCAGGATTGACCCGCCGACTAAATCGGGAAATACACCCGGATAGAGGGTGCTGGTAACGTCGTTGATCATGGGCCGCAGTCTAGCACTGGCTTGGCGGTCTGTCAAGTGATTTGGGTGCATTCAAAATGGGTTGGTCGAGTCATTGCGAGGAGGCCGCCGACGAAGCAATCCCCACGTGGCATGACGAGATTGCTTCGGCGCAGACGCCTCGCAATGACGGGGCTTCAACCAGTTTTGAATGCACCCAAGTGATTTTGCCGAAACCGGTGGATGTGGCACACTTGGCCGTAACCCGTAACCCGTAACCCGTAACCCGTAACCCGTAACCCGTTAATCATTCACCAACTCACCCTTCGTCCGAGGCCATCAATTCTATGACACCTTCCCTTGTCGCAATCATTGCCCATGAGCTCGGCTTGCAGCCCTACCAGGTGGCCGGCGCCGTCGAACTGCTGGACGCTGGCAACACCATCCCCTTCATCGCCCGTTACCGCAAAGAGGCTACGGGCGGGCTGGACGAGGTGCAACTGCGCCAGATCGAAGCGCGGCTGGCGTACCTGCGCAACCTCGCCGAGCGCAAGCAGGCCGTGCTGGCCTCCATCGACGAGCAGGGCAAGCTGACGGAGGACCTGCGCGCCGGCATCGAGGCGGCGGCCACGCTGCAACAGATCGAGGACCTCTACCTGCCCTACCGGCCCAAGCGCCGCACGCGCGCTGCCATCGCCCGCGAGCGCGGCCTGGAGCCGCTGGCTGAGCTAATGGCAACCCAGGAGATAGGCGTGTCGCCGGAACAGCTTGCCCAGCGCTTTCTCAACGCCGACGTGGCCACCGTCGAAGAGGCGCTGGCCGGCGCGCGCGACATCGTGGCCGAGCAGGTCAGCGACGACGCCATCGTGCGCGAGATCGCACGCCGCGCCACCAACGAGGAGGGACTGCTGCGGGCCAAACTGAGCAAGAAGGACGCCGATCCGGCTGGCAAATACGAGATGTACCACGACTTCAAGGCCGCCGTGGGCCAGGTGCCGCCGCACCAACTGCTGGCCATCAACCGCGGCGAGAAGGAAGGCGTGCTCAAGGTAACGCTGGACGCGCCTGACGACCTGATTCTCGGCCAGATTGAAAGCCGCGTGGTGCGCAACCCCCATTCACCGTTTGCATCCCACCTGCGCGCGGCAGTGGAGGATGGCTATGGCCGGCTGGTGGCCCCGGCCATCGAGCGCGAGCTGCGCGGCGGGCTGACCGAACACTCCGACGACCACGCTATCCACGTCTTCGCCGCCAACCTCAAGGCGCTGCTCTTGCAGCCGCCGGTGCGCGGCAAGGTGGTGCTGGGCATCGATCCCGGCTTCCGCACCGGCTGCAAGGTGGCCGTGGTCGACGGCAGCGGCAAGTACCTGGCCAGCTTCACTATCTATCCCCACGAGCCGCAGCGGGAGCGGGAGCGCAGCAAGGCGCTGTTAGCCAAAGCGATCGAACAGTTCGGCGTGGATGTGATCACCATCGGCAACGGCACCGCCAGCCGGGAGACGGAGGCGTTGGTGGGGGAGGTGATTGGGGAGGTAGACAAGTACACAAGTAAACAAGGAAACAAGGCCAAGGCAGTAGCGTATGTGATGGTCAACGAGGCAGGGGCCAGCGTCTATTCGGCGTCGGACGAGGCGCGGCGGGAGTTTCCTGAGCTGGACGTGTCCATGCGCGGGGCGGTGAGCATCGCGCGGCGCCTGCAGGACCCGCTGGCCGAGCTGGTCAAGATCGACGCCAAGAGCATCGGCGTGGGGCTGTACCAGCACGACGTGGACCAGAAAAAGCTGGCCGCGACGCTGGACGCCGTGGTCGAGGACGCGGTCAACGCAGTGGGGGTGGACGTCAATACCGCCTCGCCTGCGCTGTTGCAGTACGTGGCGGGCGTCGGCCCCAAGCTGGCCCAGGCCATCGTCGCCCACCGCGATCAGCACGGCCCCTTCCAGAGCCGCAGCGAGTTGCTCAAGGTCAAGGGGCTGGGGCCCAAGGCCTACCAGCAGGCGGCCGGCTTCCTGCGCGTGCCGGAGAGCAAGAACCCGCTGGACCGCACCACCGTGCATCCGGAGAGCTATGGCGTGGTGCAGAACCTGCTGGACCTGGCCGGGCTGAACCTTCGCATGGTCGATTTCGCCAGCCGGCTGCGCCAGTTCCGCCGCGAGCAGCGCATGGACGAGCTGGCGGCCCTGCTGGAGGTGGGCGCGCCGACGCTGGAGGACATCTTCGAGGGGCTGTTGCGGCCCGGCCGCGACCCGCGCGACGACCTGCCTTTACCCGTGCTGCGTCGCGACGTGCTCAGCCTGGACGATCTGAAGGAGGGCATGGTTCTGACCGGCACCGTGCGCAACGTGGTCGACTTCGGCGCCTTCGTCGACATCGGCGTCAAGCACGACGGGCTGGTGCATGTCAGCCAGATGGCCGAGAAGTTCGTGCGCAACCCGCACGAGGTCGTCCACGTGGGCGACGTGGTGCAGGTCAAGGTGGTGAAGATCGACCGGGAACGGGGGCGGGTGGGGCTGAGTATGCGGATGTAAGGCCAGAATCGGCGCGTTCCACATCTGTTGCTGCGTTGTGGTATAATGCCAACCAAGTAATGAAGTGGAACAGCGGTGACGAGTTCAGGAGACCACCAGCGATGACCTACAGCGTTTCAGTATCCCCCGATGTCTATGCCCTGCTTAGACAGAAAGCACGCCAAGCCAAAGTCGCGCCGGAAACGTTGGCGGATGACGCGCTGCGCAGATATCTGCACCAGGAAGAGCCAACTTGGCGGCAATCGTTCGATGCACTGCTCGCGCGGGTGCAGGCGAACTCGGAGCAGTTCATCTCAGAGGAGATCGAGGCGGACATTACCGCCGCGGCGGAAGAAGTGAAGGAGCTTCGTCGTGCCCGTCGTAGCACTGGTTGACACCAACGTCTGGATCTCGGCGCTGATCAACCCGCGCGGCCACCCTGCGCGCCTGAAGGATGCCTGGTTGGACGACAAATTCCAGATCGTGGTGTCGGTTGCGCTCCTCGACGAGCTCGCTGACGTTCTCTCTCGGCCCCGTATTCGCGACAGATATCACCTGAAGACCGAGGATATCAAAGAGTTCCTGCGGCTGATTGCCGAGAAATCCATTACCGTCACCACGACCGGTACCCTGCGCCTTTGTCGCGATCCTGACGACGATTTGATGCTGGAGACAGCACTCAACGGGAATGCGGCCTTTGCTGTAAGCCGGGATGACGATCTCAAGCGGGATCAAGAGCTTATCTCGCGCATGCTCGAACAAGGCATCGAGGTATTGAGCGTTCAGCGGTTCCTTGAAAGACTGGAGATTGATAGCTAGACCGCCGCTCAAGCGGGTGAAAGAGGCTGCATTAGTGGATGATCTGGCCAGTTCCCTAACCGATGCACAAAATGAAGATACTCCCACAGATCTAGGTGCTGACTTGGCGCTCATGGCCTCGTTCAGCGATCAGGATTTGTGGGCGGTTGCTCGCAGTGCTATGTCTGATAGGGATCAGGAGACGCTCGCCTATTTGTCTGAATTGCAGAGCCAGCGAGACTTGTCGGACAGCGAGGCCGCGAAGCTGGACTCTTTGCGCCAGACCTATGGCCAGGTAACTCTTCGCAAGGCACGCGCCTACGCACTGTTGAGCTTGCGCGGCGGCAAACCACTGCTGGCTGAGAATTGAGCGATGGCCTCACGAGGGGCAAGCAATATGCACACCAAACAACTGATTGCACTTGTGGTCTTGTTGGCTTCGGTCTTGCTACCCTCCCCGGTGCATGCTGAAGGTGTGGTCACTTACTGCGGCCCACTTCAGTTGCTGGCGGCGCTGGAGGGAGGCGGCAAGGTGACCTTTGCATGCAGCGGCACAATTCAGACGAACACGATCACGATTTCGGCTGACACGACCATCGACGGCAGCGGACAATCGGTCACCATCAGCGGCGCTGACTTTGTTCGGGTGTTTCTGGTCAATCCCGGGGTCACATTGAACATAAATGCGTTGGTCGTTGCGAATGGCGCAGCTGGCAACTTCGACGCGGGTGGAGGTGTTCTCAACCAGGGCACGTTGAACGTGACCAATAGCATGTTCTTGGGCAATAGCGCCGGAACCGGCGGCGCTGTCTACAACGACGGCGTGATGACCATGCGCAACAGCACGTTGTTTGGCAACAGCGCCGGCAACGGCGACGGAGGTGGCATTCTCAGCGCCGGCACGCTGACCGTGACCGCGAGCACGCTGGCGGCTAATCGCGCAGACCTTGGAACGGGCGGCGCCATTGCCAGCCGGTTCACTACAGCCATCATCTCCGACAGCATTTTCGTCGCCAACAGCGCTATTGGCGGTGGGGCCATCTACCTTCACAACGGCACAGCGAACCTGAGCAACAATCGTTTCTTGGTCAACCGTGCATGGCACGCATTTCACGAATTCGGCGGCGGCGCTATCCGCAACGACGGAGCGATGGTGACCGTGAGCAACAGCACCTTCTCCGACAATGACACCAACAGTTCAGGTGGTGGCATTTTTAACTACTACGGCTTGCTGCACATAAGCAACAGCACCTTCTCCGGCAATCGCGCAATCGCTCCAGGCGGTGGTATTTGCAACCAGGGTACCATGACCGTGAGCAACAGCACCTTTTCTGGTAACAGCGCTGGCTATGCCGGTGGTGGTATCTGCAACTTGGGCCCACTGGGCGCAGGAACTGCGCTGACCGTGACCAACAGTACGTTATCCGACAACGGCAGCGTCCAGGGCGGCGGCATCTACAACGGCTTTGATAACACTCTGATAATCGAGAACTCGATTGTCGCAAACAGCTCTATGGGAAGCAATTGCCTCGGCCCCATTACAGGCGCTGGAAATCTTAGCTATCCCGACGCCAGTTGTCCCGGCAGCAACGTTGACCCAATGCTTGGTCCTCTGCAGGACAACGGTGGACCTACGCTCACAATGGAACCTGGCCTGGCAAGCCGGGCAATCAACGCAGGAACGGATGCCACCTGTCAGACCGATCCGGTAAGTGGCCATGACCAGCGCGGGGTAATGCGTCCGGTCGGGCCGCGTTGCGACATAGGCGCCGTAGAAGTGAACTATCTGCCAAACAGAAAGTGGTTTCCGCTCGCACGTGTCCAGTGACAGTTTGGCGTCTGAAGCAAAACGAGACACCTGGCGCTGAGCCGGGCGTCTTGTCGTCAACTCCACAACTACACAGGGATCGTTCCCTCTTCTCCCGACGTCGTCGTGCCCCTACCCGCTGGGTGGCTGGCACTTGGACTGTCTCATCAGAGGTGCTTCGCTGATGCCAGGCCTAGCAAGATCTAGAAGCCCGCAGAAAAACCCGACAACCATTCGATAACGCAGCCGATCACCTCCATCTTCTCCGGCTCATTGTGCGTCTCGTGATACAGGCCCTCCCACAGCTTGAGCGTGCAGTTGGGGGCCTTGGCGGCGAACTCCTGGCTGGCTTCGTGCGAGGTCAGGCGGTCGGCCGTGCCGTGCATCAGCAGCAAGGGGACGGGGAACTCTGCCGCGTGAGCCATGGCCCATTCGCCTGCATCGAGCAAGCCAACGCCCAGCCGCGCCGACAGCCGGTCATGCACCAGCGGATCGGCCTGGTAGGCTGCGACCACGGCTGGATCGCGCGAGAGCGCGGCCAGTTCCAGCCCGTTGGCCTCGGTGTAGGCCGGCCACAGCCGGTTCATCAGGCGGGCCAGCGCCACCCGCAACGGCGCAGCGCGGAAGCCGGGCCGCAGACCGGGGCTGGTGGAGATCACCCCGGCCAGGTCGGCCTGGCGGCGCAGCGCATAGTTGATCACCTCGTTGCCGCCCAGGCTGTGGCCGTAGAGGAAGCGCGGCCTGCCGGGAAAGCGCTGCTCAGCCTGGCCCAGCAGCAGGCCGATGTCGTCCATCAGCGCGTCGTACGACGGAACATGGCCTCGCTTGCCGCCGGAGCGACCATGCCCGCGCTTGTCGCAGGCCAGCAACGCGTAGCCGGCCTCACTCATTGCTGCGGCTACGTGGGCATAGCGGCCGCAGTGCTCGCCCAGACCATGCACCAGGCAGACCACGGCCCGCGGCTCGTCCGCAGGCTCCCAGCAGCGGCCCACCAGCGGCAGGCCGTCGGCTGATGTCCAGTTTACGTCGGAGAGTTTCATAGTCAAGGTCCTGTCTCATACTCCTCACGCAAAGACGCCAAGAACGCCAAGAAAACTTGCCATTCTTTGCGGTCTTTGCGCCTTTGCGTGAGCCAACTGTGTGAGCCGCCGAGGGGACGATTGTTGGCGGCGAGGGAGACAAGCGTTACGCGCCCGACCGCGCGGCCAGTTGCCGGTCGATCATGAACAGCGCGGCCGGCGAGTCGCCCACCATGTGGAGCTGGGCCACGATGGCGCTGGCGTTCTTTTCTTCCTCCACCTGCTCGTCGATGAACCACTGCAGCATGACCTGGGTGGGGTAGTCGGCTTCCTTGACGGCCAGCGCGTACAGGTCGTGGATCGACTGGGTCACCTTCTGCTCGTGCGCGTAGGCCGCCTCGAAGACCGCCAGGGGCGAGGCGTAGTTGGCCGGCGGCTCGCCGATGGCTTGCAGCGCCACGCGGCCGCCGCGGTCGTTGACGAAGTCGAAGATCTTCATGGCATGTTCCTGCTCCTCCTCGGCCTGGTGGCGCATCCAGTGGGCCGCGCCGGGCAGGTTCTCGGCCTCGAAGTAGGCCGACATGGCCAGATAGATGTAGGCGGAGTGGAACTCTTTCTGGATCTGATCGTTGAGTGCTTGCTCGACGGTGGGGTTTAACATCGTTGTTGTCCTCCTGGGGGTCGGTGATCGGTAAACGGTAAACGGTGATCGGTGGACTTGCCTCATAGCACTGGTGCGGTGTTGCGCTGCGGGGGCCACCTGCGCTATTATAGCACAGCGGTGGATAATCCGTGAACATGAGGTTGTGTGGCAGAAAGGATCTGTGGCTGACATGCGAGCTATCGAACCGCTGCGCTTAGTCGTCTTCGACATCGACGGCGTGCTGACCGACGGAGAGGCCCAGCCGTGGGACCTGGCGCTGATGGGCCTGCTGGCGGACTTGAACCGCGCGGCGCGGCGAGACAGCGACCGGCCGGCGGTGACGTTGTGCAGCGGCCGGCCCGCGCCCTACGTCGACGCCATGCTCCAGGCCATCGACGGCCACCTGCCCGCGATCTTCGAGAGCGGCGCGGGGCTGTACGATCCAGCCGGCTACCGTTTCTTGCCGCATCCCTCCCTGGGCTCCGGCAGCCCGATGCGCCAGGCCAGGCAGCGGCTGACAAAGACGCTGGTGCGGCCGGGCCACGCCACGATCCAGCCGGGCAAGGAGTACTCGCTCAGCCTGTTTCCCACCGAGGTGACGCCGCTGGCCGCCCTGGAACCGCTGGCCAGGCAGGCGCTGGGGCCGCTGGCCGAGCGCATCGACCTGGTCTACTCGGCCAGTTGCCTGAACGTCATGGCGGCGGGCATCGACAAGGCCGGCGGGCTGTACTTCCTGTCCAAAATGACGGGCATCCCGCTGGCTGCCATGCTGGCCGTGGGCGACTCGCCGGTGGACGGGCCAATGCTGACGGTGGCCGGCTACAGCGCAGCACCGGCCAACGCGTCGCCCGACATCCAGCGCCTGGCCCAGTTCGTCGCGCCGTCGCCGGCCGCGCAGGGGGTGCGCGAGATCCTGGCGCATTTCGGCGTCGTGTGAGGTGCGCAGCGTTTCCCTTAGCAGTTCGTTGGCGCAAGACCCTGCGGGTTTCCTCGGTCGACGACGAGTCGCTGCAAACGCAGATATCTTGTCGATCACGAGTCGCCGTAAGCGCACAGAAACCCACAGGGTCTGGTCGTCAATTCGACAAATCCGATCAATGTGCTACAATTCACGCCCTTCGACCCGTCGCTTTACACCTTAACCAGGAGAGAATTGATGACTGCATCAGCCCAACCTGTCGTCTCCACTCAACCGCCCAAGCCGCGCCGCAAGGACCTGATCGCCCTGTGGGGCGGCATCGCCTTCAGCTTCATCTTTACTGCCATCATCTGGCTGGCCGGCGAGCGGCTCAACAGCGTCCCCTTGTTGCCCGATACCGGCTACGAGTGGTACTACTGGAAGCTGCCCGAGCCGACCTGGATCACGCGCGCCTCGGTCTGGATCCTTTACCTGGCGCACCAGTTCACCATCTGGGGGCTGATCTGGTATGCGCAGAAGAACAAGCTGCGCTACACCACCGGCCTGCACAAGGTCAACGTCTGGGCGCTGGCCGCCACTGCGCTTTTCATCGTCCTGCACTTTGTCCAGACCCACCTCTTCTATGACGGCCTGGCCCAGGACGTGAGCATCTTCACATCGCAAGGGTCGGTAATCGTGCTGCTGGTCTGGGTGCTGCTGATGGAGAACAACCGGCGCGGCATGTTCTTCGGCAAGAAGCTGCCCATCAAGCAGCAGATCATCCGCTTCGCCCGCAAATACCACGGCTATTTCTTCGCCTGGGCGACCATCTATACCTTCTGGTATCACCCGATGGTCAACCCCAGCGCGCACCTGATCGGTTTCTTCTACATGTTCCTGCTGCTCTTGCAGGGCAGCCTCTTCTTCACCCGTGTCCACGTCAACCGCTGGTGGACGCTGGCGATGGAGTTCACCGTGCTGATCCACGGCACGCTGGTCGCGGTGATGCAGGGCAACGGCCTGTGGCCCATGTTCCTCTTCGGCTTCGCCGGCATGTTCGTCATCACGCAGATGCACGGGCTGGGGCTGAAGCTGTGGCACAAATGGGTGATCCTGGGCCTCTACATCGGCGGCGTGACATTGGTTTACAGCCAGGTCGGCTGGGACCGGCTCAACGAGATCGTGCGCGTCCCGGCCATCTTATACCTGGGCGTCGTCGTGCTGGCGCTGATCTTCGGCGGCGGCCTGTGGGTGTACGGCAAGCTGCGCGGCCCCAAAGACGAAGCGTCTGCGGCCGGCGGTGCGGCCGCCTGATCCCCCGATCTACCAGGCGTCCCGCCGGGTCAGGCCGGGCGTGGATGCCCACGTGATCGTCGTTGGACGCAAAGGAATCAACATGAACTTATCGATCAACGGCCAGGTCTACACCGTGGCCGACGCGCCTGACAACCGCATCCTGCTCTGGGTGCTGCGCGATGAGCTGGGCCTGACCGGGACCAAGTTCGGCTGCGGCATCGCCATGTGCGGCTCCTGCACGGTGCTGCTGGACGGCCAGCCCACCCGCACCTGCGTCACGCCGCTGGCGGCCGCGGCCGGCCGGGAGATCCTGACGCTGGAGGGGCTGGCCGCAGCGGGCGGGGATGGCTCCGTCACGCTCCACCCCGTACAGCGCGCCTTCGAGGAGGAGCAGGTGCATCAGTGCGGCTACTGTATGACCGGCCAGATGCTGACGGCCGTAGCCCTGCTGCGCAGCAACCCCCGGCCCAGCGAGGCGGAGATCGTCGCGGGCATGGATCGGGTGCTGTGCCGCTGCGGCGCGCACGTGCGCATCAAGCGGGCCGTGGCGCGGGCGGCTGAGATCGGCGCCCAGGAGGGTGGGCTATGAGCGAGCCAACTTCAGCCGAAACCAAGAAGAAGGGCATCACCCGTCGCCAGTTCCTGATCGGGGCCGGCGTGGGCGGCGCTGCGGCCATCGTAGGGCTGGGCGTAGTGGGCGTGCCTTATGCCCGCTTGCAAGTCGCTGAGTTCCTGGACTCGTCGGGCGGCCCGCCTATCGGCATCGACGCGCCCGCCCTGGCCTGGTTCGAGATCAGCCCTGACAACCGCGTGCGCCTCTTCCTGCCCAAGGTCGAGATGGGCCAAGGCGTGCATACTGCGCTGGCCCAGGCGGCCGCGGACGAGCTGGAGGCGGCCTGGGAGCAACTGGACGTCGTTCATGCCGCCACCGGGCAGGGGTTGGACGACCCGGTCGGCACCAGCGCCAGCAACTCCGTCTCCTCGCTCTACCCGATCCTGCGCCAGGCCGGCGCGGATATGCGGCAGATGTTGCGCGCAGCGGGCGCTGCCCAGCTTGGCCGGCCCGTCGAGGAAACCGCGGCCGAGCAGGGCTACGTCTTCGTCAAAGCCGAGCCGGCCCTGCGCCGCTCCTACGGCGAGATCGTGGCTGCGGCCGAGACGTTGACCCCGCCGGAGCAGCCCGCGCCGCTCAAGGCGCCGGCCGAGCTGCGCTACATCGGCCAAGCCATGCCGCGCGTCGACCTGCGCGCCAAGGTACTGGGCCAGGCGGTCTACGGCATCGACGTGCGCCTGCCGGGCATGTTCTACGGCGCCGTGGCCCATCCGCCCACCGTGGAGGGCAAGCTCAAGCGAGCCGCAGCGGGCACGGCCGGCTCCATGCCCGGCGTGGTGCAGGTGGTCATCGACGAGAAGAACGGCTTTGCCGGCATCGTGGCTGAGAGCCGCGAGCAGGCCTACGCGGCGCTGTCTGGCCTGGACCTGGAGTGGGACCCCGGCCACCTGTGGCAGCAGGCGGAGGTGGAGGAAGCGGTCACGGCCGGCGGATCGGGCGGCGTGGTGATCCAGCGGGAAGGTAGCGTGCGCGGCCGGCTGCGCGACGGCGCGGCCGTGGAGGCCGAGTACCGCGTGCCCATGGCCTACCACGCCCACTTCGAGCCCATGACCGGCGTGGCCGATGTCAAGGAGGGCTCGGCGCGCATCTACACCTCCACCCAGGCCGCGGTCAGCGTGCGCGGCGATGTGGCCGAGGCGCTGGGGCTGGACGCCGAAACCGTGGTGGTGGAGCAGGCCTACCTGGGCGCGGGCCTGGGCCACAAGGTGGAGACCAAGGCTGCGGTCGAGGCCGCGCGGCTGTCGCAGGGCGCGGGCCGTCCGGTGCATATCGTCTGGAGCCGTCCCGAGGACTTCCAAAACAGCTTCGTGCGCCCGCCGACGCACCATATCCTGCGCGCCAGCCTGAGCGGCGACGGCCAGATCGAGAGCTGGGTGCATGAGCAGGCCAGCGGCAAGGTGGCGCTGCCCTTCCTGCCCGCCATCGCCGGCGCCATCCTGGGCCATGACTTCGGCGCCTGGCGCGGCGCGCGCACCAGCTACACCATCCCCAACGTGGAGACCATCGCCTGGGTGGCCGAGCTGCCCTTCCTGACCGGCTGGTGGCGCGGCCTGGGCTTGCTGCCCAACACCTTCGCCGTGGAGTGCTTCATGGACGAGACCGCCGTGGCGGCCGGCGCGGATCCCATCGAGCTGCGCCTGCGCCATCTGCCTGAAGGCGCCATCGGCCAGCGCCTGCGCACGGCGCTGCTGGCTGTGGCCGACCGGGCCGGCTGGGACGCGCCTGCGCCGGCCGGCCGCGCCCGCGGCGTCGCCTGCTGCGTGGACTACGGCACGGTGGTGGCCAACGTGGCAGAGGTCTCGGTGGAGGGCGGCCAGATCCGCGTCCACAAGGTCACGGCGGCCGTGGACCCGGGCGTGATCGTCAACCCCGACGGCGTGCGCGCGCAGGTCGAGGGCAACGTGATCATGGGCCTCAGCTCGGCGCTGCTGGAGGAGACCACGGTGGTCGATGGCGTGCTGACGCCGGCCAACTTCGGCGCCTACCGCATCCTGCCTCTGTCGGCCGCGCCGGAGATCGAGGTGGTGCTGCTGCAAGGCGCTGACAAGCCCAGCGGCATCGGCGAGCCGCCCATCGGGCCGGTGGCGCCGGCCGTGGCCAACGCGGTCTTCGCGCTGACGGGACAGCGCCTGCGCCGCCTGCCGCTGCGTCTGGGTTGACGCTGGCGCCACCACCCGTCATGCTGAGCGGGTCATGCACGCGATTCACGCTGCGCAGAAGGCCCAGCGAAGCATCCCGGTGTAGTGGGGGGGATGCTTCGCCGAGCCTCAGCATGACATAAACAGCGGGCGATGCGTGCAATCCGTGAGCTTCTTGCAGCGCCTGTGCCTGAAGTCACCAAGGCCGGAGTGCCAACAGGGGAGCCATCTGAAAAGAAACATCCCTCAATATGATCTGTATCATAGGCTGTGGGGGCAAAGTCTGCTATACTCCTTGCGAGCACTCAGTTCTCTTTGTCACGATCAAGGCACGGACTTGTGCCAGGAGTATAATGATGCCAGATAACGAACCCATCGTCCACGACATCCTGATCGTCGGTGCGGGCCTGGCCGGCAGTTGGGCGGCTATGGTGGCGGCCAAGGAGGGCGTGCGGGACGTGGCGGTGCTGTCCAAGATCCACCCGCTGCGCTCCCACAGCGGCGCGGCCCAGGGCGGCATCGCCGGCGCGCTGAACAATGTGCGCCCGGTGGCCGGCACGGGACCCGACGGCCCGCTGGAGCAGATTCCGGCCGGCGAGCCAGCCATCGACAGCGTCGACCTGCACGTCTTCGACACCATCAAGGGCTCGGACTGGCTGGGCGACCAGGACGCCATCGAGATCATGTGTCGCGAGGCCATCGACGTGCTCTACGAGTACGAGCGCATGGGCTGCGTCTTCAGTCGCACGCCCGACGGCCGCATCGCCCAGCGCCGCTTCGGCGGCCACAGCACCCCGCGCGCCAACTTCGCCGCTGACTGGACCGGCCACGTGCTGCTGCACACCATCCACGAGCAGGCGCTGCGTCACAACGTCAAGTTCTACAGCGAGTGGTACTGCCTGGACCTGATCGTGGAGGACAACGTCTGCCGCGGCGTGGTGGCTATGGACGTATTGAGCGGCCAGATCCACACCATGCGGGCCAAGGCCGTGCTCTTCGGCACCGGCGGCTATGGTCGGGCCTACAAGATTACCTCCAACGCCTTTGCCAACACCGGGGATGGCGTGGCCATCGCCTACAACGCCGGCATCCCGCTGATGGACATGGAGTTCGTGCAGTTCCATCCCACCGGGCTGTACAAGCACGGCATCTTGATGAGCGAGGCCTGCCGCGGCGAGGGCGGCTACCTGCTGAACAACAAGCACGAGCGCTTCATGGAGCGCTACGCCAAGGATAAGATGGAGCTGGCCCCGCGCGACCTGGTCAGCCGCTCGGAGCAGCGCGAGATCGACGAGGGCCGCGGCGTCGAGGCCGACGGCCAGGGCATCTGGCTGGACCTGCGCCACCTGGGCCGCGAGAAGATCATGGAGCGGCTGCCCCAGGTGCGCGAGATCGCCATCGACTTCGTGGGGGTGGACCCCATCGACGGCCTGGTGCCGATCCAGCCCACGGCCCACTACAGCATGGGCGGCATCGCCACCGACGCCGACGGCCAGGTCATCGCTGACGTCGACGGCACGCCGGTGGTCGGTTTCTACGCGGCCGGCGAGGCGGCCTGCATCAGCGTCCATGGCGCCAACCGTCTGGGCACCAACAGCCTGCTGGACGCGTCGGTCTTTGGCCGCCGCGCCGGCTACGCCATGGCCCGCTTCGTGCAGGGGGGCGCGGCCTTGCAGCCGGTCAGCGGCGATCCGGCCCAGCGCAACCGCCAGCGGGTCAAGCAGGTGCTGGACAACCCCGGCACAGAGCTGGTGGAGGACATCGCCCAGGACCTGAAGACCACCATGACCAACAACTGCGGCATCTTCCGCGACGAGGAACGGCTGAAGCAGGCCATGAGCGAGATCAAGGCGCTGCAAGCGCGCTTCAAGAACGCCCGCACCATGGACAAGAGCAGCCACTTCAACACCGATGTGCTGGCGACGCTGGAGGCTGACCACATGCTGACCTTCAGCGAGGTGATCGTGGCCGGCGCGCTGGTGCGCCAGGAGAGCCGCGGCGCGCACAGCCGCACCGACTTCCCCCGGCGCGACGACGAAAAGTGGCTGGTGCATACCGTGGCCCATAAGAACGGCGAAGACGGCCCGCGGCTGAGCTTCAAGCCGGTTACCATCGACTACGACAAGTATCCGCCGCAGGAGCGGAAGTATTAGCGGGCCAGCATGTAGATGCCGGGCACTTGAGCAGGACTCGACGTTTTGGCTGATCTTCACGTCGAAGTGCCCGGCATCTGGCGCCCTACAGGAGCAAGAGTATGAGCAACAACGGCACGCATCCCACCGCCATCGTGCGCATCCAGCGCTTCAACCCGGAGACCGACACCAAGCCGCACCTGCAGGAGTTCGAGGTTGAGCTGCAGCCGGGCACCACCGTGCTGGACGCGCTGCACGAGATCAAGTCGCATCAGGATGGCAGTCTGACCTACCGCCGCTCCTGCCGCCACGCCATCTGCGGCAGTTGCGCCATGCACGTCAACGGCAAGAACGAGCTGGTCTGCAAGGCGCCGCTCAAGGATCGGCTGGACCGTAAAGGTCGGGTGACCATCCGGCCGCTGCCCTACCTGCCCATCATCAAGGACCTGGTGGTGGACCGCACCAGCTTCTGGGAGCAATACCAGCGGGTCAAGCCCTGGCTGGTGCCGCCGGAGGACGTCCCGGAGAAGGAGTTCCGCATGAGCCCCGAGGAGGTCGCGGCGCTCAACAACGCCGAGACCTGCATCATGTGCGGCGCCTGCTACTCCTCCTGCCAGATCATCGCGCTGACCAAGGAGTACATCGGCCCCCATGCGCTGCTCAAGGCGTTCATGCGGGTGATGGACCCGCGCGACAGCATCCCCGGTGAGCGGCTGGCCGACCTGGACGGCACGGACGGCGTCTATCGCTGCCGCACCATCTTCAACTGCATCGACGCCTGCCCCAAGAACCTCAACCCCACCCAGGCCATCGAGACGCTGCGCAAGCTGGCGCAGAAGCGTGATGCCTTCGAGCGGGCCCGGGCCGAGCGCCAGAAGCATCTGGACGAGCCCATCTCGGCGCGCTGAGCGGCGATGAAAGGAGCGTTTTCATGTACACGAGCAGCGGTTTTATCAGCTTTGCCCTGCGGCGTCTGACCGGCGTGGCGCTGGTGGCGTACTTGTTCATGCACATGTGGGTGATCGGCTCGGTCAACGCCGGGCCGGAGGTCTTCGACGCCCGTCTGGCCTTCGTGCAGCAGCCACTCTTTAAGGTGTTGGAGGTGGCGCTGCTGGCAGCCGTGGTCTACCACGCGGTGGACGGCATCCGCATCATGGTGGTCCATTACACCGGCATCACCGAGTACCGCAAGAGCATGTTCTACGCCGTCATGGCCGTGTCGGTGCTGTTGGTCATCGCCGGCGGCGTGCCGATTATCCGCTTCATGCTGGAAGGGAAATAGAGCTTAGGACTGACGGTCCTGGTTGCGCCTGAGACCTGGCCAACCTGCGACGAAGGACCGTCAGTCCTTGGCCCGAAACGGAGGTACTATGCGCGTCTTTCAAATGCAACGCATCAGCGCCATTGCGCTGGTGGTCTTTCTGACTACCCACATGATCGTGGTTCACTACCCCCCCATGCACATCGACTTCGACCAGATCATCATTCGCATGGCCGATCCCCTGTGGAAGGCCATCGACATCGCCTTTCTCTTCTTCGTGCTGATCCACGCGCTGACCGGCGCCTGGGTGGTGCTGACCGACGTGCAGCGTTTCAGCCGGCTCAAGCGCTTCTTCGCCGGCGCGGCCGTCGTCATCGGCCTCTTCGCTTTTTACTACGGCACGAAGACGATCCTGGCCTTCCAGCCGCCCGCGGAGGCGGTGATGGGCGCGATGCCGCCTGGATAGGGCAGTCACTCACCTGCACACTTTTGTGTCTGACTGCCATCATCAGCGCAGCGGTCAGCGCCAGCAAGATGCCTGTCAACGGCAACGCCGGCGCAGCGCTCCCTGCGGCCAGTTCATTCAGCCCAACCACGGTGGGCGTGGCCGCAGTGGCGCTGACTGGCCCGGCCGCAGCACCACCACCGCATCCTTGCGCAGCGACACCTGCACGCGCTGTCCGGCAGTCAGCGTCAATGATGCGTAGGCGTGATCGGGCGCGTGGGCCTCGATTTCGCAGCCGTTAGCGAGCAGCACGCGCCAGCGACGCAGCGCAGCCCCACTTTGCTGCTCCACAACCACGCCGTCGAACTGGTTGTGTTGCACCACCCCCAGCAGCGGCCGGTCGGGATACAGAAATTTGACATCTTCGGGGCGAATATAGGCTGTCACCTGTGCGCCCACTGCTACGGCCTGCGCTGGGGCTTCCAGGGCGACGCCGGCCCAGTCCAGCAGCAGGCGGTCGGGCGTGGCCGCCTGCACGCGCGCCTGGAACAGGTTGCGCAGTCCCATGATCTGGGCCACACGGCCATTGGCTGGGCGGCTGAACACCTCGTCGATCAGCCCGGCTTGCTGCACCTGTCCCTCGGCCAGCACGGCCAGGCGGTGGCCCAGCGCAAAGGCGTCCTCCAGCCGGTGGGTGACATAGACCACGGCCAGTCCCTGCTCGGCCTGCACGGCGCGCAGGTCCTGCTGTAAGCGTTCGCGCACGCCAGCGTCCAGCGCGTTGAAGGGCTCGTCCAACAGCAGCACCTGGGGATCGGCCGCCAGCGCGCGGGCAATGGCCACCCGCTGCTGCTGCCCGCCCGACAGCTCGTGGGGGAAGCGGCCGGCCAGATGCGCCATGTGCATGCGGGCCAGCAGCGCCTGGGCAGCCTGCCTGTCCTCGGAACGCAGCCGGCCCAGCCGGCCGGCGCGCAGCGGATAGGCCACGTTGTCCAGCGCAGTCAGGTGCGGGAAGAGGGCGTAGTGCTGGAAGACGTAGCCGATGCGCCGCCGCCGCGCGGGCAGGTTGACGGCCGCGCCGGCCCGCCCTTTGCGCAGCAGCGCCTGGCCATCCAGCGTGATCTCGCCCGCATCCGGCTCGGCCAGGCCGGCGATCAGGTTCAGCGTGGTCGTCTTGCCTGCGCCCGACGGCCCGAACAGCACCAGAGTCTCGCTGCCCACGGCCAGTTGCACGCGCAGGTCCAGCCCGGCCAGCCGCTTCTCCACGTCCACCAGCAGGCGCGGGTTGGCTGGCGCACGCTCGCTATTCGGGCTGTCCACCGGTTGTCTCCGCACGCCGTGGCTGGTTGCCTTGCTCCAGCCGCCGCACCGCCCACAGGCTCAGAAAGGCGATGCCGGTCATCATCAGCACCATAGCGTTGGCCTGCGCGTAGTCGCGCATCTGCACCGCGTCGTAGATTGCCAGGGGCAGGGTCTGGGTGCGGCCGGGGATGTTGCCGGCCACCATCAAGGTGGCGCCGAACTCGCCCAAGGCGCGCGCGGCCGCCAACACCAGCCCGGCCAGCACGCCGCGGCGGGCCAGCGGCAGCGTCACCCGCCAGAAGACCTCCAGCTCGGACGAGCCCAGGGTGCGGGCCGCGTTCTCCAGCGAGCGATCGACGCCGGCAAAGGCTGCGCGGCTGGCCTGCACCAGCAGCGGCAGGCCGACGATGGCCGAGGCCAGCGCGGCCGCGCCCCAGGTGAAGAGCAGTTGCACGTCCAGCCAGCGCGCGATCGGCCCGTTGCGGCCCAGGAAGAGCAGCAGGTAGTAGCCCACCACGGTCGGCGGCAGCACCAGCGGCAGGAAGATAATCGCCTCCAGGAGGGTCTGGCCGCGGAAGCGCCGCCGCGCCAGCAGTAAGGCCAGCGGCAGGCCGAAGGCCACGATCAGCAGCGTGGCCACGGCGGTCACCAGCAGCGACAGGCGCAGGGCATCCCAGTTCAAGGCGTCACCTCCTCGCCGGGCAAGACGAAGCCGTAGCGCTGCATGATGGCGCGGCCGGCCGGACTGTTGACGTAGGCGGCGAAGGCGCGGGCCGCGGCCTCGTTGCGGCTGCCAGCCACTACGGCCAGCGCCTGGTCGATGGGCGCGTGCAGCGCCTCAGGCACCAGCGTCCAGCGGCCCTCCTCTTGCAGGCTCAGTGACAGCGCCACGATGGCCACGTCCACATCGCCCGTCTCGGCGTATTGCAGCGTCTGGCGCACGTTCTCGCCCAGGATCAGCCTGGGTTGCAGCGCGTTCCACAGGCCGGCGTTTTGCAGCGCCTGGCGCGCGGCGATGCCGTAGGGCGCGTGGTCGGGGTTGGCGATGGCGATGCGGCGCACGGCCGGCTGGGCCAGGTCGTCGATGCTGTCGATGCGCAGCGGGCTGTCGGCGCGCGTCCAGAGGGTGATGCGGCCGCGGCCGTAGCGCGCGACCGTGTCCGGCAGCACCCGCCCCTTTTGCGCCAGGTCCTCGACGAAGCTGACGTTGGCGGCCGCAAACAGGTCCACCGGCGCGCCCTGCTCGATCTGCTGGGCAAGCTGGCCGGTGGAGCCGAAGTTGAAGACCACGGGGATGCCCGTCTCCTGCTCGAATGCCTGGCCCAGGTCGCTGAAGGCGTAGACCAGATCGGCTGCGGCCGAGACGGTGAGGGGCGGTGGTGGGCTTGCCGGGCTTTGGCAAGCGGCGAAGAGCAATACCAGGCCCAGCAACAGCATGGCGCTGAGAAGGGTTTTCATGGGATGGTGCAGGAGGACGGCCATCTGGCCGGTCGAGAAGTCGATGAGCAGATTATACGACTGGCGCCGGGGTTGGGGTAATTTCAACACCATACAAAAGGCCCTTGGCTGTACAGCCAAGGGCCTCGCTGGACTTGCACCAGTGCCCCCAAGGGGATTCGAACCCCTGTCGCAGGCTTGAAAGGCCTGTGTCCTGGTCCACTAGACGATGGGGGCGTACAGCAAGCATTCTAGCATCGATGCCCTGGCGCGTCAAGTCTCACCCGCCCAAAATTGCTGCTTGACTAAACTATGGACATGTGATATACGTAACTTGTACATTATTTCTTGGTTGGTCAGGCGCATGCATCACTAAACTGAAAGCACAAAGAAACCGGGAGTTTTTGCGAACGCTTCGTGCTCAATCAGGGCTATACAAACTCCCGGTTTCTAGTGGATACCAGTTTAGGTCTCATCGCCCACAAAATGGCCTCTCCCAAACTCCAGCGTCGGATGTTATGTAGCAGGAGGTTCCCATGTCAACCATGAATGTCTGGAAGCCAGGTGTTCGCAGGTCCCGCAGCCGTCAGGCGCGGGTTTTTTTGTCGGGTGTGTTGGTGCTTGCTCTGCTGTTGAGCATGCTGGCGCCCATTGCACCGGCGGCGGCATCCCCGCTGGGCAGCGCCTCGCCAGCGTCCAGCCTGGCCCCGGACGCGCCGGATTCGTTCCCCTTGACCGAGACTTTTATGGGGCCGACCGCCCCAGGGTGGGTACTCGGCGGCACGGCGATTCTGACCAGCGGCAATGGCGATCCTGCCAACAACGGCTGGTTGCGCCTGACCAGGGCGACAACCAATCAGGCGGGCTTTGCTTACTATAACACAGCTATCCCGACCGACCGCGGCCTGGTTATCACCTTCGACTACAAAGCCTGGGGCGGCACTGGCGCCGACGGCACCACTTTCTTCCTGTTTGATGGGGCTACTACCACCTTCAACGTGGGCGCGTCCGGCGGGTCGTTGGGCTATGCCCAGAAAACAGGCGTCAATGGCCTGAGCAACGGCTATCTGGGGCTGGGGCTGGACGAGTTCGGCAACTACTCCAATCCCAACGAGGGACGCTTGGGTGGGCCGGGCTTCATTGCCCACGCCGTGGCGCTGCGCGGGCCGGGCAACAGAACAACAGGCTACCCCTATCTGGCGGGCACAACCAACCTGACCCAGTCTCCCTGGAATCTTTCCCGCCTCGACTGCCCAAGAAACTACCAAAGCTGCGGCAATGGCAGCTCTCGGCCGACCGACGCAAACTATTATCGGCAAGTCCAGATCACCGTCACGCCGGTGGGCGCGGCCTATCAGGTCTCGGTGGCCATGAAGTTCAGCTCCAGCGCTACCTCCTGGACGCCGTTGTTTGGACCCTACAGGATGACCACGTCGGCGCCTGGCACGCTCAAGATGGGCTTTGCGGCCTCCACCGGCGGCTCCACCAACTATCACGAGATTCGTAACCTGACCATCACCCAGCAGGTGCCCGACCTGACGGCCAGCAAGGCTGTGCAGAATGCGACCACGGGCGGCGGCAGCGTTGCGCCAGGCGACCAATTGCTCTACACCGTGGTGCTTAAGAACAACACCAGCACAGCCATCACGGGCGTGTCCTTCTCCGACCCGATTCCGGCCAACACAAGCTATGTGGCTAACAGCGCCAGCCTGCCTTTCGGCGCTACCCTGGTCGCAACCACGCCAACGTTGGAGGTTTCGGGTATCGCCGTGCCGGCCAGCGGCCAGGCGACGATCACCTTCAAGGTCCAGGTGGACAATCCATTGCCGACCGGGGTGACGCAGATCAGCAACCAGGGCGAGTATACCTATGGAACAACCACCTCGCAGACCGACGGCGACGCAGTGGTTGAGGGCGACCAGCCCACGGTGATCTCGGTGACAGCCGGGCCGAATTTTGACACCACCACCAAGACGGTGTCTGTCTTCAACGATGTGGCCCCGCTCGGCGCGGTATCGGCCGGCGATACCCTGCTCTACCGGGTGGTGTTGCCCAACAGCGGCAATCAAAATTCGCCAACGCTGGCGTTCACCGATCCGATACCCCCCAACACCACCTATGTGTCTGGCAGCGCGACGGTCTCGCGCGGCACCGTGTCCTACAACAGCACCACCAAGACCCTGTCCTGGTCGGTCAGTGTGGATGCGGGCAGCCAGGCCACGCTGGAGTTCAAGGTCACAGTCAACAGCGGCGTGCAGATTCGCGATGTGATCTCGAACCAGGGCACGGTGACCTATGGCACGACCACTGTGCTGACCGACGCCGACCTGGCCACGCCGGGCAAGCAGCCCACCCAGCTTCTGGTCGGCGGCGTTGCCACCTTGACGGCGACCAAGACCGCCAGCGTTGTCAGTTCGCCTTTGCAGCCTGGCGGCGATGTGATCTACACCATCGAGCTGACCAACACCAGCAGCTACGCAATCAGCGGCGCTACCTTTGTCGATACCTTGCCGGTCAACACCAGCTATGTTTCTCACAGCACTGACGTGGGCTCGGCCACCTTTACCTCGCCGACGCTGAACGTCACCGGGATCAATCTGAACGCCGGCGCTAAGGCGACGATCACCTTCCGTGTGCGGGTTGACAATCCATTGCCCATCGGGGTGACGCAGATCAGCAACCAGGGCGTGGCCCGATGGGACTCCAACAACAGCGGCGCTAACAACGCCAGCCTGCAAACCGACGGCGACCCGGCCATCGCGGGCCAGCAGCCCACGGTCAACACCATCGCCAACGCCGATCTGGCTCTGACCAAGACGGTGAACAACCCGCTTGTCCCGGAGACGGGCGCAGTCGCTTTTACCGTGCGGGTGACCAACAACGGGCCGGCCTCGGCCAGCAATGTGGTGGTGACAGATGCCTTGCCTGACGGGCTGGATCTGGTCTCTTCCAGCGCAACTCAGGGCAGCTACACCAGCCCGACCTGGACGGTGGGGACGCTGGCCAGCGGCGCCAGCGCCACGCTGACCATCAATACCACCGCCAGTCTGGCCTGGGGCGGCAGCCGGATCACCAACAATGCCAGCGCCGCCTCAAGTCTCTACGATGCCTACCCAGGCAACAACGCAGCCAGCGCCTATGTGGACATCTCGATCACCCGGCTGACCGGTGTGGTGACCGATGCGGCCACAGGCGCGCCGCTGGCCGGTGTGACGGTAAAAGTGACGGATGTTGACAGTCGTGTCTGCACAGCCACCACCAACGGCTCTGGCGTCTACACAGTGACCAGCGGCGAAAGCGGCTGTGTGTTGGCGCCAGGCGCGGCCACGGTGGAAACCACATCAGCGCCTGCCGGCTACCTGATGGCATTGGCCAACAAGACCATCACGGCTGGCGTGACCAACGTGCAGGATTTGGCGCTGGTGCGGCCCAGCCTCAGCGGCGTGGTGACTGATCTGGGCACAGGCGTGCCGATCCTGGGCGCCACGGTGACAGTAACGCAGGGCGCCACCGTCTGCACAACCACGACCGGAGCGGGCGGGGCCTACAGCTTCACCGCCGGCGTCGGCGATCCTGTCTGCAACATCACCAGCGGCGCTGCCACCATCACTGCTTCGGCGGCGCGCTATCAGACAGTCAGCCATGCGCCAGTGACGATTCTGGCCACCGGGCCGACCACCAAGGATTTGGGCCTGGGCACGGCCGACCTGCTGATCATGAAGGACGATGGCAAGACCACGGTGCAGCCTGGCGAGACGTTGAGCTACGTCCTGACGGTGGTGAACAACGGCAGCATCACCGCCGAGAACGTCAAGATGGTCGATACCCTGCCAGCCTATCTGAGCTATGTGTCGGCCAGCGGCACAGGCTGGGGCTGCAGCCCCAATGGGACTTCCACCATCATCACCTGTACGGTTAACACCGGCAGCATTGCTGAAGGCGTCTCCATGTCGGTTACCTTGGTGGCTAAAGTGGCCACCACGTTGCCTGACGGCACAACCCGCATCACCAACTATGCCCACGTCAGCACCACTAGCCCTGAAAAAGATACGACCAACAACGAAGTCACGGATGTCGACACGGTCACGACGCACCCCGATCTGTCCATCGCCAAGACTTTCACCTCCAATCCGCCTGCGACCAGCGGTAGCATCGTCTCCTATCAACTCAGCGGCAGCAACCTGGGCTATGCCATAGCTACCGGCGTCAAGATCACCGACACATTGGATGCGCTGAGCACCTACACGACAACTGCCACCGCTTTAAGCATCAACGGCACACCGACGTCTACTTTGACCGTTGACTACAACAACGCAACGAAGAAGCTGATCTTCAGTCTGCCCAATCTGAAACCTGGCGATACGTATCTTCTGACCTACGACGCCAAGGTGGGTACGCTGCCAGATCCGCCCTCCTCTCTTCTCAACTCGGCGACAATTGGCGCAACACAGACTGATCTCGATACGGGCAATAACACGGCCGGAGTCTACGTCCCAACCATCAACGCGGCCGACCTGGTCGTGGTGAAGTCGGCCCAGACCGCCTCTGCCCTTGTTGTGCCTGGCTCCTTGATTACCTATACACTGAACTACAGGAACGATGGCGTTGACTCTGCTGCTAACGCCGAGATAACTGACACCGTACCGGCTAACACGACCCTTGTTAACGGCAGCATCACCGGCGGCGGCACAGTCAGCAATGGCATCATCACCTGGGACCTGAATACTCTGGCGAGTCAGGCGACAGGATCGGTGCGTTTTACTGTAAAGGTGGACAGCCTGCTTCCAGCCGGGGCCCACGCTATCGCCAACACGGCCTTCATCACTACCACTACGCTTCCGGACGCGTCGCCGCTCGACAACGTGTCAAGTGTCAGCACCTCTGTGACCGCCCAGCCCGATCTTGTGATCGTCAAGACCGATGGGAAGACGCAGGTCCTGGCCGGCGACGTGGTCGATTACACCATCACCTACCGCAACGCCGGCGATCAGGACGCCACGGGCGTGACCATCGTCGACACGCTGCTCAACGGGCTGGCCATCGACGAAAGTCAGCTCAGCGGGAGCACCTACAACGGTTCCACGCCGCCCAGCATCTACAATGCGGGCGCCGGCACGCTCACCTGGACCATCGGCGCGCTGCCTGTGTCTGAAACCTTCTCGACCATCACCGTGCGGCTCAAGGTCAATGCCTCGGCGGCGCCCGGTTCGGTGGTAGCCAATCGCGTGGAGATCAGCGACGATGAAAACAACGGCGATGACCCCAACCCCGGCGACAACATCTCCACCGACAGCAATCTGGTCATTGCGCCCTACATCGTGCTGGAGAAACATGCGTCTGTCCCCGTCGGCAATCCTGCCAGCGTCGGCTATACCGGCCAGCAGGTCACCTATACGATTAACTGGCGCAACACCGGTGAGACCCTCGCTAAGGACATCGTCATCCACGACACCCTGCCGGTCAACACTGCTCTTGTGGACGGCAGCATCACTGGCGGCGGTTCGATCGCTGGTGGTGTTATCACCTGGAACCTGGGCGATAAGGCGGCGGGCGCCAGCGGCTCGGTCAGCTTCGCGGTCACTGTCAACCCAGGCGCAGGCGGGACTAACCAGCCCTCAGCCACCCTCTCCAGCGAGTCGATCAGCGGCAGTGTGGTGATCACCAGCAGCACACACGCGCTAGACCTGCCCTGGTGCGAGTTCGACAAGTGCTCGGCCTTCCGGGGCCTTTGGCGGGACGAGGATGGCACGCCGCCGCCAGGCTACAACGACAACCCGCGTCTGACTGTCTTCGACGACAGCGCCTGGACAGCGCCCGTTGCCTCCAGCGAGGAAGAGTTTGCCTACTGGACCGATCCTGATGAGCTGTCGGCCGAATGGGTGGCGATCAACACCACTGGCCTCACCTATGGCAACTTCACCTTCTTCCGCCAGGCCTTCTGTCTGCCGCTCAACGCGACCGGCCTCAGCGCCACGCTGGAGCTGGCTGGCGACGACGCCTCTGACATCTTCCTGAACGGTGTGTACCTGGGGCAGGAGTACGGCGCAGGCGGCGCCAGCAGCTTCAATGGCAATGGCGGCATTCAGTCGGGCATCAACATCCTGGCTGTCCAGTTGCTGACCAATCGACACGGCGGCCATAATCTGCCCGGTTGTCCTGGTTGCGACCACAGCGGCCTGCTGTTCAGGTTGAACGCGGCCCACACCGGCTTGCGTCCCTTCGTCAAAGCGCCCACGACTGTCCTGGCTGGCCAGAACGTGACCTTTACAGCCGACGAGATGGCCATCGGCGGCCGCATGCCCTACTCTTACACCATCGACTTTGGCGACGGACAGAATGCCGCTTATCAATTGAGCAACACCTTCACCCACGCCTATGCCGAGGCGGGCGTCTACACGGCAACGGTAACCGCCCGGGCCCAATACGGCTGCACAGGCAGCGACCGCGTGGTGATCAGGGTGCTTGCCGACGGTAGCACCTTGCTGGCCAACTCGGCGACAGCAGGCTATGCCGACGCGAACAGCCAGTCGTTCAGCAGCGCCAGCGGCGCAGGGCTGGATCTGCACCAGGCAGCCGATCTGTCCATCGAAAAGACGGCTGCGGGCGGTACAACGCCGGGCCAGGGTGTGACCTACGAGATCGTGGTGACCAATAACGGCCCGGACGAGGTCAGCAACGCCGTTGTCGAGGACACGGCGCCGGCCGGGCTAACCATCGGCGACTGGACGTGTGAGGTGGCCAGCGAGGGCAGCGGCGGCACGGTGACAACCGCCTGCGGCGCGGCCAGCGGCTCGGGCAACATCGACACCACGGCCACGTTGAAGAACGGCGGCAGTGTGACGTACACTGTTTCGGGCATGATCGCCAGCAGCGCAACTGGCTCTATCGCGAACATGGCCACGGTTGCGCCGCCAGCGGGCGTCACTGACCTGAACAACGACAACAACAGCAATACGGCCAGCACGAATCTGACGCCATCGGTGGCGCTGGCAGTCACGAAGACCAGCAGCCCCAAGCCGGGCCTGGCAGCCGGCCGTGGCGTGGTCTACGACATCGTCGTCAAAAACACCGGGCCTAGCGACGCAGTGGACGTCAGCGTGACCGACACGTTCCCGGCTTCGCTCATCGATGTGACCTGGACCTGCGCTGCCAGCGCGAGCTCGACCTGTACGGCCAGCGGCAGCGGCGATATCGCCGACACCGTCATGATCAAGGGCGGCGGCGTCATCACCTACACCGCCAGGGCCACAGTCGATCCTGATGCGACCGGCGCGGTCGAGAATACTGCCGCCGCCGCTTATGGCCTGGTCTCGGACGAGGACACAGACAGCAACACCCTCGTCGCCATGACCACCCTGATAGCCAGCAAAGATGTCCTGGACGATGAAGGCAACTCATCCCGCAGTCTGCCATTCATCGATCTCGACAGCAACGGCGGCATCTCGCCTGGAGATACGCTCGAATACAAGGTGGTGATCACCAACACCGGCGCCACCACCGCCTACAATGTGCTGTACGCCGACGCTCCGGATCCCAACACCACGCTGGTCACGGGCAGCGTCACCTGTGATCCAGCATGCACCGTCGTGCTGGGCAACGACAGCGGCAACACGACCATCAGCCTGCAGTTCGCCAGCCTGGCGCCGGGAGCCACGGCGACGATCATCGGTCGGGCCACGGTCAACAGCCCGCTGCCTTTCCAGGTCAGCACGCTGACCAACCAGGGCTACGCCAGCGCCTCCAACGCCAACTCCGTGGCCACTGACGATCCGTTCACGCCTGAGGTGGGCGATCGCACCGTGGTGACGCTGACCATGGCCTCCATCAGCGGCGTCGTCTGGCGCGATGACAACCATGACGGCATCAAAGATGCAGGCGAGCCTGGGCTGGCTGCCATACCGGTGACACTCTACTACGCCGGCGTCGACGGCGAGTGGGATACCCAAGATGACCAGACGGCCTATGGCGTGACAGAGGCGGGTGGGGCCTACAGCTTTGCCAGCCTGGCTGCGGGCAAGTACAAGGTGGGCTTCTATCAGTTGATCGGCTTCAACTTCAGCCCCAAGCAAAACGCCAGCCAGGCTGATCCTGTCACCGGCCTGACCCACGAGCTGAATCTGGCGTTGAATGCCACAATGACGGCCATCGACGCTGGCCAGTACTCGCAGTCAGACTTCGGCAACCTGCCGCCCTCTTTCAAGGCAACCACCCTGGACGAAGACGGCGCGCGCCATGTCATCTCTGGCACCTTGCTCCTGGGTTCCAGCATCCTGATTGAGAACGACGGCGAACCGGGTAGGCCGGCTGACAACGATGGCGTTGAGCTGGTAGGAGACGTCTGGATGCCGGGCGAAACAGGAACTCTCACCGTGACGCTCAGCGCCCGCGGCCGCGTCTGGGCCTGGTTCGACTGGAACGCTAACGGCGTCTTCGATGAGCCGGGCAGCGGAGAGGATGGCACGGACGAGGCGGTTGATCTGGGCGTGCTGGATGCAGGCGAGCATGAAAAAAGCTTCGAGATGCCTGATGACTACTCCGCCAGTGCGCTGTATGTTCGTTTCCGAGTCTATTCTGAGGACTATGCTCAGGAGTTCGTGCCCTATGGCGCGGTCTTCGGCGGCGAAGTGGAGGACTATGGGATCCCCATCTCGCCGCTGGCGGTCACGCTGGAGTCGTTTAGTGCTGTGCAACTGGGCGACGCAGTGCTGGTGACCTGGGAAACCAACAGCGAGCTGAACAACCGCGGCTTCAACCTCTACCGAGGCACGTCGAGCGCCGGCCACGATCGCCAACTGAACACCACCCTGATTCCGTCGCAGTCGCCAGGCAACCCCACCGGCTTTGTTTACACGTGGGAAGACCGGGCCGACCTGGTTCCTGGCGCCACTTACTACTACTGGCTGGAAGACCTGGATAACCAGGGTGTGACCACCATGCACGGGCCAGTGAGCACAACCTATGTCATCCCCACGGCGGTCACTGCCGGCGGGCTGAGCGCAGTGGCCGCAGCGGGCAGCAGCTTGCCGCTGGCTGGCGCGCTGCTGGCGCTGCTCATGCCGCTGGCTGGCGCGCTGGCCGTGCGGCGGCGGCGGCCGGCCGATTGATGCCGCCAAAGCGGCGCTGACAGCCAGACCCTTCGGATTTTCCATCTCGTATAGCAGCGCGACCCTGGCAGCACAGGCTGTCCAAGGCGCATTGCCAGACAGGTGGGAGAATCCGAAGGGTCGGCTGGCCTCGCTACTGGGCGATCGGCGCGTACAGGTCGAGGATCAGCTCGTCCGGCGCCACGTCGACGCTGATGTGCTCTTCCAGCCACTGGTGGTGGGCCTGGCGGTACGGGCTGGCAGCCAGCCAGGCCACCAGGCGCTTCCAGGTCTCGCCGATGGCCTCCACACCCTGGCAGCGAGTGACCGCGTACAGGCCGCCGCTGAATTGCCTGACCTGCACCTGATCGTCCGATTCCACATCGGGGCCGACTTCAATCCAGAACTCGTAGCCGTAGTTCGGGCTGGCCGGGGTGGGGCTGGGGTTGTTGAAGCCGAAGATGCGCGGCCGGTTCGGCCCAGCCAGCAGGCCGCGCGGCTCGGCCCAGTCCTTCAGCTTCTGCCACCCTGCCAGCTCGGGGCTGGAGCCGAAACCCAGCACGCTGGCCACGCGCATGGGGGCGAGGGCGACGATCCTGACGTCGGTGGTGTTCATGGTGTTCTCCTTTGTGTTGACTGAACTCTGTGCCTCTGTTTGAGACATTTACATTGTACGACCGCATCCCTGACATCTTGTGTCAGCGAATCTGTGGTAGAATGGTGTCATGCGAGCTGACCGATTGTTATCTATCCTGATGTTGCTGCAAGCCCGCGGCGCGCGCAAGCTGACGGCCGGGCAGTTGGCGCGCGAGCTGGAGGTCTCGGAGCGGACCATCTATCGCGACATCGACGCGCTGAGCGCGGCCGGCGTGCCCATCTACGGTGATCCGGGGCCGGCCGGCGGCTATGCCCTGCTGGACAGCTATCGCACGACGTTGACCGGGCTGACCGACGGCGAGCTGCGCGCGCTGTTCATGCTCAGCATCCCCGACGCGTTGGCCGACCTGGGCGTGGGCCAGCAGTTGCGCTCGGCGCTGCTCAAGCTGTCGGCCGCGCTGCCAGCCGCGCGGCGGGGCGATGAAGAGCGGGTGCGCCAGCGCTTCTACCTGGACAGCGCCTGGTGGCGCCAGGATGAAGAGCCGCTGCCCCATCTGGCTGCGCTGCACCAGGCCGTCTGGCAGGACCACTGCGTCTGGCTGGACTACCGCATCGAGCCGTTGGGCATCGACATAACGCAGCTTGTCGAGCCGTATGGGCTGGTAGCCAAGGCCGGGGTCTGGCATCTGGTGGCTGCGCTGGCAGGCGCGCTGCGCGTCTATCGCCTGGCAGCGCTGAGCGATGTGCGGCCGGCCGAAGAAGGCTTTCAGCGGCCGCCTGATTTCGACCTGGAGGCGTTTTGGCGGGCGTGGTGCGGCGAGCAGGAGCAGGGCAGCGACCGCTTCGCCGTTGTCGTGCGTGTGGCGCCGCGCTTTGCGCCTGAGCTGATCCGCCGCCTGGGCCAGCAGGCGCGCAGCGGCCTTGCAGCCGGTGTGACCGACTCGGCCGGCTGGTCCATCGCGGCGCTGCATTTCGAGTCGCTGGAGGCGGCGCGCGAGCGCATCCTCAGCTTCGGCGGCGGCGTGGAGGTGTTGGAGCCGCCTGCGCTGCGCTGGAGCGTGCAAGACTTCGCTGTGCAGATCGGGCTGTTGTATGCAAGCACAGACCAGGATTGACCACATGACCAGCGTCGCGCCGACCCAATGAGTGGTGCGAAACCGCACAAGTTGTGGTAGACTTGATGGGCGCAGTTCTTGGCCGGCATAGCGTACTGTAACCTTGCACCTTTTGGTCCGCTCAGGAGGCAACACGATGAGCAGAACTCCACCCGTCATGAAAAACCTGGCCTTCGTTTTCGGCGGCCTTACCGGTATGGGCGCGGCCTATTGGTTCGCCGTTCGTCCACAGCACCTGCGCTGGGGCGCCGAGCCGGCCGAGGTGAAAGCTTTCTGGCCGGGCGACGACCTGATTCCACGGCCGCAGATCAGCGCAACCCATGCCATCACCATCCAGGCGCCGCCGGCCAAGGTTTGGCCCTGGCTGGTGCAGATCGGCCAGGGCCGCGGCGGCTTCTACAGCTACGAGTTCGTAGAGAACGCCATGGGGCTCAACATCGCCAACGCAGAACGCATCCTGCCCGAATGGCAGGGCTTACAGGTGGGCGATGTGGTGCCGCTGGCCCCAGACGGCGCGATGGACGTGCCGGTGGCGATCCTGGAGCCGCAACGGGCGCTGGTGCTGCACGCCGACTCGCGTTTGCCGAGCACCTCCGGCCAGGGCGGCCCGCCGCTGCCGGCCGGTCAGTACCTGGCGGTGAGTTGGGGCTTCAATCTGTCGGAGCGGGCCGGCGGCGCCACACGGCTGGTCGAGCGCTTTCGTCTCGACTACACCCCCACCCCCGCCAACGAGCTGATCTACAAGCTGTTCCTGGAGCCGGGCGCGTTCGTCATGGAGCGCAAGATGCTGCTGGGCATCAAAGAACGAGTCGAGCGCGTTGGCTGATGCCGTGGATCCTTTGATCTCCATTCCGCGACCGGCCGGCCGGCGCCTGGCGCTGCGGGTGACGCCTGAGGCGCAGCGCGCCTTGCGCCAGGGCCATCCCTGGCTGTTTGACCGCGCCGTCGTGTCGCAGAGCGCGACCGGCCAGCCGGGCGACCTGGCCGTGGTCTTCGACGACCGGCGGCGCTTTTTGGCTATCGGGCTGTACGATCCAGCCTCGCCGATCCGCGTGCGCGTTTTGCAGCACGGCTCGCCGGCGGTCATCGACGCGGCGTTCTTTGCCGGACGGCTGGCGGCGGCGGTTGATCGGCGAGCATCTTTGTTGACTGGGGGGGAAGGCGTCCGGCTGATAGCCGGACCTACAGGCGGGGAGACGACCGGCTATCGCCTGGTGCATGGCGAGGGGGACGGGCTACCTGGGCTGGTGGTGGATCGTTATGAGCGCGTGCTGGTGGTCAAGCTCTACACGGCTGCCTGGCTGCCCCACCTGCGCGATGTGCTGGCGGGGCTGGACCGCGTCGCGCCGGCCGATGCCGTCGTGCTGCGGCTGAGCCGGGCGGTGCAGCGCCAGCCGGCGGCCCTGCACGGCCTGGCCGACGGGGCGACGCTGGCCGGAACGCTGGCAGCCAACCCGGTCATCTTCCGCGAGAACGGCCTGCTCTTCGAGGCCGATGTGCTGCACGGCCAGAAGACCGGCTTTTTCCTCGACCAGCGGGAGAACCGGGCGCGGGTAGAGAGGCTGGCGGCCGGCCGGGAGACGCTGAACGTCTTCGCCTACACGGGCGGTTTTTCCCTCTACGCCGTGCGCGGCGGCGCGCCCGCCGTCGTCAGCCTGGACATCAGCGCGCCGGCCCTGGCCGCGGCCCAGCGCAATTTCGATCTCAACCGCCGCCTGCCAGCCGTGGCCGCCGCGCGCCATGAGCTGCTGGTCGCGGATGCTTTCGCCGGCCTGACGCGCCTGGCCGAGGACGGACGGCGCTTCGATCTGGTGGTGGTCGATCCCCCGGCCTTCGCCAAACAGCAGTCGGAGATTCCGACAGCCCTACGCTCCTACGAGCGCTTGGCCGCATTAGCCGTGGGCGTGGTGCGGCCCGGCGGCACGCTGGTGATGGCCTCCTGCTCCAGCCGGGTCAGCGCTGAGGACTTCTTTGCCGCCGTGCGTCGCGGCGCCGGCCGCGCCGGCCGCGTCCTGCATGCGTTCGACCATACCGGTCACCCCATCGATCACCCGGTTGGGTTTGCGGAGGGAGCATACTTGAAGTGTCTGTACGCTGAAGTTGGCGCGCTGTTGATGTCCCCGGTTGCTTCTTGAGTGTCGGTTTGACATTCATAACGTCCTGCGTTATTATGCCTTTTGAGATGATCAAGAGCTTTGCTGACAGAGAAGCCGAAAGAATCTTCCGCCGCCAGGTCTCGCGCCGTTTTCCGCCGGATGTTCAGCGGAGAGCGCGCATCAAGTTGGAGATTCTTGACGCGGCAGAGTCGTTACAGGACCTGCGTATTCCACCGTCCAATCACCTCGAGAGGCTATCGGGCGACCGTCAAGGACAGCACAGTATTCGGATCAACAGTCAATGGCGCATCTGCTTCGTCTGGCAGGATGGCAACGCCCATCGTGTCGAGATTGTAGACTATCACTGAGTGAGCACTATGGAAGAGGAAAGACTACCGCCCATCCATCCTGGTGAGATCTTGCTGGAGGAGTTCCTGGAGCCCATGGGTATCAGCCAGTATCGGCTGGCTAAGGACATCAGCGTGCCTCCGCGCCGCATCAACGAGATCGTTCAGGGCAAGCGGGCCATCAGCCCGGACACGGCGCTGCGTCTCTCCCGCTACTTTGGTCTGTCGGAGCGCTTCTGGCTCAACCTTCAAAACCGCTATGATCTGGAGGTCGAGAAGGACAGGTTGGCGGGCAGGCTGGAGATCGAAGTGCCGGTGGTGTTGTCACCCGCGTAGAACCGAACTACAAGGACGTAGTGCGGGGGATACTGCCGAACTGCCGCACCGCCTCCACTGCCTGTTGCCAGCGCACGTACCGCACGTCGCGCTGCCCCTGGCTCAACTGCGGCTCGAAATGAACTGCGCCCGGGGGAAGCTCGGGCAGCTCGTGCAGGCTGCGCCAGACGCCCGCGCCCAGGCCGGCCAGCAGGGCCGCGCCGCGCGCGGTGGTCTCCCGCTCGGCCGGCCGTACCACGGGGATGCCCAGCAGATCGGCCTGCACCTGACAGGCCAGGTCGGAGGCCGACAGCCCGCCGCCCACGTTGAGCTGCGCCACGGACAGGCCGGTGTTGGCATGGATGGTTTCGAGAATCGCCCGCACCTGAAAGCCGATGGCGTCCAGCAGGGCGCGCACGATGTGCGCCCGGTCACTGCCCAGCGACATGCCGAGGATGGCCGCGCGCGCCATGTGGTCGTGGTAGGGCACGTTCAACCCGGTGAAGGCCGGCACGAAGAGCACACCGCCGGCGTCGGGCACCGAGCGGGCGACGGCGTCCAGTTCCTTCTCGTCGGTGAGGATGCCGCCCTGGGTGGCCAGCCAGCGCGCGGCCGCGCCGCTGGTGGTGGTGTCAGCCTCCAGGCAGTAGGCGTGGCGCAGCCCGTCCTCCGTGGGCAGCGACCAGGCGTGGTAGACGTTGATCCCATCCAGCTCCGGCGGCGCGTCGCCGGCCACCACGTCGACGAAGGAGACGGTGCCGTGGGTACACTCGGCCTGGCCGGGCAGCCGACAGCCGTGGCCGAAGAGCGCGGCCTGTTGGTCGCCCAGCATAGCCGTCACCGGCACGGCGCGGCCGGCGATGCGCAGGCTGCCGAAGTCGTACAGCGTCGGCGCCGGCGCGGGCAGGCCGGTGGTGCTCAGCCCTAACCGCTCGACCCAGGGCTGCCAGAAGCGCTGCTCGCGGATGTCCCACAGTCCCGTCTTTTGCAGCAAGGAGTAATCGTGTAGGTGGCCGGACGGCTGGCCCATGGAGGCCAGCAGCCAGCCCGCCGCCATGCCGACGCGCAGGCTGCCTGCGGCCATGGCCGGCGCAAAAGCGGGCTGGTGGCGAAGACGCCAGCTCAAATGCAGCGCGGCGCACCAGGGGCCGGGGAAGTAGCCCAGGCGGCGGCGCCGCTCGGCGGCCAGCGGCCAGTGGTCCAGCTCGGCCGCCAGGGCGGTGGTGCGCAGGTCCTGCCAGGTGATGGCGTTGCCCAGCGGCTGGCCGGTGGCTGCGTCCCAGACGAAGTCGCTGTCGCGCTGCGAGGCGATGCCGATGGCCAGGATGTCCTTTGCCGACGCGCCGGCTTCGGCCAGGGCCTGGTCGATGGCCTGGGCCGCGCCGCGGGTCACGTCCCAGGGGTCTTGCTCGGTCCAGTCGGGCTGGGGGTGCAGGCGGCGCAGCGGGGTGTAGCCCAGGCCCGCGCGGCGGCCGTCCTGGTCCATGAGGTAGGCTTTGGCGCCGCTGGTGCCGAGATCGATGCCAAGAAGAAGTGACATTTGGAGGTGCCGGGCACTTGAGTTCAGTGCATTGCTAGCCCAAGTGCCCGGCACCTGGGCGCGATAGTTAGCCCTTGACGCCGCTGCTGGTGGCGCTTTCGATGAAGAAGCGCTGGGCCAGGATGAAGAGGATCATGGGCGGCAGCACGGAGATGGCCGCGCCGGCCAGCACAATGTTAGGGCTGTCGGCCGCGCGGCCGCGCAGCACGTTCAGCGCCAGGGTCAACACATGGTTGCCGGTGTTGCCGGTGTTGATGATCACCAGCGGCCAGAAGAAGCTGTTCCAGGCGTAGAGGAAGGTGAAGGTGGCCAGGGTGGCCAGCGCGGGCGTGGCGGCCGGGATGAAGATGCGCCGCAGGATCTCCAGGCGCGAGGCGCCGTCGATCAGCGCCGCCTCTTCGATCTCGCGCGGGATGGTCAGGAAGAACTGGCGCATCAGGAAGGTGCCGTAGGCGGTGAACACCCAGGGGATGATCAGCGCGGCCAGCCGGTCGGTCCAGCCGATCAGCACCATGAGCTGGTAGAGCGGCATGATCAGCACCACGAAGGGGATCATGATGGTGCCCAGGTAGAGCACGAAGAGCGTATCGCGGCCGGGAAAACGCAGGCGGGCGAAGGCATAGCCGCCCAGCACCGAGGTGACGAGCTGGCCCAGCACCACCAACAGCGTAATCAAGGCGGTGTTGATCAGCGCGCGGCCCATGCCGTTGAGCTCCAGCACGTCGCTGTAGTTCTGCGGCCGGGCGGTGATCTGCGTGACCGGCGGGCTGAGGCGCACGTTGGCCAGCGCCTCGACGCTGGGGTCCTGGGGATCGACAAAGCGGCCCAGCGCGGTCTGCGAAAGCCGCACCATGGGAACGATCTGGCCGTCCACCGGCACGTCGAACAGCGGCTGTTCCTCACCGTTGACAAGCGCCGTGGCCTGGCCGTCGGCGCCGGCCGTGGGACTGACATCGCTGGAGGGCACCGTGATGGTCGCCTCCAGGTTGTCAGCCGGCGCAAAGACGCCAACGCGCACGGTGGTCTGGGCCAGGGCCATTTCCCGTGTCTCGCCGTCCACCTCAATGCGGTACAGCGGCAAAGGCTGGTCGAAACCGGCCACCTCGGTGGTCAATGTCCGCTGCGGCAGCAGGCGCGGCGGGTAGGAGAAGGTGTCGGCCGGCTCCTTGAGCGAGGTGAAGAGCATCACCAGGAAGGGAAAGATCACCAGGAAGCCAAAAATGATCAGCACCGTATAGGCGGCGACATAGGCGATGGCCTTGCGCAGGCGGTGGGAGCGAAACACGGACTGGGCGCTGGTGGAGGTAGCAGTTGCAGTTGAGGGGGCCATGGTCGTTCTCCTGGCAGGCAGGACTGACAGTCCTCGCAGGACTGTCAGTCCTCTTGCTCACGCATCATACGCGCCGCCTCGCTGGCGCCGGAACTGGATGATAGTCACAATGAAAATGGCCAGGAAGAGCACCCAGGCAATCGATGAGGCATAGCCCTGCCGGAAGCGCTGGAAGCCGTTCTGGTAGAGATACAGCACCATGCTCAACGTGGAGTTGTTGGGCCCGCCCGGCGGGTTGGTCATGATGAAGATCGGCTCGAAGACCTGGAAGGCCTGGATCAGGGTGGTGGTGACCACGAACACTGTCGTCGGAGCCAGCAGCGGCACGGTGATCTTGCGGAACTGCGCGCCGACGCCGGCGCCGTCCACCGTGGCCGCCTCGTAGAGCGACTTGGGGATGCTCTGCATGCCGGCCACGAAAAGCACCGTGTTGAAGCCCATGGTCTGCCAGGCCACCATGATGGCCACCGACAACAGCGCCGTGTCAGCGTTGGACAGCCAGCGCATCTGCGGATCGGCGATGGCCAGCCCGGTGAGGTTGTTGACCAGGTCGACGCCGCTGGTGATGCCGTAGTTGATCCAGCCCACGGCCGCGTTGTACATCCACTGCCAGATCAGCGAGACGCCCACCACGGCCGCCACGCTGGGGATGAAATAGACCGCCCGGAAGAACCGCATGCCCGGCAGCTTGCTGTTGAGGATGCTGGCCACCAGCAAGGCAGGAATCACGCTGAGCGGCACGGCGATCAGGCAGAAGAGGAAGGTGTTGCGCAGCGACAGCCAGAACAGCCGGTCCTGCGCGCCGACCACGTAGCTGTTGCCGAAGAGGCTGAAGCGCAGCAGCTCGTCATAGACGGCGACGTCGATCACCTCGGAGGCCAGTTGGGCGCGCGAGGCCAGCGGCGCGATGGTCATGTTCAATAGCCGCGCGTAGTTGTCCAGCCCCACCCAGTCGCGCGTGCCGAAGGCGTCCCAGTTGGTGAAGCTGGTGTAGAGCGAGAGCAGCAGCGGGCCGGCGAAGAAGAGCAGGAAGCCCAGGAAGTTGGGCGAGAGGAAGAGGTAGCCGCTGAGGGTCTCCGAGCGAGCGTTGTTGACATGCATGGCCTCGGCCACCGGCTGGCGCCACATAGCCCAGAACATGCTGCCGAAGAGCAGCAGACCCAGCAGCAGCGCCAGCCGCACCGGCTGCACGATCTGCCCGGCCAGCGCGGGCAGGCCGGGGATGTTGATTAGCGACAGGAAGAAGAGCGCCAGCCCAGCCAGCAGGATGATGCGGCCGATGCGTTGGAAGCGCAGTTGGCGCTGCGGGTATTGCTCGTAACGGTCGCCGAAGGAGCCAACCAGGTAGCCGATGAAGCTGATCAACAGGAAGGGCAGCCCGCGGCCGAAGCGTTGCGCCAGGTCGTCGATGCCGGTGAAGGCGCCGATAAGGTGCAGCAGCATGGCCGCGCAGGCCAGGAAGCCCAGGTAGTTGACTACCAGGGAGAGCACCCGGCCGCGGTGGTTGCGGCGGTGGATCAATGGCACGGCCGCGGCGCTGAGCACAGCCAGCAGCCCAACGACGCCCGCCGCCACGAAGCGCAATCCGCCCGGCACACTGGTCAGGATCGCGTAGACGGCAACGGCGCCGGCAACAGCCAACAGCCCCTGCCAAAGCATCAGGATCAGCAGCCAGGTGTCGGCGTTCGACCGCCTGGCTGGCAGCGTGAGGGTCGTCATAGGGCGGGCTCCTTCTACTTAGCAATCACGCCGACTGTCATGCTGAGCCGTCTGCGGCGAAGCATCCCGGCGGTGCGGCCGGAATGCTTCGCCATCAGTTAACGTGACATAACGCAGTTTACTGCGTGAAGGCCTTGCCAGCCTCGTCGCAGATCGTCGCGCCGAACTGCTCGATGGTCTCCTGGCCGGTCATCAGCGCGCTGACGCGGGCGTCCATCACCGACACGAAGTCAGGCCAACTGCCGGCCCACAGCGGTCCCTCGGCCACGGCGTTGTCCTGCAGGCCGTTGATGAAGGCTTGGTTGTTGGCGGGCGGGGTGAAGGTCAGGAAGGCGTCGATGGCCTCGTCACTGACCCGGCTGGGGATATTGGTGCCCATGGCCGAGATCTTGGCCTGCACGTCGGCCTGGGTCAGCTCTTGCACCAGGCGCCATGCCTCGGCAGGGTGTTTTGTGTTGGCGTTGACCACATAAGCGCCCCAGAACTGCCAGTTGCCGGCGTCGCCGCCTGGCCCCTTGGGCAGTTCCACCACGTCCCAGTCGAAGGTCACGGTGCGGATGCCAGGGGTGGCCCAGCGGCCGTTCTGGAACATGCCCACCTTGCCGGCGCGGAAGGGCGGCTCGCTGTCCTCGCCGTAGGGCACGGCCACGTCGTAGCTCTGATACAGCTCGCGCTCGAAGGACAAGCCTTCCAGCGATTCGGGCGAGTTCAGGTTGCAGGCGGTACGCTCGTCGTTGAAGAAGCCGCCGCCGGCAGCGTTCATCCAGGTGCCGTAGGGGCCCCACCAGGCGTTGGCGCCGTAGCCGTAGATGTCGCTGCCCAGCGCGCGCACGGCCTGGGCCGTCGCCAGGAAGGCGTCCCAGTCCCACTGGCCGTTGGCGGCCAGCTCACGCGGGTCGTCCACGCCGGCTTCGGCCAGCAGGTCGTTGTTCAGGTAGAGCACGAAGGTCGAGACATCGCGCGGCAGGCCCCACAGCGCGCCGCTGTCCGCGCCCTGCGCCATGCTCTCCGGGTTGTAGGTCAGAGCCTGCATGGGGCCGGCGTAGAAGTCGTCCACGCTGAAGTCGGGGCTGGCTGCCGCCAGTTCGGCCAGGTTGAGGATCAGGCCGCGCATGGCGAAGTCGCCCACGTCGGTGCCGGGGATCCAGAAGACGTCGGGGGCCGTGCCGGCGCCGATCTCGGTCTTGAGCACGTCCTGATAGCTGGCGGTCTCGCTGCCGCCCGGCTCATAGACCAGGCTGATGCCCTCCAGTTGGGCGTCCAGCTCAGCGCTGATGCTGGCGTAGACGTTGGCCTCTTCCTGGTTGTCGGGGCGGGTGCGCCAGCGCAGGGTGACAGCCTCGCCAGCGGGCGCAGGCTCGGCTGCGGGCGGCGCTTCGACGGCTGGCGCCTGGGTGGCTGGCGCTGCCGGGGCCGGTGCAGGGGCTGGCGCGGCGCACGCGCCCACCACCATGCTGGCGATGACGATCACGCTAAACAACACGAAAAACAGTCTGCGGTTCATGGTTTCTCCTCCTGGGAGTGCTGGAATTGAACGGAAACGGATTTGCCGAAAACGGGATTGTTGGTCAGGATACGTGAAACTCTCTGCGGGTATCACCTCCTTACCTGCGGATGGTGTAGGTCCGGCTATCAGCCGGACACTGGCGCCGCGCCGCCGGTGGACTCGCGCACGATCAGCTCAGCCGGCAGGCGCAGATGCTGCCGCTCGGCGTCGGGGTTTTCGACGGCGCAGATCAACAGGCGGGCGGCCTGGCGGCCGATGGCGACCAGGTCCTGGCGCATGGTGGTCAGCGATGGGTCGAAGTAAGAGGCCAGCGGCATGTCGTCGACGCCAATCACGGCCAACTGGCTGGGTACGCGGAGGCCAGCCTCGCGCGCGGCGCGCAACACGCCGATGGCCATGCGATCGTTCTGCGCAAAGATGGCTGTGGGCGGCGCTGGCAGGCCCATCAGGCGCACAAACGCCTCGTGGCCGGTGGTCGCCGACCAATCGCCCTCGACGATCAGGTCCGGATCGGCGGGCAATCCGGTCGCGGCCAGCGCAGCCTGATAGCCGGCCAGCCGATCCTGCGAGCAGTCCTCGCGCATGGGGCCGCAGATGGTGGCGATGCGCTGGTGGCCCAACGCCAGCAGGTGCTTCGTGGCAGCAATGGCCGCGCCTTCGTCGTCTAGCGCCACCGAATCGACGGCCTCTTGACGAGGGCGCGCGCCCACAAACACAGTGGGGACCTCCGTCGGCAGATGGCGGTGGCGTTCGTCGGCGTAGGGGTTGATTACCAGCAGGCCCTCGGTGCGGCCGCTGGTCACCAGTTGGTCTACCAGGGTGACAAAGGTATCGGCGTCTTCGGCCGAGGCGGAGAAGAGGTAGTAACCCTGGCGCCGTGCTTCCTGCTCTGCGCCCTCGATGATACGGGCGAAGGTGTAATCGGTCAGGTTAGGGGCCAGGCAGGTGAAGGTGCGGGTGCTGCCGGTGGCCATGAAGCGCGCAATGGCGTTGGGGCGGAAGTCCAGCTCAGCGATGGCGGCCTCGACGCGGCGGCGTGTGGCCGGGCGAACCCGGTCGTCGTCGTTGATGACGCGCGAAACCGTCTGGTGGGAAACACCAGCCAGAGCAGCTACGTCTCGGATCGTCGCGCGACTTTGCGCCATATTGCCAACCTGTTGAGGGAGAAGGAATCGATTGAGGTGCGATGTTACCGGTCACATTTGTGACCGGTAACATTATAACAGAGTAGGATGGCGTTGTCAAGCACCAATTTGAGCACAGCGTAGACAAAGTCTTTGAGGTGCCCGGCACTTGATGCGAGATCGTCATCATGTGCGAATCGCTGCACAAGTGCCGGGCACCGACACGCAGATACGTCGTTTGCGGTGTATTGAGCAGCCCTGGCACAACGCTGCGCCTGACTGGCGCTGCGGCGACGGTCGGCTTATAATAGGATCGATGCACTGAACCGCTTTTGTTGCGGGACATGGAGACCGCTACTATGACCGAGTTGAGCGCGCCAGTGGTTGCTGATGCGCAGGCCCTGCGCCAGGCAATCCTGAATGAGTTCTTCGGGCTGTTGGGCCTGACCGGGCAACATCCGCTGCGCCGGGTCTTGCAGCGCCTGTTAGGCCCGGCTATCGGGCGTTTCACGGACCTGGCCGCTGAGTTCGACCGCCATGTGGCGCAGCTCGGCCTGCCGGCTGCGATCCGACGCCTGATGCCGCGCTTCGTCGACGGGGTGACGGCTATCGGCGCCGATCTCTTGCCTGCCACTGGCCCGCTGCTGTTGGTCTCCAATCACCCTGGCGCGTACGATGTTTTTGCCAGCCTGGCGCAGTTGCCCCGCTCCGATGTGCGCGTGGTCGTCAGTGAGATCTCGATCTTGCGCCAGCTTCCGGCGGCTGGTCCGCATTTCATTCTAACCGGCCAGACCGGGCACAGCCGCATGGCCGCGGCCCGGGCGGCCGTGCGCCACTTGCAGACTGGCGGCGTGCTGTTCATCTTTCCTGGCCGGCTGGTGGATCCCGACCCGGCCTTCATGTCGGGCGCGGCTGCAGCGCTGCAGCGCTGGTCGCCCAGCCTGGAGCTTTTCCTGCGTCGCGCCCCGGCAACCCAGGTGGTTCCCATTGTGGCCAGCGGCGTGCTGTCGCCGGCCTGGCTGCACAGCCCAGTGACACGGCGGCTGCGGCAAGAGCCCGTGGACCGGCAGAAGGTGGCCGAGGCCGCACAGGTGGTGCAGCAACTGCTCTGGCCGGGTAGCCTGCGCTTCCACCCGCTGATCACCTTTGGCCCGCCGCTGGCAGCGGCTGACCTGCTGCGCGCGAGCGCGTCCACGCCGCCGCTGCAAGCGATTATCGATCACCAGCACACGCTGTTGCTGCTGCACCAACACCTGCGCGCCGCCGGGCTGGCGCCTTGACGACGACGAGAGTGAGGAAACGTATCATGGCTAACTACCGCAGTCAATGGGCATTGAAAATCACGCTGGCTCTGCTGGCGCTGGGCATCATGGCGGGGCTGCTGGCAGGCTGCGGCCGGCCGGCGCTGCCCACTGAGACCCCTGCTGCGGCTCCTGCGGCCGCAGTCCAGCCGCCAGCTATAGCCGCGCCTGCGCCAACCGCCAGCGGCGACGCCGTTGAGGTCCCGAACGCCTGGTGGAACGACGCCGTCTTCTACGAGGTCTTCGTGCGCAGCTTCCAGGACAGCGACGGCGACGGCATCGGCGACCTGCAAGGGCTGATCGACCGGCTGGACTACCTCAACGACGGCGACCCCACGACCACCGACGACCTGGGCGTCACCGGCCTGTGGCTGATGCCCGTGGCCCAGTCGCCCAGCTACCACGGTTATGATACCACCGACTACTACACCATCGAGGAAGACTACGGCAGCAACGAGGACTTCAAACGCCTGATCGAGGAGGCGCAGCGCCGCGGCATCAAGGTGATCGTTGATCTGGTGCTGAACCACACCTCGACGGAGCATCCCTGGTTCGTCGACTCGGCCAGCGGCCCCGACGCTGAGAAGCGCGACTGGTACATCTGGAGCCCCACCAACGACGGCAGCCGGGCGCCCTGGAGCGGCGGCGGGCCGGTGTGGCACAAACGGGGCGACGAACACTACTTCGCCCTGTTCTGGGAGGGCATGCCTGATCTGAACTATCGCAACCCGGAGGTGACGGCTGAGATGCAGAACGCGGCCCGCTTCTGGCTGGAGGAGATGGGCGTCGACGGCTTCCGGCTGGACGCGGTGCGCCACCTGGTGGAGGAGGGCACGCGCTACGCCGGCGCGCCGGCGACCCACGAGTGGCTGGCCGGCTTCGATGACTTCGTGGATTCGGTTGCGCCTGACGCGCTGACCGTGGGCGAGGTCTGGGATACCACCGCGCAGGCTGCCTCCTATGTCCAGGGCGATGAGGTGGACCTGGTTTTCGAGTTCGAGCTGGCCGAGGCCATCGTGCGCAGCGTGCAGCAGGGCAAGCCTGTGGGCAGCAGCCAGGCGTTGGCCGACAGACTGGCGGCCTACCCACCGGGCCAGTTTGCCACTTTCCTGACCAACCATGACCAGCCGCGCGTGGCCACGACGCTGTTCCGCGACCCGGAAGGCAACAAGCTGGCCGGCATGACCCTGCTGACCCTGCCGGGCGTGCCCTTCATCTACTACGGCGAGGAGATCGGCATGACCGGCAACAAGCCGGACGAGCTGATCCGCACGCCCATGCAGTGGAGCGGCGACCCGAACGCCGGCTTCACCAGCGGTCAGCCCTGGCAGCCGGTCAACCGCGACTACGCGCAGCTCAACGTGGCCGCACAGGACGCCGATCCCGCCTCGCAGCTTAACCTCTACCGGCGGTTGATCCACCTGCGCAACGACCATCCGGCCCTGCTGCGCGGCGCGTTCATCCCGGTGGATAGCTCGTGCGACTCGACGCTGGCCTTCTTGCGCCAGGCGCCGGCTGGCGACCCGGACGCGCCCGAGGGGCAGACGGTGCTGGTGGTGCTGAACTTCGCGCGCAAGAGGGAGCAGGAGAGCTGCACCTTCAGCTACAGCGGACCAGCCCTGCCGGCCGGCACTTTTCAGATGACAGACCTGTTAGGCGGCGTTGCGGTGGCGCCGTTGACGACGACAGCCAGCGGCTTTCAGGGCTATGCGCCGCTGCCCAGCCTGACGGCCAGGGCAGGGCACATCCTGCTGCTGGAACCGTAGGCCGCTGAGCAAGCCTGGTCGGTGAGCAAAAGCCCATGCGCACTGCGCATGGGCTTTTGTTTTGCCGTGTGTCTGAATACACCGTAAACAAATTAACTGCATATCGGTGCCCGGCACTTTGGCGGCGAAGTGTAGGTCGAGTAGGGCCTGGCGGCGTTCAACCTGCCGACCTTGACAATCGCCTGAGGATTTGTATAATCGTATCGGTACAAACATACATAGTGTCTCTTCCATCTTAGGTGCCGGGCACTTGCGACTGCTCCTTCGACGACGTCTGCAGAGCTAATTCTGGCCGCGTACCAGTCGCAAGTGCCCGGCGCCTGAAGTCCATACACGAGAGCAACCTCAGGAGCAAGTCTCATCGACGAGATCTGGAACGGCCTGCGCCAGGCTATCAATCTCCTCCTAGACCGTGACCCCGCGCTGACCCAGATCGTGGCGCTGTCGGTGCGCGTATCGGGCGCGGCGCTGGTGTTCAGCACCCTGATCGGCGTGCCGGTGGGCGTTATCTTTGGTCTGACACGCTTTGTCGGGCGCAGGCTGGTCGTGGCTTTAACCTACACCGGTATGGGCTTCCCGCCAGTGGTGATCGGACTGTTGGTCTACCTGATGCTCTCGCGCAGCGGGCCGCTGGGGCAGCTCAACTCGCCGCTGATCCCCAACCTGTTCACTCCCGGCGCGATGATCATCGCCCAAACCATCATCGCTTTCCCCCTGGTGGCCGGCTTCACCATGGCTGCGGTGATGGGCGTCGACCGGCAACTGCGCCGGCAGGTGGAGTCGTTGGGGGCCACCCCCTGGCAGACGGCCTGGACGGTGGTGATGGAGGCGCGCGTCGGCGTCAGCGTGGCCATCATCGCCGCGTTTGGCCGCATCATCGCCGAGGTGGGCGCGGTGATGCTGGTGGGCGGCAACATCGAAGGGCGCACGCGGGTTATGACCACCGCCATCGTGCTGGAGACGCGCAAAGGCAACTTCGAGCTGGCCATCGCCCTCGGGCTGATCCTGCTTAGCATAGCTTTCATCGTCAACGCGACGATGACGCGGCTGCAAGGGAGGTCCTTCGACGCATGACGCCAGGGCTTTGTTATCGCATCGAGGAAGTGAGCAAGGTCTATGCCAATCGGCATGTCTTACAGATCGACCGGCTGGACATCCTGCGCGGCGAGATTCTGGCGCTGGTTGGCCCCAGCGGCGCGGGCAAGAGCACCCTGCTGCGCATGCTCAACTTCCTGGAGCCGCCCAGCGCCGGCCGTATCCGCTATGGCGACTTCGAGTTTCGTCCCAACGGCAATGCGCCCCTGGCCACCCGGCGCGAAGTGACCACGGTATCGCAGCGCCCGGTGCTGCTGGACCGGCCGGTGCAGGCCAACGTGGAGTTCGGCCTGCGGCTGCGGGCCCTGCGCAACAATGAGGCTGCGGTGCAGGCTGCGCTGGACCAAGTGGGGTTGGCGCACCTGGCCCGGCAGCAAGCGCGCACCTTGTCGGGCGGCGAGGCGCAGCGGGTGGCGCTGGCCCGGGCCATGGTCATCCAGCCGCAAGTGCTGCTGCTGGACGAGCCGACCGCCAACCTGGACCCCTACAATGTGGGCCTGATCGAGCAGATCGTGCGCACCCTCAACCAGGAGCAGCACACGACCATGGTCCTGGTGACCCACAACATCTTTCAGGCTCACCGCCTGGCCCACCGGGTGGGCTTCATGCTGGACGGCCGGCTGATCGAAGTCGCCGATGTCCAGACCTTCTTCGAGGCGCCTGCCGACCCGCGCACGGCAGCCTTCGTGCGCGGCGATATGGTGTATTGATGGCCGGCGCGCAGGCAGCGCGCCATGGCTATTACGGTCCGTCATCCAATCGATCGGAGTTCGAAAAAGGAGACTTCCATGTTCAAGCACACTGTCCTGACGCTGATCGCTCTGTTGGCGGTGTTGGCGCTGCTCGTCGGCTGTACACCGCCTGCCGCGCCGGCTCCTGCTGCACCCACCGTCGCGCCGGTGCAGGAACCGGCGCCTACCGAAGCGCCGGCCGCGGCTGCCGCGCCCACCAAGATGATCCTGGCTACCACCACCAGCACGGCCGACTCCGGCCTGTTGGACGTTATTCTGCCCGACTTCCAGCAGAGGTACAACGCCGTGGTCGACGTGGTAGCTGTCGGCACTGGTCAGGCGCTGGAGATCGGCGCCAGAGGCGACGCCGACGTAGTGTTGGTACACAGCCGCTCCGGCGAGGACAAGTTCGTGGCCGATGGCAACGCCAAAGAGCGTTTCGACGTGATGTATAACGACTTCATCGTCGTTGGGCCCAGCGAGGATCCGGCCGGCATTGCCGGCATGGCGCTGGCCAGGGAGGCATTCCAGGCCATCGTCGACGCAGAAACGCCTTTCGCCAGCCGCGGCGACAACTCTGGCACCCACAGCAAGGAGAAGGCCATCTGGGCCTCGATCCCCTTTACGCCCACGGCCGAAATGGCCTGGTTCAATTCGCTGGGCCAGGGCATGGGCGACACGCTGATCTTCTCCAACGAGCTGGGCGCCTACACGCTGACCGACCGCGGCACCTATCTTGCCATGCGCGACAAATTGCCCAATCTGGCGATTCTGGTGGGCGGCGAGAATCTGGCCGAGAACCAGGACCGGATTTTGCTCAACCCCTACGGCGTGCTGGCGGTCAACCCCGACGTGCATCCCAACGTCAACGCCGCCCAGGCGGCGCAGTTCGTGGAGTGGCTGACCTCGGTTGAGGTGCAGCGGGTGATCGGCGAGTACGGCGTCGATACCTTCGGCCAGCCGCTGTTCTATCCCAACTCGGCGCAGTGGCAGGCCAGCCAGTAGCTCAGATCGCTGGCTTTGTAATATCGGGCTTTTGTAATACAATTGGGCTGGCTGGTTGAACAGCCAGCCTTTTCTATTTGGTGGTGCGTGTTGGGTTGAATGCAGAGGATCAAATGAGACCTGTCAATGATACATTGCTAGATGAGATGACCAGTAAATTGGTCAAGGAATTCCAGCCGGAGCAGGTGATCCTGTTCGGCTCACACGCCTGGGGTACGCCTGATAGGTCTAGCGACGTCGATCTCATGGTCATTGTTGAGCAGAGTGAGCTTTCAGACTACGAGCGTGCCGTGTTGGCGTTGGCGTGTCTGAGTGATGTCGATGTTCCCAAGGACGTGATTGTCAAAACACGCGCGGAGTTTGACTTCTTCAGCGATGTTCGTGCATCTTTGGAGCACAAGGTCGCGCGCCGGGGAAAGGTGTTGTATGAACGAGGCTCGGGTAAGGCCGAGACAGCTTTTTTCCCGTCTAGAGCATTGAGCTCGTAGAAGGAGCCCGATCATGAATAGAATGCTACAGCTAACCGCGATCATCGAGCGTGAAGGGGACAGCTATGTTGCAACCTGCCCGGAGTTTGACGTTGTGAGCCAAGGAGATACCGTCGAAGCCGCCCGACTGAACCTTGTCGAAGCGGTCGAGGGTTTCTTGGAGGTGGCGTCTCCCTCGGAGATCCGTCGTAGGCTCAAGACAGAGACCTACGTGATGCCGATCATGCCGTTGATGCCCTCGACGGCATCGCAGTCGTCGCAAAGAGCGAGCATGGGCCATGCCTAAGCTGCGTCGTCTCTCAGGGCGGGATGCGTGCAGGATAATGGCTGAGTACGGCTTTGTACAAGTGCGAAGAAAGGGCAGCCATGTGATCATGCAGAAGAAGGAAGGGCGCACGACAATAAGCGTTCCAGTGCCTGACCATGCTGAGCTCAACATGGGAACCTTGGCAGGCATCATCCGACAGTCCGGACTGCCTCGCACACTGTTCGAGGTAGATTGAAATAGACGATCCATAGCAAATCCCTTTGGAAGGAGTTCCAACAAACCAATGCCTTTCGACAAAATCGTAGTGCCCGCCGAGGGCGAAAAGATCACCCTGACGGACGGCAAGCTGCACGTCCCCGACAACCCCATCATCTGCTTCATCGAGGGCGACGGCACGGGCGTCGATATCTGGGCGGCCAGCCAGCCGGTGCTGGATGCAGCCGTCGAGAAAGCCTACGGCGGCCAGCGCAAGATCGCCTGGATGGAGGTCTACGCCGGCGACAAGGCCAACGACGTCTACGGCGAGGTGATCTGGCTGCCGCAGGAGACGCTGGACGCCATCGACGAGTACATCGTGGCCATCAAGGGACCGCTGACCACACCGGTGGGCGGCGGCATCCGCAGCATCAACGTGGCCCTGCGCCAGCGGCTGGACCTGTATGCCTGCGTGCGGCCGGTGCAGTACTTCAACGGCGTGCCCAGCCCGGTCAAGCAGCCGGAACTGGTGGACATGGTGATCTTCCGCGAGAACACCGAGGACATCTACGCCGGCATCGAGTGGGAAGCCTACAGCGAGGGCGCGGTCAAGGTCATCGACTTCCTGCGCCACGAGATGGGCGTCAGCAAGATCCGCTTCCCTGAGAGCAGCGGCATCGGCGTCAAGCCGGTCAGCGAGGAGGGCACGGGCCGCCTGGTGCGCGCCGCGATCCAGTATGCCATCGACAACCAGCGCCGCAACGTGACCCTGGTGCATAAGGGCAATATCATGAAGTTCACCGAGGGCGCGTTCATGGGCTGGGGCTACAAGGTGGCGGCCGAGGAGTTCGGCGCTGTGCCGCTGGACGGCGGGCCGTGGCACGTGCTGCCCAACGGCATTGTGATCAAGGACATGATCGCCGACGCCATGTTGCAGCAAATCCTGACCCGGCCGGCCGAGTACGACGTGCTGGCCACGCTGAACCTGAACGGCGACTACATCAGCGACGCGCTGGCCGCGCAGGTGGGCGGCATCGGCATCGCCCCCGGCGCCAACATCAACTACGTCACCGGCCGCGCGGTCTTCGAGGCCACCCACGGCACCGCGCCCAAGTACGCCGGCCTGGACAAGGTCAACCCCTCGTCGGTGATCCTCAGCGGCGAGATGATGCTGCGCCACCTGGGCTGGACCGAGGCCGCCGAGTTGATCGTGCAGGCCATGGAGAAGACCCTGGGCCAGAAGATCGTCACCTACGATTTCGCCCGCCTGATGGAGGGCGCGACGGAGGTCAAGTGCAGCGAGTTCGGGCAGGCATTGATCAGTAACATGTGATCTGAGAGATGTCGCAACCCCCATAGGGGGGATGTTGTCGCCTGAAGTTGGCGATGCTTTGAGGTCGCTGCCCTTGTGCAGCGGCCTCCTTTTTTATCTATTGCGCGCTAAGCCGGGGGAAATCAGCCAGTCGAATTGGAAGCCAGATAACTTTCGATACCATATAGTTTGATGTATAACTATTAAAGTTGATAAAACAAACCAACCCATTACCATCAAATTCAAGGAGATTTTCCCATGCTTTGGCAAACCGATCCGTCCCACACCCGCATTGGCTTCGTGGCCCGGCACATGATGCTGGCCAAGACCCGCGGCGAGTTTCAGAGCTTCAGTGTAGACTTCAACCTCGATCCTGATCAGCCCGAGACTGCTTCCGTCGAGGCCCGCGTCCAGACGGCCAGCATTTTTACCAAGGACGAGAAGCGCGACGCCCACCTCAAGTCGGCCGATTTCTTCAACGTCGACGCCTACCCGGAGATGGTGTTCAAGAGCACCAAGATCGAGCGCACCGGCGATGAGACGGCCAGGCTGCACGGCGATTTGACTATCCGCGACGTGACCAAGCCGGTGGTGCTGGATGTGACCTACCTGGGCATGTCCAAGTCTCCCTGGGGCACGACCTCGGTCGGCTTCGAGGCCAAGACCAAGATCGACCGTGAAGAGTGGGGCCTGACCTGGAACGTCGCCCTGGAGACCGGCGGCTGGCTGGTGGGTAAAGAGATCACCATCGAGATCGAAGCTGAGTTCGTCCAGGCCTAAGCTGGTTGACAAAAGCAAAAGCAAAATGGGTGTGCGGCGTCTCCCTTGTGGAAGCACCGCACACCTGTTTTTTGTGCCAAAGCCACGGTCACAGGGCTTGCTCGTCAGATCGCTTTGTTGGCACGCTTATAGTCAGTGCCAATCTACAGCAGTACAATTGCAGGTGTACTGTCACGGCGGCGACCATTTCACAGTGGACGCGTGCTCTCGGTCACCGCCGGTAAAAAGCAACACAGAATCACAAGGAGCAAGCGATAGAGATGAGAATCGCAGTTTTCGGCGCCACCGGCGGCACGGGCCGTGAGGTGGTCAGACAGGCTTTGGCGGCCGGTCACCAGGTCACAGCCCTGGCCCGTAACCCCGCCAACCTGGACGGCGCTGGCCCAGACCTGACGGTTGTCGCCGGCAACGTGCTGGACATCGAGGCGGTGCGGCAGGCCCTGGCGGGCGCTGACGCCGCCGTCGTGTCGCTGGGCAATACCGCCAACAATCCTGACTCTGTCGTGTCGCAGGGGACCCAGGTGATCCTGGACGCCATCGCCATGCAGGGCGGCCCGCGGCGGCTAGTCGTCGTCAGCTCAATCGGCGTCGGCGAGAGCAAGGACCAGGTGCCCTTAGCCTTCAAGATGCTGATGAAGACCGTCCTGCGCAAGGCCATGGAGGACAAGGAACGCCAGGAGGCCCTGGTCAAGGCCAGCGAACTGGACTGGATCATCGTGCGGCCTGGCGGCTTGACCGACGGCCCGGCCACCGGCAAGTACAAGTCCGGCCTCGATCCCAAGATCAGCGCTGGCCAGGTGGCGCGCGCCGATGTGGCGGCGTTTGTCTTGCAACAATTGACCGATGACACTTACCTGCGCAAAGCGCCGGCAATTACATAGGAGTTGAAGTCATGTCAGAAACGAAAATCGTCAAAAGCGACGCCGAGTGGCGGCGGGAACTGACCCCCGAACAGTACAAGATCTTGCGTGAAAAGGGCACCGAGCGGGCCTTCACCGGCGAATATTACCGCAACAAGGCGGCCGGCGCGTATCTGTGCGCGGCCTGCGGCCAGGAGCTATTCAGCTCCGACACCAAGTACGAGTCGGGCTCCGGCTGGCCCAGCTATTGGGAGCCGGCCAGCGCCGACGCAGTGGAGACCAAGCGCGATATCAGCCACTTCATGATCCGCACCGAGGTGGTGTGCAGCCGCTGCGGCGGCCATCTGGGCCACGTCTTCGACGACGGGCCACAGCCCACCGGCCTGCGCTACTGCATCAACTCAGCGGCGTTGCAGTTCCAACCCAGCACGCAGAACGACTGAGTGAGCTTGTCCCAACAACACCTGAGCTTGGTAGTGGCGGCTTCAGCCGCTCAGGGTTTGCAGCAACGACTGAAGTTCGTCACTACCAACCAGGCGGTGAGTGCGGGCAACTACTTTTCCCTCGCTTCCCTGGCCTGCCGCACGATCTCCGCAATCTGTCCCAGGTGGCTGTCGTCGTGGGCCAGGCCGAAGACGAAACGCACGGTGGCGTTGTAGGCGCCGCTGCGCGTGGTGAACAGGTTATCCAGGTGAGGCGGATCGGGCCACAGGTCCAGGCTGGCCAGGCGCATGCGCCGGCTTTCCTCCAGCCGCCGGCGGCACTGCTCGATGGTTGTCACGGTGCGCCAGGGAACCTCGTAGCGCGAGCGGCCCTCGCGAAACGGCACGCCGCGCGCCAGCTCAGCGGCCAGGAAGGCCGACTCCTCGGACGAGGCCGTGGTGTGAACGATGACGTGGCCCAGTGTCCAGGCTAATGCCATCTCATCGGGATTCTCGGCGTAGGTATCCTCGGCCTCCGGGTCGTCGGGGACAAAGACGACATCCTGGTCGGTGCAGCCGGCGATTAAGTCTAGCATGGCGTCGACCATCTCGTTGGTCAAACGGCGCAGGTCATCCACGCCCAAACCGGCGCAGAGCTGATCGATAGTGAACTCTTTGTTGCGAACAGGGGTAAAATCCAGCATGGCGTGTTTTCGAGTCTAGCGGTGGGCCAGGTAGGTCCAGAAGTGCTGCAGGCCAGGGAAGATGTAGAGCAGCGGCACCAGGGCATAGACCACCAGGCTCAAGCGGGGATTGATCAAACCGACCAGAATAGCGACCAGGTAGCAGGCCGGCGCCAGCAGGCTGCGCTGCTTGCCGAGGCGGACAGCCGCGCTCGGGATGTCCGGATCGACCAGCCGGTGGTTGCGGGTGGCGTAGCTCCAGTGCAGGAAGAGCGCCACGCCGATCAGCATCAAGTTGACGCCGTACATGGCCTCGGCCAGCAGCTCGGCTGGATAGCGGGCTACCAGGCCGGTGGAGAAAGGCACCATGCCGGCCAGGCCAAAGAAGAGGATGTTCAGCCAGTGCAGGTTCTGGTCGGCGCGGCGGATGAAGTTGAACTGGTTGCGGTGCCCGATCCAGTAGATGCCCAGCAGCACAAAGCTGATCAGATAGCCCTCCAGGTTGGGCAGAAGCTTCAGCAGCGCAGCCGGCAGCTCTGCGGGCGCGACTTCGGGCACGGTGATGTCGAACACCAGCAGGGTCATGATGATGGCAAACACGCCGTCGGCCAACGCCTCGACGCGATGGGTGCTCATGGTCCCCACCGGGTTAGCGGGCCGCTGGCCGGGCTCGGCTGGCTCGACCGGCCTTACTGGCAGCGGCTCAGATGGCAGGTTGGTGGCCATGGGGAGGCTCCGCAGACGATTGAGCGCCGGTCAGATCTGCCGCAATGGGGGCAAGACAGGCTGCGGCCATCAAAGCCATGAAGATGCTTGCGCTCAGACCGCCGCCGAACAGCGCAATCAGGGCCACAGCCGCGGCCGCGCCGAATCGCCAGACCGCGCGGGTGCGTTGCGGCCGGCTGGCATAGCTGCGGGTGGTCACCAGGTCGATCGCCATGCCAAAGACCAGGTAGAGCACCAGTGCGCCGGCCAGCAGCAGGCGGTACTTTTCCGGCAGCGCCTCGCCGGCTTGCAGGAAGACCACTTTTTTGATGGCCACGCCGAACGCGGTCAGGCCAATGGCTACTGGCAGGTGCGAATAGAGCCAGACAAAAGGCGCCCGGCTGTTGGCTTTGAGCGGCGCTCCGGCCACGTCGTCGAAGTAAAGCCACCACAGGCTGCCGGCCAGCGCAAGCCCCAGCCCGCCCAGCAGCAGTTGATGCACCGTCAGCGGCGCTGCCGGCGCGCTGCTGATCACCTTGACGAAGGCTTCGCCGGCCACGATGATGGTGAACAGGCCGTAGCGCTCGGTCATGTGATGCACGTCGGGCGGCAACAGCTTGTTGAAGCGCCGTGAGGTGAAGGGCACCGCCAGGTCGGTGATCATAGCCAGCGCCCACAGCGCGTAGCGGGCTGGCGGCGGCGTGAAGGCCGAGGCCAGCCAGATAGCCGCCGCGAGGGTGAAGCCGATGATGAAGCGGCGGGTCAGGGGCCGGGCGGCCGGCGCATGCCGGTACGCGCGCAGGTAGAGCACGATCAAAATTGCCCGAATGCCGACGTAGGCCAGGACGAACTGCTGGCCCAGCGCGCCGAAGGCGTCCACGGTGCTCAAGGCCAGGATGGCGATGAAGCCGATCTGGGTGAAGATCAGCAGCCGATGCGTCACGTCATCGGTGACAAAACGATTGACATAAAAGGTGACACCGGTCCACGACCACCAGATGGGGATGAACAGCGCCACAAAGCGCAGGAAGCCGCCCCATGACACGTCGCTGCTCAGCATATTGCCGAGTTGGATGATAGCGGCCACGTAGACAAGATCGTAAAATAGCTCCAGCCATGTGACCTTGCGCTCGTGCTCGCCCTCGTGGGCGGTATGCAAGCGCGGCGGAAGCCAGCGTTCACTCGCCATAAGTTCTCCTTGCCTCGCTATGCGTTGGCGGCCTGCAGCGCTGCCAGTTGCTGGCTGAGCCACTGGATGTTGCGCGCTTTGCCGGCTGAGCGCTGCGCCTTGGCCGCAGCCGTAAAATAGCGGTGTGACTGCAAAAAGTCTACCTGACTGACCAGCCACTCTTCATCGGTCATCACCTGGCCGTAGCTGGCCATCTCGGCGCGCAGGTCGTGGTTGCGCGCCATAAACTCGTCGCAGCCCAGCAGGTCCAGGTCGGCGTCGGCCATGATCTGCTCCAGCAGGTTGGTGGGCGACTGGGGCAGGCGCGTCGCCATAATCATGCCATGGATGGCGGCGATCTGTTCAGGTTGGTAGCCGAAGCGCGGCAGCGCCTGCGCGGCGATCTGTGCGCCGATGATTTCGTGGTCAGCGCCCTGCTGTATAAAGCCCAGGTCATGAAACCAGGCTGCTGTGCGCACCAGCAGCATCCCCTCGCCCTCGACCCCCTCCGCGGCTGCGATCCGCTCAGCCGCAGGAGCTACCTCATCGCAGGTGTGGGCCAGGCTATGATAGACCCGTTGTGGCGGCAATTCCTGTTCCAGCCGTTTGATCACGTAACGCTTGGCTTGCTCAAAGTCTGGATAATCCAATGGTGCTCATTCCTTCCATAGGTTGTAATAGACCGTCGCCGCCGGCTACCATGGGCGATGGATCACGCTGGCGTTTGTAAGTGGGGTAGGGTCTATGTCTCTCCGGCTCGCCTGCGTAAGCTTTGAGCCTTCCGCTGTAGCTGCTGGAAGTAGTCTGTATCGGTGATCTCTGCCACCTGCTGTGTTTTTTTTGCTTCATCGATCTCGATGCGCAGCTCGGCCACCTGGCGCTTGAGGCTCTCCTCGCGGGCATAGACCTCGCGCACCATGCGTTGGAAGACGCGCGCCAGTTGGCCCAGGGCGTCGGTGCGCAGCGCCACGTCGTCCAGCGCCTCGGGGACGTAGACGCCGGCCTCCACTGCCGCTGCGGCCGACGTGACCTTGGCGAACTGTTGGAGGTAGAGATAGTCCTCTTTCATGTCCGACACGCGCTCCCGCAGGCGTTGGCAGAGGATTTGGATGATGCCAGTGGCGATGGCAGGCGAGCGGCTGATCAGGTCATGAAACGGCTCGGCCTCCAGGCGAAAGAGCCGGCTGGCTTGTACGGCCGTCACTGAGGCGCTGCGCGGCTCAGGGTCCAGCGCTGCCATTTCGCCAAATACATCGCGTTCGCCCAGATGGTTTAGGGTCATCTCGCCATCGTGGACACGCACCAGGCCATCAATTACGATGTACATGGACGAGCCCAGGTCCCCCTTCTGGATGATCACCTGATTGGGCTGAACGCTAACGTCTTCCAGCAGGTCAGCAACCTCGGCCAACACCTCTGGCGGCGTATCGAAGAATACGCTGACCGACTTGAGAATGCTGACTTTGTCGGCTTGCGGCCAGTTTGTGTCGTTCTTCAACGGGTTGTTTGTCATCCGCGTCAGTTCTCCGTCCAATGGGTGGCCAGTTCGACGGCCTGCTCGAAGGAAAGGGCGCGTCCTTCGGCCAATGCCGCCTCCTGCTCTTCACGACCTAGATACTGGCGAGCAGATGCCAGTTTTCCCTGTAACCGATAGGCCTCTGCCGGAGGCAATGGCGCTCCGATGGTTTCTCGCAAGCGCGATGCGGCGCCAACCAACCGTAAGGCGCGCATCGGAGCGCTCTGAGTGGCAGCCAAACCGCCAAGGGCCTCGAACAAGTATGCCAATGCCAGGCGATCGTCCAGTTCTCGGTTGATCGCCAAGCTTTCACTGAAGTAGCGCCGGGCTATCTCATATTCGCCTAGTTCCGCTGACACATCACCCAGCCCTGTGAGTGTATTGGCAGTATTCCACCGATCGCCGATTTGCCGCCAGATATCCAGTGCTTGTTCCATTCGTGTGTTGGCTTCGGCAAGATCTCCATGACTAAGTGCCAAATTGCCGAGATTGTTGAGTGATTGACCAATTGCACCGCGATTTCCAAGACTGCGTCGGATGGCAAGAGCCTCTTCGTGTAGAGCTTGTGCAGTGGTGAAATCCTGGCGGAATCGGGCAACAATGGCCATGTTGTTGAGAAGGTTGGCGATGCTGTGTTGATCGTCTAGTTCCTGCCGAATGGACAAGCTCTTCCGGTACGCCGCCATCGATTGCTCGTAATCACCCTGTCGTGCAAACAAGGTACCGGTGTGTTGCAGCGTTTCGGCTACGCCAGTAGAAGCACCGACAGCTTCGAATCCTACGCGGGCCTGGTGTAACCACTGTGCGGCGTTGTCATATTGTCCTTGCTTGGCCAGTAGCTCTCCGATTTCCGTTTCACACCAGGCTTTTGTCGACAGGTTATTCTGGGATATCACCGCTTCCAGAGCATCCTGGTACATTGCCATGGCCTCTTGCCAGCGGCCGACCAACTCCAACACCCGACCCAAATCTAGGAGCACATCTGCCCGTTCGTCCACTGACAACAGCGGCAGAACCCGTTGATAGTAGTCGATGGCCGCAGTATTGGCATACACCTGCTGGGCGCGGCGGGCTGCTTTGAGCAAATATTCCCGCTTTTTGGCCTCGTTTTGGCTGGCGCCGTAATGGTACGCCAACCGGTCCAGGTGTTGGTCCAGTTGGTCGGAAAAGGCGCGTTCGATGAACTCACCTAGCTGTTCATGCAAGGCCGCTCGAGTGGCATAGGGCAAGCTTTCGTAGGACACCTCCTGGGTCAGCACCTGGCGAAAGGCGTAGACCAGATCGGGTTCAGGCGCCTCCTGGAAGGTGAGATCCGCCTTTTCCAGGTGGATCAGGTTATGCTTGACCTGCTGCTCACCGCCCAGCGAGGGATAAAAGCCCCAGAGCGTGGTGGCCTCGAACGAGCGGCCGACCACGCTGGCCACCTTGAGGGTGATGCGCGGGCTGTCGGCCAGTTGGTCCAGGCGGGTGAGGATCAGGCTTTGCAAGCTGGTGGGCAGGTCCAACCTGGCCAGCGCCTGTGGATCCAGGGGATCGACGCCTTGCGCCTGCAAGTAGCCGAGCAATTCGTCGATGAAGAACGGGTTGCCCCCGGCGCGTTCGGTGATGCGCACAACCAGCTCTGGCGGAATCGTCAGCGCGTCGTTGTAGGCGCGGCACAGCTTGCTGGTGATCAGCCGTTCCGCTTCTTGCGGCGTGAAAGGCGCCAACTCGCTATCGGCGTAATGCGCCAGCCCGCTGATGCGCGGCTCCTGCAGGTAGGCCAGTTCTGGCGGACGGTAGGCTAACAGCAACAGAACGGGCATACCCACCAAGGCTCGGGCCACCACCTCCAGCAGGTCATAGGAAAGCGGATCGAGCCACTGGCAGTTATCGACGATCAGCAACACAGGCTTCTGCTGACTGCGCGCCCGCAGACAATCCACCAGCAGCGCCTCTAGCGATGCCTTGCGCAGCTTGGCGTCGAAGGACACCGTCAGGTCATTGTCCGCAATCGGCAGGTTAAGGGCCGTTCCCAGCAAAGGCAGACGAGGCGTCAGCGCCGGGTCGATCTGGCGCAACTGGTTCTCGATGGACTCGATCTGCGCGGGCAGCGGTTGGGTTGGATCGATCTCAAAGAACTGCCACCAAATGGCGTGCCAGGCGTGGTAGCTGGTGTTGATCCCAAATGAGGAGCATTCGCTGTCATAGCACAGCCAGCCGCGCGCGTCGGCCTGTCGCGCTGCTTCGGCTGCGAGGCGTGATTTGCCCATGCCGGCCTCGCCGGTGAAACCGATCACCTGTCCGTGCCCGTTAGCAGCCAGCGCCATCTTCTGCGCAATCAACTCCATCCCATCCGTGCGACCGATCAACGGGGTTTGCTCGAACGTCTCCAGCAGGGAGCGCGATCCCCGCCGCGGCTGCTCCCCGACCAGCTCGCAGATGGCAACCGGGTCACTGCGGCCCTTGACCCGGATGGCAGGCAAGGCTTCCCACACCAGGACATCGCCCACAGTCTCGTAGACCAGTTTGCTGGCCAGGATTTGACCCGGCGCCGCGGCCTGCATCAGGCGCGCTGCCAGGTTGGTGGCGTTGCCCAGCACGCCGTAGGTGCGCATGGCGCGGCCGCCATAGGCGCCGGTTCGCATGCGGCCCTGGGCGATGCCCAGCTTGTTCTCGACGATGTAGTCGGTGCGCTGCGCCAGGGCGCGCAGGGCCAGCGCGGTCGATGCGGCGCGCTGCGCGTCATCTTCGTGCGCCACCGGCGCGCCAAAGGCCGCGTACAGATAGCTGCCCTTGTCGCCAATAGTCAACTGGATCAGGCTGCCCTCGTATTGGGCGACGATGGCCTGAACCTGCTGGATGAAGTGATCCAGCTTGTGCTCGGCTTCTGGGTCGTTGTCGTAGTCGATGCCTGTGAACGACATGAAGAGAGACACGGCCGGCCGCAGCTCAGCCAGGAACTCGCCCAATCCGCTGCGCAGGCGCTCGTACACGGCGGGCTGCAGCCAGGGCCGCGCCAGGGCGCCGTGGATCGCGTCGTCGGCCAGGGCCGGCCACTCAGCCAGCGGCGGCGGTTGACGCAGACCCTTGACCACTGCGTAGGCGCGCTCCTTGTGCTCGTCCTGGCGCCAGTAGGCGATCTCCACCTGGCCAGCCAGGGTCGACGCAGTGACTGGATCGAGCACGACCTCCCCGCCTTCGGTGTGGTGGTCTGCCTCAGCCAGACGGTCGAGGATCCGTCCGGCCAGCACTTCGATCAGCCAGCGTTCCGGGTTGCCCACCAGAAAACGCCTGGCTGGGCCGCAGGCGGCTGAGGTCTTCAAGCCGAGGGAGAATCTTTGGCCTGACGGCGTGACGACCTCTGCGAATCCGGCCATAGCCTGCTGCATGGCCAGGGCGCAGGCGATTGCGCGCAGCCCGTTGTCCTGGTCGAACCAGCAGGTGATGGCGTCGCCGCTGAAGCCGATCACGCTGCCGCCTTGGCGATGCACCTCGGTGATCACGGCGTCGAAGACCAGGTTCAGGTGACGGGTGATCTCTTCGCTGCCTCGTTGCGGCCCCAGCTCGCGCGCCAGCGCCTCGGTCAAGGGGGTGAAGCCGCGGACATCGGCAAACAATGCTGTGCCCTGGGCGCGGTCGGGCAAGCTCCTGCCGTGCGCCATGGCCTGGCGCCGATCCATGGGAATATAGACGCTAGGTGAGTCCATAGGAGGGAATGATCTTGCATACTCCCGCCGGATCCATGATCCAGCGGGAGCACGAGCACTAACGTACAAGGTTACAGCCAGGCGCAGTTCGTAGTTGCGACTTCAGTCGCTGGTTGCTTTTGGAAGCGACTGAAGCCGTTGCTACGATCTGCCAGGTGTGTAAGGGCCAGTTTGGTCAGGCGCCTCGCATGAGACGTCGGCGCGCGGCCAGCGCAGCCAGGCCGGCTGTGAGCAAGACCGCCAGCAGCGCGGCCAGCGCGAGGCTGGCGGCTTGCGCCGGCTCAGCGGCCAGCGCGGCCAGCGTCACAGCCGTGGGCGGCAGCAACTGGATGTCAATCGGATCGCTTGCAGGCGAGGCGAAGAATCCGCCCACCACCTGCACCGTCAGTTGATAGTTGCCGGCCGGCAGGCTGGGCGCTTCCGCTGTGGAGTTGCCGCCGGTATCCACGCTGCCGGTCAGGTCGGCTGCCACCTGGTTGTCGCTGTCCAACAGCAGATAGCGCACCTGCGCCAGCATCAGATCGCCCGGCGAGCCGTCGTCGTCCTGCACGACGAAAGCCGTCAGCGCAAAGGGCTTGCTGCTGGGGAAGACCAGGTCGCCGGTATAGGTCACTTCGGCATCCTCAGCAGTCTGGATCAGCGTGCCAAGGCCCACAGACTCTACGAAGCGGCTGTCCTCCAGGACGACGGTCTCGCCGCCGCCCACAGGGATCTCGCCCAGGAAGTAGGCCGTGAGCGGGTACGACCCGGCCGGCAGGTTGACTGGCCCGGCTGGCGCGCGGCCGGCGAAGTCGGTGATGCTGGTGGATGTGGCTGAAAGCGTCTCGGCCAGATCGCCGACGACGAAGAAGACCGTTCGTTGTTGCAGACGGCGGTTTTCGCCAGCGATGAGGGTGGCCAGCAGGTCGGTGTTGTCACTGTATTGGCCGACGGCTGGCGAAGGCTCCACAGTGAGCGCTGTGCTCTGCTTGACGATTTCAAACGGCGCCTGTGTCGACGATTGCTGGTACTGGCTGCTGCCGCCGAAGCTGACGCGGATTAAGTCTTCCTGCACCAGGCCCATCAGGGGAAAGTCGACCGTGGCAATGCCGTTGGCGTCGGTGACTATTTGGCGGCGCTGCGAGCCCAAGCCAAACTCTATCACCTGATCGGGGATGCCTGCGCCGCCGCCCTGGCCGGAGCGCACGACTTCAGTGAGCTGGGCACTGAAGGTGGCCGGTGTGCCATAGGGCCCGCTGACCGGCGGAGCTATCAGCTCCAGGCTGGTAGGTAAGGCCCCATCAGATGTCTGCCCTGGATCGATGCCGGGGATGTAGTAGTCGCCGAAGTTGGTGACTACGCCAACCAGTCCGACACCGTTGACCGCCTGGACAATGAAACGCACATCTTGCCAGTCCTGACCTTCCGGCAAGGCTAACACACCGCTCCACAACGTAGAGTCCAACGGGTCTTGGGTCAGATCCAGCGACTCCCAGCTCCCATAGAAGGGGCCGGCCGCTCCGGTATAAGTCACCCAGACTTCTTGTACACCAGCCGATGGGTCACTGGTAACACGGACATTTACATTAACGGAGACGGTGGAGGTGATAGATGTTACCTGAACAATGGCCGGAGGCGCAGCCAGCGCTGGCACATTGGCTAGTGGAGCGTGAGCTGCTGTCTGGCGGGTGACGGAAGAGGCGCCGACGTTGTCGCTGTAGAAGAGTCGAAACTCCATGTCGCTGTAGCTGCGCAAGGTACCGTCAATCTCCGTGAAACCATTGCTCTTGAATTGGGCTGGGATAACCATCAAGCGAGTGATTCCATCGGGGCTGTTGGCCAGCGCGTCGAAGTAGTTGACGTTCCAGGCGCGGATAGGATAGAAGGCTTGTGATCGGAAGGGAAACTGCACGCCGCGAATTTCGGTGGCTGCAGCACTGGTCAGGGCTACGATGTTGGGTAGGTCGGTGTACACGCCGCTGCGGAAGCCCACACCGCGCAGAGCAGGCCCAGGCGCAAGCTCTGCCAACACCTGTGGCGCTGTGACGTTGCGCTTCATAACCGGCAACACCGGCTCGGTGGGGTTGAGCAGCAGCGCATCGCCGCCCTGCAGATAGGTAGCGACGACTGTCTGCGAGAGATCGTTGGTGTTGGACAGCGTGCGAGTGACGGGGGTCAGCGCTGGATTGATCGACAGATCAGCAAAGGATAGACCGAGAGTGAGGCCAGGGTCAGAGGCGTAATTCGTCAGTGCGCCAATCACCGAGGGATCGCTCGGCGGGGTTAGCCGTCCGGTCAAATCGACCGAGATCATGGGCAGACCGAATAGAGTTGCCTCCAACAACGACTTCTCATCAATGCCGCGTAGGATCGTAGTGTCAGCCAGATAAGTTTGCTTGGCAGCCACCAGCGCTTTCCCTATTGGAATCGGCCCAGTGCCGTAGCGCAACTGCTTGGTGAAGTTCAGATACAGTTGCTCACTGTAAGCAATGAAGTCGGTGTGGCCGTACTGGTAGCCGGTGCCGCCGATGAAGGTTGCGCCTTTCATAGCGAATGCCTGCGCCCAGTCTGGCTCGCGGGTTACGTTGGGCACGCCATGCAGATTAACGATGTTGTAGCCTGAATGACAGCCCACACTATAGATGATGGCGTTGGTCATGTCCACTGACGAAGCTAAGAGGTCGTCGGTGGTCATACGGGTCTGAAAATCGGCCGCTAGCGCACTGGAAGCGCTGAAATGGCCGGCCAGAAACACCAGGTCGTGGCGCTGGCCTAGGAAAGCGTCTATGAGTTGCGCGCCTGTCCAAGCAAGTGGGTCCAGCGGCGCCTGGTCGCGCGGTGCAATCAGCGTGGTTGGTGTGTTGCCTATGGCCTCCTCAAGAAGCGAGTCTATCTCCTCAGCTACATCCGTTAAAAAGTCGTATCCGCTCACGAAGGCTGAGCTTGGCGTCCCCACTACGCCGCCATCGGTGGCCAGGTAGGCATCCAGAATCGTCATCATGTCGGATGGTGTTTCCACTAAACGGCCAACAGCTAGATCAGGCACGGGCAGGTAATAGCTCTGCAGTGATATGTCTAGCGAACTGCCATAGGCGTCTTGGCCCAATACATAGTCGAGCTTTAGGCTGGCCTGGGAAGCGGTCTGGTTGAACACCGGTGGAACGTAGTTGCTCTCCGGCGCTAAAAGCGCCCGGTCAGGTGTGCGGAAGAAGGGGATGGCGTCGTCGTTGCCGACGATGACCACATACTCCAGCGGGTTGAGGGTGCGGTAGCGCTGGACGATCTGCCGGATGGCGTCGGCCACCAGATTCTTGGCCTGAGGGCAGTCTACCTTGTCGTCGGCTTGCAGGTTGGCAGCGGCCACACGCGCATCCAGGCTGACGTCGATGATCACGCCCTGCACCTCTGGCCGGGCGGCCAGCGTTTGCAGCTTAGCCAACAGGAGTGCGATGTCAGCCGGGTCGCCTTCGATGCGGTTGGGGTCGAAGAGGATGACAGTCTTGAAGCCGCCGGCCACGCCTGCCAGGCTGGGCGGCACCAGCGTCGTATCCAGGTTCTGGCACAGTCCGCGCTGGATGGAGACGTTGAGCTGGAAGGGACCATCCAAGCTGGCGGCGCCGTTGCGACCGCGTACTCGCACGTAGTAGTCCCCTGAGTTGAGCCATGTGTTAACCACGGCCCGCTCGTCGGCTGTTCCGCCTAAACCGGAAAAGGCTACCATACTGCGTACCTGCGCACTAGCATAAGCTTGCGGGTCCACAATCGGCACGCTGGGATCGAAGTTGTCTGGATTGAACGTGTTGGGATTATGCTCGTCCGGGGCGAAGCTGTCCGGGGCGAAGCTGTCCGGCGCGAAGCTGTCCGGCGCAAAGCTGTCCGGCGCAAAGCTGTCCGGCGCGAAGAGGTCTGGCGCGAAGCTGTCCGGGGCGAAGCTGTCCGGCGCGAAGCTGTCCGGCGCGAAGCTGTCCGGCGCGAAGCTGTCTGGCGCAAACTCAGCGCCCAATTGGTGAAGGTCATCGGCGTCTTGAGGGTTCACCAGAGATTCATAAAGGGCTGCGATGTCCTTGAAGATAAGGACATCGTAGTTGGCTGGCAGATTGCTCAGTTCGACCGTCACCCTTGAGTCGGGCTCTACCTCGAACTTGTACCAGCGCGATTGGCCGAGTTTATCGACATAATGGCTGATGGTCGCAGTCTGCGCTTCGGCGCCGCCCTCCAGGGTCATGCGGAAGGCACGCGGCCAGGAGTCGTTGCCGGGGCCGGTCACGATGCACTGCGAGAACTCGGAAGTGTTGCCGTATTCGTCAGTGGCCAGGGCGGTAATGAAGCGCCCGTCGCCCAGCGCCACGGGCAGGGTGACGCTAAACCGGTCGTTGCCGTCCTCGTCCGTGGCCAGCGATGCAGACCCGATCAGAAGCTGGCCCTCGCCAAAGCCGCTGGGGTTGCAGGCGGCGCTGGCGTAGAACTCCACCTCGAAGTCTTGCAGCGCTGACGAGTTGAAGCGCCCCTCGACGATGGTCTGCGCGCCGTCGGGGATGGCCCGCAGCAGCACGGGGAAGTTCTGCAGGCCGTTGGCGCCCTCGTCGCTGTCGCCGATGTCGTTGGGCGTCACGCCGTCGCCGTCCAGGTCGATGCCCAGCAGGCCGTTGGCGTAGATGCTGTTGTCGCGGATGGTGACGTAGCTGGTATTGATCACTGTGACGCCGTTGCCAGCGTTGCCGGTGATGACGTTGTTCTCGATCAGGCTTGGCGACGGTCCACCCGCGGGCAGGCGACTGGGCGGGACCACGACTATTCCATGGTTGCCGAAGTTCTGGATGGTCAAGCCGCGCACGGTCGCCTGATAGGCCGCGATCGCCAGACCGCCGGTTTCCTCGCCGGCCAGGCTGCCGTCCACGATCACGTCGCCCTGGGGCTGAGTTAAGCCGTCGATAGTCATCGGACTGATGACCACGGGCAAGTCCGAGAGCGGCTGAATGATGTGCGGCCCTGCGCCGGGGATGTCGAAGGTGATCGTACTGGATACAGGGAGTTCATTGGCTGTGCTGATGGCCGAGCGCAGCGAGTTCGGGCCGCTGTCGTCGGTGTTGCGCACAATCAAGGGATCGGTCATGACGTAGACGTAGACGATGCCAGTGTCGGTCAGGCCGATGGTGTTGGTGATCTGTAGCGTTAGCGTGAAGATCGGCGATGCCACGGGGTCCAACTGGCTACCGTCGGCCACCAGCAGCTCATAGTCATAGGGGGAGATTTCGAAGGCGCCGCTCTCGTTGCCGGCGATGATGGCCATGTCCACAGCGAAGACCGAGTTGGGATCTTCGGCCAACACCTCGCCAACCAGCGTTCCATCGGGGCTGAACTCCAGCACCGAGAAGAACTGGTCGTCGATCTCCGGCCAGGCCGCTTCAAACGCGCCCACGTCGCAGCGTGCGCCTTGCGGCCGATCCATGCCGCGCTGGTCTGTGTATACCGGCACGCCGTCCTCCTCGCGGCAGCCGTCCAGGTCGCCAGCGTCCAAGGCTGGACTGCCGGCCAGGATGGCGTGCAGCGGCGGCTCGCCGTACTTCGTAACCAGCCCGCTAAGTCCCGGGTCCAGCGGGTTGTTGGCGTTGCCGACCTGGTTATCGTTGCTGCCGTTGATGAGGTAATCCTCGCAGCCAGCGTTGTCTCCAACGATGTTGTAGCTGCTATCGAACCAGGCGATGTTGAACACGCTGCAGTCAGGATGTACGGGGCCTTCCGGCGTCAGGTCCTCGTTGCCGGCCAGGATGGTGTTGTACATGTAGACAAAGCCGCCGGCCGCCAGGCCGCCGCCGTTGCCGAAGCCGCTCTCATTGGCGTCAGCCGTATTGTCGGTGATGGTGACGTTATAGAGATACAAAGAGTCAGCGGAGTCTTCGTAGATGCCGCCGCCGCTGCCCGAGGCCAGGTTGCCGCTTACCGTGGTGTTGACCAAGGTGGCCTCGCTGTAGTTGTTATAGATGCCGCCGCCATTGCGGCCTGAGTTGCCAACCAGCGTGCTGTCTTCGATCTGGAGCGAGGCCGAGCTGCTGTTATAAACGCCGCCGCCCTGGCCGTCTCCCTCTCCTGAACCCTGCGTCGTGTTGCCTTCAATGATGCTGCCGTTCCGGATGGTGACGCTGCCGCTCCAGTTGTCGATTCCGCCGCCGCCGCTTCCCGCTATGTTATAGCTGATGGCGCTGTTATCGACTGTCAGGGAACCGGAGTTGATAGCAATGCCGCCGCCGTAACTGGCGTAATTGCCCTGCTCAACGCGGCCAATCTCTGATCCGCCATCAATGATGGTGACGCTTCCGGCGCCACCGTGTATTGCGCCGCCATCGTTGCCGGCAGAACTGTTGGTGATGATCACACCGGTCAAGGTCAGCGTTCCTGAGTTCATGATCGAACCGCCGTTGCCCTTGCTGGAGCCATTGGTGAGGTGCATGCTGATGAGTTCCAGCGCGCCGGTGCTCTCAACTCGGAAGTGCTGGCTGAAATAATCGCCATCGATCAACAGGGTGTCTGCATCCTCCGGACCGATGATCACCAGTTCTGACTCGATGAACGGCAGCATGTTGTTCAGCGTGATCGTGCCGCTAAGCCCGCTCAGGTCGATGGTGTCGGGGCCTGGAAAGGCCGCGCTTTGGGCCTCCATGATGGCTGCCCGCAAGGTGCATTCGCCCAAGCCGGTCTCGCAGAGCCCGTCGCCAGGGTCGGTGTCCGGGTCATCGGCCAGGGAGTCGACGACAAAGATGCTGTTGCCGGTTGTCGGGCTGGGCGCCGCTGTAGCCAGCGACACGGGCAGGCTGATGGCCAGCAGGGCCAGCAGGATCAAACGAAACAGGCGATGATGAGTGCTTTGGACGATTGCGTTGCGTTTCTTGGACATCACTTCACGGTTCGGCGCCAAATTCATGTTTTTCTCCTCAGAACGGGGGGTTGCAACAGGTCGAATGCGGCGCTATTGTAGCCAATCGCGCGCTATTCGCCAAAGTTGATCAGGCGCTGGCAGCTTGCAGCTCAGCAGCAGTGCGCATCAGCCGGCTGCCAACGCGCTGGCGACGCCAGGGCGTTAGCCATTCGGCTGCGACCTCGCGCATCATGGGGTGGGTGAATTTATAGACTCCCGGCTGGCTGGTGGTGATCAGCCCGTTCTCCAGGCATTCGCTCAGCAGCCCGCCGATAGGCTCCTCCCGCTCGACTCCGGCCAAGGCGTGGAGATCGAACAGCTCGCCTACGGCCGCCGCTTCGCACAGCAGATGGCGTGCCGCCGGCGTCAATCGGTTCAGCTTGAGCAAAACCACCTCGCGCACGGCAAAAGGTATCTGAGCGGCCTCCAACAGCCAACTTCCCCCGGATTGTTGGCCGTTGTCATGGTCGATCTTGCTCATAAGCGGCCCCAAATCGCGCAACATCTGGCTGGTGATAAATGGATTGCCCTGGCCGCGCTGCACGATCACCTCGGCCAGCCGATCCCGTTGACTTGCAACCACATGGGGCACGGCGCTGATCCAATCGACGATGGCGGTGTTGGGCAGGCGTTCAAGGCGCAGCACGCTGGCTCGATCTTCCACGATCAAGGTGCTGCGCAGGCGCAGGAAGGGGTGTTCGGGGTCGATACCTTCCTGTTGATACGCGCCGATCAACCAGATCGGCAGCTCGGCCAGGCGGGGCAACAGATAGCGCAGCAGGTCCACCGTGGCGCTGTCGATCCAGTGCAAGTCGTCCAGGAAGATGACCAACCGCGGTCGTTCGCCTGGCATTCGGCTGGCGAGGGAGGCCAGCAGCGCCCTGAGCGCCTGGTGAACAGCTTCGAACAGGTGAAGGGTTGTCAGACTGTTGGCGGGCAGCGCGTGCGCGGCGCCATTGGCGGCCGGTTGCTCCTGTACCTCCGGCAGTATGACGGCCAGGTGCGGCAGCCAGACCGGCGAGATACGCCGCAGAAACTCGGCCTGCTTGCTCAGTCCCATGCGCAGCAGATCGACCACAGGCTGCAAGGGCAGGTCTGCGCCGAACTCGTGACAGCGCGCCCGCAGGATGACCACCTGAGGTTGGCTGATGTGGTCCAGCGCTTCCTCAACCAGGCGAGTCTTGCCGATACCCATCTCCCCTTCGAGCAGCGTGAGCCGGCCGCGGCTCTGCTGAACCTGCGTCCACTGGTTGAAAAGCCAGTCGGACTCTTTCTGGCGGCCAAAGAGCGTGCTTTTCGGTCGCGGCGTGGCGGGCATTGGCAGCGCAGTAACCAGCGGCATGGCTTTAATGCGTTCCAGCAAAGCATTGGTCTCGGGCAAGGGCTCAGTGCGCAGTTCTTTGGCCAGAATGCGTCGGCAGACCTCGTATTGCGCCAAAGCTGCGCTGCGCTGGCCTGTCAGCGCCAACAGCAGCATCATCTGGCGGTGCCCCTCCTCCTGCCAAGGCTCCAACTCCAGCAGCCGGCTGCTGGCTTTGAGCGCCGAATCGTAGTTGCCGCGCTCCGTTTGATGCACAGCCAGCTTGTGCAGACCATGCAGCGCCATCTGGCGCAGCCGTTCCCGCTGCCACAGCGCCCATTCCTCAAAGGACAGTGCATCGCGCACCAGAAACCCATCCAGCAGGTCGCCCTGGTAGAGCGCCAACGCGCTCTCCAGCGCTTGGGCGTCGATATCCTGCCAGTGGGGCGACAAGCGTTCGAGCTGGGTTTGAAACCCGGCCACATCCAGTGTGTAAGGCGCCTCGGGGTTGATGCTCACATCGCTGCGTCCTATCAATAGATAAGGCGCGGCGATGGAGCGCAGGTTAGATAACGCCACCCGCAGATTGGTGTTGGCCACAGTGTCTCGTTTGTCTCCCCAGAACATCTCAGCCAGCACTTGGCGAGGCTGAGGTTTTCTGGTGATGAACAGATAGGCAAACAGCGCCTTGGCCTTGTTGGAGACAAAGCCGTCAAGTGGGCGTTGGTCGAGAAGTACCCGAAATCCACCAAAGAACTCTAGTTGTAGCATAGCAAGCAACCTGGCATGGGTGAGTTAAGGAAGAAAACAGTCTGTGAACGAATTATTTACGATTGCGGTCAAAAATCGGACACGATTGATCTGTCGTTTACGCTATTATAAACGTTTTTTTTGCATTATTCTGCTATGATGTTGAAGGATCGGATGAATTTTCCCGGTTCATCGCAATAAATTGTAAGATCAAACACCTTTTGGTCGAGACGCTCACCAACGTGGTTGATTGCATGGAAGGTACGAGACCAGTGCAGGCCGCCATCAAGTCCAGCGATCCCCTACCCAGCTATCGGGCCTATATGGTGCGCTGCTGGCAGGAGACGTGCAAGACGCCGGAGGGTGAACCCATCTGGCGTTTTAGCCTGGATGCTCCCTGGTATGAAGAGCGTCGTGGCTTTGCCAACCTGCAGGCTTTGGTGGAGCATCTGCAAACAGAGTTAATGGACCAAGATACCGGCCCTGAGCCTGAGTAAGGGCTGTTCCTTGTGACACGACAACATTCTCGACACATATATCAGGAGGTTCGCTGTGGCTAAGAAGATTCTTGCTTGTCTATCCGAATGGGGCTACTGGGGCGAAGAGCTCGTCGGCCCCTACGACGTGCTGATTCAGCGCGGCTATACCATCGATTTCATGACGCCGTTCGGTCGCAAGCCCCCGGCGCTGCCGCCCAGCATGGAGCCGGGCTTCATGGACCCGCCGCTGCACAAGATTGTCACCGACGTACACTACGCCAACCGCACGCGCGAGATCCACGAGTCCAGCCTGCTGGACAACCCGATCAACCTGTCCGAGTGGTTCCCGCAGATGCCCTACTTCAACGGGCCGCACTTCGGTCTACAGTTGGAAGAGTACTACACCAAGCGCGACGCCTGCTGGAAGGACCTGGAGCAGTACGATGCGCTGTTGCTGCCCGGCGGCAGCGGCCCCATGGTCGATATGGTCAACAACGAGCGGCTGCACGACGTGATCCTGGGCTTCCTGCATCAGGGCAAGCTGATCGCGGCCGAGTGCTACTGCGTGACCACGCTGGCCTTCGCGCGCGACTGGACCGAGCGCAAGAGCATCATCTGGGGCAAGCACGTCACCGGCCACGCCCGCGAGTACGACTGGAAGGACGGCACCGGCTTCGCCCAGATGTACGGCTACGACGGCGAGCCCATGAACACCAGCGCGAACTTCCGCACCCCCTTCTATCCGCTGGAGTACATCCTGCGCGACGCAGTCGGCCCCGATGGCCAGTTCCACGGCGGCGTCGGCCGCACCATCTCCACGATCCTGGACTATCCCTTCCTTACCGGTCGCTCCACCCAGGACTCCAAGCTGGTAGGCGAGCTGATGGTGGAGGTGCTGGAGAATGGGCTGCGGCGGTATGGATGGTAGATTGGGAAATTGGTAGATTGGTTAAGAGGTAGATTGGTAAAGTGGTAGATTGGTGGCCGGGCACGCGACCAATCTACCAATCTACCAATCTACCAACCTAGGACACGAACGGATCATGACCAACAAACCTGGTCGCTTCAAAATCATCGAACAATTCCTCGCCGACGGGATGAACGTCATGTTCGGCAACCCCGGCACGGTGGAGCAGGGCTTTCTGGACGCTCTGGCCGATTACCCGCAGATGCGCTACGTGCTGACCTTGCAGGAGTCGGTGGCGGTGCTGGCGGCCGATGGCTACGCCCGCGCCACGCAGCGGCCGACGCTGGTGCAGCTGCACAGCTCGCCCGGCATCGGCAACGCCATCGGCGCGGTCTACCAGGCCAAGCGCGGCCACGCGCCGCTGGTGATCATCGGCGGCGACGCGGGCCTGCGCTACATGAACACCGAGTCGCAGATGTACGGCGACCTGGTGGCCTTCATGGAGCCGGTGACCAAGTGGTCGACCATGGTGCTGGACCCGGCCAACCTGCTGCGGGTGCTGCGCCGGGCCGCCAAGGTGGCCGCCACGCCGCCCATGGGGCCGGTCTACGTCTGCATCCCGGCCGACGTGCTGGATGCGATCAACGAGGAAGCGGTATTCCCCGCGCTGATCCCCTCGACGCGAGTCCAGCCCGAAGCCAACTTCGTCCAGCAGGCGGCGGCCACGCTGGCAGCCGGCGCCAAGCCGATGATCTACGTCGGCGACGGCGTAGCCTACTCGGGCGCGCAGGCCGAGCTGGAGCGGGTGGCCGAGCTGCTGGGCGCCGAGGTCTGGGAGGCGGATTCGGGCGAGGTCAACATGCGCTACGATCACCCGCTGTACCAGGGCATGACCGGCCACATGTTCGGCTCGGCCAGCCTGCCGCTGATGCAGCGCGGCGACGCAAACCTGGTCGTGGGCACCTACGTGCTGCCTGAGGTCTTCCCGCACCTGGGCGACATCTGGAGTTCCGGGGCCAAGGTCGTGCATATCGACCTCAACGCCTACGAGATCGGCAAGAACCACCGCGTCGACCTGGCTGTGGTGGCCGATCCCAAGCTGAGCCTGGCCCTGCTGGCTGACGCGCTGGAGGCGGGCATGACGGCCGGGCAGCGCGCGGCCGCCGACGCCCGCACGGCCGAGATCGGCGCGGCCAAAGCGGCAAAGCTGGCTGCCCAGCTCGAGGCCGACCGCGCAGCAGCCGGCAATGTTCCGCTCAGCATGGCGCCCTTCATGGCCGAGCTGGTCAGGCAACTACCCAGCGAAAACGTGGTCATCTTCGACGAGGCGCTGACCAGCTCGCCGGCCGTGGTGCGCTACTGGCCGCCGCAGCGCACGGGCGAGTACTTCCTGACCCGCGGCGGCTCGCTGGGCATCGGCTTCCCCGGCGCGATCGGCGCCAAGCTGGCCAACCCCGGCAAGACCGTGATCGGCTTCAGCGGCGACGGCGGCAGCATGTACACCATTCAGGCGCTGTGGACGGCCGCGCGCCACAACATCGACGCCAAGTTCGTGGTCTGCAACAACGGTTCCTACCGGCTGTTGCAGCTCAACATCGACCAGTACTGGAAGGACCAGGGCGTGCCCAAGCACGACTTCCCGTTGAGCTTCGACCTGTCCAGCCCGCCGCTGGGCTTCGTCGATCTGGCCAGGGGCATGAGCGTGCCGGCCCTGCGGGTCGAGACGCCAGAGCAGATCGCCCCGGCCATCCAGCAGATGCTGGCCACCCCCGGCCCCTTCCTGATCGACCTGGTGCTGGAAGGCGACACCCACCCGGAGCGCATCGGCGCGACGTGTGGGCAGTAGGGTGGTAGGTTGGGAAATTGGTAGGTTGGTAGATTGGTCTGCACGCTCGGGTCGGTCTCCGACCGAGCCCGCCCAACTCAACACCGCTCGGGCCGGTCTCCGACCGTGCCCGCCCAACTCAACACCGCTCGGGCCGGTCTCCGACCGTGCCCGTCTGAGTGATCGATATGACCGTAGGACAGGAGTTTTACCACCAACAAGTGGCCGCGTTGGAGGCCCAGGATATCGACGCCCTGGTCGCGCAGTACCACGAGGACGCGGTGATGGTCGGTTTCGACTTCACGGCGCGCGGCCACCAGGCGATCCGTGAGCATTTGACGGGCTACCTGGCCAAGCTGGGCGGCATGAAGCTGGTCTCCACCGATCGCTTCGCCGAGACCGAGGACTCGATCTTCTTCGAGGCGACGGTTCACACTCCCTTGGCTGAGGCCAGGGTTTACGACGTGTTCGTGCTGCGCGACGGCAGGGCCACGCACCAATGGACGGGCGTGATCTCGGTCAGCCCGCTGACCTTCCCGACATAGGGACTTGCAGGAGAAACAAGATGAGTCACCACAGCAGTTTGACGGAAGCCAACATCCGCGCCTTTGTCGATGCCTGGTACCTGGGCCTCGACCAGCACGCGCCGACGGCATTTATGGCCACGCTGGTGTCCGACGACGTGAAAATGATCTTCCCGGAGAAGACGCTGCACGGTAAGAGCGACTTTCTGGCCTGGTGCGCTGGCGGCGCCTACTCCGACGGCGAGCAGGCGCCGGGCGTGTACAACATCTTCTTCGACGAAGACCACAACGTGGTCAGCGTCGATGCCAGGGTCGACGGCGACGAGGCAGAACTGGACGTGGTCGTTGCCTGGCAGGCCAGCATGTTCATCCCGCCGGCCGCCAAGAGCCGGCGCGTCTCGCTGGACGCCATCCAGCAGTGGACGATCAAAGCCTCCGACCAGAACCAGTACGGCATGGTCGTCACCAGCTACAACGCGATGGCCAAGCCGTTTGTCTACACGCCAGGATTCGCCCGGCTATAGTTCTTACTCCCCCGCTCGGGCCGGTCTTCGACCGAGCCCGTTCTGGGGATACGTTCTCGCCGCTCGGGCCGGTCTTTGCGCAGCACCGCGGAGGGGCTGACCGTGCCCGTCTGGGCGGCTCGGTCGGAGACCGGCCACAGCGGCTGCATAGGGCGGCTCGGTCGGAGACCGGCCACAGCGATTGAGTGTCTTTTAGGAGAAGCAAGCATGTCGGAGACTCAGAACAAATACATTGCCATGCGCTATTTCAAGGAGATCATGACCGACGGCAACCTCGGCACGTTGTACGAGCTGCTGGCGCCTGATTTCGTCTTCACCCTGCCTACCCACCCGGAGCCTTACGTGGGGCCGGATGGCTTCAAGGACCTGGTGACCATGCTGCACGGCTGCTTCCCCGACTTCTACATCCACGCCAAGGACATGGTGGCGTCGGGGGATATGGTGGTGACCAGGTGGCGCGGCGGCGGCACGCACATGGGCGGCGCGATCCACACCGTGGCCGGCGACATCCCGCCCAGCGGCCGCTACTTCGAGATCGATGGCATGAGCTGGCACCGTATCAAGGGCGGCAAGATCGTCGAGGTGATCGGCCACGAGGACACCATCGGCATGTTCCAGCAGCTGGGCGTGATGCCCAGCCCGCGCACAGCCACCACGCCAGAGCAGAACCTGGCCCTGGCCCGCCGCTTCTTCGCTGAGCTGCTCAACCAGGGACGCTTCTCGGCCATGGACGAGCTGCTGACCGAGGACTTCGAGTTCCGCCTGCCCACCATGTCCACGCTGTCGGGCCGGGACGCGCTGAAGGGCTACTTCAGTTACCTGCGCCAGGCCTTCGCCGATCTCAAGTTCGAGGTGGAGCGCGAGGCGGCTGGCGACAACAAGGCCGCGTTGCGCTGGCGCATCACCGGCAAGCACGTGGGCGAGTTCAACGGCGTGGCCCCCTCGGGCAACCAGGTGGACGAGTACGGCATCGACTTCTTCGAGTTCTGGGGCGGCAAGATCAAGTCCGTGCATGTGGTGGCCAACCAGATGGGCCTGACCAACCAGATCACGGCCGGCCGGCCGGGCGCGCGCCAGCTCACGCCCGAGGAGAACAACGCCATCGCGGTCAGGTTCTTCGACTCGGTGTGGAACAAGGGCGACTTCAGCGTGCTGGACACCCTGATCGCGCCCGACGCCGACGACCACTCCACCGTGGGCGGCGTGCCCAAGACTGAGAAGGGCAGCGCCAGCTTCCGCGCCATCGTGGGCATGTTCCGCGCCGCGATGCCCGATGTGCATCTGACCATCGACGACGAGGTGTATGCAGGCGACAAGGTGGTACACCGCTGGCACCTGGATGGCACCGACACCGGCGGCGTGATGGGCATGCCGCCCAGCGGCAAGAAGCTACGCTTCAGCGGCATCACCACCGTGCGCATGCGAGACGGCAAGATCGTCGAGCGCTGGGCTAACGTGGACGAGCTGGGCCTCTTGCAGCAGCTCGGCATCGCGCCGCCGCCGCAGGGGTAGTTGGATGATTAGGTGATTCGTTGATTGGCTGGATGGGATCGTTGTCCACCTTCCGACCCAATCACCTGACCAACCAATCAACCAATCAACTAATCACCTGACTCACCGGACACGGCACAGCTATGCCTACCATCACCATCGGCCACCCCGATCACATCGCCCAGGCCCAGGCTTACCAGGCGCGGCGCATGGCCTTTGCGCAGGCCGGCGACCTGGATGGGTTGGTGCGCGAGCTGTACACGACCGACGCCCGCCTACACGGCTTTGAATTCCGGGCCGAAGGGCGCGAGGCTGTGAAAAGCGTGATCGGGCTGATGGGGCAGCGGCTGGCCGGGTTGGGGCCGGTGCAGGTGCGGCAACTGATCGCCGGCCGCGACTTCATCTGGCAGGAGCTGCTGATCCAGGGTCCAAACGGCCCCATCGAGCCTTACGAAATCAAGTTCCTGCGCGATGGCCAGGTGTACCTGCAACTGTATGGCCTCAAGCAGGGTGCGGTGTGGCAGCCGGGCGACTTCGCCGGCTTCACAGCGCCGGCCAGCGAGCTGGCTGAGCAGGTCCACCACCGCTATATCGACTTGCAGGCGCGGCAGGACGCTGACGGCCTGGCTGATGATTTCTTCAGCGCCGACGGCCGGCTGGTGACTGTCAAGTTGAACATCGAAGGCCGCGAGGCGCTGCGTTCGTTCTTCCGCAGCAAGTTCGAGAAAGAAAGCGGCTTTCATCTGGTGTCCACCCGCAACATCAGCGGCGACCATGACTACGTCTGGTTCGAGGCCACAGCCGGCGGCAGCCAGGGCGTACGCACGGTTTACGACGTGATGCTGCTACGGGACAGCCAGGTGACGCTGCAACTGGTCGGCACGCTGGAAGGCATGCTGCCAGCGAACGAGGCTAAGGACTGACAGTCCTGGCCCACCCGTAGAGTCAATCTTAACGCGACCAGCGAGTCGACGTGAAATCCAGGACTGTCAGTCCTGAACCCAAGGAGCGAACCATGTCCTACTCACCCGAAGCCAACAATGCGATTGCCGAAAAGTTCTTCAACTCGGTGTGGAACAAGGGCGACTTCAGCGTGCTGGACACGCTGATCGCACCCGACGCTGACGATCACTCCACTGTGGGCGGCCTGCCCAAGACCGAGAAGGGCAGCGCCAGCTTCCGCGGCATCGTCTCGATGTTCCGCACGGCCATGCCCGACATCCAGCTTACCATCGACGACGAGGTTTACGCCGGCGACAAGGTGGTGCACCGCTGGCACCTGGAAGGCACCGACACCGGCGGCGTGATGGGCATGCCCCCCAGCGGCAAGAAGCTGCGCTTCAGCGGCACCACCATCGTGCGCATGGAGAACGGCAAGATCGTCGAGCGTTGGGCCAACGTGGACGAGTTGGGCCTCTTGCAGCAATTGGGTGTGGTCCCGCCGCCGCCTGGAGCGTAGCGAGTAACTGCCATGTCGCTCGAAGCAAACAAAGCGGTAGTGCGCCGCTACTGGTACGAGCTGTGGAATGAAAAGCGCGGCGAGATCATCGACGAGATCGCCGTGGATCCGGTCATCTTCCATTTCCCCGGCGGCCAGGCGCACCAACCGCCCAGCCTGCATACATGGTTCGAGACGGCCCTGGTCGCCTTTCCCGACGTGCACTTCACGGTGGACATCGAGATGGCCGAAGGCGACCTGGTAGCAACACGGTGGAGCTATGTGGCTACGAACACCGGCGAGTTCCTGGGGCGTCAGGCCACGGGCAAACGCGTCATCGACAAAGGCATCGACATCTTCCGCATCGAGAACGGCAAGATCGTGGAGATGTGGGTAGCGCAAGACAGTCTGGGTTTGCTACAACAACTTGGCGTGATACCGGACTAACAACTGAATGTTCAAGGAGATTGTCAACATGGGTAAGCAGCACAACGAAGAGGCCATGCGGCGTTTCATGAGCGAGATCTGGAGCAAGGGCGATATGGAAACGCTCGACGAGTTGATCGATCCCAACTTCGCCTTCATCCTGGCCTTCACCCGCACCGACACCATCGAGGGTTTTCGCCAGATGGTCATCCGCAACCGCATCGCCTTCGAGGGCTTGACCTACGTGCCCAACGACGTGGTGGCCGACGACGACAAGGGTGCCTGCTGGTGGACCATGAGCAGCAAGCACGTGGGCACCTGGCGTAACGTGCCGGGCAGCAACAAGGACGTGTCCATCCAGGGCGTGACCTTCTTCTGGTTCACCCCAGAGGGCAAGTTCAAGCAGGCCATCGTCCAGAACGACGTCATGGGCCTGATGCGCCAGATCAACGGCATCAAGATGCTCTACGAAGGCTAATGAGCAGGCGATTGATCATCATCCCGCGCTGGTCGGGCACGCCGGCCAGCGACTGGTACCCCTGGATTACGGCCGAGCTGGCATCCGTTGGTCGAGTAGGCGGTCCGCCGCCGTATCGAGACCAGCCTTTCGACCCGGTGGCGGTGGCTGCCATGCCCAACCCCGGCCTGCCGACCATTCCGGCCTGGACCGGCCGGGTGCGGGAGCTGCTGGGCAATGACCCGGCTGAGCTGGCCCGCACCGTCATCGTCGGCCACAGCGTGGGCTGTCAGGCGGTGCTGCGGGCCCTGGCCGAGCTGCCCGAAGGCGTGCAGGTGGCCGGCGCGCTGTGCGTGGCCGGCTGGTTCTGGACCGACTCGCCCTGGGACAGCCTGCTGCCCTGGATCGAGACGCCCTTCGACCTGGCCCGCGCCCGACAGGCCGCCAGCAACCGGGTGACCGTCATCATGTCCGACAACGATCCGCACACTTCGGACTGGCGCGCCAACAGCGCTGCCTGGCAGGAAAAGCTGGGCGCTGAGGTGGTGCTGGTTCCCGGCGGCCAGCACTTCAATGGGCCCAAGTATCCGAAAATCTTACAAACATTGCTAGACCACTTCGGTGGACAAGGAGACTCGTCATGAGCAACATCGAACAGAACAAAGAGCTCGTGCGCGGCTACGTGCAGGCTATCCTGGTCGAGCGCGACTTCAGCAAGTTCAGCGACTTCACGGCCCCCGGCTTCTACATCGACCGCTCGGCCGTGCCCGAGGCGATCGCCGGCAAAGACGCCCTGCACAGCCAGATGGACATGCTTTACACGGCCTTCCCTGATCTGGCGCTGAGCATCGTCAACATGGTGGCCGAGGACGACATGGTGGTGGTGCGCTTCGCGGCGCCAGGCACGCATACCGGCCCCTTCGCCGGCATCGCGCCCACCGGCAAGAAGGCAACCTGGAAGGGCCTGGTCATGTACCACGTGGTTGACGGCAAGATCAAAGAGGCCTGGGCCAACTGGGACGATTGGGGCCTGATCGAGCAGCTCAAGAGCTAGGATCAGATTTCGGAAGTGACCGGCTGCCGCAGCCGGTCACTTCCGAAATCTCCAGTGAGGATGCAAGCCGGCCATGAACCCTGATCCGCTAGCCAGATACATCCAGCGGTTGCCAACGCTGATCACCTTCTTCTTCTCGGTGATGCTGGTGACCTTCTTTCGCGAGCTGATGGTGACGTTCCAGCTCACCACCAACCCGACGTTCGACCTGTCGACGCCGGGGCATGCGCTGGTTGTGGTGTCGTTCGTGACCACCATGTTCTTCGTGGTGGCAGTCTGGCTGTCGTACAGCCTGCTGATTGAGCGCTTTCCCTACACGCTGGACTATAGCGTCTTCCTGTTCGACGTGGCGCGCTTTTCTGTGCTGTACATGATCTTCAGCTTTTCTTTCCTGGCTGGCCATCCACCCGACTATTATTTCTTCATGCTGGGCCTGGCGTTGTTCCACGCCATGATGGCCGGCTGGCACGGCTACCGCCTGCGTCATATCCAGGGGCCTGAACGAGCCGAGCGCGCCGCCGATGTGCGCGGACATCTGCTGCGGTCGGGCACCTACTTCGGGCTGGCGGTCGTCTACGTGGTCACGGTGACGATGCGCTGGCAGGCCGCCCAACCCTGGGCCATCCACACGGTTTTGGTCCTGGTCACCTGCGCGCTGCTGGTGTTCTGGAACGCCCGGCGGCTGAACGAGATGAAAGCCAAGGCGCTGGCAGCCCAAGCGGCGGCGAAACAGCAACAGGCCGCCGCTGCTGCGGCCAAATAGAGCACGAGACCCTTGCATTCCGACGGCTGCGCGAGGCAGTAGCGCAAGATGGCATCTTGCGTTACAACGGCTGCGCAGGATGTAGTGCAAGATGGCATCTTGCGTTACAACGGCTGCGCAGGATGTAGCGCAAGATGGCATCTTGAATTCCGGCCGCTGCGCGAGGCAGTAGCGCAAGATGGCATCTTGCGTTACAACGGATGGGCAGGA
>CAZVGR010000013.1:0-31716 GCA_964626845.1 uncultured Anaerolinea sp.
CGGAGACCGGCCCGAGCATTCACAAACCTGCTGTGGCCGGTCTCCGACCGAGCCACGCCCGGCGGTCCTTGGTTGCTGTGGCCGGTCTCCGACCGAGCCACGCCACGGGCACGGTCAGGAGACCGGCCCGAGCGGGGGTTGCTGTTCGAACTCGCGGCGCAGGATGGCCATGATGTGTTCGTCGTGGTAGGCGCCGTCCTGGAAGAGGGCCTCGCGGCGGGTGCCCTCCAGGCGGAAGCCGGCCTTCTCGTAGACCCGCCGGGCGCGCAGGTTGAAGTCGAACACCACCAGCTCGACCCGGTGCAGGTTCAAGCTGTGAAAGGCGAAGCGCAGGGCCGCGCGCGTGGCCTTGGTGCCGTAGCCCTTGCCCCAGAACGCCTGCTCGCCGATGACGATGCCGAAGGTGCAGTGGCTGTTGGTCCAGTTCACCCGGTGCAGGCCGACGTTGCCGATAAGCTGCCAGTCCTCGCCCACAGGCGCCTCGATGCCGAAGAGAAAGTCGTTGTCCAAGGCCAGCCGCGCCTCGAACCAACGCTCTTCCTTGACCTTGGACATGGGCTCGAACATCAGCAGGTAACGCCGCACCTCTGGGTCATTGAACCAGCGCACGAAGGTCGGGATATCCTCACGCTCGATGGCGCGCAGGCGGATGTCGTCGTAGAAAATCATTGAGAGCACCTCTACGGTTGGCGTTCCAGAAATGACATTTCTTCGGAAGAAATGTCATTTCTGCGCATCACTGAGGCGTCAGCGCGCCTGGCGGCACGGGCTGCAAGGCCCCGCCCGGCGGCTGCCACCACAGCTCCAGGGCCTTGCCGCCGCCGCGCTGGAAATAATCGATGCGGATGGCGTGCGGGCCGGCGCTGAGCTGAGTCTGCACCTCGATCAGGTTAACGTTGTCGGGCACCACGCTCTCGCCCACCAACTCGCCGTTCAGCCATAGCCGCACACCGTCGTCGGCGTTAAGTTGGAAGCGGTAGAGGCCGTCAACCGGCGCAGTCAGCGTGCCAGTCCAACGCACTGAAAACGGCGCCGGCCAGGGTTCTTGTTCCGGCCAGGCAAAGAGCAGCAGCGGATCGACGCGGGTGAAAACAGGCTCGCCCTCCCATAGATCGCCGGCAAAGTACTCGCCACGCAGGCCATAGGTTGGCGCATCCACCGCGAAGAAGACGTTGGGGGGCACAGGGGTTGGGTTAGTCTGGCCAGGCTGCAGCCAGCTTAGCACGATCACCGCGTCGGCCCCGGGCTGCGTCTGCTGGACAGACAACGAGTGCAGGCCCTGGCCCAGGAAGCGCGCACCAGTCCACAGTTGGCCGTCCAGCCAAAGCTGGCCTGGCCCGTCGATCTCAAACTCGTAGTGGCCGCTGGCCGGAACGTTGAGCGAGCCAAACCACGACGCGGTAGCCTCGGCATCGGCCTGCTGGGCCAGGTCGGGCGGCCAGACAAAGCGAGGCGCACCCTCAAAGCGCTGTTGCAGCAGGATGCCCGGCGCTGGCGCATACTCGGCGGTCAGCCCCTGCAGGCCTCTGATCTGCGCGCCTGGCACAACGATGCTGAGGTAGAGCGGCTGGCCGCCCGGCCCCTCCACGATCTCGAACTGCGCGTCTGGATAATAGGTCAAAAACAGCTCAGGCACATGCTGATAGTACGTGTCCAAGAGGAAGCGCGCGTCCTGGCCGAAGGGGTCGCTGAGCGGCAGGTCGGTGGCTGGCTCGGTCATTTGGTAAGCCGGATGGTCCAGGCCGCCCCCGCCCTGGGCAGGTGAGCGGTAAGCCAGGAACTTGAGGGGTGAAAAATGATAGAGGCGCGGCGACAGGTAGAGGCTGTTATCGCCGATGGCCTCAGCTACCTCGGTGGCTACAGCCGTCTCCACGGGCGAAAACGCCTGCCAGACGCGGCCATCGCGCGCCTGCACGTCGAAGAAGAGCCGGTAGTTGATGCTCCCGGCCCAAACCAGCACCGCCGCAATGAGCACCGCCGGCAAGGCCCGCAGCCAACGCGCGTCCTTGGGATCGCCCAGATGGGCCATGGCCGAGCCGAAGACGCGCGCGCTGCGCACAGCCGCGTCGCCGGCCAGCAGCACGGCCGCGCCGATCACCGGCAGGGTGCGGTAGCCCTGCGGCGCCTCGTCCAGCCGGGTCAGGATGCCGCCCAGCAACGGAACCAGCAGCCAGAGCAGCAACAACGCGTAGCGCTGCCCGCCGCTGACCCCTTCGACCCAATCCTCGTCGCCGGCGCGCCGCGCGTTGGGCCGGAAGATCTGAAAGATGGCAAAGCCCAGCGCCAGGATCAGCAGGCTGCCGGTGATGGGATCCAGCATCGGCGCGCCGGGCAGGTTGTGGCGCGGGTTACGGTCGCCAAAGGCCAGGAACATCTCCAGGTGGCGCAGCGTGCTTTCTTGCAGCGGCAGCAGGCTGATCTCCTTGGGCAGGCCCATGGCGCGCAGGGCCTGGCCTACCAGCTTGGGCGCCGTCGGCCCGCGCTGCTGCTGATAATATTCCTGCATGTCCACCAGGATGCTGACCTGCTGGCTGCGGTTGCTGAAGGTGAAGGGATTGCGGGCGTATGTTACCAGCAGCGGGCCAAACGTGGCCAGATAGACCACGGCGAAGATGACCAGCCCCCGCCAGGTGCGGCGCAGAAAGCCGCGCTCGAACAGCACGCGGTAGAGCAGATAAAGCGCCACGGCCAACAGCACCAGCCGCGAGGCCAGATAGGTGTAGTGGCCCAGCCCGAGAAACAGGCCGCCCAGGGCGTAGTCGCTGGCTCGCCGGTCGCGCACGGCGCGCAGCAGGAAATAGAGCGCCACGATCATGAACAGCAGCGGCGCGACCTCGTTCCAGCCCCAGCGGCTCATGGTGATGTGCCAGCGGCTGACGGCCAGCAGGAAGGTGGCGGCGAAGGCGGTGGGGATGCCAAACATCAAGCGCGCCAATGGGTAGATGGCCGCCACGGTCAGGATGGCAGGCAGCAGCGAGGCCGTCTTCAGCGCAGCGAAGCTGGTGCCCAGCAGCTTGAACAGCCCCACCAGGTAGTAGGCGTACATGGTGGGGGTCTCGAACCAGCCGGTGGCGAAGGGACTGTCGGGCCGGCCCTCCAGAATGCGGATGGCATCCAGCGCGGCGTTGGTCTCGTCGACGAAGATGCCGGGCGGCATCTGCTGCAAACGGTAGACCCGCATAAAGACCGCCAGAGCCAGCAGACCGGCCACGCCCGCCAGCTCCAGCAGCAGCAGACGGCGATTGCGCGGCGCGGCAGCCCTGGGCAGCACGGCCGGCGCCGGCCCCAGCGCGCCCACCACGGCGCTGCCGGCCACCAGCAGGGCCAGGCTGGCCACCCACAGCCAGCGCATCTGCTCGTGGTTGTCGCGGCTGGCCAGGTTGACGATCGTCACCACGGCCAGGACCAAGCCGGCCAACATGAGCGCAAAGCCCAGCCCCAGGCGGCGCAAGGAGACGAAGCCGGCCGGCCTGGCCGGGAGCAACGGCTCTCCCTCGCGGCGCTGCAAGGCGTAAAAGGCGGCCGCGGCCAACACAGCCGCGCCGGCCAGCCAAAGCCAGCCAGCGCCGTTGTAGCCGGGCGGGTAGAGCAGTTGCACCCCCTGAATGGCCAGGATCACGGCGATGATCAGCAAGACGGCGGCAGGCAGCGGGCTGGCCAGCAGCCGGGCCTGCAGGGGTTGGGTAGATTTGGTCATGGCCTGCTATTTTACCCCTGACTGGCCGCGCCACAAAATGGCGGGGAATGTGGATTGCGAGTAATGAAAACGGACGGGCACGGTCGGCCCACTCCGGGGTGCTTCGCAAAGACCGGCCCGAGCTTGGGGCGGGCACGGTCGGAGACCGGCCCGAGCATTTGGGGCGGGCACGGTCGGAGACCCGCCCGAGCGAGTTACAGGTTAGCGGCAGCGATTTTCCGGTTAGCGGCGTTGTGGCTATAATGGCGGCTGGAGGCTCGTATCCCTCCCTGCCCCCGTTGCCCTGTTTTCGATCATATCCGGAGCTCCCATGCCCTCACTCCCCCGCGTCGCCCTTTTCGTTACCTGCATCGTCGACCAGGCGCTGCCTGAGGTCGGCGTGGCCGCGGTGCGGCTGCTGCGCAAGGCCGGCTATGAGGTCGATTTCCCCATGAGCCAGACCTGCTGCGGCCAGCCCTTCTTCAACAGCGGCTTTCGCGACGAGGCCCGCCGGCTGGCGCAGCGCATGATCGAGATCTTCGAGCCGTATGAGTACGTGGTGGCGCCCAGCGGCTCCTGCACGGCCATGGTGCGAGTCGAGTTTCCGCATCTCTTCGAGGAACTGCCGGGCTGGCGCCGCCGCGCCCAGCGGCTGGCGGACAAGACCTACGAGTTGAGCGAGTTTCTGGTGACGGTCGCGGGCTGGCGGCCGGAGCAGAGCGCTGCGGGGCTGCGGGTCACTTATCACGACTCGTGCCACATGAACCGGCTGCTGCACTTGAAGGAAGAGCCGCGCAGCTTGCTGGCCGCGGCCGGCGCCGAGATCGTCGAGATGAGCGAGTCCGACCGCTGCTGCGGCTTCGGCGGGCTGTTCTCGATCCGCATGCCGGAGGTGTCTAACGCCATGACGGCCGACAAGCTGCGCCAGGCAGGTGAGACCGGCGCGCCGGTGCTGGTCACCTGCGACCCTGGCTGCCTGACCCAGATGCGCGGGCTGATAGGCGACGGGCTGCGGGTGGAGCATTTGGCGGTGGTGTTGGAGGGAGGGGGAAATGCTTAATTGTCAATTGTTAATTGTCAATTGTCAATTGTCAATGAGGAATGGGAGAACTGGGGACGTGGAGAATGGTTAGGTGGCGGCGGCATGTGGGGGTGTTGGCGCTGTATGGGCTGTTGGCGCTGGCCATGACCTGGCCGCTGGCGCGGCAGTTAGGTTCGGCGATCCCGGGTGACAGCTTCGACGGCTGGCAGAACGTCTGGAACCTGTGGTGGATGCGCGAGGCCTGGCTGGTGGAGCACCGCTCGGCCTACTGGACCGCGTTGCTGCACTTCCCCACCGGCGTCGACCTGCGCTTCCAGACCATGGCCCCCTTCAACGGCCTGGCCACCTTGCCGATCCAGCTCACTTTCGGTTTGCTGCCGGCCTACAACGCGGCCGTGTTGCTCAGCTTCGTGCTGGGTGGGTATGGCGCGTATCTGTTGGCGCTGTATGCGTTGCGGGGGTGGGGGAGACAAGGTGACAAGGTGACAGGGTGGCAAGGTGACAGAATGGCGAGAAGCGGTCACGGTTCACGTTTCACGTTTCATGCTGCCGCCTTCCTGGCCGGCGTGGTGTTCGCCTTTTCGCCGTACCACTTTGCGCACACGTTGGGCCATTTGCAGCTCATCGCCCTGCAGTGGATACCCTTCTACGTGCTCTTCCTGCTGCGCGGCCTGGATAGGCAAGTGGCAGGTGGCAAGTTGCAGGTTGCAGACGATGGGCCGCCAAGTTCACGCCTCACGTTTCACAACTCACGATCACTGGTTGCGGATGCGCTCAAAGCTGGGCTGTTCTTGATCCTGGTCGGCCTGGTGGACTGGTATTATGTCATGTATTGCCTGCTGTTCACCGCCTTCGCCCTGGCGATCTACCTGGTGCAGCGGCGGCTGACCTGGCGCGGCGTGGGGGTGGTGATCGGGGCCGGGGCTCTTTTCGGCCTGGCGCTCAGCCCGCTGTTGTTGCCCATGGTCCAGGCCGCGCGCAGTTGGAGTGGGACCTCCCTGCTGCGCGGCTACGAGGAGACGCTGGTGCTATCGGCCGATCTGCTGGCCTTTGTCACACCCCAGGTTTTTCATCCGCTGTGGGGCGACTGGGCCCTGGCCCGCAGCGCAGCCTTCACCGCCACGCCCAGCGAGTACACGGTCTTTGCCGGCTTTACGGTGCTGGCGCTGTGCGGCGTAGCGTTATTGGCTAGGCGAACACGCGGGACTGACAGTCCTGATCCTGAACAGGGCCAGCCCGACGCGTCAAAAGCCACGGACTGTCAGTCCTCGCCCTCGACGCGCCCCGGCCTGTACCTGCTCAGCGCGGCCTTCTTTGCCCTGTTGGCGCTGGGGCCGGTGCTGAAGATCAACGGCCAGACCGGCCTGCTGCCCGGCGGCGGCGAAATCCCCCTGCCCTACCGGCTGCTTTACGAGTTCGTGCCCTTCATCAAGCTCAGCCGCTCGGTCAGCCGCATGGACGTAATGGTGATGCTGTTTTTGGGGGTGGGGGCGGCGTTTGGGGTGATGGTGTTGGTAGGTTGGTTGAGGGGTAGATTGGGAAATCGGGAAATTGGTAGATTGGTCGTGACCGCTGCGCCGCTGGCGGCCATCGGGCTGGTGCTGTTCGAGTTCTGGCCGGCGCCATACCCGGTCAGCCCACCCGACACGCCGGCCTGGTATGCCACGCTGGCTGAGGACCCGACCGAGGGCGCAGTGCTGAACTTACCGGCCAACTACGAACGGCCCTGGTACCTGCTCTACCAGACGGTACATGAGAAGCCGCTGGCCACGGGCTACGTGACGCGCGACGACCCTGCTGTGCTGCGCGAGCGAGCGCCGGTGCTCAGCCATTTCTGGTTCCTGGGGCCGGACATCCACACCCGGCAGTTCGACCTGGCCGCGCAAGGCGTGCAGGTGCTGTACGACCTGCTGGGGGTGCGCTGGGTGGTGCTGGACCGCTACAAGATGCCTGGCGGGCCGGAGCGCGAGCTCACCGACGCCTACGCACAGGCCATCTTCGCCAGCCAGCAGCCCTTGTTCGAGGACGAGCGCATCACCGTCTACACCGTGCCGCAGCCGGCCGAGCGTGCGCCTTACTTAATCCTGGCGCCTGGCTGGCAGTCGCGTCAGAGCGACGAGGCCGGGCGAGTGTGGCGCGAGCTGCTGGCTGGAGAAGCAGCCGGCCTGGAGCTGGTTAACCCCAACAGCCAGCCGCTGGCGCTGACGATCACAGCAGCCGGAAACGGCGCGCTGCGCCTGTTAGACGGGGCAGGGGCCGAGCTGGCGATGTGGTCGCTGCCAGAGGGATCGGCTGTTCGCCGCCTCGACCCTGTAGCCCTCCCGCCGGCTGTGCAGAGGCTGATGCTGATCTTCGATGGGCCAGCCGGCGCGACGGCTGAAGTGCATGAGCTAGGCTTAACAACGACAGACTGAGTATCCGCCCCTGCGCCTGTCAGCTCATCCAGACCGGCCCAGTCACGCCCGTGATCTGCCAAACGCCATCCACTGCCTCAAGTACATAGGTGCGGCCGCTGGCCGCCAAAGAGCCGATGTAGATACTGGCCGGTATATGCAGCGCGCCATCGGGTTGCTGGCTGATGTTGCCCAGCGTGATCATCGCCCCACCCCCTGTCACGACGCCGATGGAGTCCAGAGGGACATCCTCCCGGCCATCCACCCAGATAAAATCGGCCGGCAGGTCTGCCAGCAAGCTGGTGATGCGCTGCTGATCACCTGGAAAGATGGTCTGGCTGTTGCTGGGGGCACCCGACGCGCTCACACTGTCATCGGTCTGCCGCAGCAGATAAACCACCGGAAAGCGCGGTGGTTGGCCGAAGGTGTGGTCGACGGTATAAAGCTGGCGCACCACCAGCGCATAGATCTCGGCTGGGTCCCACGGCATGCTGGATGGCTTGATGCTGGGGACGCCCTGCGCCGGATCAGCCAGCCGCATGACGCTGCCGTCCCGGTTGGTATGCACAGCGACCTGCTGGCCGTCCACATCCAGCAGTACGCGATAGCCAGGGGTGATCACCTCCATGCACATTTCGCCAAGCACAGCCACGCCCAGGCAGGAATTGTTCCACTCGACCGCATCGACGCTGAGCACCTGAATGCTGGCCGGGTCTGCGTCCAGCTCGCTGGCTGCAAACTGGACCGCTCCATCGACAATGACAGCCGGGCCAATGGCGGCCGGCGGCTTCTGCTCCGACGGTGGAGCGATCGGTTCCGGCGTCGGAGCGACAGTGGGCGGCAGAGGCGCTGGCTCGGCGGTTGGGGTTACAGACACCGGCGCGGCGGCTGGCGGCAGGGATGGCGCAGCGCAGGCGGCAAACAGCATGGTAAGAACAGCGCTGAGCGCTAACAGCTTGTTTCTCATCAGAACGTTCTCCTTCTTCACAGTTACAGCGCAGTCGTAAGCGGGTACTAACTACACCGTAAACAAATTAACTGCGTATCGGTGCCCGGCACTTGCGCCGAGTCTGTCATCATGGGCGAATCGTCGCCAAAGTACTGGGCGCCGATGCGCAACTACTTCGTTTACGCTGGACTAACTCACGTTTTTACACGGCGCGGCCGGCGCAGCGGTTCACTGCGTCACTGTACATCATTGGGCGAGATAGCGCAACTGTGGTAGACTGGCCGCCATGAGCGAACGACCTCAGGTCACCATCTACACCGACGGCGGCGCGCTGGGCAACCCTGGCCCTGGCGGCTACGGCGTGGTGATGCTCTATAACCAGCACCGCAAGGAACTGTCGGGCGGCTACCGGCTGACCACCAACAACCGCATGGAGCTGATGGCTGCGATCACGGCGCTGGAAAGCCTCAAGCGCCCCTGCCACATCACCCTGTACACCGACTCGCGCTACGTGGCCGACAGCATCAACCTGGGCTGGGCCAAGCGCTGGCGAGCCAACGGCTGGCACAAAAACAAGACAGAAAAGGCGCTCAACCCCGACCTGTGGGAGCGCCTGCTGAAGCTGTTGGAACAACATGAGGTACGGGTGATGTGGGTCAAGGGCCACGCCGGCAACCAGGAAAACGAGCGCTGCGACGAGCTCTCTGTAAAGGCCGCGCGCCAGTCCAACCTGCCAGCCGACGAGGTCTACGAGCGCGCCAATCCAGGTTCCCGGCCGGCTGGCTGAGCAGTGACTCTGGCGCTGCAACCCTGAAAAGCCGTTTGAAAAGTTACTACTCAGGTGCCGGGCACTTGCAGCCCAGGATCGACAGAACTCGGCTCGGCAGACTTCGTAATTAGGTGCAAAGTCAAGTGCCCGGCACCTATGGCTGCTGAAAGGAGCTCGTCATGGAATATTTTCTTGCTATCGGCGCCGGCAGCGGCCCGACCCGCAAAGAACGCTTTCCCGATCTGGGCGCCGCCTTGGAGCGGGCCGTGGCTCTTTTGGATGCTGGCGAAGCTGCCCCGCTGGAGCTGACCGACACCGGCGAGCGCCGACTGCTGGACCGAGCCGACATGGAGCGGCTGGCCCGGCTGGCTGGCGCCTTTGCCCCTGTGGACGATGACATCGCGCGCCGCACCCTGGCCCCGTTTGACGAAGCCACGCTGGACAGCCTGTGCCGCTGGCTGATCTTCCGCATGCGCTCGGCCGGCGTCAGCCCGCGCGCCCGGCTGGCCGTAATCGGCAGCGTGCTGGATGCCATCAGCGCTGACCAATAACCCCGCGCCTTACATTTGCCAGGCAAACATCACGAACAGCGCTGCTGTCTCCAGCACCCACAGCGGCAGGCCATTGACTACGTAATCGCGCATGGTGTAACGGGCCGCACTGCGCACCAACAGGTTATTGCCATCGGTCAGCGGGGTGATGTAGGCCGTGGTCACAGCAAAAGCTACAGCAATGGCAAAAAGCTGCGGCGACGCGCCCATAGCTGTCGCCAACCCTACGGCGATAGGGGTCAACAGAGCGGCCGTCACCGAGTTGGCTACCACTTGGGTGATGACACTGGTGAGCACCCAAAGCAAGAACAGACCCAGCAGCGGCCCAGCGCCTTGGCTGAGATGCGAGATCCACAGCGCGATCTGCCCCGCCGCGCCGGTCTGCTCCAGCGCCAGGCTGAGCGATAACATAGCGCCGATCAGCACCAACACACTGCCATCAATGCTGCGATAGGCACGCTCGATGCTGACGCAACCGGTCAGGATCAGCAGCACCACGGCCACTACGCTGGCTACGGCCAACGACAGGATGTTCAAGGCCACCACCGCCACCAGCGCGATCAGAATGGCAATTGCCAGGCGGGCCTTGGCTGTGACAAGGTCGCCAGGTTGCGGCCCCAAATCGGTGGCGGCTACCAGACGCAAATCACGAATGGCGGAGCGCAACTGGCCAGACCGCCCCTCCACCAACAGAGTGTCGCCGGCGGCCAGGGTCAGCAGCCCCAGCCCCTCCCGGATCACCTGCGCCTGGCGCTGCACCGCCAGCACCGAAACGCCGTGGCGCGCCCGCAGGCCAGCTTGTTGCAGCGTTTTGCCGATCAGCGGCGAACGCGCAGGGATCATTACCTCGGCCATGCGCAGCGCTTCCTCGTCAATACCAGCCAGCTCGTCCAAAGCGGCCGGCCGCTTCACCTCCAGCCCCAACTGGTTAGCTGCCTGATACAGTTCACCTGGAGCCGACTGGACATAGAGCAGATCGTCCTGTTCCAGCACCATCTCGGGTCTGGCGGAGACAATGCGCTGGGCCAAGCGCGGCCGGGCAGCCAGGATGTTGAGGCCAAAGCGAGCTCGCAGGCTGGCGGCGTCCAACCGATAAGCCACCAGCGGCGATCCGGCCCGGATGCGCAACAGGTAGAGCTGGTTGTCCAAGCCATAGGCGCTGGCCACCTCGCTCAGCGAAGGCGCCTGCTGCTCTTCAGGCATTGGTCTGTCCAACAGCCTGCGCCCTGGCCCCACAAACCAGAGGATCATCAACGTCACCACGACCGCGGCATAAGGCGCCAGGCTGAGCAGATCCAGCGGCGCCTGACCGCTGGCTGCCAGCACATCGCTGACCACCAGGTTGGACGCGGCGCCAATCAAGGTCAGATGGCTGCCTAACGTTGCCGCTGTCGCCAGGGGCAGCAGCAGCACAGGACGGGAAATGCCCGTCTCGCGTGCGATGCGCAGCACTGCCGGCAGCAACAGCGCCACCACCAGCATGCCATCCAGCACGGCTGTCAACGCGGTAGCCACGCCCATGATCACCAACAACAGCGACACCTCTCCCTTGCCGCCAAAGCGCAGAATCTGGGCCGCAATGATGTTGGCCACACCGGTCTCGAACAACGCCGCCCCGATCACGTAGACGCAGGCAACGATGATGATCACCGGCTGGCCGAAGGCGGCGAAGGCCTGCGCCGGATCGACGATGCCGCCGACGATCAGCAGCGCCATTACGATCAGCGCCACCAGGTCAGCGCGCAGCCGCTGGCTGGCCATGACAATCAGCGTGGCCAGGAGGAGAAGCAGGGTGAAGAGGGCTTCGAAGGACATGCTGTGCTGCGTGAAACGTGATGCGTGATGGGGTGTTTACAGCGCTAACGAGCGGGGTTGCCAGGGGAGCCAGCCGCGCAGGACGGCCGCTGCTAGAATTTGGCGGTCCAGGCGTGCGCCGCGTATTGCTCTTGCTGCAAGGCAGCGGCCATATCCAACTCGGCAGGGGTGAGCTCTGCACGCTCAACCTGGATGCCCAGCGCGGCGCTGAAGCCGGCGGCCAGCGCGGCGGCAGCCTCATCGAAGTAGACTGCGCGGCCCAGCGCTCCCTCCACCGTGGCGGCGCGCTCAGCCAACAGATCGCGTTGGACGGCGCGCTCGGCTTCGTCCCCAAACACCACCACCTCTACCAGGCGGGTGATGTCGCCTGTCAGCGGCAGCGTGCCGTGCTGCAAGACCCACCCTTGACGCCGGCTTTGCGCGCTGCCCACCAGCTTTTTGCCGCCGGCCACAATCTCATAGGCGCTAGGGACTTCAAAACAAACGGGGCCAGCGTCGGCGCTGGCACGATTGGTGGGCGGCGCTTTGCTGACGGACAAGCCCAGCCGCGCCAGCCCGGCCAGCAGCCCCTGGCTCAGCCGCAGGTAGCTGTCCAGCACTGCGCCAGCCAGGATCGGGTCGTCCTGCGGTCCAGCCACGGAATAGGTCAGCTCGTCGGTGTGCAGGATGGCGCGGCCGCCGGTGGGCCGGCGCACGATGTCGTAGCCCAGCGCAGCGCAGCGGGCCGCGTTGAGGTCGGCCAAAGGCTGATGGCGGCCCAGTGAGACACAGGCTGGCTGCCACTGGTAAAAGCGCAAGGTGGGCGGCGCAGCGCCTCGGCCGGCATGAGCCGCAATAGCCTCGTCCACAGCCATGTTCCACGCGCCGGGCGCGGGCGGGGTGATGATCAGTCGCCAGATGGGTTGTTCGCTCATGGCCGTCGATTATACCACAGCACCCTGGAAGATTGCGATCAGGCACGGCGCTGCCCGTCCCGCACTGTGGCGAGTCGCAGCAGCGCAACGTTGACGTTAACGCCAGAGGGTCATGCTGCGCCTCCTGGCGTGTTGCCGGCCTCACAGGATCGGTCCAACGCCCGGACGCTGCGCAGGATCCAGGCGCTTTTGTCCATGTCCACCAGCGCTGCGTCGAAGCGCTCAAGGTATCCTAACCGTGCGAATGATGTTCCACCACTTCTCGGCCACCACCGTCCCGTCGCGACGCAGTATCACGCCGCGGAAACGCACGTCCCAGTCATAGTCATCGCCGCGGTCGCCGGGCGTCGCCGGGACCGGGGCCAATTGCGGCACATCGAAGCCTTCATAGATACACCCTGTGGCGCGGTCAGGGCTGTAGACGTCCCGTCCGTCGCCAGGGTTAGGCCGGGCCGAACGATGGCCGTAGCGCCGGCCTGCCACCCCCGCTGGCACCGCCACATCGCCGTCCTCCTTCATGCGCCGCGTCAAACCGCCGCCGGGGATCTGGAAGCAGCCGTCCATGTTCCACACCCACATACCGGGCAACACCGAGTCGAGGACTGCGCAGCCGGATCGCGCCGGCGGCGTGACGCCCGGCTGCGCAGTTTCGAGCAGCTCAACGTGTCCGCCGATGTACTGGCGATACTCGTAGTCGCCGCAGTTGCAGCGCGGGTCGAAGCGAGCGTGAATCTCGAAGCGAGAGTTGATGACGCCCTGCGTGCTTGAGGTACGGAAGAACGCCAACGGCTGCGGCCCGACAATCTGAAACAGCGTCAGGCAAGTACCAGGCGCTGCACCCTCGGCCTGTAACTCTCGAATCAGGAAGTCGTATGTGTCCGGCCCCACCTTACCATCGGCCGGCGCCAACCCATACTGGCGCTGGATCAAGGCCACCAGACGCACCGTGTCCTCGTCGAAGCTCCCTGTCTGCTCCGCGCCTACAACATCCTGAATCAAGCGCGTCGATTCCTGCTCATAGCTCGCGCGGTTGTAGCGAATCGCCGCCTGGACCTTGGCGGCCGTCAGATCGCGCTGCTCAGGCACTTCTTCCGGCGGCTCCAATGCCAGGTCGCGCATAATCATGGACGCGCCTGAGGAGGACGGTCCAGCCGGGGCCTGCTGCACCACATGCGTCAGCTCGTGGGCCAGCAGCCTCGCGCCGGCGGGCGTCTGCGGCGCGTACTGCCCAGCGCCGAACACCACGTTGCGCCCCACGGTGTAGGCCCGTGCGTCGATGGCCCGCGCCGAGGCAGCCGCCAGCCCGCCGGTGTGGACGCGCACGTGGCCGAAGTCATGCCCGAAGCGCGCGCCCATGAGCGCCTGCACGCCCGGCGCCAGGGGTTGGCCGGGGCCGCGCAGCGCGTCGCCCACGATGGACGGCGCCTCACGCGGGCCGGCGGCGGGGAAGGCCGCGCGGCTCAACTGAACCGGTTTGTCATGGCGCGCCCTACAGCCGGCGCAGTCACAGCCCGCGCCGCAGCGCTGTAAGAGCGGAGCCGACACGCGCATCACCTGCTCGGCCGTGCGGTCGGCCTCGATCTCGGCGGGGTGATCTGGCTGGCCGACAGTCAGCTTGGCCTGTATGGGAGCGCCGAGTCGGACGAGCGGGCCGGCGCCATGCAGCAGACCGCCCCCCTGGTTCAGCGCAGGGGTGTGCCGAGCCTCGCCAACAGTTGAATGATGTTTCTGCCGGCTTGGCTCGCCGGTCTTGGCCTTAGACGCTACACATCGCTCGATCATAGACAGCCTCCAGCGCCGATCAACGGCAATTCATTTGGTTGAATCTGGTTGAACGCCAGACCCTTCAGGTTTCCGTGGTCGACAGCGAATCGCCGCAAACGCAGTCGCTCTGTCGATCACGAGTCGCCGTTAGCACACAGAAACCCGAAGGGTCTCAACCGATTTCAAACACACCCAATTCACTTCGAGTCGGGCCGGCCTTCAGAGTCCTCAACGCCCTGGTAATCCCAATGCCAGGCTTCCGTTGCCAGCTTCCGGCAGCGGGCCTTTCTTCGCCATTCCACCAACCGCGTCCTGGTCCCTGTCGCCGGATCGTGCTCTGCGCCAGATGTGTGCCTCATCTCAATGCGTTCACCATCGCCGCCACGCCGTTGCGGCGCGCCGGCTGATGGCCGTTCTGCCGCTGCTGAAGCGGCGATGTTGCGCCGGCCTTGCGATATTCGCTGTGTACGGCCTGCTCCAGGTGCGCCTCGGTGACAACGCCCAACGGATCGTCCAGCGCCAGCAGCGTGGCCAGTTGCGCGGCGTTGCGGATCTGGCCGCCGGTCATGGCGCAGCGCGCGGCCACTCGCTCCAGCGCCGTGGGATCGACGCTGTGGGACGGCGGCAGGTGCAACTGCCAGATGTGCCAGCGCTCCTCGGCCTGGGGCAGCGTGAAGTTCAACACCACGTCCATGCGCCGCTGGAAGGCGTTGTCAATGTTCTCGGCCGCGTTGGTGGTGATCAACACGATGCCCTGATAGGTCTCCAGCCGTTGCAACAGATAGTTGGTCTCCAGGTTGGCGTAGCGGTCGTTGGCCGAGCGCACCTCGGTGCGACTGCCCAGCAGCGCGTCGCCTTCGTCCAGCAGCAACACCACGTCCAGGTCCTCGGCCGTGGAAAGCACGCGATGCAGGTTCTTCTCAGTCTCGCCGATGTACTTGTTGACCACCGCAGCCAGGTCGACGCGGTAGAGGTCCATGCCCAGCTCGGCGGCCAGGATGCGCGCGGCCAGGGTCTTGCCGGCGCCACTGGGACCGGTCAGCAGAGCGCGCACGCCCCGGTTGCCCCCTGCGCCGAAGGCCGGGCCCAGATGCTGCGACAGCCGCTCGCGGTGCCGGCAGCGCCGCTCCAGCTCGGCCAGCCGCTCGGCCACACCGTCACTGACCACCAGCGCGTCCCAGCTCAGGCCGTCGCCGTCGAGATGCGCGGCCAGGGTGTCCAGCAGTTGGCGGTTGAGCGCGCGGCAGGCTTGCTGCACGTCGGCCAGGGTGACGGCGCTGCGGCCGGCCAACGCGGCGTAGGCCGTGGCCGTGGCGGCCGCGCGGTGGATGTGGCCGTCGGGCAGGTGGAAGCGCTCGGCGATCAGCGGCAGATCGGGCGACGCATTGCTGCCCAGCGCGTCCTGCCAGCAGCGCAGCCGATGCTCGGTTTTCAACGGCGGGATGCGCAGGGTCAACGCGGCCTCGGCCCGCTTGCCTTGCAGCCCGCCTTCCAGGCCCAGGATAACCGCCAGCGGGCCGTCATAGCCGGTCAGATCGGGCAGGGTTGCGGTCTCGCCTGGCGCAAGATCGTAGGTCAGCACCGGCAGCGCGCCGGTCATGGCGCAGACCGGCCCCAACGAACGCAGCGAACGCTCGGCCAGATCGCCTCCGGCCACGGCGATGAGCGCCTTCTCCAGCGACCGGCCAACCGCGCCCACGACGCGCAAACGGTTGGCGCCGGCCGTGCCGCGCACCACCAGCGTGTCGGCCTTGCCGGCCAGCAGCACAGCCGGCGCCTGGGCCAGCCGCTGCACGAACAGGTCAGGCAGCACGAGCCGCTCCACGGGCGGGAACTCATCAGCCGCGTGGCGCGACCAGCCGGCGCGCTGACCTGGCGGATCGCCGCGGATGGCGTCCCACACCTCGCCCGGCACGCGCAGCGCCCACTCGGCCCGGGCTGCGTCGGGGTTGACCGTCTCGACCAGGCCGGCGGTCAGCAGGTTCATGCATAGGCGCGGGCCGTCCAGCGAGCCATCGGCGGGCCCGCGGATCACCTGCCCGATCAGCTCCATGGTGGGCCGGCGGCCGGGGAGCGGCGCTTGCAGGTGGGCAAAGACGCTGCCAAAGCGCGAGTCTTCCTCCACCAGCCCGACGAGGATTAGCGCCAGCCGGGCGTCCAGGCTGAGGCCGGACTGGCCCGGAGCGGCGCTGTCGACCGGGGCCGCCACGCGCAGCAGGGGCAGATCCTGTTGGCCGCCAGCCTCCCAGCGCGTCAACTCCTCCTGCCACCAACGCCAACCAGCCTCCCAGGTGATGTCAGGCGGCATGAAGCGCAGCATCTCAGCGAAATAGCCGCCCAGGAACGGAAACGCCTCGTCCAGCGTCGGCCTGCCCTCGGCGTCGCCGTCCAAAGCGTGCGCCGTGTAGAGCAGCCGGTAGACCGCGGCGTAGATCAGCAACAGGAAGTGGCTGCGCAGCGTGCGCGGCAGATGGTCGAAGGCGGTGTTGTGGCTCATGAGTCTTCCAGCAAGGACTGTCAGTCCTGCGCGTGGTAATGGAACTGCACGACGCAGCCGAAATCCGGCAGCCAGCCAGGGTCGAAGTCCAGGCCGGCCCGCCGCGCCGGCAACGACACGCTCTCCAGTGGCAGCACCAAATCGACGTGACTGGACGTTACGTAAAGCCGTCCACGGCGCAGCAGCAGATCGGCCAACAGATCGGCGGCATCGCCCAGCGCACGGTGCAACATCCGGCGCAACAGAGGCGTGACTGCGGCCAGCCAGCGGCGCATATCGCGACTAACGCCTGCCAGCAGCGGCCCACCCAGCGGCGCAATGCCGGCCAGGTCGATGCGCTGCCCGCTCAGGTCGTCAGCGCCGAGCCAGCGCGCCCAGGTTGCCGGTATCTGCACGTCATCGGGTCCTGCGACGGCGCTGCCGGCAGGCGCACCAGGTTGGCGGCCAGCCAACTGAGCCAGCGCCGCCCAGAGCGGATCGGCGGCCAGGTCGGCAAGGTTGCCAACTTTCGGAAAAGTTGGCAACCTTGCCGCGTCTTGCAACAACGCCCGGCCCAACAACTCTAGCACGCCCCACGGCCCGACCTGGCTGGCCAGCCGCCAGTCCGGCTCGAAACAGGCCGGCAGGTCGAGGCGTTGCATGACGTTGAGGAGGAACAGAACGCCGCCCAGCTCTGTGACCACGCCATCCAGCGCCTTAGCCGGCGCCACTGGCTCGCTGCGCAGGCTTTGGCTCCGTCCGGCAACACCCGGCTCGGCCGGTTCACGCCGGTCTGCTGGCGGCCTGTCCTGAGCGATCTGTGGAAGCGTTGTGGCCGGATCAGAGTTGCCAACTTTCGGAAAAGTTGACAACTCTGATCCGGGCGACGCAACCGGCTCGCTGGGAGGCACAGCCATGATCTCCGCGGCCCTGTGTGCGTTCGGCTGGCCTCCAGCGGGCAGCGGGTCCGCGTAGCCCTGCCACCAGCGGACGACTGCGTGCGCAAAGGCGACGCTGCGCGCCGCGGCTGGCGCTTGCGCCAGGACCAGCGACACGCCCAGCAGGCAAGCGCTTGGCGGCGTCAATCCGGACAGCCGGGCGTGCGGCGGCATGAATGGCTGCCAGGGCGGCGCAACGCGCTCCGGTTCGTCAGACTGAGCCGGCGCCGAAGTTGACGCTGGACGTTGCGGCTGGCGCGCCGCGGTCGCCGCCGCCTGCGCCAGATGGGGCGCGTCAAAAGCCACACAAACCGCCTGCAACACCTGCTGCGCCTCGGATGGTGTAAGACACCGCAGCACATTGTGCGCCGCGTCCCGTTCCGCCAGCAAACGCAGCGCGGCAGGTGCTAAACGCGGCGACTCCGCCAGCAGCGCAGCGACCAAGTCCGGCGTCTTTGTTCGCCACCGCTCGAGATATGCTCGCCACCACCAACGCTCACCCGCCCGGCCCAAGCTCACATCCAGAACCAGGCATGCCAGCAATTCCGCCTCGTCGCGAAAGAGCACCGCCGGGCAGCCAGCCGCGACCGGACCTTCAAATGGCCGGCTGGCGCAGCGATAAAGGTCATCGATGGCCCCTCGGGCGGCGCGCTCCCATGCTGGATCGACGCGACTCACCGGCTGCAACGACAGCCGCTTGCCAGGCACGTCCAGCCGCCGGACGATCAGCACTGCAGCGGGCGGCAAAGTGGGCGGTTGCAGGTCGGCGCGAGCCAGCGCGCTGCTCACGGCCAGCCGCGTGACCAGCGCCTGGCCCACATGAGGCACGCTGCTGATACGAACGTGACCGATGGCGACGCCGTCCGTTGCGATCATCACCCGTGCAGCAGGGCCTGGGCCTGACTGATCCAGTTCTGCGCCGTGGAGACGCTGACGCCGCCAACTTGCGCAAGCTGCTCAGGCCGGGACTCGGACAACTGGGCGAGGTTGGTGACGCCGGCCCGTTGCAGGGACGCTGCCCGTTGCTCGCCGATGCCCTTGATGATCGACACCGACTGGACGCCCAACACATCGCGGGGCAGCTCCAGGCCGAACCTGGGATCGAGCGGCACCACGACGCTGCCGCCGCCGGCCGGCGCATCGCCTCCGGTCTGCGGATCGCGCGCTGCGCTCAGGCTGCCCGACGATCCACCCAACAAAAAGCGCTGCATGGTCCGGTTGTAGAGGCCCCAGGCGAAGGGCTGCGCCGTCAGCCGTGCCGCCGTGGCGCCGGTCTGGTCAGCCGGCAGCGCCGAGGCCAGATAGTTGAAGCTGACCCGCGTCTGGCTGTTGGGCACCACACCGATGAAGGCTGCGGCATCGCGGGCGCGCGTTGCCCGCCCAACGACCTCAGCGCCCACGGAGGCCAGCGCAGCCCGTGCGTTGTCGGTCAACTGCGACGAGAAGGCGTCGGAGGTCATGCCGATCACGACGTCGTACTGCACCGTGCGCTGCACCAGATCCGACGCCAGCCGTTCGGCCTCGGCGCTGAAGATCAGGGTGTCGTAGGTCGAGCGATATTTCAGGTTCAGCTCCGAGTCGAGGATCACCAGGTTGATTCCGCGCGCCGGCGCGCCGGCCAGCAGCGACCGGCCGTCCAGGAAGATGCCGCCGTCCTGCTCGAAGCCCGTGCCCAGGGCCAGCAGGGTGTGGGTGTTCTCGGCCATCGCGCCCAGGCGCAGCGCGGCTACGTCCGGGCCAAACATGGCCGCCTGCGTGGCCAGACCAGCCGCCAGCGTTTCCAGCATCTCCAGCACCAGGTTGATCAACTCGGCGGTGATCACATCACCGGGACGCACGCGCGGCAGCACAGTCTGGCCGGCTGCGGTCGGAGCGCCTGACGAGCCGCCTGCGCCAGGTTGAAGAACGCCCGGCTGGATGACGCCAGGCTGGAGAACGCCGGGATTGATCACGCCGGGGTTGAGGGTGATGCCGCCCGGCTGAAACAGGTCCGGCCTGATGGTTGCGAACGAGCTGCTGAGCAACTCTAACACGCTGGGGGCGATGAAATTGGCTACGGTCTGTGCCATGGTCTACCTCCTTGGCTCAGGAGACTTCGGGAGCCGCCGATCCATTGCACGGTCCGGCCTGCTCCGAGGTCAGCCTTACGAGTAGTTGGCGAAGCTGTAGTGGTCCAGGTTGTAGCGGGCCCGGCCCACATAGGGCATGTGGCCGCTGCTGAACACGATATTGGGTTGCGGCGGCAGCGCAGCGCTGGTGGTTGCGGCGATGGCCTCGGCGTTCTCGCGCACGATGTACAGCCAGACCAGCTCTTGTTGCTGCTTGCCAAGGTCGATAGGCGGGTAGTCATAGCTGGCGCGCAGCAGGGCAATCAGCTCATCGCCGGTGATATGCGCGGCGGTCGGCGTGGCCATGCCCTGGAAGAAGCTGGCCTGGCCAAAGCCCTGGTAGCGGTTGGTGGCCAACGGCGCCAGACCCGCGGCCGGCAAATAACGGAACAGGTCCAGCGCGCGCTGCTGCACCAGCGTTGCGCCGAAGCCGCCGCCTTGGATCATACCCGCTACCTGGGCCTGGAACTGAAGGAACGCAGTCTCGCCTTCGCCCGGCCGGCGCGCGCCCGTCACCAGCGGCCATGACGGCGAGACGGCCGGCGGCGTTGGGGTGCGCCGCACCGCCCACAGGTCGATGAACTGCACGCCAGCCGTGGTCCACAGCAGCATGGCCAGCGGCACATCGCACTCGGTCAAGTCGCCGCGGCCGCGCAGCCAGTCCACCAGGCCGTAGCTGGCCAGAGGCGAACGACCGGACGGCAGCCGGAAGGGATCAGGGGCGAAGCCGGCCGTCTCCTCCGAGCCGAAACACAGGTGGGCCAGCCAGTTACGCAGGCGGGCGCGGCTGGCCGGCGCGGTCTGCGCCAACAGCGCCACCAACGCTGTGCGCGTCGCCGCGCTGACGAAGTCGATCTGCGCCAGATCCACGCCCACCAGGCGGAATTTGACGCCCTCCACGGCGAAGCGGTGATCGCAGCCGGGCGCGGCGCCGTTCCCGTGGAAGCCCACCGTCGGCGCGCGCTCGGCGAAACCGGAGGCCGGGCCCACAGCCAGCACATACACGCCCTCGGCGACGGCGGCCGACGGCATGGTGGCCTCAGGCCGGCAGACGTCGAACAGTCCTGCGTCGCCGTTCAGGGCCGGAGTCTTCGGAGTCCGCACCAGGCCCACCTCCACATCCTCGGCCAGGGCAAGCACGGCGCCTTTGCGGGTGATGGCCAGCCCCTGGGTGACGCGCAGCACCGGTTGCACGCCATTGCTGACCAGGCTGACATCGTAGCCCTCGACCACGCCCGCGCCAATCGCCCGGCCCAACTGCTGATGCTGGGCGCGGTTGGCCTGCTGCTCCGCGCGCAGGTCTTCGGCGGTCAACAGCCGGCCGTTGAAGAAGTAGGTATTGCGAATGCCGCCGCGCAGCATGGGTTCGAGTAGTTCGAGGGTCATGGTTTAACTCCAGTGATGGGAAGTTGGTACACTGGTAGATTGGTAGATTGGTAGATTGGTAGATTGGTGGGGGGGGCGCGCGACCAATGTACCAATGTACCAATCTACCACCTACCTTCACGTCATACATCCACCCGCCACCAGCGCACGACCAGATCGTTGATCGGCAGCGATGCGACATTGGTCACGCCAACCCGGAAGCGGGCGCCATCGTCCACGTAGTACACGGTGACCACAGGGTTCGGTAGGCGCTGCAAAGGTTGGTTTGGCGGGGGAAAGTCCCCGGTCACTGCGCCCTGGCCAAAGTCGAACCGGATAAACTCGACCGCGACTGTGATCGGCGCGGGGCCGCGCGGCAGCGCTTCGGCGTCCGAGTAGACCGTGAAGTTCTGATCGATGTTGGGGAACTGGAACCGGCCGGAATCGGCGCTGACCACACCAGCCGGGCCCTGCGGACCATCCGGGCCGGTGGCGCCGCGCGGTCCGGTAGGGCCAGCCGGACCAGCCGGGCCAGTGGGCCCGGTGGGACCGACGGGACCGACGGGGCCGGTCTCGCCCTGGGGACCGGTCGGGCCGGCGGGGCCCTGTGGGCCAGTTGGGCCGGCAGGGCCAGTTCCGCCGCCCTGCCCGCCCAGCAGGCAGAACAGCTCCTGCTTCAGCCGGTCAGGCACCAACACGGGCCGCGCGTCGTTGTCGATCTCAACGCTGTCTACCACCAGCGCGCCGGCCGCGTCCACGTCGAAGCGGATGGCGGCCAGCAGGATGCAGTCGCTGGTTGGCTCGAAGCGTGGACAGACCTCCGTCACCCAGACCGCCAGCGCCTCACGCATGGTCTCGCACAGGGTCGATGCGTAGAGGCCGATGCTGTCCTCCGGCGGCGATAGCGTGGGCGGCGACTCCTCCAGACCCAGGTTGCGCACCAAGTCGATGAGGTAGGCGCTGTCGTCGGGATCTGTCGGCGATCCGCTCTCAGGGATGATCTCGATGCGCTGCAACAGGTCGCCAAAGGCGCGGAAGTGGTCTTCCCGGCCCTGCTCCGGCGCGTCCCAGGAGAACTCGGTGCGGAAGGTCTCGAGGATGCGCGACGGCGCGCGCGTGTCCTCCTCGGAGGCGCAGGCGCGGCCGGCCACCGGCACCAGGTCCACCAGGCACTCGTCGTAGCACAGGCTGACGTAGGCCGTGTACGAGCCGGGGCCGCTGAAACCGGGCAGATCGCTGCTGTGGCGCTGCAACCACGCCCCGATTCGGGCGCACTGGTCATGATCGACCCAGATCCAGTCGCCGCGCGGGCTGACCGCATAGCCGCTGCTGACGTAGATCTCCACGTCGGAGCCATCGCTCAGCGGCCGGGCCGTCACGTGCAGCCCACAGACCGTGCCGTAGCCGTGCAGCAGCAGGTTGCTGATGCGGTGTTTCCACTCGAAGTGCGCCTGCTCCTGGCGAAAGTCCTGCTCGCCCAGCACCATGCCAAAGGTATAGTTGACCCGCTTGTTGGGCGGCAGCGGCGAACATTCGGCTGGGGTCGAAATGCAATCTCTCATAGAGTCACTCCTTAGGCGGGCTTGGGGAGGGGTAGATCGGTAGATTGGTAGATTGGTAGATTGGTAGATCGGTAGATTGGTAGATTGGTCGTGCGCGGACGTGACCAATCTACCAATTTACCAATCTACCAATGCACCGTCCCGTGCTACCGCAACACGTCTCGGTCGCTCACGTAACGCTCTGCTGTGTCCATGGCATGATGCGGCACAAGATAGCCGTCGGCCAGGTAGTGCTGGCCCACGATGATCGGGGCGAAGCGGCTCTCTGGCCCGACGACGGTGTCCAGACCCAGCCGGATCTCGCCGATGCGGAAGGCATCCCAGAAGCGGCGCACCTCGAACTCGGTGTGGGCCGGCTTCTCCAGGTTGATGATGCGGCCGACCATAGCCTCCTCCTCGGCCGACATGCCCTGCGGCGTCAGCACCGAGAAGCGGTGAGCGTCGGCGGCGAAGGCGCGCGGGCCGCCCGTGGCCGTGGGATCGCCGGCCACCAGCTCGCGGCCGCCGCGGGTCATAAAGCGCTCGATGATGCGCACGTGCGACGGCTGGGCCAGCACGTAATCGTAGAGCATGTCCTCCAGGGCCTGCTCACCGGTGGTAGGCGTGGGATGGGCCATGCCCAGCCGATCCAGGTCGCGGTGCAGCGGATGAGCCGGATCGACGGCCGCCTGCTTGAAGCGCGCCAGCAAGATCTCCAGACACGGATCGAGCATCAATAGCAGGGCGAAACGGATGCCGTCCAGCGTGCCGCGGCGCTGGTAGAGCTTGCGCGCGTAGCGGATGAACAGCCGCCTGCGGTCCCAACGCGGATGGTAATGAACCCGGTCGGTCGAGTAGCCGTCGGTCGAGTAGCCGTCTGCGGCGTATCGAGACCCGGCGTATCGAGACCCGCCCGCCACCCGCCGCGCCTGAATGTCGGCCCACAACGGGTCTACCATCAGCCCATACCAGCCGGCCAGCCAATCCAGCGCCTCGCCCGGCGCGCTGCGAGCGTCGAAGAGCATACTCACATCGCGCATCTTGCCCTCGATCTCGCTGTAGAAGCCCTCGGGGTTGGCCAACAGACGCTCCAGGAACGAGGCCGCGTCGGCGTCGGCCGGATCGCGGTAAATCGCGGGCAGGTAGCGCTCCGGGTAGGAGAAGCGGGGATAGTAGACCCGCAGCGCCTCCAGCACGGGCGTGACGCGGCCGTTGCCGGTCAACTCCAGCCGCACCTGGGCATAACGGCCGTTGGTGTTCTGAACCAGCAGCTCCCACACCCCGGTGTCGTCCAGCATCCGGGCAGACTGTCCGTTGGCGCCAGCTTTGTGCAGCAGAGCCGGCCGATAGTAGGGTATCTCACCGTCGTTGCGGCGCAGCACCAGATCGGGCTCAGGAGTAAAAGGCACGGTGGGCAGCAGCTCCAGGTCGTTGTGCGCCCGCGTCCAAACGCGCACCTGGCTGCCGGCCGGGATGCAGGCATCCAACAACAGGCGGTGCCAGGTGCAGTTGCGGGTCCTGCCGTCCAGCGCCGGCGTGTCCAGCACCGCGTCACGGGCGTACTTGGGCTCGTCCACCGCCACCAGCTCAGCCCAGCGCGCAGCGGCGTCGTGGTCGCCGTCCACCGGCAGCACGCCGGCCGGGCCGACGTCGTACAGCACGCGGCCCGGCCCGGCCAGCAGCGCCCGGCCGCCGTGGTAGTGCATGGGCAGGTAGGTCGCCTGCAAGTTCAGGTCCGGCGGGGTATCGTCCAGCCGCAGCCGCCAGGCCATGGCCTGATTGCCGTCGCGCTGCACGGTATAGAGCAGGTTACTGGGAGCGTTGTAAGCCATATCGTGCGCGGCCACCTGGATCGTCTCCTCGTTGCCCAGCGCTTCCTCCAGCGGCAGCGGCCCGGCCAGCAGCTCGCTCAGATCGACATGCCACAGCGCCGACGCGGCCGCGCCGGCCGGGCTGTCCAGGATCAACACCGTGCCGTCGGACAGTCCCTCGATGGCGATGGGGTCGGCGGCGTCCAGCGGGAAACCATCAGGGAACTGCCGCCCCGGCCTGAGCACGGCGTCGCCGCCCACCGGCCGGAAGGTCGCCATCTCGGTCGGCTCCAGCACTTGCAGCATGGCCGCCTCGCTGACGACCTGGAAGCTGCGGTCGAAGCCCCAATAGACCCGGTGGCGGCGATCCAGCACCCAGAAGCCGCCGTCGGGCGCAGCCGCCACGTCGAACGGCTCGAAAGGCGCGGCGGCTGGCATGACCACGCGCGACGGCGGCCCGCCCGCGTGCAGATCGAACACCAGCAGCCCATGCCCGGCCACGTCGCCCACCACCAGATAGTGATGGCCGGTGACGACCATGCCGGCCAGCTCGCCCTCACCCCGGCCCTCTCCCGGGGGGAGAGCGGGCGCCGAAGGGCCAAACTCGCCGGCTGGCGCGGCTGGGGGAGCAGAAGGCCGCTGCCAGTAGACTGACGGCCGGACGTCGCCCGTGGGCTGCCAATAGATGCGCTGCCGGTCCTGGCTGATCCAGTAGACGTTGCCGAAGCGATCCACAGCCGCGCCGCGCCGCGCTTCAGCCGCCAACGGTGTATCGCGCCGGCCGCGCGGGAAGATCGACAACAGCGGCCGCAGGGTCAACGCGCCAGCGCGTGCATCCCAGGCCACATCGGCCCAGCCGCCAGCCACGCCAGGCTCCGTGCAGCGCCGCCAGTCAGCTTCGCCGCGGAAAAGGTGGAAACGGGTTTCGTTGACGTCCATGGTTCGTTTGGTTTCTGGAGATGGTAGATTGGTAGATTGGTAGATTGGTCTCTGCGCCGATGTGAGACTCGGCACGCGCGGAGACCCACCAATCTACCAATTTACCAATCTACCATTAACACTTCGTCCTACTCACCGGCACCGGCAGAACCTCCAGCGGCGGCCCGTCCGGTGTGGTCTCGCCCAGCAGGCTGGCCAGCGATTCGGCCTCGCCCTCGCGCACACCGAGCCTGGCCAGGCGGGGGAGTTGCAGGCCGGTCAGGTCGCGAAAATCGATGTCCGCGGCCGAGCCGACGCCCATCTGCATGGACTGGACGTACTCGACGCCGGGCACACGGGTGACGGTCGCCTCCAGGTCCTTCTTCATGAGGCGCCGGCTGAGCGGCCAGCCCTCGGCGTCGGGGCCGCCCGGCGGCAACGCCGACAAATACTCCTCCAGCCGGGCGCGCACGTCCTGGATCACCACGTCGCGGAAGTGGCCCTGGCGCACGCGCAGACCGACCGACAGGTATACGTCCAGATAGACCGGCCCGCGCACGTAAACCTCAGTGGTGATCAACCGCCGCGGGTCCAGGTGGTCGCAGACGGTTTGCAGGAACAGCCGGTCAGGCGTAGGCCAGCGCGGCCGCACTGCATCGTACTGGGGCACGGCCAGCAGGGTGACCACACCGGGGTTGCCGCTGCCCAGCGTCGGGTGAAACAGCGGCATCACCTCGACCCGGCCCATGTCTACGCCCGGCGTGCGCATGGCCACGTCTTCGAAGTCCTGGGCCGTCACCAGCCGGTCGCGGTGGCGCAGGTAGCGCGGGATGTTGCGCTGGCCCTCGTCGGTGGTCTCACCCTCGTCGCCGCCCCAGGTGGGCACGGGGTTCTCGACCTTGAAGCCGCCTTGCAGGCGCAGGTCGGGCGAGGCGTTGATTGCGCCCACGGCCACGTTGCCGGCCGCGCCGCCGCCGTACTCGTAGCTGGCGCGGATGCGCTGGCCGGCAAGCGGCCGCGCGCCGCGCAGCCCGTCGCCGAAGCGTATCTCGCCCGCCTCCGGGTCCAGCGCAAACACCCGGTCGTCATCGTCGGCTGACAGCAGATCGTCGGTCAGCCGCCAGCGCTGCCAGCTTCCGTCGTCGTTCTGCGTCTCCAGCCGCAGCGAGTCGACGATGACCGGGCTGTTGGCCAGCTTCGCCGTCTGATCCGGCTCGCCGTTGCCGCTGCCCAGCGGCTCGTTGGCGACCGAAACAGCCTGGCGCACCTGAACTGCGTTGATCCCCAGCCAGGTCAAGCGCGCGATCACCGGCGGGGCGACAACGCCTGCAGTCGGCGGCGCGGCCACCCGGATGCGCAGCCAGGTCAGCAGCCGCGCCTTGATCTGCTCGTCCTCCAACCGGGGCGGATAGTTGCCGGAGCCCTCGTCCAGCGGCTCGCCGAACTCCCAGGTGCGCAGGCCGGCCGCGCCGGGCAGCTCCAACTGCACGATGCCCGCTTTCGCGTGGCCCAGCACGTCTGGCTCTTGGATCACCCGCAGCCGCGTGTAACTGACCGTGGAGGCGCTGACATTGGGCATCTCGTAGACCAGCGCGGGAACGGGCAGGCGCTCGACGCTGCGCACTTGTGGCAGCAGCGGCGGCGCGTCGTCGGCCAGCGCGGGTACGACGCCGATGGACAGCGTCTTGTGGGCGATGGCCTCGCGCGCCGTGTCCAGCGGCACGTTCTTGGGCGCCAGCAGGGCGATGTAAACCGCGCCGTCCAGGGTGTCGGCGGTCAGGTCGAAGACGGGGTTCGGCTCGCTGGCCGTGGGCGCTTTGAGGGGCATGGTCTCGTAGAAGCGCAGCGCGACCTCGGGCGTGGCCGCGCCGATGGCCGCAGCCTGGGCCAAGCGGGCCTGGCGCACGGCGTCGAACTGGCGGGCCAGCTCGGTATGGCGCGGGCTGACGGGGTCCACCGGCTTCTTGTAGTAGACCTGTCCCTCGACCGGCAACACGGTGACGCCGCTACGGGTCACGAAGCGCACGTTGCCGGCCGTCAGAGCCACACCGGACGCCAGCGTCAATGCCTGCACCGGGCCGCGCTCGTTGCGGATGGCGACGATGCCCTGGGCGGCGGTGGCCGGCTGCAAAGGGATGCCCAGTAGTTGCAGGAACTTGAGCCGGTTGCGTTCCGGGATGCGGTTGGCGCGGTAGAGCAGGTTGTCAGTCAGAAAGGCGAACAACTGCACCAGGGTGATGCCGGGGTCGCTCTCCACGTCGAAGTTGGTCCACTCCGGCGTGTGCGAGGGGATACGGCGCTTGGCGTCCTCCAGCAGTTGTTCGTAGTTGCGGTCATCCAGGACGGGCAGTTGCAACGGCATGGCTCAGCCCTCCAATTGCAGGTTCAGGTTCAACCGCTCGACGCTCTGCGTGGCGATCAAGCGGTATTGGATCGTGATGGCAACCAGCCGCGGGTCGGCCGGCGACTCCTCGACGGCGACGCTCTGCACGGCCACCCTCGGCTCCCAACGGCCGATGGCCTCGACGATGCGCTCCTTGATCAACTGGCGGGTGGTCACGGTGTTGGGCTCGAACAGGAAGCGGCGCAGCCCGCAGCCGAAAGTCTCGCGCATCAGCCGCTCGCCCGGTTCGGTCAGCAGGATGATGCGGATCGACTCGCGCACGTTTTGTTCGCCGACTGACCAGTACAGCCGCCCATCGCCGCCCACGCGCGGCGGAAAGCCGAGGCCTTGTCCGAAGATGTTCGTCGTGCGTGTTGTCATAGCCTAACTCGTAATGCGTAACTCGTAACCCGGAACTGCGCCCAATCAACCAATCACCAGTCTACCCATTTACCAATCTACCAATCTACCATCACCCCCCCAACAACTTCTTCGGCACCGGCAGGCAGATGCGGAAGAACAGGATCCACCAGAAGACAAAGTTCAAGATGATCACAAACATCAGCAGCAGAAAGAAGGCCACGATGAAGATGATCTCGATGGAGAACGAGCAGATGAAGGCGAAGCCGCCCGAGTCTTCCGGGTTGAGGCCGGGGTTGCTCTCCAACAGGTCCTTCTCCTTGCCGGTGATGGCGGCAATCTTGCGCTGCATCGGCTCGGAGATCATGAACGTGACGCCTTTCTTGAAGCGGCGCATATCCGACAGGCCGACGTTGGTGGGCAGCGGTATCTTGACCTGGCGGGCCGGCGCGTCGGGGTCGAAGAAAGCCGCCAGGCGGAAAGGCTGCGAGGGCCGGCTGATCACCCGCTGCACAGGATCGCACTGCGGCCGCTCATAGACGCAACGGATCAAGTAGGTTGCGTCGCCGCCCGGCTCGATCTTGGGCAGCTCAATGGGCGGGCGAGTTTCGGCCGGCAGCGCGGCCTCGAAGCGGCTGCGCAGGGTGGGGCCGTCGAACAGCACAGCGTTAAGGCGGTAGCTGCTGCCGAAACCCAGCGCCGACGGGTCGGCCTCGCTCTGGTTGAGCTGGCTCTGCTGCCTGGCCACCTCGCCCAGCGCGCTGGCCAGGGTGCGGGAGGGGGTCCATTGCGCGGTCTTCAGGAAGCTCATCAGCGCCGTCTTCTGCGCAGCCTTGGCGCCGATGAAGCTGGCGTTTGGGTTATCGCGCAGGGCCGCGGCCACGTCGGGCAGCACATCGGGCCGGGCCAACAGCTCCCACAGGTCCAGCAGGGTGAACACCGACATGTGCAGCCGGATCGGCGTGGCCGGTGCGGGCGGGGGATCGATCTGGCGGCTGGTTGGCATGCCCACCAGCGCGGTCGCCTGGTCGATGCAGCGGGACTGCAGCTCGTCGCCCCGTGGGTCCGTTAGCGTGCCCACCGGCTCGCCGGTCAACTGCGCCAGCCGCGCCGGCCCGACGCTGTAGGTCTCCTTGCTGGACACCGGGATGTAGCCAAAAAGCAAGGTCCGGCCGTCCCTGGGCGCCGTCTGGTAGAGCGGCAGGCGCTCCTCGTGCTCCAGCAGGTCGCGGCCGCCGCTGCCCACGGCCTGCCAGCCGGCGGCCGCGCCGTTGGCGGCTATCCAGCCATGCTCCACGCCGCCGATCAGCTTGCGCAACACGAAGAACGTGCTCTCGCCGTCGGCCGGGCTGACGCCGCGCTGCGGGAAGCCCGGCTCCACGCAGCACAGCGAGCCGCTGACCAGGTAGAAGCTGCCGTGCATCGGCTGGAACAGCTTGACCGTCGCCCCCGGCTGCACGGGCTGCGCCACGCTGGCCGCTAACGCGCCGTTGCCAGCCTGCGCCGCGGCCATGAACTCCTCCACGAACGCGTCCGTGTCGTAGCGGAACAGGTGCGGCTGGAAGAAGGCCGGCTGGCGGTAGTCGTCGCCGTCGTCTTGCCAGAGCGGGTGGGGCTTGAGCCATTCGTACTGTTGAGACATGGGTGTGACTATGTCAGACTGTGGTGTTTCGGTAACTCGTAATGCGTAATGCGTAACCGGAAATCACTGTTGGTGCGAGTTGTGTGTGAATATGTCAACCGCTCGGTTCGATATGCCGTGATGCACAGTGTGCAACGAACCGTGCGCTAACACATGCCCTCCGGTTACGCATTACTCGTTACGCATCACTCACCAAATGTTCCCTGCACCCGGCGTATAGGCCGCGCTGACGACCATGTTGCTGATCAACGTGTCGCACTGCACGACGCCGCTGAACTTGGACATGCCGGCGTTGACCGTGACCATGCCAGCGTTGACCTCCACGGTGCTGGCCTGCACGGTGACTTTGGCTGCGGCCACGACGCTGACGCCGCTGGTCGACAGGGTGATGGAGTTGCCGTTGCTGTCACGGATCTCGACCTGGCCGGGGCCGTCCTGCAAGGTGATCTTCTGGCCGCCCGGCGTCTCCAGGATCAGCTTCTCCTGGCCGTCCTGGTCGTCCAGGGTCACCTTGACGCCGTTGCGCGAGCGGATCGACTTGATGAAGTTGTTGCCGGCGCCGTCCATGCTTTCGGGCGGCATGTCAATGCCGTTCCACAGGGCGCCAACCACATAGGGCCGCCGCGGATCGCCAGCCTCGAAGGCCACCAGCACCTCGTCGTCCACGTCGGGGATGAACCAGGAGCCGCGGTTCGGGCCGGCCATCAGCGTGGCGATCCTGGCCCAGACGTTGTAGCCGCCGCTGTCGTCAGGCAGCCAGGGCAGCTTGACCTTGACCCGGCCCTGTCCGTCGGGGTCGTTGATATCGGTCACGAGGGCCGGATAGACGCCGTATAGCCGATGGCGCTCTTCCGCGCGGCGAGCTTGCTCAAAAAGGTCCATCTAACCTCCAACTCCGGGGCGCTCGACCTGGAAGGTAGTGCGGTAGCCGTTGATCAGGTCATAGGTGTGGCGCGCCAGGGTGACGGTGTACTTGCCCTCGAACAGCGGGCCGACCCCGCGCAGGTCCAGCGCGCCGCCGACGCGGATGGCCGGGTTGCCGTCGGCCACGCCCGCGCCAGCCAGGAAACGCCGCGCGCGGCGACGATAGCCTGCGTCGGCCAGCGCCTGGGCCTCTTGCTGCGACAGCGGCGTGGCCAGCCCGACCCGCTCGTGGTGTTCGGCCAGCGCCCTGCCCAGCACTGCGCCGCCGCTGCGCTGGCCGTTCAGCTCGCCCGAGACAGCGCTCTCGCCGGCCTGCACGTCGATGGCCTGCTTGCCGGCCACGTCCCAGCCAGTCACCTGGACTGCGCTGCGCTGGTGGGCCAGGTCGGCCAACACGGTGAACTCCAGCAACTGGGCGCCGTAGGTCAGGGTGACGCTACCGGCATCGCGGCGGCTGCGGGCCTGGATGTGCACCGTGCGGTCGTCCAGCCACAGCTCGGCGTCGACGGCAGCCGCCCGCTCGCGCAGGAAGGCCAGGTCGCTCTGGTTGACCTGGGCCAGCACCCGATGGGCCGGCCCGTCCACGTCGACGTCGGCCGTCAGGCCATGCTGCGAGATGATGGCGCGCATGGCGTCGGCGTCGCTGCTGTCCTCGAAGGTGCGGGTGCGCCGCTCCATGCGCAGGTCCTGGAAGCGGTCCTCGGCCAGCACGGTTAGCTCTGGCGGGCGCTCCTTAGGGAACTGCCCTTCCAATCCGGTGATGCGGCCTTTGAAGACGCGCCTGGCGCCGCGCGGCGGTCCCAGCTCGATCTCGATCTCCTTGCCGAAATTCACAATGCGTCCGTCGAACAAGGTGAAGTCCACCCTGTTCGCGTTCGCGTGCGCGCCCCAGTTAGCAAAGCGGGCCTCGCAGCGGAACAGGCCTAGTGTGGTCTCCTCGATGAGCAGCGACTGGAGGAGCCCCTCCATCAGCCCGCGCTGCTCCCTGCCGTCGATCTTGATCGTCGGGCGTGAAGCATAGAACTGGGGGCGGGTGTCGGTGGTGGGTGGCATGGTTTAGTTGGTGATTGGGAAATTGGTAGATTGGGAAATTGGTTAATTGGTAGATTGGTCTGAGATCACGCCGGTGCGGCGACATTCGTGTATTCGTGCCCGCATTCGTGGATGGCCGCTCAGTCCGCCCAGACGCGGGCGATGCGCTCCTGCTGGCGCTGGATGACGCGCATGATCTCCTCAGGCGTTAGGCGGGCACTGGAGGGCGCGGGCGGCGGCGTGGATAGTCCGGCCGGCGGCCCCGGCGGCTCGACGACGATCTCGGTTTCGTTGATGATGACTGGCATGTCGTACCTCAGGACTGACAGTGCTGGTCACGGCGCG
>CAZVGR010000013.1:31816-82425 GCA_964626845.1 uncultured Anaerolinea sp.
GACAAGGTTTCGCGGCGAGAGCCGGTCTGGCCAGCTTCAGCACTGTCAGTCCTCGCCGTACCTCAGGACTGACAGTGCTGGTCACGGCGCGGACAAGGTTTCGCGGCGAGAGCCGGTCTGGCCAGCTTCAGCACTGTCAGTCCTCGTAGGGTTAACCGAATTTCACCGACGCCTTGACGTTCAGGTTAACCCGCGCGCCGGCCTGGAGACGCAGCGGGTCATCGATGCCGTTGGCGCTGGCGATGCCCTTCCAGTCCGCGCTGGCGCCGATGCGGGCGGCCATGCTGGCGATGCTGTCGCCGGGCCGGGCTGCGTCCAGGGGCGACGTCGCGCCGGTGGCCTTGCCCGCGCCGCTGCTGCGCGCGCTGCCAAACAGGAAGACGATGTCGTCGCGGCTCATGCTCAGCGAAACGCTGGCCCGCAATGGCACGCCCTCCTCCGAGAAGTATTCCAGCGTCTCATCCATCGAGTCGATCACGCCCTCGAAGATGAAACTGCCCCATTGAAAGCGCATCCGCGGCGGCGTGCGCCGGTTCTCGGCGTCGGCCTGCTCGCGGGCCATCACGAAATAGGCGACGTCCTGGGTCTTGGCGCGCACATCGCTGCCATCGTCGCTGGTGTCGAAGATCAGCTCCACCGTCAGCTTGGACGTGCCGCTGCCCACGAACTGCCGCGAGGAGCCGCCCGGCTGGTCGCCGCCGCTGTTCTGGTTAGACAGCGCCACCTTCAGGCTTTGCGGGTTGAACTGGACCGTGACCTTCTTCTCGCCGGCCTGGCTCAGCGTGCCGCCCTGCGAGAATTCCTGGATCTCGACGATCTCGGCTTTGGTGATCTTGGTGGAGGTCATGGCGGCTGCGGCTCCTCGATCTCGAAATAGCTGTAGGCCAGTTGCATCTCTTCGATGGCTAGCAGGCCATCCTTGGCGTTCAGCGCCGGCGCTTTCATCTTCAGGGGCAGGCAGTCGTGTACTTTGAAGCGCACCTGTTCGGCGCCCTCGCCGTTGCGCATGATGATCAGCGCCTCACCGCGCGCGCTGCGGGTGTCGCCGCTGACCGACTGGGTGAACCACTTCCACAGGTCGATGTTGCTGGTCATACCGCGCTTCAGGCTCAGGCTGCCGTAGCTGACCGGGCCGACCAGATGGATCTGCTGGGTGTTGTTGCCGCCCTCGCGCACCGTCTTCGGCTCCATGGTCATCTCCAGCCCGTCGCACTCGGCAAAGGCCGCGTTGCACAGCGGGTTGGTCAAGCCCAGCACGCCCGGCACGCTGATCTGCACGTCGAAGCGAAACGCCAAGAAAGGTCGCTCACCGCTCATGGCTCACCGTTCATCATTCATCGTTCATCATTCATCATTTCCGGCCGGCCTACGCCTCCACTGCCAGCAGCACGCCGTCGCTGGCCCGGCTGAGCTGCACGGTAATGAACTCCATCGGCTCGCTGGGCGCCACCTGCACCTGGGCGATGAAGCGGCCCTGGTCCATGCTCTGGCGGGTGTTCACCCGGCTGTCGGTGACGATGCGAAAGGCCTGCTGCGGCGTCCGGCCGGCGAACGCGCCCCGCTCGAACATGAAGCGCAGCAGCGCCTCCAGGGTCATGCGCACGGCGTCGCGCAGCCGCTCGTCGTTGTTCTCGAAGGTCCAGGCCATGCCCCGCTCCAGCGCCACCTTGCGCAGCAGGATCATCAGCCGGCGCACCGAGAGCTGCAAGAGCTGCCGCTCCTCGCTCAGTGTATGCGCGCTCATAGCGCGGAAGTCGTCCGGCTCACGGCGGATCAGGTTGAGCTGCTCGGCGAACAGGTCGGCCCAGTCGTCCACGCTGAAGGCCGGCAGCAGGTCCAGCACCCCTTGCAGCGGCGTGTTGGCCGGGGCTATCCAGACCTGGCGCTGCCGCTCGCGGGCCGCGATCATGCCGCATATCGCGCCGTCGGGCGGCGTCACCCGCAACACAGGGACGTCCCTGGCCACCGCGTCGTCTTCCGCCACCAGCCAGGGATGGTAGACGGCCAGGTAGCTGAGGTCCACGAAGTCGGTGACGCCCTCGAACGCGCTGCGCTGGCGGGGCAGGCCCAGCCGTTGGCGCAGCGTCTCCTGCCACTCGACGCACTGCCGCTTCTCGAAGTGCAACGGCAGCGACAGGATAGCCGTCAGATCGCGGCGGGCCTGGCACAGGTTGACCAGGGCATGCTGCACGTCCAGCAGGGCCTGGCTGTCGTAGCTGGCGGCCGGCTCCAGCAGCGGCAAGGCTTGTTCGTCGTCGGTCGGCGGGCTGGGCGGCGGGTCGGGCGGCGCAGTCTCGTCCACGGGGCAGCCCTGGAAGCTGGTCCAGTCGGGTGGAATCGGCGCCGGCTCCGGCGGTAAGGGGTCGGGCGGTACAAGCTCCGTGCCCCAGGGCCGGTGTACCGCGTCGGGCGCGGCGATCAGCGCGACCTCTGGCAGGTAGAGCAGGCTATGGATGCCGCGCAAACGCCGGTTCTGCACGTAGTAGCCATTGAACGCGTCGGCCTCCAGCCCGCTGCCCGAACGCGGCTGGATGGCCGGGTTAGGAACGAGCGTCGGATCCACGAACAGCGCGCTGCCGAACGAAGCCAAGCCGTCGCTGCCCTGCTCGGCGGGACCGATGGCGTCAGCCTCGGCGGCGACCGCGGCCATGCCCAGCGGCAGCCAGGTCAGCCCGTCCAGCGCCTCATCCACCGGGGCCAGCAGTGCGGCCAGCGCCTGGGCCGTCGGATCGCCGCTGCGCTCGGTGGAGGTGAACAGCACCGCGCCCGGCTCGTTGCGCTGCTCCGACTGGATCTGGCGGTGCAGCCGGGCGATCTCGGCCACCTCGGCGCCCTGTCCGTTGGCCCTGGACGCGCCAGCGCGCAGCAGGCTCGACTCGGCCACGGCGACCTCGCCCCAGAAGCGGGGATGGCCCGCGCCAAAGGCCACCTCGCCGATGGCTGGCAGCCGCGTCGCGCCGAGCCACAGAAGCTGGTCGAAGCGCAGGCGGTCGATCTGCGCCAGGGCCGGCAGGGTTTCCGCCGGCAACGGCGCTCCGGGCAGTAGCAGCATATCCGCCGCCCGCAGCTCGGCTTGCATCTCTGGCGGCGAACCGATTTCGGCCCGCGCCTGGCTCTGGGTTACAGCGAACAGGGCCGTTCCGCCGCCGGCCAGGGTCAGTCGCAGGACGTCCCCGATGGCAACGCCTGCTGCACCTTCGCCCGTCATCAGCAGCGCCAGGCCGCTCTGCAAGCCGCCGGACGCCAGCTCGCCGTCGCCAGCCAGCGCCTCCGTGCCATCCAACGTCAGCCGAGCGATGGCTGTGACCGCCGAGGGCGCGGCCAGTTCCGAGATCACCTGATAAGTCCGGTTGCTGGTCAACCTGACGGTGGTCGGCGTGTCCGGATCGGATGAAGCCGCCTGGGTCGTGACTGGGAAGAGCCACTGCTGGCCGTCCACGAAGACCAGCCGCAGCAGGTCGCCCACCTGGATGGCCTGCGGCGCGCTGCCGGTTTGCCACAGCAGGCGGCCGTCCGGCTCGACCGTGAACGCGCTGGCTGGCAGCGGCGTCGAGCGCAGCCGGCTGGCCAGGCGCAGGGCCTTCGACCAGATGCCGGGCGATGCCGCGTGCAGCCAGACCAACCGGGGATTATCGGCCTCGTCCAGCCCGACCAGGCCCGGCACCCGCAGCCGTGCGCTGGAGACCTCGCCGCCGGCCACCCGCACCACGAAACAGCGCCGGCCGCCGTTCTTAAAGAAAGCGGCCACCGCCTCGGGGAGGTGCGCCCGCACGATGCGCGCCGCAGCCGTAGGCGGTTCAGCGTCCCTGGCCAGGGCCACATCGCCGCCGAAGACCGCACGGTAGGTCTCCACGTCCTCCACGGCAACCGGCGTGTGCAGCGGCCCGCGCTGGGCGAAGCCGACAAACGCGGCCACGTCCAGCCGGGGCAGCGCCAGGGTGGCCGGCTGCGCGGGCGGAAGGAAGTAGACGCCGGGGAGGCGGGGGAGGGTTGCGATAGCCATGATCGTACAGAATGATTAACTCGTAACACGTAATTCGTAACTCAGAAGCGTTCGAACGTGTCAGGCTCTTCTGAAGCAAGCGATCCTTAGACGCACCGTTCACTGAAGAGCAATTACGGGTTACGAGTTACGGGTTAGGCCAGGTCGATCCGCTCGCACGCCAGCACCAGCTCCTCGATGGCCACGTCGGTGCCTTTGCCGTTGAAGGAGGGGCCGGTGTACTTGGTGGGGCGGGCGTTGGTCAGCTTCCACTCCATCACTACGCTGCTGTGATCCTCGTTCTGAAGCTGGATGGTGACGGTGCGCAGCGAGGACTGGGAGCCGGCCCGCACCTCGTCCAGCCACTGGTACAGGTCCAGTGCGCCGATCACGCCGCGCTTTAGGGTCACGTCCGGCACTTTGTACATGCCGGTCATCTTGCGCGGGGCGTTGTCCTTCTCGTTGCCGTTGCGGTATTCGGCGACGGTGATCTCCATGCCCAGCCCGCTGACCTCCTGGAAGCCTGCCTGGGCGCTGGCCGTGTCGCCGGTGCCCAGGTCGACCAGGAAGTTGAACTGGCCGTAAGGGCGTTCTCGGAATTCTGCCATGGTCTACTCCTTGACGCGTGGATCGCGTTCAACAACACGTAACACGTAACTCTTAATGCGTAACTCGGAGGTTGATGCGGAGCGCGTGCCCGGATGATTGAGATCTGATAACCAAAGCACATTTCAGAAACGGGTCTCCGGATTGCGAGTTACGAGTTACGCATTGCGTCAACCCATCAACTCGCATTCACTCACACGCTTCACAATCACTCCGGGTTACGTATTACGAGTTACGCATTACGTCAACCTCGTCGCTCAGCCGTCCACTGGCCGATGCGGAAGATGACGAACTCGGCCGGGCGCACGGGGGCCACGCCGATCAGGCAGATCAGCCGGCCATTGTCGATATCGTTCTGGGTCATGGTCGAACGGTCGCAGCGCACGAAATAGGCCTCCTGCGGTTTCTCACCCATCAGGTGGCCCGACTTCCACTCGTTGAAGAGGAAGTCCTCGACCGTGCGCCGCACGTTGGCCCACAGCGGCTCGTGGTTGTTCTCGAAGACCACCCACTGCGTGCCCTTCTCGATGGAGCGCTCCAGGTAGGCAAAGTAACGGCGCAGATTGACGTACTTCCACTCCGGGTCGGAGCTGATGGTGCGCGCGCCCCAGAGACGATAGCCGCGGCCCTCGAAGAAGCGAAAGCAGTTGACGCCATCGGGGTTGAGCACGTCCTGCTGCGCCTTGTTGAGCAAGAACTCGAAGCCCACCGCCATGCGCACCACCTCGTTGGCCGGCGCCTTGTGGACGCCCTTTTCCACATCGTTGCGCGCATAGATCCCGGCCACGAAGCCGCTGGGCGGCAGGATCATCTCGTCCTCCGTGACCGGGTCCACCACCTTGATCCATGGATAGTACAACGCGCCGTGGGTCGAGTCGACTTGGCCGCGGTAGGCCCGGACCTCGCCCACCGTCTGGTCATTGGGCGAGTCCAGCACGGCGATGCGATAGCGCATGCGCTCGCAGTGCGAGATCAGCGCGGCCTGGATCTGCGCCACCCGCAGCACGTTGCCGTTGGAGTAGCCCTGCGAGTAGCCCGGCGCAGCCACGATGGAGATGTCCTCCAGGTCCTCGAAGGCGACAAGGCCGCTCTTGGCCGTGCCAGACGTGCTGCCCGCATAGGCGTCGGCCGGGGGCAGGCTGCCATCGGCGCCGTTCTCCAGCCGATAGACCCGCTGGCGCTGTTCGGCCGTGCTGCCCAGGCTGGCCACCGCCTCGATGACCTCCGCGCCCAGCAGGGCCACGGCCATCTCTGCGCCCGTATCCAGCGTGCCCGCCGGCTCGATGGCAAAGGGCACCACGAGCGCCAGCCGCCGCGAGCTCGGCTCGGTGTCGAAGTACGTGGTCAGCGCGTTGCCGTGGCGTGGGTGGAAGCTGAAACCCTCCAGCACCTCGGGCAGGGTGTAGCGCTCGCGCGGCCGCTTGGGCCGGGTGATGGGCCGCTCGATGGCCACATCTACCGTCAGCAGCCGCACCTCCTGCGTGGCCGGGTCGAAGTCGCCGATCGGCTCTACGGCCTGGCCCGGCTGTTGCAACGCCAGGTCGTCGCCGTCCCGCACCACGTCGTACAGCACAGCCGAGGGCGGGCTGCCGCTGTCCATCACCAGCACCGTGTCGAACTGCTGGATGCGCCGGATGACCGGGTCACCGCTCACCGGGTCGGCCACCAGCAGGTTGTCGCTCAGGCGAGGCAGGAAGGTGACGCGCATGTTGCCGGCCCGGCCGGGAAAGCGAGCAGTGATGTCGATCTGGCCGGGCGGCGGCGAGGCGATGGCCTGGTTGTCGGTACTGGCGTGTACACCGTCGGTCGCGGCGATGCGCGCCACGTACAGCCGCCGGCCGCCCTCTTCGAAGAAAGCGCGCACGCCGTGGGCCAGGTAGTTGGGCCCGTAGTCCAACGGGTCCAGGCCACCGTAGATGCGCTCGAAGTCGGCGAAGCTGGTCAGCAGCTCCGGCTCGCCGCTCAACGGGCCATAGCGCGCCGGCCCGACGAAGCCAGCCGTGCTGGTGCTAACCCCCTCAATAGTCTTGGCGCGAAAGCTGACTTCTTCGATGTACACGCCTGGCGCAAGATATTCTGGCATCAGTCGACCTCCTTAGAGTGGCAGGTGGCAAGTTGCAGGTTGCAGGTTTCAGATCATGTCGATGAGGAGCCTGGTCTCGGCCAGACCGGCGGTGCGCAGGATGAGGTCCTGGCCGAAGTTGAGGGTTGCGGCGAGCTCTGCGGCCGGCGCGCCGGTGGATGACGCCCAGACCACGCCGCCGGCCTGGGTCAGAATGGTGCGCAGGTCAGGCTGATCAGCGCCGGCCGGCGTCTCGAGGTGGGAGGGCTGGAACAACACGCGGGCCGTCACCTGCCACTGCTGCTCCTGCGGCGGGGCCTGCGGGCCAGGCGGCGAGCTGCCCAGCGTGGCCTGAAAGGGCGGAATCGGGAAGAGGACGGCCACGCTGCCGCGCTCGTCGGCGATGCCGTGCCAGACGCCGCTCTCCGCCACGTCCAGCTCCAGCACGGCCCAGGCTGCCGGCTCGCCGGTCGATCGGCGCACCAGCTCGGCGCGCACGACGGCCAGACCCGTGGCTGTGCGCCACGGCGCGGAGAACAGATAGACGCCGGGCAGGGCCGCGCCGGGCGGGCTGCTGGCAGCCGCGGTGGGGTAGATGCCGAAGAAGGGGGCGTCAAGGCGCAGCACGGCCGGCAGGAAGCGCCGCTGCTCATCCTGCACAGCCACCACGAAGCGTTGGCCGGCCGGCGGGCTGGCCGATCCGCCGCCGTTGGCCGGATACTCCACGTCGCGCAGGCCAGGTAAGCCCTGAAAGGCGTAGATGCCCGAGGCAGTGCGGAACGCGCTGCGCACCGGCTCAGTTGCGCCGTCAGGCCAGGCGCGCACGGCCAGCCCGTGGCCGATCTGGCTGTCGCTGGCCGGGTCCCAGAAGCGAATGCCCAAAGGGGTGAAGATGGTCTGGCGCTCGATGACGGTGTGCATGGCAGGTTATGATCCGGTGTGTTTGGCGTACTCGAAGGTGCGCTGCTGGACGGGCTGGCCGGCCGGCTGGAGCAGCCGCGACTCGATGCGGATGTTGCGGGCCACGTAGGGGATCGAAAGCTGGTAGGTGTTCTGCACCAGCGTCTCCCAGACGTGCAGCAGGTCCTCGGTGCTCAGGTCGGCCAGCATCACCTCCACCGACTCGTCGGGCTGAAACACATCGGGGAGGACGCTGTTGAGCAGGCCGGCCGGCAGCGTCGGCGAGTCCTCCATCACCCGCATCATCCAGCCGGCGACGGTGTGCTGCAAGGATGCGCTGCCGCCCCAGGCGGTCAGAATGAAGTGCATGTCGACGGCCAGTTGGTTGCGGAAGCGCCGGCCATTGTCGTCCAACCGGCCGGCCGGCGCGCGATAGGTTCCGTTGGGCAGCACGCGGTAGAGGAAGAGGCTGACGCCAGCCTGCAAGGTCGCGGAACCGAAGTCGCGCGCCATGAAGACGCGGAAGTCCAGCTCGTTATTGAAGTCGGCAGGGTCGTAGTTGCTGCGCAGCAGGGCCAGCACGGCCTCGCTGACGGCGGCGAATGCTCGGTGGTCGGCCATAGGTTTGTAAGCTGGGGCAAAGGCGCCCGATCACAGTCAACTGCGCTTGAGTTGGGTCCGAGAGAAGCGGCGCACGGCGCGTCGATAGCCGGCGGGTTGTACACCCATGCGCTCCAAATAGGGAGCCATGAAATCGACGATGTCATCCAGTGTGTGCAGGTAACGCCGCTCCTGGCTGGGCACGTGGGTGACGTGGCCGCGCCAAGCGGCCTCGCCAGCTTCCTCGGCCGACTCTTCGAGCCAGACTTTCACGATGAACGAATGCGATTGGGCGCCATGTGGGTCCATGGGACAGCCAGTGCTCGCTTCCAAGATGCAGGCGTAACTCTTACGCGGCTGTTCTAGCAGATCTGCGGCCAACGCCTGCTGTCAGGCTCGACGACTACGGGCAGTGTAACAGACGACCAACGGCGCTGCGTCTGTGCGCGCGTCTGTGACAGCGTCTCTTTCCGGGGATTCATGCGCCTTGCCCACAGCCGTGGATAGAAAAAAATGCAAAAAGCCCGCCTTGGAGGGCAAGCTCTGATTCATGCAGTTGCAGCCTGCGGGCAGCGCGCTGGCGCTCAGGTTTCGCGCAGCGCCAGCTCGATGGCCTCGATTTCCTGGCGGATCTGGCGCTGCATGTGCAGCAGACTCTGGTGAAGATGGCGCAGGTGGAGACTTGCATCCATCGGATTGGCCGAAGTCGGAGCGTTGGGTGATGGCGCGCTGGGCGGCGTGCTGGTCGGCGGCGGCGCAGCACCCAGGTTGTCGGCCCGAATCTGGTTGCGCAGCAGGAGGGAGCTGCGCGACGGCGCGACATCCAGCTCTTCGCGCAGGGCTCGCGCCAGTTGATCGTATTGGCGCAGCGCCGACGTTCTGTCGCCGGCCAGGTAATAGAGGCGCATCATGCGCCGGTGCGTGCGCTCACGAGCCCGGTCATAGCGGAGGATGGTCGCGCCATAGGTCAAGCCTACCTCGTATTGCCCATGACCCTGGCAGCAGTCAATCAACTTGTCCAGCATGGCCAGGTACATGGTCTGAAGGCGTTCACGCTCAAAGATGCACCAGTCCTCATAGCAGCCTTCCAGCAGGTCGCCCCGGTAGAGTTGCACTGCCTGGCGCAGCGCGGCGGCCAGTAGCTCGTCCAGATCGCTGCCTGCCACCCCCTCGGCTTGGGCATAGGCTGCCTCGAAGGCGGCTACGTCCAGCCACAGGTCACAGCGGCTGTCAGTGCGTACCCACTCACCGTCGACTGCCAGCAAGCCAGCATCGGCAGCGTCGCTCTCATGGCCTGCCAGCGCGCGCTGCACCTGCCACAGGAGTTGCCGCAGGTATTTCTTGGATTGTGCAGGGGATCGCTGCCCCCAGAGCAGCTCGGCCAGAAACTCTCGTGAGAAGGCGCGGCTGCGCTGAATGAGCAAGAAAGCCAACAGTTCCTGCGCTTTGCGAGCCTCGATGCCAGCCACCGGCTCGCCATCTCTGCGCACATCGAATTGTCCAAACAGCTCGATCTGTAACATAGTCATCGTTCGCTCCAGACAGCCCCAACTATACCAACTGTAACAGACAATCATCGATATGGTGTTAAACGCATGAGGCGCTGGTTTTCGTGCATGGTACGGCAAGCGATGGCCGCCGTCTTCCCGACGACTGGCCTGCGCTCGCCATCCGTCAGGTTGGCATTCTGGCTCACCTGTGCTATCCTACAGCTACGAGGTCAAAAGTATGTCAGTGAGGGCCCCCTTAGGGTTTTGCACCTTTGCGAGGATTGCTTATCGATGAACAAATCTACTATGAACTCCGGCCTACTTAATATGTTAGGGCGCATGGCACTGGCAGCGCTTATGTTCAGCCTGGCCTGGGCTGTCGTCGCTGGCAACAGCAGCGCACAGCCGCCTGCCACCGTCCGCGTGCTCGCCCCAACTACCCCAGTGGCGGTAGGACAGACCTTCACCGTGTCGATTGTGGTGGAAAACGTCGACAACCTGGGCGCCTATGAGTTTGAGTACAACTTCATTCCCGCCATCGCCAGCGCCACGGTGAACGATATCCAGCTTGCCAGCCTCTTGGGCAGCACAGGGCGCACAACCGGCGTTCTGCGCCTGAATTCTGCGCCAGGCAAGCCCAACGTGCCGCTTTTTGGCGCGTACAGCTACGGCAGCGCCAGCGGCCCCAGCGGCGGCGGCGTGCTGGCCACCGTTACCATGACAGCCGTCTCACCAGGCGCCAGCTTGCTCAACCTCAGCGGGCTGAAAATCACCGACACGACGGGCCAGGAGATGAGCGCTGTGGCAACAGCAAGCACGGTAACCATCGGCGGATCTGTCCCGAACTCGATCTACGTGCCGCTGCTGCGGCGCAACAGCGGCAGCTAAAGCCTGCGACGCAACACAGCGAACAGGTTAAGGTTTTTGTCCCGACCGTCGTCGAGAAAGATAGTTTGCACGTCCAGACCAGCCTGGCTGGCCAGCGCCGTCAGCTCAGCCTCGTCCACCAGATGGCAATAACGCAGGCCGATGCCGCCTCGCTGCCAGTCTAGTAAAGCATCTCCTGCCTCGACTTGTTCAGACGTCAGCCCGGCTGCGCTCCACGGCACGATCTTGCGGCGCAGCCGGGCTTCGTTCATGAACTGCCAGGTCGACAACGCCAACACGCCATCCTCGGCCAGCAAGTCCGCCAGTTGCGCCAGCAGAGCACGCCGCTGCTGCTGGCCGGGAATGTGGTGCAGAACAGCCAGCGCTGTCACGGCATGATAAGAGTGGGCAGGCAAACGGTGGGTCCAGCCTGTCTCGGCAACATCGGCTTCGACAAAAGTGGCTGGCATGGAGAGGGCAGCCGCCTCAGCGCCAGCAATAGCCAGCAGTTGTGGACTGCTGTCTACGCCGATGTAGGCCACACGTCGCCCCTCTCGATCCAGCAGACGCGCCAGCCGGCCGTCGCCACAGCCCACGTCCAACAGCCGGCCGCTGTGGGGCAGGAAGGGCAGCAGGCGCTGCCAACCGGGCTGGTTGGGGGTGCGGCTGTGGGCAAACTGGTCGGCAAAGCGGGCATAGAAGGCGCGGTTGAGGTTCAGCAAGACCTCGCTGGTGGCAGTGTTCATGGTCTCAGGTCAGATACCTTTATGGAAGAGCAGGTAACACAGCAGATGACAGAAGCAACCGGCCGGTACGAGCCGGTCGATGTGGCGCGCTATCGCGCTGAGCTGCTGGCCATCATCGATGCTGTGCGCGCCGCGCCCACGTTCGACGCCAGGGTGCTGCGCCATATCCTGCGCCGCTATCCGCGCGACGGCAGTGGATTTTTCAGCAAAGGCCAGTTGGTTGCGGCCTACCGGGCGCTGGTCGAAGCTGGCGATCTGCCTTTCGAGCGCGAGACCTTTAGCCGCTTGCAGATGAAGCCTGTACGCACGCAGTCAGGCATTGCAGCAGTGGCCGTGCTGACCCGGCCGGCCGGCTGTCCGGGCCGCTGCATCTTCTGTCCTGACGACGCGTCGATGCCCAAAAGCTACCTGGCGCGCGAGCCAGGAGCCCAACGTGCCCTGCGCCACACCTTCGATCCTTACCAGCAGACTCGCAGCCGGCTGACAGCGCTGCACAATACTGGCCACCCCACCGACAAAGTAGAGCTGCTGATCCTGGGGGGCACCTGGGGCGCATATCCGCATGCCTATGGGGAATGGTTCATCCAGCGCTGCCTTGATGCGCTGAACGGCTGCGACTCGGCCTCGCTGCACGAGGCGCAACGCCTCAACCCGCAGGCGCCCAGTCGCTGCGTAGGGCTGACTATCGAAACCCGGCCAGATTGGGTGACGCCTGACGAGATCATACGGCTGCGGCGCCTGGGGGTCACGCGAGTGCAGTTAGGCGTGCAGAGCCTGGACGATCGTATCCTTGCGCTCAATGGCCGCGGGCATGATGTCGAGGCGACGCGACGGGCCTGCCGGTTGTTGCGCGCGGCTGGTTTCAAGCTGCACTTGCATTGGATGCCCAACCTATATGGCGCCACGCCGCAGAGCGATCGCGAGGACTTTGCCCGCCTCTGGGCCGATCGCGACATCCGACCCGACGACTTGAAAATCTACCCCACAGCGCTGTTGGCTGGCACCGGGCTATATGACCTGTGGCAGCAGGGAGCCTATCAGCCTTATGCCGAGGCGGCGCTGGTGGAGCTGCTGGCCGACTGCAAGGCTCAAACGCCGCCCTACTGCCGCCTGACGCGAGTCATCCGGGACATTCCGGCCGACTACATTCTGGAGGGCAGCCGGGCCAGCAACCTGCGCGAGACGGTGCAACAGCATCTGGCCGCAACAGGGCGCCACTGTCGCTGCATTCGCTGCCGGGAAGTAAGGGACAGCTCGCTGCAAGCGGCAAAATCGGTTGAACTACGAGTGTCTTCCTACGAGACCGGCGCTGGGCAGGAGCATTTTCTGGCCATGGAGACAAACGCTGGCCGGCTGGCTGGCTTTCTGCGGCTCTTGCTGCCGTGGAACGATCCAGCCATCGAGCGGCCAGCGGAATTGGAGGGATGCGCCGTGATCCGGGAACTGCACGTCTATGGGCCGGCATTGGGCATCGGCGCAACGGGCGACGGCGAGGCGCAGCACCGCGGCCTGGGGGGCCGTCTGCTGGCGGCTGCAGAGGAGATCGCGCGCTCAGCCGGTTGGCGTCGCCTGGCAGTGATCTCTGCGCTGGGCACAGAGACCTACTACCAGCGTCACGGCTTCAGCCTGGGCGAGCTCTACATGCACAAAACGCTTTAGCTGCCCTTACTCACCCAACACTTCAATCAATTGAGCCTGTAAAACGTTGGCATAGTCAGGCGCGCCCGACACCCAGACCATATCGCCCACGCCAGGATTTCCCACAATACCAGTGGTCGAACTTACCTCGACGCTATATTCGCCCACCCGCCATATACCTGCAACGCCGCTTGGAGGCAGAGCCTCGATCTGGCCGATGATCTGGCGCTTCGGGGCTCGGGGCAGGACGGCCACGCTGCGGGCGCGGTAAAAGGCATTGCCCTGATGGACTGCTTCAATGGCGAGCCAGGCTCCCGGCTGAGCCGGGCCTGCTGTCTCATCCACCGGCGTGTCGCCATAAACCGCAACAAACACCGGACGGAGAACGGGGCCATCGAGGAAGTTTACACGCCACAGATAAGGAAAACCTGAGCCATCGATGCGCAGCAGCCAGGCAGTCATGCTCACCTGGGGGTCAATCGTCTCCAACGTCCAGATTTGTGCGGCCCGCATACGCCGGGGACCGGTCTCCACGCCGCGCACCAACACCTGGCTGCCCAGCACCGGAACCGCGCCAGAGAAAACAGTGGTCGGCGCGATCTCTACCGTGACATCGTCTACCTGCCAGATGCTGGGGCCCATCAAGTTCAACGTACCCTGATAGACCACCTCAGCATCGGCGCTCACCACCAGGATTTGGCTGGCATCGATGCCGTCGGCTGAGCGCACACCATGCACCAGCGCCAGGCTGCCGACAGCCGGAGGGGCTCCAGTTACCTGGGTTTCCGGGCCAATAGCCACCCAGGTGTTGCCGACGCGCCATAGGCCCTGCGCTTCGTTCAGGACCTCAATGCGGTTGTAGATATCGCTGGTGGGCACAGTCTGCAGCTCCAGCGTCGTAGCCTGCAGGCCCGTCCCTTTGACTGCCTCCACCCGAGCCCACCCCCCTGGTTGCGCTACGAGGCCGTTGCTAATGATGGCGGTGGTCGAGATCACGGTGAAAGGATATCTGTCGACTACCCATAGAGCAGGCACGTCAGCGCCCACAGCGTGAATCATACCCTCGAAAGCCACGCTGGACGTGGGGGGCGAATCGGCAGGAGCAAGGCTGGCGGGCGCGGCTGAGCGCGACGAGGCTCCCAGCAGAAACGGCAAGGTCAGCGCAAGACCCAGCAGTAACGTCAAAGTGAAGGCGAGTAGGAGTGTAATCTGAGAACGCTTCATGGTACACCAGGGGATCGGAACAAAAAGCTCCGGCAGAGCGCCCGGAGCTTGAGAATCACCTAGTTGTTCATCATTATCAGCTTGCTACCAGCGGTTAGCCCCGGTAGCGTAAGGTACGACTAATGATGTCGTCCTGCTCATACCGATCAGCGCCGCGGCCCTTACGCCGCTTCGCCTTGCGTCCACGGGTTGGCGGCTGGTAGTCATCCTCACCATCCAGCGCCTGACGGAAAGCCAGTTCCATCATCGTGGGCAGCTCTTCATCCAGGTCATTATCGACACCCACTGGTTGAATGTCGATCTCCTCCACGGTGTTGCTGTTCGCTGAAGCTGGTCGCAAGCCTTTGAGGCTCAGGTCGATCCGGCCACGGCGGGCATCCACGCCGCTGATGCGCGCCTCGATCTCGTCTCCGACCTTGACCACGTCTTCGGGTTTAGCCACATAGCCATCGCCCATCTCCTTGACGTGCAACATGGCATCGCGCTCCATGCCAATGTCGACAAACGCGCCATAGGTAGTCAGGCGTTGGACAGACCCGGTGACTAAATCACCAACCGCCAGATCGCGGATGGTCTTGGTGCCGGGGGGGATCATAGTCAGGCTGATGCGATTCTTGTCGCGATCCAGCTCCTTGATCCACACATTGATCTCATCGCCTTCTTTGATCAGATCGTCCACCTTACGGACGCGGCTGGTTGAAAGCTCAGAGATATGAAGCAAACCATCCCGCCCCACGCCGATGTCGATAAAGGCGCCGTATTCGGAGACTCGCTTCACCTTGCCGGTGACTTCCATACCGACGCTGAGCACCTTAACGATCTTCTTGCGCGGCAGAGTTTGAACCTTGGCTTTCTGCCGGCCTTTGGGCGCTGGCGCATCTGCATGAGCAGTCTCGACGGCCACGGGTTCAATGACCTGTGGCTCGGCGGTAGGGCTGATTTCTACTAACGTCACGTGCGCTTCCTCCTGCAAGAGACCCCAATTCTGCTCAACAAGTTGAGCCGCCGCAAGCTGTGGGCCTGCACGGCGCGGGCAAAGAATTAGGATGGTCTCAAAAAAAGATAAGAGTGCTAACAGTCCAGGATTATACAGCAGAACCGGCTGAGATGTCAAAGACGGCGGTGTCGATAGCAAACTTGTCCGATGCCCACCTGCAATAAACCAGATAATGAGAGTTGCGTCACAATCCTGAAAAACGTGTTGACATGGCATTTTTTCCATGCTATACTGAGCCGAATATGCTGTGCAGAGATGTCACTCCCCACCCCTCGACAGCGTGGTTGTCACCGACAGGCGGAGGAGGAACGCAGACCTAAGGTTCAGTTTCTTTGAGGCTATTGATGACAAGAATCATTCAGGCCCAACAACAAATATTTCTGAACTATCGCAGATGTGACGTTTGCGCACGATGCTCCATGCCAAACGCCTTGTGCGTTCTGACAGCGTAACACCAGGCGACTCGCCTGCATCAGGCTGTAGTAGCGTCGATTAGTCACGACATGTGCAGCCGATTTCGATGAAGTGGTGTATCAAGGATATATGGAAGAACCGACTAAGCAAGAAAACACCGAACAAGCTGATGCTCTGGCAGAGTTGCTGGAGCGCGCCTCGGCACAAGGATACATTACCTATGATGAAATCCTGGAGACCCTTCCTGAAGTAGAAGAACGCCTCGACGTGTTAGAGGACCTGTTCTCTCGCCTGCGCGAGATGGATATTCCTGTACAGGATCAAGTTGATGAGATCGAGGAGGAGATTGAACTTCCTCCCAGCCGCGTCATTTCTGCGAAAGACGAGGACGATTTGGCCCTAGCTCGCGACGCAGTCGATCTGTATTTCAGGCAGATGGGCGCGCATCCCCTCCTGACTGCCGAAGAGGAGAAGGTGCTCGCCAGCCGCGTAGTAGCCGGCAAACAGGCCAGCCGAAAGCAGGCCCGCTCGTTGGATCTGACGCCTGACGAGCAGGATGACCTCAACGCTGCCATCGCCCTGGGACAGCAGGCCCGCCGCCGTATGATCGAGTCCAACAGCCGATTGGTCATCAGTGTGGCAAAGCGCTACATCGGCCACGGTGTGCCTTTTCTCGACCTGATCCAGGAAGGAAACCTGGGCTTGATGCGCGCCGTGGACAAGTTTGACCCTGAGCGCGGCTACAAGTTCAGCACCTATGCCACCTGGTGGATTCGCCAGGCGGTCAGTCGCGCTGTCTCCGACCAGGGACGCACCATCCGTCTGCCTGTGCATATGAGCGAGAAGCTGCTGAAGCTGCGCCGAACCAGCCAGGAGATGGAGCAGACTCTCGGACGTGAACCGACGCCGGAGGAACTGGCTGACGCCCTGGACTTGCCGGCCGAGCGCGTGCATCGCTACCTGCGCACTGCTGTCCGCCCGCTATCCCTGGAACAGCCGGTGGGCGAGGAAGAAGAGAGCACCCTGGGTCAGTTCATCGAAGATGACGACAGCCCCGAGCCATCCGAGCGAGCTGAGCAAGCCCTGCTGCGCGAAAAACTCGACGATCTGCTGGACACCTTGCAGCCGCGCGAGGAACGCATCCTCCGGTTGCGCTATGGCCTGCTGGACGGGCACACCTATACGCTGCAAGAGGTAGGTGAGATGTTCGGCCTTACCCGCGAGCGTATTCGCCAGATCGAGCAAGAAGCGCTGGCCCGGCTGCGTCACCCCAGCCGCAGCCGTCAACTGCGCGACTATCTCTAGGCGGAGGAAGATCGTGTCCCGTCGCAAGAACACCGACAGACCTGCTGAACAGCCTGTCCACAAGCCGCCGACTCGTGTCCCGCGCCGCAAGCGGCGCAAGCCAGCCGGCGCCAAGGCCCAAATAGCTCAAGCCTCAAACAGAGGCGAGCAGCGCAACACCCCACAGGATGAGATCGGTCGGGATGCACGGCCTGCACCGCTGAAGACCAGCCGGGTGCCGCGCTCAGCCGAGCCGCCGCCAGCCAATCCTAACGTGTTCAGCTACACGTTCACCATCTGGAAAAGCTCCTGACCCAAAAGCCCCATCGCAGTCAGATCACCTGCACGGGGCTTTCTTTTTCCTTCCCCGCCTCTCAATAAAAACAAACGATTGACCAGCCTCGGCTCCTGGCCAGCCTGCGCAGCGGCCAGTCAGGGTTGACCGCCACCGGGTAACCAACCATCTCCAACAGCGGCAAGTCGGCGATGCTATCGGTATAAAAATAGCTCTGGCGCAGGTCGACACCGTGCTGAGCGGCGTAGCTCTGCGCGGCGTCCAGCTTTCCCTGCCCATAGATCATCGGCTCCAGCATGCGGCCGGTGAACAGACCGTGCTGCACCTCAAAACGCGTGGCCATCACATCCTCGCTGGCCATGCCAAGATGATCTGCCAACTGCTCAGCCGTGTAGGTGGGGGAGGCCGTGATCAGGGCGACGCGATGCCCCAGGCGCCGATGCGCAGCAACCCAGCGCCGCCCCTCTTCGGTCACGTAGTCGATCAAATGCTCCTGGAACCACTTTCGGGTGTGGTCGATGCGTTCGGCCTCCGATTGGCCCGCCATCTCACGGGCAATGGCACGCGTGGTTTCGATCATGTCCAGCCGCCCCATCTTGTAACGCAGCAAGGCCGAAACAAAGCGCATCACGTCCTGTCGGGCCAGCTCGCCCCGTTTCACCATATACCGCACCAGCAGTACAGCCGAGCTCGCGCTGAGCAGGGTCTTGTCCATATCAAAAAAGGCAGCGATGGCAGTTGCCGGTGGGCTTGCGCTCATGATGCTCCACGGTTGGAATAGGGATTGACAGGACACACGGTGTGTGCGATAATTCGTGACAAGAACTTTGTGTTGATCTCCACAAGTGTAGCGCCCCGACGCCGTTTTGTCTGTGAACGGTATTCCGGTCACGATAGATGTCATCAGCAAACAACGCTCACCGCCCACCCCTCGCCCCGCCATTCCAAATTTCTGCCTTGGAGCAGGCAGGCGGCGTGATAAGCCTGCTGGCAGCGGCCGGCATGGCAGGCGCGGCCGGTTGGCTCTGGCGGCGCAGACCTGCCTGGCTGGCGCTGGCCGGCGCCAGCTTCTCCGCGCTGGCCGGCGTGCTGTGGATCTTCCGCAATCCCGATCGCCGCACGGCTGGCGACGCCGGCGAGGCTGTCGCCCCCTGTGATGGCCGGGTGCGCAGCGTTGTCTGGGTTGAGGAACCGCACTTCCTGAAAACGCCAGCCCAACGGATTACCATCCAGGTACGACCGGGCGACGTTCAGGTGATGCGTGCGCCGGTTGCGGGGACGGTACGCTACCATCGCTACAAGCCGGCCGGGCCAGCCAGCCCGACCGACGATGCGCTGTGGGTTGGCGTCCGCCAGACCGACGGCGTCAGGTTGCTACTCCGTCTGGCAGCCAGCCCTTTCTGGCGTGTCACGCCACCTTTCCTGGGTCGCCGCATCACCACCCTGATCGAGCTCGATGACGCGGTGCAGCAGGGCCAGGTGATCGGGCATCTGCCCCTGGGTGGGGAGGTGCAGGTCTACATCCCCGCCAACGGCCAGGTGGCAGTCGCACCCGGCACACGCGTGCAGGCAGGGGAGACAGTGCTGGCCGGGCTTTGAACCAAGCTCAAACGACCACGGATAGCCAAAGTTGATCCGTATCATCTTCCTCTCTGAGTCGTCATAAACAATTGAACACCAGCGATGGCCGCTGCCCACCCACTACCAGGAGCCTGTCTATGCCATACGAGGACTATCAACGCTGGAAGACCACGCCGATCGATGGGCAGCCTGGCCTGTCCATCGTGATTCCAGCCTATAACGAGGAAGTGCGCATCGTTCCCACGATAGGCGCCATTGCATCCCACGTCTCAAGCCTGGGGTTCCCCTGGGAACTGATCGTCTCTGACGACGGATCAAAGGACACCACGGTTCAGATCGTCGAGGAGTTAGGCTTTGCCAACTTGCGGGTCCTGCGCGCCCCTAAAAACGAAGGCAAGGGCAGCGCGGTCCGCCGCGGCATGTTGGCGGCGCAGGGCAAGATCGTGCTCTTCGACGACGCCGACAACAGCACCCCCATCGAAGAGGTCGCCAAGCTCCTGGCCAAGATCGAGCAAGAGGGGTATGACATCGCCATCGGCTCGCGCGCAGCTCAAGGCGCCGAAGAAACCAACAAGGGCTTCGTGCGTCAGGCCATGAGCGACGGCCTGCGCTGGATCGTTGCCAATATCTTCCGCATCGGCGTCCAGGATACGCAGTGCGGCTTCAAGATGTTCACGCGTGAGGCCGCTCAACGCCTCTACGGCGCCCAGACCATCACCGGCTTCTCCTTCGACCTGGAAATCCTCTACCTGGCCAACAAGCTTGGCTACAAGATCGCCGAGGTACCCGTTGCCTGGGTGGACGCGCCCGGATCCAAGCTGGATCCGACCAAGGAAGCCCAGCGCTTCCTGCGGGATCTGGTCAAGATCAAGATGAACGACCTGAGAGGCGTCTATGCCAACACCTAAGCTCCGCCTGGCTGTCGTCACCACCCACCCGCCTGGCAAGGGGTCACTCAACGAGTACGCCTATCACTTTATGCGTTTCCTGCGCCAGAAGAAAGAGATCAGCGAGGTCATCCTGCTGCCCGACGACTTGCCGGCAGGCGAGTCCTATGTCTTTGAGGACAAGCCTGGCCTGGCGCCTGTGCAGGTTGTGCCTTGCTGGTCCTTCGGAGCAAAGAACAACGCGCTGCGCATCCGCTCGGCTGTCCGCCAGACCAAGCCTGACGGCGTGTTGTTCAACATCCAATTCGCCAGCTTTGGCAGCGGCAAGATCTCTGCAACGCTCGGTTTGTCGGCCCCGTTCCTGGTCAAGCGCTCAGGCTATCCGACCATCGTCCTGCTGCACAATATCATGGAAACGGTCGACCTGAAAAGCGCCGGATTTGCCGGCAACCCCATCGTCGAGTCAGTGATGCGCTTCTTCGGCGCCCAGGTCACGCGCCTGCTCCTGTCGGCCGACCTGGTTGCACTCACGATCCCGAAATATGTCGAGATCATCGAGGCCAAGTACAAGGCGTCCAATGTGGTGCTGGCGCCCCACGGCGCGTTCGAGGATGCGCCGCAGCCCTCCTTTGACCTGCCGCCCGGACCGATCCAGATCATGACCTTCGGCAAGTTTGGCACCTACAAAAAGGTCGAGATCCTGATCGATGCCTTCAAGCTGCTGCAAGATGGCAGCCGGCCGCCGTTGGAACTGGTGATCGCAGGCACTGACAGCCCCAACGCGCTGGGCTATCTGGAGGACGTGAGCCAGCGTTATGTCGATGTACCAAACATCCGCTACACAGGCTACGTGGCCGAGGAGGATGTCCCGCGCATCTTCGGCGATGCTGCGGTGGCGGTGTTCCCCTACACCAGCACTACCGGCAGCTCGGGCGTCCTGCACCAAGCCGGAGACTACGGCAAAGCCGCCGTCCTGCCCCACATCGGCGACTTCGCCGAGGTCATCGCCGAGGAGGGCTACGGCGGCGAGTTTTTCGAGCCTGGCGACGCGCAAAGCCTGGCCGCAGCCATCGCTCGCGTGATTGACGACCCGACCCGCCGCCGCGAGTTGGGCACGCAGAACTGGATCGCCTCGCGCGGCTTGCCCATCGCCGACGTTGTGGACTGGTACTTGCTGCACTTCGAAACGATCATCAAGCAGCGGTCAGCCGCTGCAGCCCAGCACTAATTCACCAGGAGCCAGCAACGATGCAAATCAATCTGCAATCGATCGATGCCACGTCTGGGCAAGGACGGACAGTCGCCGTCGTTGGCCTGACCGGCCGCTTCGACGCCCACGAGGTACCGCAGGTGCGCCAGACCCTGGCCGAGGCCGCAGAGAGCAGCAACGGCCACGTTGTCGTCGACCTGAGCGGAGTCAATTTCGTCGACTCCAGCGGCTTGGCCTGCCTGGTCCAGGGCATGAAACACTGTCGGGAGCGCGGCGCCGACCAGGTGCTCTGCAACCTGCAGCAGCCGGTGCGGATCATCTTCGAGCTGACCCGCCTGGACCGCGCCTTCACTATCGCCGCATCTGTCGATGCGGCCGTGGCCCAGCTTGCCTCCTGAGCCGCTCCATGCCACACCTGCCCTGCGTTCCGGCGCAAGTGTCCCCGACTTCCTGGCAAGACGTCGACCACGCCGCCCTGCTGGCCTCGCTGGCAACTCTGGAGGGCGAGATCGAGAGCCTGGTCGACGCGCTGGCCGAGACCGAGGACCAACTGCTGGCGCTGTATGAGCTGAACAAGGCCGACCCCGGCCGGCTGGATATCGACCGGCTGCTGCATGGCCTGGTGCATCAGGCCATGCGGCTGGTGAAAGCCAGCGCCGCCTTTGCCGTGCTGGCGCCAGCCCATATAGCGTGCTCCTCCCCCCCTCTGGCGCCTGAGCAGAGCCTGATCGAGCTCTTCGAGCGGCTCCAGGCGGCCGGCGGCGAGCTTCTGCTGCCCGGCGCCGACCTCCCGTTTGACGCTCCCGACAATGAGGGCAATCTCTTCCTGGCGCCGCTGCCCCTGCGCGAGCGGCCTGAGATCGTCGCCGCCCTGGGGCTTTGGCTCAACCGGCCGGCCGCCGCGCTCTCGCCCGATCTTAAACTGGCGCGCTCGATTGCCGAGCAGGCCGGCGCCCAGCTCGAGATTGCCCTGTTGCACGAGCAGTTAGTCGCCCAGGCCCGCTTGCAGGCCGAGATGGAGCTGGCGCGCGCCGTGCAGCTTGGCCTGCTGCCGCGGCGGTCGCCGTCTGTGCCTGGGCTCGACGTCTACGGCGTATCGCAGCCGGCGCTGCAAGTCGGCGGCGATTTCTTCGACTATTTTGTCTCCAGCCGTACCGCTGGCCGGCCGTTCACCTTTGCGGTAGGGGATGTTTCGGGCAAGGGCCTCTCCGCCGCGCTGCTGATGGCCATGACGCGCACCAACCTGCGCGGCAGTGCGCTGCGCGCCGCCAACAGCACCCCTGCGACGATCCTGGCCGAGGCCAACGAAGACCTGTACGACGACTTCACCGAAGTCGGCATGATGGCAACGGTCTTTGTCGGCCAATACGACCCGGTCGCAGGCAAGCTCACCCATGCCAACGCCGGCCACTCGCCGGTGATCCTCTGCCCAGCGGACGGACCAGCTCGCCTGCTGGAGGCCGACGGACCGGCCATGGGCGTTCTGCCCATCTCGCTCTCTCAGGACGAGACCATCTCCTTCCAGCCAGGCGACGTGCTGGTGGTGGCGACCGACGGCTTCAACGAGGAGCGCAACAGCCTGGGCGAGTTCTTCGGCATGGACCGGCTGCTGCGCCAGGTGGAGCTGCTGGCCGCAGGGTCGTCCCAGGCCATCGCCGATGGGCTGCTGGCCGCCGTTGCCCAATTTAACGCCGAGGATGCCCAGGACGACGACCAGACCATCGTTGTCCTGAAAGGAAGGTTGTGATGGCTATCCAGCACGCTGATCGGGAGCTTCTGGTGCCAGCCACCTTCAGCGCGGTGCGCGCCATCGATGCTGCCATCGTCGATTTGCTGGCCGAGGCAGGCGCTGACGAGTTCACCGTCTACAACGTACAGCTCGCCGCGCACGAGGTCTGCACCAACATCGTCGAGCACGCCTACGCCGGCCGGGACGACGGCACAATTGCCGCCCGGTTGCGCCTGACCCACGGCCGCCATCCTGCCATCGAGATCGAGCTGCGCGACCAGGGACAGCCGTTCGATCCACAATCAGTCTCTGCGCCTGATCTCGACCAGCCTCATGAGGGCGGCTACGGCCTTTTTCTCGCCAAGACGCTGCTGGACGAGCTGCACTACCAACACGACCGTCGAGGCAACGTTTGGCGGTTGCGCAAGCGCCTCTAGGCGCACCATAGAAAGGAACGTCACAGACGAGCCGATGAATCTCATGATACGCCAGCATGTTTTGCGGGTGGTCATCGTCGCGCCCCAGGAGCGCATCGATGCAGCCAACGCCCCTGAGCTGCGTCAAAAGCTGCTGGATCTGGCCGACGGCGGCGCAGCCAACTTCGTGATCGACCTCTCCGAGGTGCCCTTCATGGACTCCTCTGGCATGGCTGTGCTGGTCAGCATCCTCAAGCGTGCGCGCCAGGACGGCGGCGACGTCAAACTGGTCTGGCCCAGGGTGGACGCGGCCCGGCGCATCCTCAACCTCACCAAGTTCGACCGCGTCTTCGACATGGCCGACACGGCTGCGGCGGCGACCAAGCTCTTTTGACGGGGCATCTATGGCGACCATTCTCATCGTGGAAGACCACCTGGTGACCCAACTGGTGCTCAGCAAGCGGCTGCGCAACAGCGGCTATGAGGTAGTCACCGCCAACAACGGCCAGGAGGCCCTGGCCTCTGCGATGGCCCACGCGCCGATCGACCTGATCATCTCCGACATCTCCATGCCAGAGATGGACGGACTGGAACTTCTGCGCCGTGTGCGCGCAGACGATGCCCTGCGCGACGTGCCGGTGATTATCCTGACCACCAGCGTCCTCGACCAACACCGCCTTGAGGCCAGCGCCGCCGGAGCCAACGGCTTTTTAGAGAAGCCAGTTAGCTCCTGGGAGCTGGAAGAAACGGTGAAGCGCTTCTTGACGCTACGTTAGCAACCGCCTGATGGAACAGGACCACCGCCTTGAACTCCGCCTTGGAGGCGCGTTGGGGCAATCCAGCGCCAGCGCCCTGTTCGCCGCTTGCCTGCGGGCGATGCTGGCACGCGTCGATGGCCTGGAGCAAGCCGATACCCTGGCCGACGCGACGTTGGCTGCGGCGCAGGAGCCGCTGGCCCAAGCCACACTTGTGCTGGAACGCAGTACAGGTGTCGCCCAGCAGGCGCGCCGCGCTAGCCAAGGTGAGATCAGCGCCACACTGCAAGTGACCTCCGCGCCGCGCCGTTTCGTGGTCGAGCTGGCCCCGCAGCCGGGCGGCTGGCGCTATGAGGCCCCGCTGCCTGAAGCGCCGGATCGGGCCGCTCTCGCCGAGGCGGACGCAGGTTCGACCGGCCTGGGGATCGGGCTGTTCCTGGTGCGCAGCCTGATGGACGAGGTGGAGTACACCCCTCAGCCTGGGGGAAACCGCTGGCGGCTGGTAAAAGCGCTGCCTGCTGGAGCCGCCGGCCCTGCGGCGGCGGGCGACCGTTTGGCGGCGCTGACGCTGGACCTGCCGGCCAGCTATCGCTATCTGAACGTGCCAGGCGAGGCAGTAGCTGCGCTGCTGGCCGGAGTGACGCTGCCGCCCGACAGCACGCTGGTCTATGAAATCCAACTGGCCGTGCAGGAAACTTGCACCAACATCGTCAAGCACGCCCTGACCGGCAGCGGCGGCCGCGTGCAGGTCGCCTTGAGCCTCGACCAGGCGGCCGGACGCTTCGTGGTCGACACCTGGGATGATGGCGGGCGCACCTTCGACCTGGCCGCCATTCCTGACCGCTTTGAGTTGGCCGCGCCGGCCCCCAAGCTGGGCGCTGGCTTGTTGCGGGGCGGGGCGCTGCTCTTTGTCAGCGCCACTCTGGTCAACGTCGGCAACTACCTCTTCAACCTGATTCTAGGGCGCTGGCTGGGCCCGGCGGCTTTCGCCGACCTCAGCCTGATCGTGACCCTGTTCCTGGTGACCTCATTCCTGACGGCTGGCGTGCAGACGCCTGCGGGGCGCTTCAGCGCCATCTTCGCCGCTGAGCGCAACCTGGCCAGCATCGCTGGTCTGCGCCGCCTTTCGTCGCGCGTGGCCTTGCTGATCGGCCTCAGCCTGGCAGCCGTTTTCGTCCTGGGCGCGCCGCTGTGGGCCAGCTTCTTCTCTGCCAGCTCCCCCATGCCCTTCATCCTGTTCGGGCTTTTCGTGCCCTTCTTTGTGCTGCAAGGCGTCGACCGCGGTCTGCTGCAAGGGCGCACCCGCTTCGGCTTTTTGGCCGGCACCTACCAGGTTGAGATGTGGTCACGCCTGCTGCTCAGCCTGATCTTCGTAGCGCTGGGCTGGGGCGTCAACGGCGCCGTGGGCGGCATCGCCTTCTCCTTCGTGGCGGCCTGGCTGATTGCACGCCGCGTTGCTGCTGACCTGCCAGCCGCGCAGCCGCTGGCGCCGTTGCTGCGCAAGGAGGTGCTCCTCTTCACCGGGCCGGTGCTGGTGGCGCAGCTCGGCCAGATCCTGATCAACAACAGCGATGTGTTGATTGTGCGGCGCTTCTTTCCGGCTGAAGAGGCAGGCCTCTATGCCTCGCTGGCCTTGACCGGCCGCATCGTCTTCTTTGCTACCTGGTCGGTGGTGACGGCCATGTTCCCCATCGTCGCCCAGCGCTACAGCCGCGGTCAGCCGCACCGTCATCTGCTCTTCGTGTCGCTGGGGGTGGTGCTGGCCGGCTCGCTGATCATCGTGGCGATCACCTATCTGTTTCCAGAGGCCATCGTGCAGGTGCTGTTCGGGCCAGCATATCTCGCCATCGCCCCGCTGCTATGGGTGTATGCCCTGGCCACCATGTTCTATGCCCTGGCCAACGTGGTGATCAACTATCGGCTGTCCATCGGCAGCACTGGCGGCACCTACCTGGCCATTGCGGCTGGCGTCGCCCAGGTGGCGTTGCTCTGGACGTTCCATGCCTCGCTGAGCCAGGTGGTCTTGATTCAGTTAGCGCTGATGGCCGGCCTTTTCGTCGTACTGCTGGCTTGGGACCTGACTCACGCCCTGGGCGCGCGTGCGCCAGCGCAGCCCACAGCATAATGGTTGACTTGGAACCATGACTAACAAACGCATTGTCTTTCTTGGCACCCACGGGCAATACAACATCGGCGACGAGCTGTTGCTGGAGACCTTTCTGGCCCAATTGGGCGCCGGCAATCACTACCACGTCAACTCCTACGACCCGGCCTTCACTGCGGCGCAGCTTCAACCGCGCTTCCAGGCCGAGGTGTTCAACACCGCCACCGAGCGCGGCCGGCTGCTGCAAGGCTTGCGCGCCTGCGACGTGCTCTTCTTCGGCGGCGGCAGCATCATCAAGGAGCTGTATGCCAGCGTTGGCCGTAACCGCTACGCTACGCTGTTGATGGTGCTGGCCATCGTCACCTTCACCCGCCGCATAGCGCGCAGGCCGATTGTGATGAGCAACATCGGCGTCGGCCCGCTGCAAACCGCCACGGGACAGCGGCTGGCCCGCTGGACCCTGGGCCAGGTGGACGTGCTCTCGGTGCGCGATCGCAAGTCCTACGACACCTGCCTGGCCTTGGGCCTGCCGGCGCAGCGGGTGCAGTTGGTGCCCGACGCCGTGTTCGCCAACTCGCCGGCCGTGTTTACCCCGACCGGCGCGGACGACGTGGCTGGCTATCCACAACCGCGCGGCGCGATCGAAGCTGTGCAGCCCCCCTTGCGCATCGCCCTCAACCTCAACTACGACATCGAGAATCCGGCCAACTGGCCGACCTTCTTGCAGAACCTGGAGGACGGCCTGCGAGCGCTGCACGCCAGCCAGCCCATCGAAATCCACACGCTGCCCATGCAGTCCGGGTTTAAGGCTGAGCACGATGCCAAGGTGCTAGCCGAGTTCTGCGCGCGCATCCCGGAAATCCATGTGTACCAGCACCGCCCCGAAACCCACAGGCAAATCGCCGCCATCATCGCCGGCTGTGACCTGCTGGTTTCGGAACGCTTGCATGCCTTGGTCATCGCAGCGATTCTGGGCAAGCCGTTGGTGGCGCTGATGTACGACGTGAAGGTGCGCGAGCTGATCGCAGGGCTAGACATGACCGCTTATGCCCTGGATGTCAACGCGCCGTTTGACCCGCTGGCGTTCAGGGAGCTGGCTGAGACGGCGCTGCGCGAGGCCGTGGCTGTCCAGGCGCACCTGTTGGCGCGCAGTGGGGCGCTGCGGCAGGAGTTAGCTGCCTATTTCACCTGGCTGCGCCAGCGTTTGCGCCTGGAACCCTGAGCCGCAGCGCTGCGTTTCACCTGATGGCGCTGGCCCACCGCCGGGTGCGAGCCCATTGGTTTCGATACGCCGCCCGCAGCGGCGGCTACTCAACCAACGTGCTCGCACCCGGCGGCTGAACAGTAACACCGGGCCAAAGAAACCGTGCGGCGCCGGCGACTTTGCATACGTGCGGATCGAAGGTGCGAGCCGTGGGATTGTTTTCGGCGTCTGCCAGCCAGGCGCACAGCAGGTCAACTGCCAGGACTCACAAAGTTGCAGCCACTACCAGGATTGCCTTGGTGGTAGGACTGCTCTATGTCGCGTGCTCGCTCTTCATTTTCCGCGGCGTGGTCGCCAGCATTCCCCAGGTGCTGAGCGGTGAGGCGGTGATCAACGGCGACGAGCTGGTGCCCTTTTTTAACCCCACCAGCCAGTTCATCGATCAAGCCGCCGGCAAGTTTAACCAACTGACCAACGGCTACGAGTTCAGAGTCCGCTACTCCTTCCTGACTACCTGGCTGCGCTACTTCAAGGTCCTGCCATTCGCCATCGTCCTGGTGATCCCTGGGGTGACATTTGCCGCCTATCTGGCAGTCAGCCGCTTTTTGGCGGCCAGCTTCCGGGCTTTCGCCGCGCCCACGGTGTACATCGCCGCTGCGCCTGCGGTTGCGGTCGTCTTCCTGATCCTGACCTACGCCAAGATCACCCACTTCTACACCCTGATCCTCGGCTTCAGCCTGTTCATCATCGCCTCGCTGCTGGCGACCTACGGCCTGATCTTTGCCCGGCGTCGGCCCTACCGCTTCATCGCGGCCGCGTGTATCGTCACCCTGCTCAACCCAGCCATCCATTACCTGATCCTGTTCGCGCTTTACCTCAGCATCACTGTCGCCAGCTTGGTGCTGCTGGAAGTGCTGGCCTTCCTGCGCAGCGGCGGGCTGCGTCGCCTGCGCAACTGGTCAGCGCATAAGGCTGCTCTGCGCCGCTTCTGGCCAACCCTTCGTCCGCCCCAAGCGACCAGGCTGCCAGGGCGGATGCGCTTCCTGATCGGCCGCGGCCTGGCGCTGTGGTCGCACCTCAGCCAGGCGACGCTGGTGCGCTGCATCGTGGCCTTCGTCCTGCTGGCCGTGTTGACCATCGGCCCGTATGGGCTGATGGTCAAGTTTGTCTTTTTGCGCGGCGTGCCCAACATCTCGGAGACGGTGCCCGGTGATTTCTACTTCATCACCGACGCCTCGGTGCCGCTGGGACATCTGCTCTCCTTCGATATGGCCGGCATCATGGACAAGATCATCGGCGGCGACTACCTGGCCAAGGACCCGCGCTGGCCCAACGCGATTTACACGGCGCTGACCCTGCTGCCGCTGTTCCTGCCGGCCCTGCGGCGTGCAGTCTTCGATAGCTGGCCGCGGCGCCAGTTCCTCGTCGTGGCTTACGTCAACGTGTTCTTTTCCATGTGGGCCACCCTGGGCTACTCCGACCCGGCCTGGTTTCCCACCTTTCACCGCGCCATCGCGACCATCAGCCGCACAGCCGACGGCATGCAGTCCACCGTGGGCGATCTGATTCTGCGTCTGACCAGCACTATCGTCCAGGTCTTGCGCTTTCCTCATCGCTTCCAGTTGATCCTGTTCATGATGGCCTGCGTGCTGATGCCCATCAGCCTGGCCTGGCTGGGCGAACGGCTGATCGGCCGCAACCGGCGCCAGCCGCAACGCCGCGACACGGCCATCTTGGCATTGGCCGCCGCGCTGTGCGTCGTCCCGCTGCTGAGCAGCGCCCACTACCGCGACACCTTTGCAAGCGGGAACTTCCGCGGCTTTCTGGCGCCCTATCCTGTCACCTATCTCAAGGAGGTCAAAACCCTTCTGGAGAGCCTGCCGCCGGGCAAAGTGGTGGTGCTGCCCCCCACCGAGACTGCCAAAGTGATCGTCGATGCTTCCGGGGTAGAGCACAAGTTCATCGACAAGTTCCACATCTATTACTTAGATCTGCCCAGCTATTACTACGGCCTGACTGGCGACTCGGACAACAAGTTCGAGTTCTTTCTGATGCTGCGCGCGCTGTACTATGGCCAGGACTGGTGGATCAACATCGCCCGCGATCTGAACATCCGCTACATTGTGATCAATCGGGAGTTGGTGGCCAACACAGTGGGCGGCGCCGAGTACCTGCGCGAGCTGGAACGTGTCATCGAGCCACAACTGGACCAGTTGCCTGAGTACCTGAGCAAGCTTTACGAAAACGACAGCTACGCGGTCTACGAATTCATCGATTTGCCCCAGGCCACCCGGGTGCCGCTGCTGATCGACACCGACTGGGCCAGCTTCATCCGCCTGCTCTCCAATCGGTTGGATCTCACCCGCCACTACGACCTGCGCCACCTGGTGGTCTCGGATGACCTGATCGACTTTGCGAACCTGAGCCTTGTCACCGATGATCCCCAGATAGCCGCGCTCGATCTGTTCATCAAGGCCAATCCGACCCGTTTCTTCAGCCCCAGCAGCCGCATCTTCGCCTTCAGCCCGGACATCGTCCCCAGCTCCTACTATTTGTCGCCGATGTTTCGCCTGTTCCAGTTCTTCTCGGACAGCAAGTGGAACCGGCTGAACATGATCACACCCGGCCTGTTTGGCACCATCAAGGGCAGTTTCATCGGCCTGCCGCGGCCAACCCGCTTTCGGATCGATGCGAAGTTCCCTGAAGAAGGCAAATATCGTATACTGTTGCGCGGCGCAGCGACGCGCAACCAGCTTGTCGTGCGCTCTGGCAGCCTGGGCTACGAAACAGAGCTTGAGTTACGGGCAGCGCCAGGCGCGCTGGATTTCTTCGATCAAAGAACGGTGTTCACCCCTGGCCGGAAGCCGTTGGATATCGACCAGTACACCATTCAGGAGTTGGCGCGGCTCATCCCTGGCGATATCGTGGCGATCAACAATCGCTACCAGTACTTCGACATGGGTGTGGTGGACGCCGCCAAAGGCTTGCATACCTTCTACTTCGACAAGCGGGACGGCAACCCCCTGCTGGTCGAGGGCATCCTGGTGATACCTGAAGAGGTCTATCAGAATCTGGCGCTGCCAGAGAATGTGCGCTGGCTGCAATCGGCCCAGGACCTGTGCTGTCAGGCGCTGCTGCCGGATCAGGCGGCGCCCTGACCAGGCGACTGGCAAGGACGCCCGCGGCGTGACGAGGTGTGAGTTTAATGAACGACGTTCCAGACCTGTCTCCAGGAAACGAACTATCCACCGGCGAAGGCCAGAAGAAGCCAACCCGATCGCGTCGGACGCGACTGGTGATCGGGCTGGCCTTCCTGGGACTGATCCTGCTGGGGCTGGCCTTTGCCGTGACCCGGCTTCTTGGCCCGCGCGATCGCCTTGCAGCCTTCGATCTGCCCTACGTTCAGGACTTCAGCAACGTCGATGTCAAGTCCTGGCTCAGCGAGCGCGGGGCATGGTCGATCCGTGAGGAGATGCTGGCGCAGGCAGCCAACCTGGAGCAGCCGGCGCAGATCTTCGTGCCGCAAAGGCTGGCCGCAAACCAGCCCTATCATCTCAGCACCTACCTGACGCTGGCCAGGAACACCCAGTCGGCCGGGATCAACTTCAACGCCCAGTATCCCGATCTGACCAGCCAGTTGCACCGGGTGACGATCAACCGCGATGAGGCGGGGGCCATGGAGCTGGCGGCCGGTTACATCGACGAGCAGGGCAACTTCGTGAAGCAGGTAGCGGTTCCGTTCGACGTGGACACGCAGAACTATCGCCTCGATCTCTATGTGCTGGACAAGACCTACACCGTGCAGCTCAACGGCCAGACTCTGATTGAGCGCCGCCCGCTGTTCTATCCCAGCGGGCTGGTGGGCTTCTACAGCCTGGGGCCAGCCCGCTTTGATACCCTCAAAATCAACACGGCCAAAGCGGAGCAGCCGGGCGAGCTGGTCTATGTCAGCGACTTCGACCGCGACCCCGGCGGCGCTGGCTGGGTGCCCTTCGCCGGCGAATGGCGTCTCTCTCAAGGGGACATGGTGCAGGTCAATCCAGCCGCGCAGGATGCCGGCATCGGCTATCAGGCCGGCGCGTTCGAGAACTACGCCTTGCAGGTGAGCCTGCGCCATCTGATTGGCGTCGGAGGCGGCCTGCTGTTCAACATGGCCTCGCCCTATCAGCTCAACGACTCGCACATGGTACGCTACTCCGACCAGACCGACTCGCTGTTTTGGGGCTACTTCGACGCGTCGGGGACATTTACCCGCCAGGGCTTTGTGGATACGCCCGCGCCCGGCAGCGAGCAGCATCAGATTCGCGTCTACAGCGGCAATGACAACTACGACATCTTCTTGGATGACCAACTGATCGCGCGCAGCGTTCCCTTGCAGCGGAACAGCGGCCACATCGGCCTGACCACCTCGCGCAGCAGCGTGGCCTACGCTTTGGTGGAGGCTTTTCCCCTGTTCGGCGACGCGCCGGTTGCCCTGGTCAAGCAAGGCGAGCAGCAACCCTCTCCCCAGGCGACCGCGACAGAACCCCCGTCCACTGCAACGCCGGCGGCGACCGCCACCCCTGGGCCGAGTGCAACCCCGCTCACCGCCAACAGCTCGCTGGTGGTGAGCGGCAGCGCTGCGCCGTGGCGCGGCGTTTTCAGCGGCGACCTGAGCGCGGCAGGTTGGCGGGTGATCAGCGGCCAATGGCGCTTCGCCAACGACGCGCTGGTGCAGGAAGACCCGGCTGGCTTCGACCTGAGCATTGTCTATGCCAGCAGCGCTTTTCGCAATCACGCCTTGGAGGTTGGCCTGAGCCATCGCGTCGGCAACGGCGCCGGCGTGATCTTCAACATGCCTTACGCCGACCGCCTCAATGGCGCACACATGGTGCGCTATTCCGACCGCCGGCCGGGGGGCGTGTTCTGGGGTTACTACGACCAGGCGGGCAAGTTTGTCGGCCAGGGCTACGCCAACGTCGATCCGCCAGGCGTAAACCGTCACGTCATTCGCGTCGTCAGCGGCGACTCAACGTACAGCGTCTTTCTCGACGGCGTCTTGCTGGCCGACAATCTGCCCCTGTTTAACGGCCAGAACTTCGGCTTCGTCGGCTTGATCACCGCTCAAAGCGCAGCGGCGTTCGACTCTGTGCAGGTCGGCGGCGCCGAGCTGGTTGCCGCCGCCGCTACGCCGGCGGCGCCGGCTGTCTTGCGGCCTTTGACCGCCGCCGGCCGCTATGGCGGCGCAGCCGGCTTCCCTGAGCAGCGCGTGGTCGGCGGCAATTGGCAGATCGCCCAGGGCGTTTACACCCAGTCCGTGCCCAATCCAGCCGACTACATCCTCAGCACCGGTATCTACGCCGCGAACTACACCATCCAGGCCGACATCACCCTGCCTGGCACGCCAGACGCCGGCGGCGGCTTCATGCTCCACATGCCGGAGCGGTCGCGCAAGAGCGGCGCTGCGGTGGTGCGCTTCATTCGCGGCGGCGAAGGCCTGTTCTGGGGCGTCTACGACGAGAGCGGCGCCTTCCGCGGCCGCGGCTCAGTTGAGTTGGCCGATAAGCCGGAGGGAGTGTACCGGCTCAGGCTGATCGTGCGCAGCAACAGTGTGGACATCTTCGTCGACGACGAGCCCATCGCGGCTGATGTGCGCCTGCCGCGCGCCGAGGGCTGGATCGGCTTGGTGGCTTACGGCGGGCCGGTCACCCTGGCCAACGTCGAGGTCACGGTGGGGGCGAGTCAATGAGCGGCGCTCTGTTCGGCAAACCAGATAGGAACCCGGCCATGAACGAAAACGACTTGTTAACTTCCAAGCCAGACGCACTTCGAACCTGCGAAGACCGCCTTAAAACCATCACAGACCTGACCGGCGACGGCATCATCGTGGCTGGGATGGATCAGTGTATTCAGCTCTTCAACGCCAGCGCAGAGCGCATCTTTGGCTACCGGGCTGAGGAGGTGCTGGGGCAGCCGCTGACGCTGCTGATGCCTGAGCGCTTCCGCGCCAGCCATCGGAACCTGGTAACGGCCTACGCGACCGAAGGAGCCACGTTGCGCCAGATGGGCGAATTTCGTTCGGTTGCCGGTTTGCGCAAGAACGGCGAGGAGTTCATCCTGAAAGCCGCCATCAGCAGCTTCGTGGAGGACGGGCAGCGGATCATGATCGTCAGCCTGCGCGACGTCACAGAGCAGCGCCGCGCCGAGGAGAAAATCAAACAGGAGCTGGCCGAGCGCCAACGCATCGAGTCCATGCTGCGCTACCGCGTCGCCTTCGAGGAGATGGTAACCAACCTCTCCACCCGCTTCATCGCCCTGGACCCGGCCGAAGTGGATGGGGCGATCACCCGAGGGCTGGCAGCCATCGGCGACTTTGCGGGTGTGGACCGGGCTTACATCTTTCTCTTCTCCACCGGCGACGCAGTCATGAGCAACACCCACGAGTGGTGCAGCCCCGGCATCGAGCCGCAGATCGACAACCTGCAAGACATCCCTATCGACATCTTCCCCTGGTGGATGGAGAAGCTGCGGCGAGGCGAGAACGTGCATATCCCGCGCGTTACCGATCTGCCGCCAGAGGCCAGCGCCGAAAGGGAGATCCTGGAGCCGCAGGGCATTCAGTCGTTGATCGCAGTGCCGCTGGTCTCTGGCCGCCAACTGATCGGCTTCCTGGGCTTCGACTCGGTGCGGGAAACCAAGGACTGGGCCGAGGACGACATCGCCTTGCTCAGGATTGTGGGCGAGATCCTGATCAACTCGCTGGAGCGCAAGCGCAGCGAGGAGGCGTTGCGCAAAAGCGAACAGGTCTACCGGGCGCTGTTCGAGCGCACCAACGACGCAGTCTTCATCATCAGCCTGGAAGGGCGTCACCTGGCCGTCAACCAACGGGCCTCGGAACTGCTGGGCTACACGACGGAAGAGATGCTCGCCTTGACAGTACAGGATGTGGTCCTGCCTGAGGAGCAGGATAGCGCCAGCGGCGTGATGGAGGCCTTGCTGGCCAACAGGCAGGCGCCGGTCTACGAGCGGACGTTTCGCCGCAAAGACGGCGCGCCGATCCGGGTGGAGATCAACGCCGCCCTGGTGCGCGATGCCGACGGCACGCCCTTGCACTTTCAGAGCATCGTCCGCGATATTACCGAGCGCAAACAAGCCGAGCAGGCGCTGCGCCAGAGCGAAGAGTCGATTCGGGCGCTGTATGATATCGCCTCAGCCCAGGAGCTGAGCTTTGCGGCCAAGGTGCAGGCGCTGCTGGCCATGGGCGCCCAGCGCTTTGGCCTGGCCATCGGCATGTTGGCCCATATCGCAGGGGATCGTTACCAGGTGGTCGAGGCCCACACGCCCGATGGATCGATCCAGCCGGGCGCCGTCTTCGACCTGGGCCAGACCTACTGTCGCGATGTGTTGCGCACCGGTGAGCCCATCGGCTTCGAGCACGCGGCAGTCGCTCACTGGGCGAGCCATCCCTGCTACGCTGCCTTCCGCCTGGAAGCCTACCTGGGAACGCCGGTGATCGTCAGTGGACAGATTTACGGCACGCTAAACTTCTCCAGTCCAGCGCCGCACCCTCAACCTTTCAAGCCCGCGGACAAAGAATTCCTGCGGCTGATGGCCCAATGGATCGGCGGCGAGATCGAGCGCACCCTGAAAACCGAACAGCTTCAGGCTTACGCAGACGAGATCGAAGCGGCGAACTTGCAGTTGGCCCAGGCCCGTGACCAGGCGATGGAGGCGTCACGCCTGAAGTCCGAGTTCCTGGCGACGATGAGCCACGAGATTCGCACCCCCATGAACGGCGTCATCGGCATGACGGAGCTGCTGCTCGACACCGAGCTGGATGACGAACAGCGCGAGTTCGCCCAAATCGTCTTGAAAGAGGCGGAGCATCTGCTCACTATCATCAACGATATCCTGGACTTTTCCAAGATCGAGGCCGGCAAGATGGTGCTGGACGTGCGGGACTTCTCTCCGTTGGACGTAGTGGAGAGCGTGGCCGACCTGCTGTCGCCTCAGGCCAGCACCAAGGGACTGGCTTTGATGACCTTTGTGGCGCCTGACGTGCCAGCAGTCCTGCGCGGCGATGAGGTGCGTTTGCGCCAGGTATGGACCAATTTGCTAGGCAACGCCATCAAGTTCACCGACGCCGGCCATGTCATGGCCCGGTTGACGGTGCAAGAGGCCGCCGCAGACGCCGTGCTCCTGCGCGGCGAGGTCAGCGACACGGGCATCGGCATCTCAGAGGAGATGCAGCATCATCTGTTCCAGCCCTTCACTCAGATCGACGGCGGCATCACCCGCCGCCACGGCGGCACCGGCCTGGGACTGGCCATCGCCAGCCGCCTGGCGCAGATGATGGGAGGCGAAATCGGTGTGGAGAGTCGTAAGGGGCGGGGCGCGCTGTTCTGGTTCACCGTGCGCTGCGAGCGCGCCGCCCAGGCCCATCCCGCTGACCCGGCAGCGTCAGATCTGGCCCCTGCGGCGCCGTTGGCCGGCCTGCGGGCGCTGGTGGTGGACGACACCAAAACCCATCGCGACATCCTGCTGGGCTACCTGCGCGCCTGGGGCGTCCAGACCGACAGCGCCGAATCGGGCGCCACAGCCTTGCTCAGCCTGGTGCGGGCGGCTGCCTCCGGCAAGCCCTATGACCTGGCAATCATCGACCAGATGATGCCGGAGATGGACGGCTTGGCGCTGGCGCGCGTGGTGGGGGGAGACCAGTCGCTGGCTGGCACACGCCTGATCATGCTGACTGCATTTGACGAGAAGGTCTCCCGCCAGCAGGCGCAGCAGGCAGGCTTTGCCGCCTACCTGACCAAGCCGGTGCGCCAGCAGCGCTTGTTAGCGACCCTGCTGGCTGCAACCGCAGATCGGAAGGCCGATGCGCGGGCTTCAAACATCGAGGCTGCGCAACCTCAGCAGGAGGAAGCCGAGGCTGTGCAGCCGGCCGCGGCTGCGCCTCACGCCAGCATCCTGCTGGTGGAGGACAATCCCTCCATCCAGGCCGTGGCATTACAGCAACTGGCCAGGCTGGGCCATCGCGCCGACGTGGCGGCCAATGGGCATGAAGCGGTCGAGCGGCTCAACCGGCCGGAGCATGGCTACCGGCTGGTGTTGATGGATTGCCAGATGCCGGGGATGGACGGCTTTCAGGCGACCGAGGCGGTGCGGGCCTGGGAGCGCAGAGGCGGGGGCCATGTCCCCATCATCGCCATGACCGCCCAAGCCATGAAGGGAGACCGTGAGCGCTGCGTCGCCACAGGCATGGATGACTACCTGAGCAAGCCGGTTCATCTGAGCGATCTGCGCCGTATGATCGACAGATGGCTGCAAGGCCCTGTTACGCAATAGAAGCGCTGTTCCGGCCAGCCTCTGCGTGGCATCCCGCGCCTTGACTGGCCGCTTATCCCTTCATGACCAAAACCAGCAAACATTGTACCCCTGTCGGCGGCTCCATCCCTGACGGCTTCGAGGGCTGCATTCTCTTGAGCGTAGCAAATCCTGGCCGCGCGGCCGGATTGGCAGCGTTTACGGCCGCGCTGGCTGCGGCTCTGAGGCGGCCGGTGCTGGTGCTCAACATCCAGCGCGCCGCTGGCACAGCACCCCACGAGACAGAGCCGGACGACCCCGCGCAATGGCCCGCGCTGGCTAAGGCGCTGGACACGCTGCAGCAGGCCGGCGTCGAAACAGGCTGGCTGGTCTGCCAGGCCAGCGACGTAGGCCGGGCGATCCGCGCCGTAGCGACCGAGGCCCACGCTAACACCATCGTGCTGGGCTGGCACGGCCGGCTGCGCACAGCCGACGGCACGATCTCCAACGCCACGCTGAAACACGTGCTGCAGGACCCGTTGGCCGACGTAGTGGTGGTGGGCGGCAGCACGCCGCGGCGCTTCGACCGCATCCTGGCTCCCTACGCGGGCGGCCCGCACAGCGAGCTGGCGCTGCAACTGGGTCTGGCCCTGGCCAGAGGTGCGGCTGGCGCAGCGCCGGCCGTTGCGCCGCTGACCGCGCTAAACGTCGTCGCGCCCCAGGCCGCTGGCCCAACCAAAAGCGCAATCCGCGCCAGGCAACATGCGCTCAACGGCGCCGACCCGGCACTGGTGAGCACGTTAGAGGTCACAGACGATGATCCGGTGGCCGGCATTCTGGCCGAGCTGGCGCAGGGCTACGACCTGGTCATCATGGGCACCTCGCGCGAGGAGGTGATCGACCAGGTGCTGTTCGGCGTGCTGCCCCAGCGGGTGGCCGACGAGAGCGAGGCGCCGGTGATCGTCGTGCGCAAGCATACACGTCTCGTGCCCCGCCTGGCGCGGCGGGCCTGGCATCTGGCCTTCGACGCCCTGCCCACGCTCACCACCCACGAACAAGCCGAGGTCAGCGCCGCCATTCGCAAGGGCGCCACCGCCCAGGCCGACTTCTACATGATGATCGCCCTGTCGACCATCATCGCCGCGCTGGGCTTATTGCTCAACAGCCCGGCCGTGATCATCGGCGCCATGCTGGTGGCTCCTTTGATGTCGGCCATCATCGGCATGGCGCTGGGCATCGTGCATGGCGACCAGTCGCTGCTGCTCAAATCCGCCCGCACCTCCCTGGCCGGCATCCTGGCCGCTGTGATCATTGGCCTGCTGATCGGCTGGCTGGTACCCAACGCCAGCGCGACGCCAGAGGTGATGGCCCGCACCCAGCCCAACCTGCTGGATCTCTTCGTTGCCCTGGCGGCCGGCGCGGCCGGCGCCTACGCGCTGTGCCGCAAGGAGGTGGCCGCGTCACTGGCCGGTGTGGCCATCGCCGTGGCCCTGGTGCCGCCGCTGGCCACCATCGGCATCACCCTGGCCCTGCAAGAATGGCAACTGGCGGCCGGCGCGACCCTGCTCTTCGCCACCAATCTGGTCGCCATCGCCGCCTCGGGTGCGATCGTCTTCCTGCTGCTGGGCTTTGCGCCGCCCGAGACCCACAAACAGCGCCGCCTGATGTTCTGGCGCAGTCTGTGGGGGATCACGGCTTTGGTGCTGGCCATCGGGCTGATTCTGGGCACGCTAACCGTGCAGAGTCTGCGCCAGGCAGCCTACAACCGCACCCTCAGCGCCGTCATTGCCGGCCGGCTGGACGAGCAGATGGGCGCAGACCTGCTGGAAGCTAACTACAGCAGCGGCCCTGGCGGCGCGCTGCACATCGAGGCCACCGTACGCTCGGTGGGGCTGATCCCGGAAGCTGACATTGCGGCCCTGCAACAGGAACTGGCCAATCAGCTTAACCGGCCCGTATCGCTGGCCATGACCGTGCTGCCCGTCTTCGAGCTGCCGCCGGTCGCGCCGGCCGGCGACGCCAGACCGTGACGCGCCGAGACCCTTCGCCAAGCCTCAGGGTGACAGGGGTCGGACGCGGGATTCAGAACCAATCGGCCGGATGCATGCTCCACGGCGCGGCGGCGAAGGCGGCGCTCAACGCGGCGCATGCTGCGTCGTCGCCCTGCAACGCGCCCACGGTGCGCGCCTGTTCGGCCGTCAAAACGCCCGCGTAGAGCTGGCTGAAGGCCGCCATGGCGACACGTATCTGCGAGCTGGCGGTGGTGGGCTGAACGCTGGCCGCGCCGTTGGCGACACGCACGTGCAGCGGCTGGCTGTTGGCGGGAACCTGTGTATCGGCCACTTGCAGGATGAATTCAGCCGTGACGTGCGCCGGATAACGTCGGGCCATCAGTGCGGCCGGCAGATGCACCACGCGCAGCATGAAGCCATTGACCAGCCGCGCAGCCGGAAAGAAGGTGAACTCGGCCGCGCCCTCCTTGCGGTCGTAGGGCTCCGGCAGGCTCCACAGCAGCGGACTGCCCTGCGGCGCGTTGTAGCTCACGCTGGTGGCCTGCTCGCCCAGCGCGGCCAGGAAGCCGGCCAGCCCGCGCCAGGCCCGGTCAGTGGTCCACACCCACTCCAGCACCTTGACCGGCGTCGCGGCCGTGCTCCAGGTCAGCGTGTAGACCAGGTAGCCCTCGACCTGGCCGTCGATTGCGAACACGGCCATCTCGTGCTCCGGCTTGGCCACCTTGTTGCGCCACTCCCAGTCGCCGCGGCCGGGCCAGCCGTTGTTCCCCGGCAGCCGGCGGGCCGCAGCGTGGCAGGCGCGCACGCCCGTCTCGTCGTCCGGCCCGGCCCGCCGCACGTGCAGCCGCTCCGGGTAGTCGGGCAGCAGGCGCGGCGCCAGCTCCATCAGCCAGGTGAAGTTGGCCAGGCCGTAGCCCAGGTCGCGATAGAAGCCCACCGAGAAGGGGAAGAGCAGCGACAGCGGCGTCTGCCGGGTAAAAAGCTCCTCCAGCAGGCCGGCCATCAGGCGGCGGGCATAGCCGCGGCGCCGCTCCTCCGGCGGCACCGCCACGCTGGCCACCAGTGCAGCATCCACCTCCCCGCCGTTGAGGCTGACCGGCCGGGTGAAGATGTTGAGCGCGGCCACCGGCTGGCCGGCGTCGTTCTCCAGCAGCCGCAGCGCCGTGTGATCGACGCGGCCGCTGCCGTTGTAGGCCTCCAGGTAGCGCTCGGCCGGAAAACGAAACGCGCGCGCCTGGATGTCGGCGACGATGGGGATTTCGTTGGGGGTGATGGGGCGGTAGGGCATGGGAACTCAGGGGAACTCTGGATCACGAACACGCGAAAGAGACGAAGGGCACGAAGCGCGAAGGCCACGAAGGGCCTGGGTAAGCGACGACCCTGGCAGCGCGCCGCAGGCTTCGCGCCTTCGCACACTTCGCGCTTCGTGCTTTCGCGCTTCTTCGCGCCTTCGTGGTCCAAACACCTCGCGCGTCACCGTCATCCGGCCACTCGCACGGCCAGGCGCTGGCAAGGCGCAGTCTCCACGTGCAACATGTGGCTCGCCGCATCGTACTGCCAGCCATCGACAGTCGCGCCGTCGACTTCGACCGTGTCGGGCGCGCCGGCCAGGCCGCAGACCTGCCAGGCCCAGCGCCGCCGCGGCGAGACGAACGGGCCATCGCTGCTGGCCACAACCTTGACCCAGCTCTCGTCGCCGCGCACGGCGAAGCGGGTCAGCCGGAACTCGCCCTGCTGATAGGCCAGCGTCTGCCCGTCGTCCTCGTACCACAGGCTCTCGCCTACGCCGGGATAGACGCGCAGGGTGATGGCCTCGGCCGGCGGCTCGCCGGTGTGCTGCTGCACCGGCTGCATGGGCAGCACCGTGCCGGCCTTGACGAACAGCGGCACGGTGTCCAGCGGCGCGTGAGCCCACAGGTCGCGGCCCCCTTCCAGCCGCTGCCCGGTCCAGAAGTCGTACCACTGGCCGGCCGGCAGATAAACGCTGCGGCCGCTGATCCCGGGGTCCAGCACCGGCGCAGCCAGCAGATCGCCGCCCAGCTTGAACTGGTCGTCCAGATCGGCGACGCGCGGGTCATATTGATGCGCCAGCACCAGCGGCCGCATGATCGGAACGCCCGTTTGGCTGCTTTCCCAGAAGGCCGTGTAGATGGCCGGCAGCAACTCGTAGCGCAGTTCGATGGCGCGGCGGCAGATGGCCTCGATCTCCGGCCCGAAGGCCCACGGCTCCTGGTCAGCCGTGCCCATGGCCGCGTGGTTGCGGAAAAAGGGGGTCAACGCGCCCAGTTGCGTCCAGCGGGCCAGCAGCTCGCCCGTGCAGTCGCCGGCAAACCCGCCCACGTCAGCGCCGTGGAAGGGGAGGCCCGACAGGCCCAGGCTCAAGCCCATCGCCACGGTCAGGCGCAGGTGCTCCCAGGTGCTGAAGTTGTCGCCGGTCCAGACCATGGCATGGCGCTGATGGCCGGCGAAGGCCGCGCGGCTGATCACCAACTGGCGCTGGTTGGGGCGCCACCGGGCCAGCCCTTCGGCCGTGGCCCGCGCCATTTGCATGCCGTAGACATTGTGCATCTGGCGATGGGTGGCGCCGTGGCCGTCCAGGTGGAAGGGCGCGTCGTCGGGCAGTACCACCTCGTCGAACAGCGCCGGCTCGTTCATGTCGTTCCAGAAGCCGGCGACGCCCTCCTCCAGCAGCCCCGCGTACAGGTCGCCCCACCAGCGGCGCACGGCCGGGTCGGTGAAGTCGGGGAAATAGCAATCGCCCGGCCAGACCGGCCCAACGAAGAGCGAGCCATCGGCGTTGCGCACGAAAGCCCCGCGCGCCAGGCCGTCGTCATGCACCGCATAGCCCGGATCGACCTTGACGCCGGCGTCGATGATGGCCACGGTCTTGATGCCGTCGGCGGCAAGGTCGGCGATCATCTCACGATGCGCCGGGAAGGCCTCGTGGTTCCAGGTGAAGCACCGGTAGCCGTCCATGTAATCGATGTCCAGGTAGACGGCGTCCAACGGGATGCGGCGCTGGCGGAACTGCGCGGCCAGCTCGCGCACCGTCGCCTCGTCGGGGTAGCTCCAACGGGCCTGGTGAAAGCCCAGCGCCCACAGCGGCGGCAGCGCCATGTGGCCGGTCAGCCCGGCGTAGGTCTCCAACACGTCTTGCAGCCTGGGCGCGGCCATGAAGGTGTAGCGCAGCTCGCCGGCCACGGCCTCGAAGCTGAGCACGTCGCCCTGGCTGTGGCCGAAGTCGACAAAGCTGCGGCTGGCGTTGTCCAGCAGCACGCCGTAGGCCGCAGTGGCGCCGCCGCTGCGCCCGCCGGAGCCGTTCGACTCCACCGGAACCAGCCCCAGATAGAAGGGGATGCTGAAGTGGATCGGGTCGCGGTACAACTCGTAGCAGGCTGGGTCGCTGTTGTACAGCTCGAAGCGCCGGCCGCGCCGCGCCATGGGAAAGGCTTTCTCGCCCAAGCCGTAGAAGTGCGAGCCGGGCAGCAGGCGCTGGCGGCAGATCACGGGTCGGTCGCCGTCCACCGGTTCGCCCCAGCCCAGGCCGTCGGCGTCCGCTGCCAGCAGCCGGCCCAGCGGGTCATGAAAGCTGATGCGGCAGGGTGCGCGCTGGATGCGGCAGAGGAGGGCAGCGCTGCGCAGTTCTAGCGCGTCCTCCCCCGCCTCAAAGGCAACGTCGACCGGCGGCCAATCGGTGCGAGCGACGGCGTAAGAGAAGCCGTGGTCGAACTGCCCATCCGGCGCCAGCCGCACCCGCACCAGGTCCGGCGCCAGCGCCTCGATGCGCACCGCCGCGTCGCCGCAGCGCAGGTCGAGACGTTGTTGGTCGAAGTGGTAATGTGTTATGTCGCCCAAAAACCAAAATTTCATCTGTACACCTCTGTAGGGGCATGAATGGCGGCGCAACGACTCGCATCATGCATCGACTCGCCGCCGCCATTCATGCCCCTACATCCGCGCGTCCGGCAGCCCCGGCAATCCCAGCCGCGGCCGGTTGCCGAAATCGGGCACCACAGGCGGGTTCTCGGCCAGCAGACGCAGGGCCTCGGTGATGGCGCGCTCCAGTTGCGGATCGCGGCCGGCCACCCAGTCCTCGGGCGTGATGTCCACGTCGATATCCGGGTCCGTGCCGTAGTTCTCCACGCCCCAGCCCACATCCTCGAACCAGAAGGAGTATTCTGGCTGAGTGGTAATGCCGCCGTCGATCAGGGCATCCTTGGGGGAGATGCCGATCACGCCGCCCCAGGTACGCTTGCCCACCAGCGGCCCCAGCTTCATCAGCTTGAAGGCGTGGCTGAAGATGTCGCCGTCGGAGCCCGCCCACTCGTTGGCGATGGCCACCAGCGGCCCCAGCACGGCATAGGCCGGGAAGGGCTCCGGCGCGCCCCAACGCTGCACGTCGTAGCCGATGCGCCGCCGGGCCAGCTTCTCCAACAAGAGCTGCGACACGTGGCCGCCGCCGTTGTAGCGCACGTCCACGACGAGGCCCTGGCGCACCACCTCGGCCAGGAAGGCGCGGTGGAACTCGGCGTAGCCGTCCGGCCCCATGTTGGGGATGTGGATGTAGCCGATGCGGCCTGCGGTGGCGGCGTGGACGCGGGCCCGGTTGGCCTCGACCCAGGCGCGATAGCGGGCGGCGTGTTCGCTGCGCAGCGTCTTGACGGTCACGGTGCGCGGCTCGGCGTGCTGCTCGCGGCCGGCCAGGGTCAGCAGCACCCGCTCGCCGGCCAGGTTGACCAGCGCCTGCTGCGGGGCCAGCGTTGCGCTCAGCGGCCGCCCGGCTACAGCCAGCAGCACGTCCCCCTCGACGATGTCCAGACCGGGGCCCAACAACGGCGAGCTGGCGTCCTCGTCCCACACGTCGCCGCGCACAATACGTGTGATGCGATAGCCGCCGGCGTCAGCATCGTAAGTGACATCTGCCCCCAGGAAGCCCAGCTCGTAGTCCGGCTCCGGCTTGTAGTCGCCGCCGATGACGTAGGCGTGGGAGGTGCCCAGCTCGCCCTGCATCTCCCACATCAGGTCGGAGAACTCGGCGCGGCTGGCCACGCGGCCCACCAACGGCCAGTAGCGCCGGTAAACCCGCTGCCAATCCACCCCCGACATGTCCTCGGTCCAGAACTGGTCGCGCTGCAAGCGCCAGGCGTGGCGGTACATCTGCGCCCACTCAGCGCCCGGCGCCACCGACACTTTCAGCCGGTTCAGATCCAGCCAGCCGTTCTGCCGGCTGGGCGCAGAGCCGCCCTTGCTGTCCGGCTTGTCGCCCGCGCGCAGCACCCGCAGCTTGTTGCCCATGCGGTAGATCAGCGTCTTGGCGTCCATGGAGACCTCGAAGCTGGTCAGGCCGTCGATCAGCGTATCCACCTTCTGCTCGCCGAAGTCGTAGACGTCCAGCGCGCCGGAGGCGGGCGGTGTGGAGCCGGGCGGCCGGCGGTCATGCAGGCTGCCCTCGATGGGCCACCAGGTGAACAGCGCCTTGCCCTCAATGCCGCGAATCTGCTCGTAGCGCGCGTCCGACACCGGGAAGGCCAGGACGCGGTCGGCGATGCCCTCCAGATCGATCTGGATGCGCTCCTCTTCCTGCTCCTGGCCATCGGCGGCGGCTTGGTCGTTTTCGGCCGCGCCGGCCGAGGCAGTGTCGCCGCCAGCGCCAGCCGGCGCGGCCTCAGCTTCTGGCCCAGGTTGGACGGCGTGACTGACCTCGGCTGCCAGCTCGGCGACCTCGGCCAGCGGCTCGGCCTTGGCGTCCTCGCCGTTGTCGCCGCCGTTTTTCTTGCGTTTCTTGTCGCCTGGCGCGCGCGGCTGCGGCTCGAAGGGGGAGGGCAGGTCCTTTTGCAGCGTGATCAGGTAGGGCCGCACCCCGCGCGGGAAGTTCAGGTCGAAGTGCAGGTTGTCGTAGACCGGGTCGAAGTCGCGCGCCGACAGGAAGTAGAGGTACTTGCCCTCGGGATCCCAGGCCGGCTCCTCGTCGCGCAGCACCGGACGTGTGGCCTCATGCGTCGCTCCGGTGTCCACCTCGACCAGCTTGATGATCGAAGTTTGCTCGCTGTTGGGGTAGCCATAGGCCAGCCAGCAGCCGTCGGGCGACCAGGCCACGCCGCGCAGGCCGCCATAGGGGCTGCGATCCAGCAAGCGGGCTGTGCCCTGCTCCAGGTCGACCAGCAGAAGCTCGTTGCGGTGGTTGCTCACGGCCGCCTGATCGCGCGTGGGCGAGGCCAGCAGGTCCATGGGCCGGCCGATGTCCAGGCCCGACAGCCGGCGCGGCGGCTCGTGGCCGTCGATCCAATGGACCTCCAGCGCATCCTCGCCCTCGGCGTCGCTGGAGAGGACCAGGCGCAGGCCGTCGTGCAGGTAGGCGGCCAGCTTGTGCTGCACCGCCACGGCCACGCCGTCCACCAGCGTCGTCGCCTCGCCGTGCTGCGAGACTGCGCCCTCCCAGTTGGCCATGCTGAAGACCTGGCCGCGGCTGGTCAGCGCCACGGCGTAGCCTTCGGGATGGATGGCGTAGTGCTGCAAGTGGCGCGCGGGGTCGGCGAAACGGCGGTTGCGCTGCACCTGCGGGCTGTGCAGTTGGATCTCGATCAGCGTCGACGTGTCCGTAGCCGGGTCGAACAGGTAGAGATCGCCGCCCGCGCTGTAGACGATGCGCCGGCCATCGCTGCTGATGTGGCGCAGGTAGTACTCGTCGTGTTGGGCGTGGCGCTGCGGGCTGCACTGGGCTGTGTCCGGCGCGGCCGCGGGCAGCGAGTAGAGGCCGCCGCTGCCCTCCTGGTCCGAGAGGAAGTAGACGCGCTGGCCCAGCCACAGCGGCCGCGCCACGTTGCCGGCCAGGCGCAGGCCCGGGCCCTCGTCGCCGTTGCGGGCCGCGCAGAGCCGCCGCCACTGGCCGTCGCCGCTCTCGTCGATCCAGATATCGCCGGCCAGGCCGCCGCGGTAGCGCTTCCAGTAGGCGATGTCGGTGGTGTGGCGGCCAATGACCCGGCCGCCGCCGGGGCCGAAAGAGATGCTGACGGCCGGGCCGACCGGCAGCAGACGCGGCTCGCCGCCGTCGCGAGGGACAGTGTACAACGAGGTCTCGCGGAAGGGGCTGGCGTGGCTGCTGGCGAAGACGATCTCGCCGCCGGGTGTCCAGCCCACCACGCGCGCGTCGCCGCCCAGGTAGGTCAGGCGTACAGCCTGGCCGCCCAGCGCGGGCATGACGAAGACCTCGGCCGGCCCCTCCTCGCGGCCGGTGAAGGCCAGCCACTGTCCGTCGGGCGACAGCGCCGGCAAGCTCACCTCGCCCAGGTTGGATGTCAGCCGGCGGGCGATGCCGCCTTGCGCCGAAACCGTCCATAGATCGTCCTCGCAGACAAAGACCACGGTATCATTGTGAAGCGTCGGAAAACGGTAGTAACCAGAATTGGACATGAGTATCCTGAGCCTGACGGGCACGGTCAGGAGACCGGCCCGAGCGGTAGTTTGAGCCTGACGGGCACGGTCAGGAGACCGGCCCGAGCGGTAGTTTGAGCCTGGCGGGCACGGTCAGGAGACCGGCCCGAGCGATTATGTTACCCAAAGACCATGCCACACACCGACACCAGCGACGTGTTGCGCTGGTCGGCGGGACACTGGTCGTAGGCGACGACCTGGCCCTCCACGTCGCCGAGGAGGCGCAGCGTCAGGTAGAAGGGCGAGACGCCGCAGACGTTGTTCTGGTCCTGCTCGCGGCGGATGGCGGCGAAGAAGCCGTCGGCGCTGCCCGCAGCCATGTGCTGAATCAGTTCGTCGTCGGCGGCCTTGATGCGGGCGCGGCCGGCGGCGTCCATCCTGGGCCCGCCGAAGGCCGGCCCCACATGGGCCAGGTCGCCAGAAGCGACAACCAGCACCTGCCGGCCGGCGCGCCAGGCTTGCTGCTTGAGCGCGGCCAGGAACGCGGCCAACGTCGGATCGTCAGCCGGCGCGCTCTGGCCGTCGATGAAGTCGGCGAAGGAACCGGTCAGGATCGGCACCATGTCCACCGGACGGCCGCGACGCATGTGATGCAGCCAGGTGGCCACCAGCTCCAGCGAGTGCTCGCTGCGGTGGCGCAGCTCACCGCGAAAGGCCTTGCCCGCACCGATGACCTCGGCCAGCGCGTCGACGATGGCTGTATCCGTCGGCAGCACGCCATAGGGTGTGGCGTAGCTCTGGCGGGTCAGGGTCAGCCGGTCGCCGGTGCTGAAATGGTCGGTGCCCAGCAGGATCACCAGGTCAGCAGCCTGGGCCATGGCCGCCGCCTGCTGCCAGACCGACGCGTAGACCGGGCCGCCGCGGTGGTAGTCGATGTGCGGGCTGATGATGCCGCGGCCCACGGCTGGCGGCGCGCTGCGCGTGGCGCCGTTGACCTGACCCAGGTAGCGGTCGAACAGGCTGCGCAGTTCGGCCGGCCCGGCCGGATATGACTGGCCGGCCATGTGGGGCGGGCGAAAGGGCGCGGCGCGGTAGGCTGCCAGCGCCTGCTGGTGCGCCTCGGCCGAGCGCGCGTTCTCCAACAGGCAATTCTCGTCCAGCGCATCCACCAAATGCTGCAACAGCCCATCGGGGTAGACCAGCCCATAGCCGTTCATCACCGCCTGGCGCAAGCTGGGCAGGTCCAGCGTGCCGTTCAGCATCATCAGCGCCGGGCCAAACTCGTAGGGCAGCACCATGTAGTTGCCGCTCAGTTGCAGCGGATCGCGCAACAGCAGAGCAGGTTCGCCCCGCTGTATCGTCTGCTGAATGTCGATCAGGCGTAATTTCGGCTGGCTATTATCGGTCGTTGGTCGTATCATCGTGCGGTCATTGCGGGCGCAAACAGGCTGGCCCGGCCTGGGCAGGTCGGGCCAGCCTGGCAAGCTGAGCCGGCGCATCCATTACGCCGGATTCAAGATGAACTTCTCGAAGGCCTCGGCCGTCCAGGGCAGGGCCGGCTGGAAGAAGTGCTCGTAGATAGCCTGGGCGTAGACCCGCACCTCGTACTGGGCATCGGGCGCCATGCGCAGCTTGAGGAAGTGCATCAAGTTGTGCGCGTCCACCTTGGCGACCCAGGTGTAGTAGACGCCGAAGCCAGCCAGGAAAAGCCGCGCCTGCTCACGGGCCACGCCGGCCGCCAGCGCCTGCTGATAGAGCCGGAAGCCCTCGTCGTAGTGCTTGACCAGCGCGTCGGTCAGCCACTGGCCGTCGTCAAGGAGACCCTCGCTGGCCTGCTTGTTGTCCGCCGATTGTAGCCGCCAGGCGTCCGGTTCAACGATGTAGAAGTCGTCCTCCTCGAACGGGGTATACCGGCCGGATTGGGCATTGAAAGAAAATACCCTGTGTCTAACCCACTGCCACCAGACGACCACCGGCGCGCGCACGCGGAACTTGAACTCGACCATCTCGAAGGGGGTGGTGTGGCGGTGGCGCAGCAGGTAGAACAGCAGCTTCTTGTCCCGGTCAGGGCCTTTGCTCTCGCCCAGGAACGAGGTGCGCGCGGCCGAGACGATGGCGTTGTCGTCGCCCATCACATCCTGTAGCTCGATCCAGCCCTTGTCCAGCACCTCGACGCGCTTGCCGATCAGGTCACTGTTTGCCATGCCAACTCCTTCAATGCTGACGATGCGTCCACTAGTCCGGCCACGAGCTGGCTCGGTCGGGAGACCGGCCAGAGCGGGGGGCGCTTACAAACACACGCTCACATCGCCAGAATATGCACATCGTCCACTGGCAGCTCTTCGACGATGGCTTCGATGTCGCTGCGATTCAGGTCTGCCACCTTCAGGGTAATCAGCATACTGTGATCCAGCGACATGCTGCCCAGGCTGACGATGCTGCCGCCGGCGCGCGAGATGGCGCTGGTCACGTCGGCCAGGATGCCCGGAAAGGCCGGCGCGCGCATGGTGACCCGCATGCCAGGGTCTTTGCCCATCATCAGCAGTAAGGAGACGCGCGCCATGTCGGTCTCGGTGATGATGCCGACAGCTTGCCCCTCCTCCACGACCACCAACGAGCCGACGCGGCGAGAAGCCATCAGGATGCCGGCCGTCTCCATGGGCATGTCAGGCGGCACGGTCACAACCTTGCGAGTCATAATGTCGCGCACGATCAGCGAGGGAGGCGCCTCGCCGTCGTTCTGGCTCTTGCCGCGGCGTACCGGCACCGCTAATGCTTCCAGGAGGCGCCGGTCGGAAATCAGACCAACCACTGCGCCGGCTGGGTCCAAGACCGGCACGCGACGCAGCCCCTGCTCGCGCAGCAACTGCAGAGCCGGGCCAGCCTTGGCGTCTTCGGACACAGTCACCAGATCGCGAGTCATGAAATCCTTGACAAACATGGATGCTCCTCCAATTGCTTCACGCTTTGGCTCACGCAAAGGCGCAAAGACCGCAAAGGAAGGCCAAGTCTCCTGGCGTTCCTGGCATCTTGGCGTGGGAGTCGTGAACTGCTGAGATTACGGAGACTGACCCGGCACGCTGAGCCGGGCAATGAGCGCCGGGTCGTTCAAAATGACGCCATCGACGCCGGCGTTGATCAAGGCTTGCACAGCGGCTGTGTCCATCTGACCGGCCAGAGCCAGCATATGGATGCCGCGGCTGCGGGCGGCGTCCACCAGGCGCTTGTTGATTTCGCTGCCTGCCAATACCATAGCCGGTGCGGCCGGCCGGTAGAAGGGGGTCAGACGAAAACGCTTGGTGGTCAGGAAAGCGTTGGTTTCGGCTGTGGTCGCGGCTGTGCCAAGATCGGGCGCCTGCTCGCGCAACGTGTCAGCCAGCAGCGGATGGTCGACCACGGCCACTACGCGCGGGCGAGCGTTGTTGGCATCGATGGCCTGCAAGAGCGCGGCCAACGATTGCAGGCTCGGCTGCTGCACGACGACTACCGCCCGCATGTCGGGGAACGCCGCCAGCGCTTCCTGCAAGGTGACAATGCCGGCGAAAGCGTCCACCGAGCGCAGCTCGGCCAGGCTCAACTCGCCAACGGCTGAGTCGGTCACCACCAGCACGCCATCGCGCGTCAAGGCTGCGGGCAGGTAGAGACCGTTGGCGCCAGCATCGCGCGACGCCGCAAAATCGGCCAACGTCTCACCCGCGCTGCGGCTGTCCACGGCCAGCAACAGGGGCTGATCCTGAAAGAAGGCAACGTTGTCCAGCGGCCGGATGGTCAACAGGCGATAGACGCCGAAGATCACCACGACAATTAGAGACAGAAGCAGTAAGCGAAGCAGGAACTGGCGCACCAGGGGATCCATCCTTCCCAGTAGGGTCAGGCTACGCTGGCTATTCTACCACAAAGCGTGCAAAGCGCATAGAAAGATCGGCGATAGACGCGACTGCGACGCCAGGGGCTGGCCTGGCGTCGCAGAAAGAAACCAACTGATAGAAAACGCTACTGCAAAGCGCCAGTCAGGGCGCCCAGGCCAAGCGCGCCGGCGCCCAAGACGCCAGCAATCACCAGGCCCACCACAAAGACCACAGCCCAACCGATCACCACGGTGATGATGGCGTTGCCGGTGTCGAAGTTCAGCGCCTCGCGCACTGCGATCACGCCGACGACCAGCGACCAGATACCGGCGACAAAGCTGATGATCGCGCCAACGCAAGGAATGAAGCTGAAGACGCCCAAGGCACGCGGCGCAGTCGCGTAGCCTAACGTGCGCAGCAGCTCGCCTGGCTCGGCTGTGCCCTTGAACAGGCGTGTGCCGATGAACCAGGTCAAGTAGGCCCAGATATAGTACCCAACGATGCCCCAGAAGACAGCGAAGACCGTGGCGATGAGCGCTGCGCCAAAGCCGGTGAAGATACCGCCGATGAGCGCGCCAATGCCAGCCAGCGCCGACGTGATGATCACGACCATCAGCGCTTCTTGGTTGAGACTGCTGTCGTGCTCGACCTCCTGGAAGAGCGTCACATCCAACTTGGCCGCCCGAATGGCGCGCCCCAACATTGCGTTAAAGTCCATCGAATACCTCCTTGTGTGTACAGGCGAGGCGGCCTACCCTACCTGGCGGCAGGCCAACCGATAACGAGACGCTGGCAGGATAGCACACTTACAAAGGAAAGTCAATGGACGGCCGCTGCGCGCGTAGTCTTCAGACGGTCAATCCCAGCGGCGCTGGTCGACCAGGCCCGCCGCGTTATCGGGGATGTCGCCAGCCGCCACGAACTCGACGCGGTCGACGCGCACGCGGCATGCATGCCGCACGGCCTCTTGCAGCGCGGCGGCCAGGCCGGGCGTGCCAGCGGCCGGATCGGCCAGGGCCACGCGCAGATCGAAGGTATCCTGCTGATTGATGCGATCGACAACACCCTGCACGGCCGCGCCCGGAGCCACCTGCGCCGCCGC
>CAZVGR010000014.1:0-7878 GCA_964626845.1 uncultured Anaerolinea sp.
GGGCCTTGTAGCTGTTGACGCCGCCGCCGACCAGACCGCGCAGGAAGGAACCGTTCATGTGGTGACTGAAGCAGCCCAGGATATAGGCTACTTCGTGACGCCGGAAGTAGGAGCCGCGGAAGTCGGCTATGCGCCGGCTGGAGGCGGGATCAAAGATGAAGCGGTGCAGGATCCAGCTGTAGAAGCTGTAGTAGCGGGCGTGGTCAGTGGTGGTGATGATGCCGGGTACCAGCCACTGTTGATAGCTCTGGGCTGCGCCTTCCAGGCCGAGATGATCCTCGCCGCCGACTTCCGAGTCGGTGATGCGGGTAGTCCATTGGGGTATGGGCATGAAGGCTCCGGGCAGGGTAATGGATCAAGTTTGTCGACGAGTAATGCGGGGCCAAACTATCCACTCAGGCGACATCGTTGATCGATGTCTCAAGCTCGAACTGCGCCAGCTTGGCAGGATCGAATTCGAAGTAGTCGGCCGGCTTCTTGGTGACGCCGATTTGGTGTTTCATGAGTAGATCAAGCAGCCTCTCGCCGTCGATGAGCGTGATCGGTGCGGCGCCTCGCTCAAAGGCAGCTTCCTGCGCGCCTTTGGTGAATCTGCCAGTGCTGATGATCGTGCCGCGTACCGCGCCAAAACGATGCAGAGAGCCACGCAGCTGATCCAAGACCGTGCGATTGAGGCTTCCCTTGTGACGCTTGACCTGGATCACCTCGCGCACCGAACTAATGCCCAGCTCGATGTGCGCAATCACATCGACACCCTTGTCGTTGGTAGGGGCAGTGGTCGTGACATCGTCATAGCCCATATCCTCAAGCAAGATCTTAATCAGCCCCTCAAACTTGAACGGGTTCATCTGTGCCAGATAATCGGCCAGTTGCTCTCGGGCTTCTTGACGCAGTTCCTGGGCGAGCTTGTGGATGTCCGAGCGCCTTCTGGCAGCGACTGGTGGGCCGGGCATCATGGCAACGTTGGCGTCCAGATAGCTCAAACCAAGATCTGTGATCTCGTAGGTCAGCCCGCGCCGGAGCACGCAGCTGCGCTCGACCAGGCTGCTAAGGCGGTTGTACAAATAGCTCTTGACAGCGGTGTCGCTGCGCAAAGTCGTGTAGGTGTGGCAAAATTCCGTGAAACCAGGCAAGAATTCGCCTCGCCAACCCGGCCCTCTTTCCGCCACCAAGCGCAGCACCGTAAGCGTCCCTTCCAAACCGTCGATCTCGGCCGCAACCTGTCCCATTGGGTCAGTTATGAACTGGCGGCCGCGCGGGGTTAAGCGCAGAATGCCCTTTTCTGTCGCGATCAGGTTGTGGCGTGTCGCCAGCGTCCAAGCGCCGCGAGCATAGCGTGGATTGACGGTGCGCTTCGACTCGCGCCACAGCCGCAGCGCCAGCGTCTGCTGATCGCCAGTCAGGCGCTGTGGGATCCACTGGTCTGGATCGGACCATTCGACTGTCTCTTGGGGGTTGCCCCGCTGCGCCAAAAGCTCGGCGTACATCCCATGAAACAGGCTCTCTGGTACGCCAGCCATAATGGAAATGAAATGGCGCACACTGGTGTTATCGGGTAGGTAGGGCGTGAGAGACCGGACCGGGTTGCCCGAGGGCGCAAGCACCTGCACGTTCTTGACTTCAGTCACGTCCTCGGCCACTTCATCCTGACCAACGGCCATGGGCGCTCCACTGGCAGCCGTTTTGGCCTGTTTCTTGAGCAGATTGACGTAGGCGATTACTTCCTTGGGATCCACTTGCGTGGTCTCCCGACCTCGCTGGGTTAATGCCCAAACGCCGCGACGCACGTCTTCGACAAGCCCAAACTTCTTGAGATACGTGCGTGCCCAATGAAGTCGATACTCCACCTCGGTCATGTTCTTTCCTGGATGGGGCTGCGCTGTCTCTTCAGGCGACAGTTGCAGATCATCCAAGACGCGTTGGGCAATCGCCGGAAGTGGCGCTGTGCCGCCCAACGCATGCAGTGCATTCAGTGTGGGCTGCAGCAGCTGATCAACAGTGGGAATGGCCATGGCAATCTCCTGGGCAGGACGACGAGTCAATCTTGCTTGGTGTTGTCCCTGATCTCTGAAAGAAGCTCAATGACCGACAGTGACATACCGAACACCATCAGTCCAATACCACCAAGGATGGTGACAGTGGCCTGATTGGCCAGCTGGGACACCTGAATGGCAGACGGCCCAATGGCTCCTGCCATGTTCAGTTGGTATGATCCCCAGCCCAGAGCGCAAAAGATGGCGCCAGCGATGATGGCCAAAACTCCGACAACTTTCGCAAACATGATAATCCTCCTTGATGGTAGGATGCGTGCAGCTACGATGACAACCGAGTGCGGAAGCAGCAGCTAGGCACGGGCCACGTCATAGACCTTCAACACCTCATCTCCATAGTGGTTGATCACCTTCACCGCGATCTTGCCGGTCTCCGGGGGATCGAAGGGCCGGCTGACGGTCGAGTACAGCGCCGACCACGCGTCCTCGTCGATCTCGGCGCGCAGGGCCTTTTGCAGCTTGTCGTAGGGCCGGTCGCCGCCGGTGAAGTAGGCGTGGCGCACGAAGAAGGTCTCCTCGTTGTAGTCCGTGTCGACGAACCAGCAGGCGATGTCCTCGGTGCTGCTGGAGCGGATCTCGCCGGTGGTGGGGTCATAGATGTCCACGCCGCGGATTTCCACCACAACCTGGCCGTCCTGCCGCTGGGTGATGATGTCCGGCTCGCCGAAGACCATGAACAGGTTGCCGGAGCCGGTTTTCTTGAGCAGCGTGTCGCCCATGGCCAGGTCGGGGTTCATGCGCGCGGTCAGCACGGTCAGCTTGCCGTAGCGCGTGGCCTCCTCGGCCACGTGGGGATCGAAGGCGAAGCCGCAGACGATCAGCAGGTCGAAGCCAACCCCGCGCACCGCCTCCTTGGCCGCCTCCTTGATCAACTGCGGCCCCACCGTGCCGTGCTCAGGTCCGATGGCCACCGCTACGCGGCGCGCCTTGCCGTCTCTCTTCTCGGTGTACTCCCCCTCCCCTTGCAGCCACTCGCCGGCGTAGGGCTCCAGCCGGTCGAAGACGAGACGCTCGTTCTTGTAGGTGTTCTGCACGCCGGCCTTCTTGAGGTTGTCCAGGATCATCATCTCGAAGCGACCGGCCTGCGCCTGCTGGCCGCTGACCTGGCTGGCGGGACGCTCCTCGTCCGGCGCGATGACCCGATGCGGCGACAGGCTCTCCACCGTGAACGGGCCGGAGACGCGCACCCGCTTGTTGTCGCTGTAGGGCTGGTCGTAGAGCGTCTCGGTGTCGGCGCGGCGCGCGATGGAGGCGTCGATCTCACCCTGCCGGGCCCGGCGCAACTGCCACCACTCGGCGTGCAACTCGCGTGCTTTCTCGTCGGTCGAGTAGCCGTCTGCGGCGTATCGAGACCCCTTCGCGCTCAACTCGCGCGGGATCTCCCATTCCTCCCACCGCTTGCCCAGCAACCGGTTCAGCTCAGCGCGGATCGGCTCCATCTGCTCCTGGTAGCGGCCATAGATGACGTCGATCTCCTCGTTGTTGGCGATGGCCTTGAGGGTGACGTGCGGCACCTGCTTGTAGACGAAGCCCTTACGGATGTCGCCGGCCGGCTCGGCTGCGCCGCCCTCTGTGGTCGGGAACGCGCCGGTCAGCTCTGCTTCCTTCTGCCGGCCCTCGTGCGAGTCGGCCAGCAGGTAGTAGGGATAGCGGCCAGCCATCAGGCGGGTGCGGGCCAGCGCCAGGGCAACTCGGCTGGTGTCGACGGTGATCCAGCGCCGCCCCCACTGCTCGGCGACGTAGGCCGCTGTGCCGCTACCACACGTCGGGTCGATTACCAGATCACCGGGATCGGTGGTCATGAGAAGGCAGCGTTCGATGACTTTCGTTGTGGTCTGCACAACATACACTTTGTTTTGCTCAGCTGTTCCCATCGTATCCTCCCAAAGATTCGAGAGTGCAACGGCTGGGAAATCGTCGAAGTATAGCCTGTAATTTACGAAACCCTTCGTGTTGAAGAGCTTGTTAGCCCAGATCAGATTCTGCATTCCTTCTCGATTTGTTTTCCAACCGCCCTTCGCTGGAAAGTGTTTCCTACCTTCGAGTTCGAACTCAAAAACAGTCGAGGCACTTGGTGTCTCAGATGTCAGCGGGCTGCCCAGAAACACGCGTGCGTTCTCTGGAATCTGTTGGGGCCTTAGAGCCTCTTCTACTGTAATTGGGCGCACTGTTCCGTCTTCTAGCTCAACTTGGTTGTAACGAGCACCCGCCCCTTTAGACAATACCTTCTCCACATAGAGCTGCCGATACTTGGCTACTTCTTTCGCCTTTGCATACCAAAGGATGTAGTCGGAGACATTGTCCACAAACGTCTGCCCCATTCCACCGCTCTTTTTGGTCGTGACGACACTGACAAAATTCTCACTCCCAAACACCTCATCCATCACGCACCGCACCAAATGCACGTTCTCATCCCCGATCTGGACAAAGATACTGCCGGTCTCGGTCAGCAGCTCGCGCGCCACCACGAAGCGGTCGCGCAGGTAGGCCAGGTAGGAGTGGATGCCCAGTTGCCAGGTGTCGCGGAAGGCGCGCACCTGCTCCGGTTGGCGCGTGGCGTCCTCGGCCTTGCCGTCCTTGACGTCGCGCTTCCTGGTGCTCACCTGCCAGTTGGAGCCGAACTTGATGCCGTAGGGCGGGTCCAGGTAGATCATCTGCACCTGCCCCTTCAACCCCTCCTTCTCAGCCAGCGAGGTCATCACCAGCAACGAGTCGCCCAGGATCATGCGGTTGGTCCACTGCTGGCCGTGGTGGTAGAAGTCGACGCGCTGGTCGAAGTCCAGGCCGGCGTAGAGGTCGTCGAACATGGTCAACTGGGCCGGCTCGCCGCGGCGCGCCGCCGCGCGCAGGTCCTCCACCAGGTAGTGGGGGTGGATGGTCTCCTGGATGTAGATCGGCACCGAGGGCACGGCCAGCGGCTGGCGATCCTGCTCGTCCTTGCCCTTCCACACCAACTGCGGGTCCAGCGACGGGTCGCGCGGATAGAGCAGCGTCTTGGGCGCGGCCTCGTCCTCAGCCACGAAGTCGCGAAGCTCCTCGGTGGGGATGTTGGCGCGTGTCGCGCGATGGGTGTGGGAGGTGACTTGGGTGGGGGGGGATGGTTTGCGTGGCATGATTGGTGCTCTCATTGCTGGTTCGGATCGGGCGGCAGCCAGAAAATGCGGTCTTCGAAGGCGCGGTGGTCGGGGGTGTAGGCGAGCTGGAGGCAGTCATAGAACAGCCGATTAGCATCGATGTATGCGATCAGCGCTGCAAAGTCGGTATTATCCAACGACCAATGATCCTTCCGCTCTTTACGCAGCGCGTCTATTTCGGCCAGCAATTGCCGATATCGTTTAGGCGTTCCTTGCGCTTCGATGACCTGCGCCAATTCAGATCCGTAGCGCGCCCAGTTTTCACTAGGCGCATGGATATCCGGTACTGTCAACGCTGTGATTGCCCAATACAAATCAGTCCATCTCTGCCGTTCACAGAGATCAACAACATAATCCCTTGCCTCGATCAGATCGCTCGAAATCTCGGGGAGATCAACAACATCATCGCTTGCCTCGATCAGATCGCTCCAAATCTCGTGGCTGAAAAAGGGATGGAGGTCGCTAAGGGTGCGGGCATTGTGGATAGTACGGGCTAAGTCGCGGTCACGGGCGCGCTCGCGCTCGCGAGCGAAGTTAGGATCAAGGGTAAGGGTTAGGTTGAGCGCGAGCGCGCGGGAGCGATCACAGGCAGAAACGAGGTCGGGGGCGAGCGCTTCGGAGCGATCACGGGCAAGGACGAGATCACGAGCGTAGAGAACCCGCGTTGCAGGCAGCCTATAGGCCGCCTGCGACGCAACTGCTCGATCATCGATCCAGTGCAGCCACACCACTAACCGTGGGCAGCTGGCAACTAACCGGTGCAGTGTCCTTTCAAAGCCAATTAGGAACGCAGTCGCATCAGGAAACAGGCTTGCGGTGAGCAGGAAAATATCTCTCCATTTTTCGTCGGTTACGTGGCTGAGCAGCGTGTCTAGCGTGTCAGGAGTCGCGTTGTCAGCAATAAAGCGAGCCACATAGTACTCTTGGAAAGTGAGATGGGCAAAGGAGTAGAGGCGACGGGCTTGTTCAGCGAAGATGCCATGCTGGGCGACGATCTCCCGGAGGATAGCATGCCCATCGATGTCAATGACTAGTGGCAGTCCAGGCACTGTGGCCGAATACTCGGCAAGCCAACGTTCCAAGTTGGTTTGCGGAAAAATCACCTCGTTTCGCGAAAAGGTGTCAAAGGCTATCTGGGCGAACATCTGTTGCTTTCGGCCCAGAGTGAGGGATTTGTAAAAAGAGCTACGTTTGGTGAGCCACGACTCATCCCATTGTCTTAGTAGCACGTCCAGCGCCTCGGAAAAAATATCCACGCGACGAGCTGGGAAGGGTCGCGTCTCGGCATAGTTTAGACAGAGCAGGGTCAGCAGCAACGGGTTGCGGCTCAAGTCGCGGATGCCCTTGTGCTCGGGCAGCTCCAGCGCCGCCAGCATCCCTTCGGCCAGCGCCGCGCCCTTATCTTTGTCGCTGTCGTCCCAGAACCAGGCGCGTACGAAGGCATCCATCTGGTCAGGCGCGAAGTCGGCCATCTCCAGATAGGCGAAGGCCGGCTCGAAGGTGTAGTCCACCGCGGCGATGCGGCAGGTGACTACGATGTGGCACTCGCCGTACTGGCGGGCGAACTGCGCCAGCATCCGCGTGACCTCGCCGCGGCGATCGTGCTCCTCGCTCTTGCTCACCTCGTCCAGGCCGTCGAACAGCACCAGCGCCTGGCCCGACTTGAGCAGCGCCTCGACGAAGGGCGTGGCCTCGGGAAAGCCGCAGACGGCGAACTCGTCCACGATGAAGTCGAACAGGGACTGGCTCTTCTCGCCGAACTGCTTGAGCGAGACAAAGATCGGTATCTTGCCCAGGCACGGTCCCCACTTGCCGCGCTGCGCCTCGCGCACGGCCAGGTGCTTGAGGAAGGTGGTCTTGCCCGCACCCGGCTTGCCCAGGATGTAGAACTTGCTGCCCTGCTCGAGCAGTTGCTCGCCGGGCCGGCGCTCCTCGTGGCGGAAAGCCAGGCCGCGGTCCTCGTTCCACAGGTGCTCGGCCAGGGCTGCGGGGTCAAAGCGGCGGTACGCGGTGGGCGTGTCCAGCACATAGACGTCGGTGAAGATGTCCTTGAGCGACTTGGGGGTGGTCTGGCCGAAAATGCGGATCTGGCCGTAGTCCTGGATGATGCGCGCGTCGTAGCGATCCTGGGCCTTGGCCCATTCGACCTGCGTCCAGCCCCAGCCGAACGCCTTCTTGGCGCCGCCCAGGACTTTGTCGGCCAGCCAGGTGAAGAGATGTGCGCCGGCTTCGGAGTAGCCGGAGGGGTCGATGGTGGTCATAGTCGCCTCATAGTCACTGCGTTTATCGCGCCTGTCATGCTGAACGGGTCAAACGGCCAACGTCCTTAGCAGACACAACGCTCTCCATCGGCCAAAGAGCTAAGTCGCACCCAACGCCAGTGAAGCATCCCCTGCGCTCTCACCGCCAGGGGGATGCTTCGGCGGACCTCAGCATGACAGGGTGCGATGGCGCGTTGTGGGTGCCTGTCATGCTGAACGGATCAAACGGCCAACGTCCTGAGCACGCACAACGGGCTCCATCGGCCAAAAAGCTAAGTCGCACCCAACGCCAGTGAAGCATCCCCTGCGCTCACACCGCCAAGGGGGGATGCTTCGGCGGACCTCAGCATGACAGGGTGCGACGGCGCGTTATGGGCGCCTGTCATGCTGAACGGGTCAAACGGCCAATGTCCTTAGCAGACACAACGTTCT
>CAZVGR010000014.1:7978-8637 GCA_964626845.1 uncultured Anaerolinea sp.
CCATCGGCCAAAGAGCTAAGTCGCACCCAACGCCAGTGAAGCATCCCCTGCGCTCGCGCCGCCAGGGGGGATGCTTCGGCGGACCTCAGCATGACAGGGTGCGACGGCGCTGTGGGGATGCTTCGCCGCAGACGGCTCAGCATGACAGGGTACGACGGCGCGTTATGGGTGCCTGTCATGCTGAACGGGTCAAACGGCCAACGTGGTTAGCAGACACAACGTTCTCCATCGGCCAAAGAGCTAAGTCGCACCCAACGCCAGTGAAGCATCCCCTGCGCTCGCGCCGCCAGGGGGGATGCTTCGCCGCAGACGGCTCAGCATGACAGGGTGTTACCATGGCAGGGTGTTACCATTCGGCGCTCAAGTCCTGCCAGTGCGGATTCGACGCCTCAATCAGCGCGATCTTCTTGGCGCGGGTCCAGCCCTTGATTTGTTTCTCACGCGCGATGGCCGCATGCACATCGGACGTTTCCTCGAAATGCACCAACTCGTTGACGTTATACCAGGCGGTGAAACCGGCAACCAGCTTGTGCTTGTGCTCGTAGACCCGCCGCTCCAGGTCGTTGGTCATACCGACGTACAACGTGCGGGACGGGCTGGCCATGATGTAGACGTAGAATTGGTGCATAGTCGTCTTGCCCTTCTCTCCGTCATGCTGA
>CAZVGR010000014.1:8737-81991 GCA_964626845.1 uncultured Anaerolinea sp.
GCCGTCTGCGGCGAAGCATCCCCTGTTGCCGTGGACGCGGCGGGATGCTTCACTGACGTTGGCTGCGATCAAGCTCGTTGGCTGCTGGACCTCGTCGCGTGCGCTAACTCCTTTGGCCGTTCGACCCGTTCAGCATGACAGGGGCCGCCGCTCTCCGTCATGCTGAGCCGTCTGCGGCGAAGCATCCCCTGTTGCCGTGGACGCGGCGGGATGCTTCACTGGCGTTGGCTGCGATCAAGTTCGTTGGCTGCTTGACTTCGTCGCGTGCGCTTACTCCTTTGGCCGTTCGACCCGTTCAGCATGACAGCGCGAGGATCCAGTTCTCAAGCATGCTTGAGCGATGCCCGAATCGTCGTCTCCGCATCCCACGGATCCGTGATCTCCACGAATGCCCAGCGTCCAAAGCCGCCGTGGTTGTTGACGGCCGGCACCCACAGGTTGCGGGCTGTAGCGACCTTGGCAGCCTTGTCCTTGCGCGCCTCACCGGAGACCTCCAGCAGCAGGTTGAGCAGGTCGTCTCGACCGTGGCCGTCGTCCAGGTGCACGATGTAGTCGGGGACGTACTGGCGCTCGTCGCCGTTCAGGGTGTAGGGGATGGTGAAGCCCAGGCCGTGGTTCTTGACATAGCGCACCACCTCAGGCATCTCCTCCAGCACCTGCGCCATCTTCTGCTCCCAACTGCCGGTGTCGGCCACCACATGCGAGACGTGGCACCTGGCAGGGTCGGTGGGCCAGACGGGCCGCGTGGTGTCGAAATCGACGTAGCGCGTGCTGCCAACGGTGTCGTAGGGCCGCGGGATCGGCTTGAGCGTCTTCTCGCCGTCGTTGGACTGGACGATGGCCTGGTAAATATGCTCGGCGGCGTCGAGGCCCAGTTCATCTAGCAACAACAACTGCGGGAAGGTGTTGTCCTTTAGCGTCAAACACTCGGTGCGCCAGCGGCGGGCGATACTCAGCAACTGCGGGAAGAGCCAGGGCTTGGCGTAGCCCTCGGCGTCCTGGAAATAACGCTCCAGCAGCAGCTTGGCCAGGCGGAAGTCCACCTCCTGCTCGCGGCGGCTGGACAGGTTCCACAGCGTGTGCATGGCCGTCTCGCCGACGATGGGCGCGGTTTCGGTGCGCGTGGGCACGTCCTGCGTCGAGAGCGCCATGGACGAGTCGGCGCTCCACTGCACGGCCAGGCGGTCGCCGGGCAGCTCGTAGCGGTAGCCGACGATGCGCGGGAAGGTGATCTCGCAGGCGATGCGCTCCTCCAGCGCCCGCACGCGCGTCGGTCGCGGGCCAGGGGTGGGCGGCTGCGCGCTGGCGCGGGTGGGGATGAAGGAGAAGGGTACGCCGTAGACCTCGGCGTATTCCACCGGGAAGGCGTCCAGGGTGATGGTCTGGCCGGCCACCTGCACGGCGCGCTGCTCGGTGGCGTAGCTGATGCGCCGCAGCCCGCGGCCCACCACCTGCTCGCACAGCAATTGCGTGCCGAAGGCGCGCACGCCCAGGATGTGCGTCACCGAGTTGGCGTCCCAGCCCTCGGTCAGCATCGAGACCGAGACTACACACTTGACCGGCTCGCCCAGCTTGCCCGGCTTGCCGACCGTGTTCATCACCTCGCGCAGCAGGTCCTCGTCGGTCAGGCTGTCGACATCGCGCCCGGGGAAGCGTTGGCGGTAATCGGCCTTGAACTCAGCGATCTCCACAGCGGCCAGTTTCTTGAAGTCCGCGCTCAGGGCCTCGCCCGAGTCCAGTTGCTCGCTGTCGATCAGGATGGTGTTGGGCCGGCCCAGCCAGCGGCCATCCTTGACGTTGGAAAAGAGCGGCAACGCGCCGGGAACCAGCACCGAACCGCCCTCCTTGAGCGGCTTCTCCCAGCCGGCGATGTAGTCGAACAGCAGCTTGGAGGTGTTGGTGTTGTTGCAGACCACGATGAAGACCGGCGGCGGCACCGCGCGGCTGGCCTCGCTGGTCTCCCACTGCTGGTGATAGGCCTGGTAGTTGTTGTAGAGGCTGTGTAGGGCGCTTTGCAGCTTGGCCGGCAGCTTGGGTTCCCCGCTGACGGCCTCGGTCTTGCGCCCCTTCTTGGGCAATTCGTCGCGCACGTGCGGCCACAGGTGGCGGTAGACCGGGTAGTCGCCGAGCATGGCGTTGTCCTCCACCGGCACCCGCGGCACCTTGACCAGCCCCGACTCGATGGCGTCGATCAGCGAGAAGTCCGAGACCACCCAGGGGAAGAGCGTGCCCTCGGAATAGCCGGAGCCGCGCAGGAAGAAGGGCGTGGCCGACAGGTCGTAGATCGCGCGCAGCCCCAGCTTCTCCTTGACCGCCTCCAGCCCGCTGATCCAGACCCGCGCCTCCGTATCGCGCTTCTGAGCTTCGCGGCGCTCCTCGCCGGTCAGTTGTTCCTCTTCGCCATCGGGCTTGCGGCGGTAGCAGTGGTGGGCCTCGTCGTTGATCACCACCAGGTTCTGCTTGTTGCCCAGCTCGCGACAGACCCGGCGCACCATCTCGCCCGGCGTCTCGGTGAAGGCGCTGTCCTCACCTTGGGCCAGGATCTCCTTGGTTAGCTTGCCGGCCGCCACCTTCTCGCGGCGCAGGAAGGCGTGGAAGTTGGTGATGACAATCTTGGCCTGGTGCAGTTGCGGCATCAGGTCGGCAGGGACGATGTCGCGCTGGCGGTAGTAGTTCTGCGGATCGCTGGGTAACAGCACGCGCAGGCGATCGCGGATGGTGATGCCAGGGGCGACCAGCAGGAAGGCGTCGGAGAAGCGGCTGTCCTGGCGGTTGGCCAGCTTGTTGAGGGTGTGCCAGGCGATCAGCATGGCCATGACCACGGTCTTGCCCGTGCCGGTGGCCATCTTGAGGGCGATGCGGAAAAGGCCGGGGTTGGCCAGGGCGTTGTCCTCGCGCAGCCGGTTCTCGATCCAGGCGTCGCCGTGCTTGCTGGCCACCTCGGTGATGTAGATGGCCGTCTCCAGCGCCTCGATCTGGCAGAAGAAAAGGCGCAGGTCGCGCTGGGGATCGGTCCAGTACTCCAGCAGGCGGCGAGTGGTGGGGGTGATCCCCATGTGCCCGCCCTTACGCCACGTAGTCACCCGGCCGCGCACCCGGTTGATGAACTCGTTCTCCTGGATGCGGTCTTCGGTCCAGATGTCGAGCGCCAGTTGCTTCCCCTTCTTCTTGGGCTGGGCGATGGGCACGAAATACTCGCTCCTCCGCCGGCCCGCGACGATCTCGTCGCTGATCCCTTCCTCGGTGAAGCGAAAATGCCGGCGAGGCTCCTCGAACGGCGAGTTGATGATGGGGTTTTCGATGACGATCGATGCCATAGGGGACGCCCCTTGCTATGAGTCCATACCACTGGCAAGAGCGAGAACCGCCTTGTTGGCCACACTGCATCGACGCGGTGGAACTGGTTCAGGGGTCTGAAACGCGCTGAATGACCATGGCCACTGAAGCCGGACGAAGGGGGGACTTGGGTCCCACCCGCAATTCCCGGCCCCAAAGAAGTGATACCACGCGCCATTGTACACGACTTTGGCGTCGGTGAAAATGATCTAGCGCAGGTTTCGGGATCTTGTTGGGAAGAAAGGGGCAAAAAGCGCGGACCGCCACACCCACCGGCTTGAAGCTGTTGTTGGTGCGCAGCGCCTCGACACCCGCGCCCTGCCTGTGCCCCGACTTCGGCAGCCGAGGTGCGCGCAGTGCAGATGTGGCCAGTTGCATCTTGCGCAGCAGCTCCTCGAACTGCGCCTCCATGCTGTCGGTGACGATGTACTCGGCGATCTCGGCCCGCAGCCGCACCTCCCGCCTATCGGCGGCCGCGCCGTAGGTGATCACCTTCTCGATGGTGCCGCAGGATGTCCTTGGATGGGTCGAAGAGGGATTTGATCAGCATGGTGGGTGGTCCGGGGAGGGTTGGTGGGAACTGATGGGCGTTTGGAGGAACTCAAGAAACTCGGATCACGACGGCAAGCTCAACGGCTTTTTGACAATGCCTACATCGGAGTGCGTCAGGAAATCGTAATCATCACATTAATCGTAACATATTTCGGCTAATCATAACATTCTGGCAGGCTTTGGCTAAGCGCAATACCGGCTAGTTCTACCGGAGCCGATCAACTTAGCTTGACCTGTTTCGACCAGCGCATTCAGGTCGCGAAATGCCGTCATATGGCTTACGCCAAAAAGCTCCTGATACTCTCGATTGGTCAGCTCCCGACCCTCGTTCACCATCAACGCCAACGCCTGCACCTGTCGCTCGTTGAGGCCCAGCGTCCGCAGGTCGGTGACGCCCGCTTCAGGGATCAGATCCAGAATATTGTCGCCCGGACCCGGGAAGGTGACGCGGAAGGTCTGGCCGATCTGCTGGAAGATCGGTTCCGGCAGGCCGTGCGCTCGCATCAGTTGGCGCATGCGCAGGATCCCGGTGTTCCAGCGCTCGATATAGCGGATGTTGAACAGCAGCTCGGCGATGACGCGGTTGCGCAGCGCGTATTCCTCACCCAGCGTATCCAGGGTCAGCGGCGCAGGCAGCCGTCCGGGGCTCTGCACCTCGATACGATCGGCAAAGATAGAGACGCGCACCTCCACGTCCTCGCGATCGTAGTCGCGATGCGCCACGGCATTGGCAATCGCCTCGCGCACCGCTGCGTAGGGATACTCGGTGATCTCGCGGCGCTCGAAGCCGGTCACCTTGGCCGCCACCCGGGTGTTACGCAGCACGAAGCGCTCGGCCTCGTCGATCATCTCCGGCAGCGTATTGGGCAAGGAATTGAGTGCGCGCGAACAACGGCGCCAAAAAAGCATCGCTGCCCGGCGCGAAGAAAGCGCTCGGCCACCAGCCGAACTGCTCCCGTTCGCCCAGGTATCCAACGGTGATGCGCAAGGTTGCCAAGAGACTGAGATCAAGAGTGTCCACGCTGCATTTCCTCAGGACAAAGAGACCGATCGTTGCACTCCTACCTGGCGCAGCGGTTAAGGCTGGGAGATACGTCGCACGGATGGGGCCGGGAGGCCGCAGCCGGCGCAGGCGATGAGGCAGACGATGACACGAGGCCTATCCCTCCGTGATCTGCTCCATCCCGTCTGGGGTGGCACGGCGGCCGCTGCAAGCGTCACGTCTTGTGAAGGGATGCCGTGCAGCGGGATCGACACGGCAATCATAGCAGAAGATCGTTGTTTGTACAATGATCTGGATCAGGTTTTTGGCGCTTCCTGTCAGAAACTTCGGAACCGGGTTCCGGAACCAGACTCCGGCGCCGGAACCCGATTCCGCGCGCGCCCACCGCGATACATTGGTTTCGCAGCCTGGTTTCCGCGTGGTATAATGCCATTCCCATGTCTTCCATGTCGATCCTTACCGCCTCCGCCTGGCAGGATTACGCCCTTTTGGACAGCGGTGACGGCCGCAAGCTAGAGCGCTTTGGACCAGTGACCTTGATCCGGCCAGAGGCGCAGGCTGTGTGGGCGCCGGCTCTGCCGCGGGCTGACTGGGACTCGGCTCACGCAGTCTTCGATCTGAAGGACGAGTCGGGCGGCCGCTGGCGCCAACGCCGCGCCGCGCCGCGCCGTTGGGAGATGCACTACGGCGCGCTCCATTTCTGGGCGCAAGCCAGCCAATCGCGCCAGGTAGGCGTCTTCCCCGAGAACGCAGTTCACTGGGAGTGGACCGCTCTGCAGGTGAGGCGCGCCGCGCGCCCCCTGCGCGTGCTCAACCTCTTTGGCTACACCGGCCTGGCCACGCTGGCCGCCGCCGAGGCTGGAGCCAGCGTTACCCATGTGGACGCGTCCAAGAAGGCGGTGGTCTGGGCGCGCGACAACCAGACGCTGTCCGGCTTGCAAGATCGCCCCATTCGTTGGATCGTCGAAGATGCGTTGACCTATCTGCGCCGCGAGGCGCGGCGCGGCGTGCGCTACGATGGCCTGGTGCTCGACCCGCCAGCCTTCGGCCGCGGCCCCGGCGGCGAGGTGTGGACCTTTCAACGCCTTTTTGACGAGCTGTGCCAGGCCTGCCGCGCCGTGCTAAGCCCTTCGCCCCGTTTCGTCGTCGCCACAATTTACACCAAGGGCGTCACAGAGCAATCCCTGCACGCAGCCATCGGCGGCATGGTGGGCGGCCTGTCTGGCCAGAGCGAAATCGGCAAGATGGCCACTGTGGAACGCAGCGCCGGCCGCGTCCTGCACAACGCCCTGTACGCGCGCTGGCAGGCAGACTGAAGTCTTGCTGCGCTCTGAACCAACTCAACCAACCAACAAATCTCACCTCCTATGCACGTGCAACCTATCCACATTGACCCCGCCGTTCTCCAGGCCGACCCCGAACGACGCCAACGTATCCTGCCGGTGCTTGAGGCGGCGTTGCACGCCGTCGCGCCCGGGCCCGCCGTTCGCCGCGCGCTGCAGCGCACAGGCAGCCGGCTGGCCGTCGGCGCCGCTGTCCATGACTTGAGCCAGTTCGAGCACATCTATCTGCTGGGCATCGGCAAAGCGGCTGTGGCTATGGGCCTGGCAGCGGCGGACACGCTGGGCGAATGGCTGACAGCCGGCGCGCTGCTGACCAAACACGGCCACGCGGCCGGCGCTGAGGCGCTGCCAGCCAGCGTCGCCGTCTTGGAGGCAGGCCATCCCGTGCCCGACGCGGCCGGCGTCCAGGCAGCCCAAGGCATCGCCATGTTAATGCAGCAGACCACAGCGCATGACCTGGTGCTGTGCCTGGTCTCTGGCGGCGGCTCGGCCCTGCTGACCCTGCCGGCCCGCGGGCTGAATCTGAGCGACCTGCAAGCCACCACCGAGGCGCTGCTGCACTGCGGCGCTGCTATCGACGAGATCAACACGCTGCGCAAGCACCTGGAACAGCTCAAAGGGGGGCAACTGGCGCGGCTGGCCAGTCCCGCCGCGCTGGAGAGTCTGGTGCTTTCTGACGTGGTCGGCAGCCCGCTCGACGTGATTGCCTCTGGCCCGACGATGCCCGACCACTCCACCTGGAACGAGGCGTGGCAGATCGTGCAGCGCTATGCTCTGGAGACAACACTGCCAGACGCTGTGGTGCAGCGCCTGCGCGCTGGGCTGAGCGGCGATCTGCCCGACACACCCAAGCCAGGCGATCCGGCCTTCGCTCGCAGCCAGACCATCGTCGTGGCCGACAATGCCCTGGCTGTGCAGGCTGCTCAGGCCGCGGCCCGCCAGCAGGGCTTCAACCCGCTGACGCTGACAACTTTCATCGAGGGCGAGGCGCGCGAGGTGGCCAGGATGGCCGTGGCTTTGGGCCGCGAGGTGGTCGCGCATGGCCAGCCTGTTGCACCGCCGGCCTGTCTCCTGTTGGGCGGCGAAACCACTGTTACCGTGCGCGGCCCAGGCCGCGGTGGGCGCAATCAGGAGCTGGCGCTGGCGGCTGCGCTGGAGCTGGCGCGCGTGCCGGAAGGAGAACGCATGGTCCTCGCCGCTCTGGCTACTGACGGCGGCGATGGTCCAACCGATGCGGCCGGCGGGCTGGCAGACGCCAGCGCTGTCGCGCGCGGCCATGCCCTGGGCCTGGACGCAGCCGAGTTCCTGGCCCGCAACGACGCCTACCCTTTTCTGCAGAGCGTTGGCGACCTGCTGCATACCGGTCCCACTCAGACCAACGTTAACGACCTGATCGCCGTCTTTGTGTTTTGAGCCAGCCCTATGTCCAGTGAAGCCGGATCACCTACTATTGCAGAGCGACTCGAAGCAAGGTTTGCGCAAGCTGACAGCGCCAGCCGCGGGTGGCTGGGCGTGCTGCGCCGCACAATTGATCGCTTCACCGCAACGCGCGGCCCGCAGGCGGCTGCGGCTCTGTCCTACTACAGCTTGTTCTCTTTGTTTCCCCTTGCCGTCTTACTGATCACTGCGCTGGGCTTTTTGATTGATCCAGAGGCTGCCCGGCAGTTGACCGGTGTCGTGATACAGCGCATTCTGCCCGATGCTGAGGGTATCGAGGAGTTTGTGTTCGACGTCCTGGACAGCATCTTCGCCTCTCGCGGCCAGGTGACGCTGATCAGCCTGGTAGCGTTGCTTTGGGCTGCATCTGGCGTTTTCACCAACCTGACCTTCAACATCGACCTGGCTTGGTCTGAGAATGGCCGGCCGAATCTGTTCACAGCGCGCTTGATAGGCCTGTTGATGGTGGTGGTGGTCTATGTGGGATTGATCGTTCTCCTGCTGTCGTCAGCCACGCTGGGTATGCTGTCCATGCTGCCAGTGGCTTTGATGCGCTGGTTGGGCTTCAGCGGCCAGATCGCGCAGGTGTGGAGCGTGCGCTCGATTCCTCTTATCATCTCGGTGATTGTTTTCTTTGGGCTGTATAAGTGGGTGCCCCGCGTGCAGGTGCCTTGGCGCATTGCCCTGGGCGGCGCGCTGTTTGCTGCCCTGGCGACTCAGGTGCTGAATCTGGGCTTCACCTGGTATCTGAGCAGCGGTCTGGCGCGTTATGAGCGTCTTTATGGCCCGCTTACCACCATCATCGTCTTGCTATTCTGGTTCTACCTGACGGTCCTGATTATCTTGATCGGCGCACATTTTTGTGCAGCGATGACGCATCGGCGCAAAATCCGAGCTGAGGCGCGCGTGCTGCCCACGACGTAACGCGCGCCTGTTGAGCTTCCCCCGGACGCTGCCAACCGCTGATGACCTACTCTGTGACGGTGATCAGCGGCTTGATCTTCTCCAGCGTGGCAGGCCCGATTCCCCTGACCTTAACGATATCTTCAACCGAGGCAAAAGGGCCATTAGCCGTGCGATAATCGATGATGGCCTGGGCCGTAACTGGCCCGATGGACGGCAATGCCTCTAGCTCCTGGGCGCTGGCCGTATTGATGTTGATCAGAGAGGCGTTGCCCAACTCCAGGCCAACGCTGCGCACAGCAACGGCTGGATCAGGGGCGGAGGCTGCAGCCGCAGGCCGGACGGTCGGGGCCACAAATTTCTCCCCATCCTGCAAAGGCTGGGCCAGGTTGAGCGCGTTTTGGTCGGCGTTTGACGCCAGCCCACCGGCCGCAGCAATCGCATCGCCCACGCGCGCGCCGGCTGGCAAGACATAGACACCCGGCCGCTGCACTGCGCCATCTACATCGACCTGAATGGGTGCAGGGGTTGGCGTGGGCGCCGGGGTAGCAGTAGCTGGCGGCGGCTGAATTGCAAAAGCCACCGGTTGCGGCTGCCGCCAGGCCAGTGCTGCGCCGCCGGCCACAACCAGCCAGACCAACGAGGTCAGCAGCACCGCCAGCAGGATGGGCCGGCCGCCGGGTTCAGTCACAGATCCTTCAGCTTTGCTCTCCGCTCGTGGTTCTTGTCCCATGTTGGCTTTCCCTCCGCTTCCGGGCTCAGTAGGGCGGTCTCTTGCTGCGCCAGTTGAGTCAGCTCTGCCAGCAGATCAGCCAGTTCATCCTGGCTGGACAGGCGGCCAGCAACCGTTAACACCTGCTGCTTCTCCTTCAACAGACGCCAGGTTTGGTCGCCGCGAATCAACTCACGCCCATCGGCTGCGCAGATCGCACAGGTAGCTGTGAACCGCCAACGCCCACTACGGTCGATCGCCAGACTCCATGCGCCGCGGTTAGGCAGATTGTCCTGGCGCGCTGCCACTTCGCCGGTCAGGTCGCTGGCGTAGGCATCCCAGCCAGCCTGCAACAACTGCTTACATAGACGAAAAAGGTCCAGCTCGTTGAATGGATCAGGTTGGCTCATGAGCATACTCCCTGGGGTTTGGTAGGCGCTCGTTCGTCCCGATTTGAACAAATGGTAACACGTCCAGATGTAGCTGTCAAGCTTGCGCTAGGCACGCCTGCGCGCGCGGCGCCCCTCTGTCTTGCGCTCGCCGCCGCCGATCTGATAACGGCCAAGCAGCTCGTACCAATCGGTCAGAGGCTGGTCTGGCGGGCCGGGTTGCCAGGCGCGAGCCGCCTCAACCAGGGCATCCAGACTGGCGGCGGGCGTGTCCGGCGAGACGCCGCCGCCCACCGAGAGGATCATGCCGCCGCCGGGCGCGCCGCGATCCAGGCAGGCTGTGGCGAACTCGGCCACCACCGCGGGCGGCTGGCGCACGGCCACGTGCAGCGGCGGCACGTTGCCCATCAACGCCACCCGATGCCCCATAGCCGCCTTGGCCTGCGCGATATCTACTTCGTGGGTCCAGTTGAAGACGTCGAAGCCGGCCTCGGCTAGCGCGGGGTAGAGATGCGGGCAGGGCATGTCATTGTGGTAAACCCGCACCAGCCCGTCGAAGTGGGCAAAAATGCGCTGCAGGCGGGGGGCCACGAACTCCTGGTAATGCTCCAGCGACACCATGCCCACGATGTCGTCCAGCAGCAGGATGCCCTCAGGGTTGCGCAACAGCTCTAGCTGGGCGTCGAGCCAATCGATCAACGTGGCAGTAATCTTGTCCAGGCAGCGGTGGATCACGTCGGGCTGCTCCACCAGCCCCATCATCAAGCTGGTCAGGCCCATGATCCAGCCGGCCGTGACCATCGGCCCGCGCGCGGCCACCATGTGCATGCCCAGCCCCTCGGCCTGCAAACGCGCCTCGCTGCGTTCGGTCAGGCGCAGCGCCAGCGGCATCAGCCCATCCTCACGCACGTTGGGCAGCGGCGCGGCCGCCCAATGGGCCGCATCTTCGACCACCGGTTCGATAGAAGGGGGGCGATCGTGGTGCCAGTGCATTCGGCAGCCAAAGGCCGATGGCTCGGTGGCCATGCCGTACTCCACCCAGAAGCCGGGGATCCAGGCCACATCCGGCCAGCGCTCCAGCAGGCTGCGGTGGATGCCGAACCAGCGCTCAAAGTCCAAAAAATAGTCCAGCGTGTGGACGCCCGCATAGCCTGGCAGCCACGGGCTGTCGACAATGAAGGCCACCGGCGGCTGGTCGGTCTCTTCCAGCCGCGCCGCCTGCTTGAACCGCTGCCATGCTGTGGTCATGAGGAGTCCTTTCGGGGAGGGGGAGTTGCAAGTTGCAGGTGGCAAGTTGCAGGTGGCAAGTTGCAGGTGGCAAGTTGCAGGTTGCAGGTGGCAAGTTGCAAGTTGCAGGTGGCAAGTTGCAGGTAGATGCATAAACAGCACAGACAAACGCCCTTGTCTACTTGCCTACTTGCCTACTTGCCTACTTGCCTACTTGTCTACTTGTCTACTTGCCTACTTGCCTACTTGTCTACTTGCCTACTTGCCTACTTGCCTACTTGCCTACTTGCCTACTTGCCTACTTGCCTACTGATCTGCCCTCCCAGTGTACGCTATGACAATGGCGATTGACAAATCATCTATCGTCCATTATAATCTTTGTTAGCGTTAACGAAACCCCTCAATGCTGTCGCAATGGAGCGACTCCTCATGAGTGTTCGCACCACCATGGCTGATGTAGCCCGCGAGAGCGGCGTCTCCCTGATGACCGTCTCACGCGTAATCAACGGCAAGACCGACGTCAGCGAAGATACCCGCCAGCGCGTGCTGGAGGTAATCGACCGGCTGAACTACCGGCCCAGCGGCATTGCGCGCAGCCTGGCCACCCGCCGGACGGGTACGCTGGGTCTGGTGGTGCCTGATATCTCCAATCCCTTTTTTGCCGATGTCGCCCGCGGCGTGGCCGCAGCAGCCTACCGCGAGGACTACACCGTCTTTCTTTGCAGCAGCGAAGAAGATGGGCAGCGCGAGCTGGACCTGCTCCATTCGTTAGAAGAGAAGCGCATCGATGGCCTGATCCTGTGCAGCTCGCGCCTGGCTGACGACCAGTTGGCGGCCACGCTGGCCCGCTTTCCCTCGGCGGTGCTGGTCAATCGCAGCTCACGCGATCCCCAGTTCGGAACCGTACTCGCTGACGATGAGGCCGGCGCCCGCATGTTGATGACGCATCTGCTGCGCAGCGGACGCCGCCAGATCGGTTTCCTGGCCGGACCCCCCATGTCCCACAGCGGTTTGGCCCGCATGCGCGGCTACCAGACAGCCCTGACTGTGGCAGACCAGCGCTGTGAAGCTGCGCTGATGGAGCCATGTGCGCCGGTGGTGAAAGGCGGCGTCGAAGCAGCTCTGACGCTGTTGGCCGCACAGCCCCAGATCGATGCCTTGTTCTGCTACAACGACCTGGTGGCTGTCGGCGCGCTGCAAGCCTGCGCCCGGCTGGGACGGCGCGTGCCTGACGACGTGGCCGTGACCGGTTTCGATGACGTCCCCCTGGCCGCGCTGGTAACGCCGGCGCTGACCACCTGTCGCGTGCCCCGCCACGAGTTGGGCGTTCAGGCCACGCAGCGGCTGCTAACGCAGATCGATAGCCGGCCCAACAGATGCTGCGAGACGGTCGTGCCGGTTGCCATGGTTGTCCGGGCCAGCGCACCTTAGCGCAAGCGATCAAGGAGGAGAAGAAAGGAGGTGCTGTCGCCCATTTGTCTGCTGCCCATCGATCCACGGCGCAACGACGCCCGTGATGCGGACCCTATGCCGGTTCCCTGTTGCCCCAAAGATGTCGCTTAGGAGGTTCTCTATGTTTCGCTCGCTGCTTGTCCTGCTTCTGTTAGCCTCGCTGTTGGTAGCTGCCTGTGGCTCCCCGGCCCCGGCCCAACCCGCTCCGACCGAACCTGCCCCCGCCCAGCCTGCCCCGGCTGAGCCTGCCCCCGCTCAACCTGCTCCGGCTGAGCCCGAGCCTACTCAACCAGCGCCCGCCGAGCCGGTGTCTGCGCCATCCAAATACAACGAAGCGCCCATGTTGGCGGCGCTGGTGGCCAGCGGCGACCTGCCGCCGGTGGACGAGCGCTTGCCCGAAGAGCCGCTGGTGCATCCAGTCGCCGAGATCGGCAAATACGGCGGCACGCTGCGCCGCGGCTTCACCGGGCCCGGCGACCACAACAACTACACGCGCCTGTCCTACGACGCGCTGGTGCGCTTCTCGCCCGACGGCGCCGAGGTCATCCCCCATATCGCCAAGGGGTGGGAGTCCAACGAAGACTTCTCAGTGTGGCGGGTTTTCCTGCGCGAGGGCATGAAGTGGTCGGACGGCGCGCCCTTCACGGCTGACGACATCCTGTTCTGGTACGAGCACATCCTGCTCAACACCGACTTGATGCCCAGCGTGCCTGGCTGGATGATGAACAGCGACGGCACAGTGGCCAGGGTCGAGAAGTTGGATGATTACACCGTCCAATGGACTTACGCCCAACCCAACACGGCCTTCCTGCTGGACCTGGCTAACAAAGACGGCGCCGACAGGTCGATCACCAACCTGGCCTTCGTGCCGGCCCATTACCTCCAGGACTTCCATCCTGCGTTCACCGAACAGGCTGCGCTGGATGCCGTGGTCAAGGAGCGAGGCTTCGACACCTGGACCGAGCTGTTTGCCGTGGAGGCCATGCCGCACCTGAGCGGCAAGCGGCCCAGCACGGCAGCTTGGGTGCCGGACAACTCGACGGTGGCCGACCCGGTCTTCCGGCTCAAGCGCAATCCCTATTACTTCGCCGTGGACCAGGCTGGCAACCAGTTGCCCTACCTGGACGATGTGCGCTACACCTTCTTCGCGGACGTTGCAGCCCTGAACCTGGCTGCAGTGGGCGGCGAGATCGACATGCAGGGCCGCCACATCCAGATGAGCAACTACCCGGTGCTGGTGGAAAACGCCGAGAAGGGCGGCTACAACGTATTGACCTGGCCTACGTTCGGCGGTTCGGATGCGGTGCTGATGTTCAACCAGACCTTCAACGCCGACCCTGGCATCGCCGCGCTGTTGCAGAGCAAGGACTTCCGCATCGCCATGTCGCACTCCATTGACCGCGAGTCGATCAAGGAGCTGGCCTTCCTGGGCATCGGCGAGGCGCGCCAGGGTGTGCCCGCGCCCAACCACCCCTACTACCCCGGCGATGAGTACGCCTTCAAGTACACCGAGTACGACACCGCTAAGGCCAACGAAATCCTGGATGGGCTGGGCTTGACCGGCCGCGACGGTGAGGGTTTCCGCACCCTGCCCGACGGCGGCCGGCTGGATATCGAGATCCAGGTCATCCCCGCCTTTGCCAACTGGCCCGACATTGGCCAGATCATCGTGCAAAACTGGGCCGACGTGGGCGTGCGCGCCCACATCGAGACCCGCGAGCGCGCCTTGGGCTTCCAGATGCGCAACACCAACGACCTGATGGTGGAGATCTGGAACGAGGACACCACCGCCTTCCCCTTCAGCGGCCAGCCTAAGATGGACCCGCGCAGCGATCCGGCCCTAACCCTGGCGCCGCTGGTGCGCCAGTGGTACCTGAGCGGCGGCGCTGAGGGTGTCGAGCCGACGCCAGAGCTGGCCCGGCTGGTGGAGATCATCGACGAGGCCAAGCTGTCCGGCCGCGAGCGCCAGATCGAGCTGGCCCAGGAGTTGTTCCGTCTCTGGGCTGACAACATCTGGGAGATCGGCACCGTCGGCCTGACCCCCATGGTGCAGGGTGTGGTCGTGGTCAACCAGGACCTGCGCAACGTGCCTGAGACGGCCGGCAACGACTGGCCGCTGCGCACGCCCGGCAACACCCGGCCGGAGACGTTCTTCTTCGACCGGTAGACCATGGCAGAGGAACTCAGAGGATCTGAGGAAACTCTCGCCGCAACGTGATCAGACATCTGACCCGCTCAGTGTGGCTCGAATATGTCATGCTGAGGCCGCCGAAGCATCTCCGCCCACAGCGCCGGAGACCCTTCGCCGAGCCTCAGGGTGACAGGACTGAGATGTCATGCTGAGCGGGTCGGACGGCCAAGGTTGTTGACGCACGCAACGTCGCTGGCGGCCAACTGCCTTTGACGCACGCAACGCCAGCGAAGCATCCCCACACCTCATGCCGCAAGGGACGCTTCGCTGGCGAGTCGCCGCATGGTGTGTTGCGTGCCAGACCCGCTCAGCGTGACATCGGACCATCCCCATGATCCAACACATCATCAAACGCCTGCTGTTGCTGCCGGTGCTGCTCTTCATCTTCTCGGTCTTCGCCTTCGTCATCATCCAGGCCCCGCCGGGCGACTTTGTCACCAGCTACATCGCCGAGCTGGCTGCGTCTGGCTCGTCTATGGACCGGGTGCAGATCGACGCGCTGCGCGAGCAGTATGGCCTGGACCAGCCGGCCTACGTGCAATATAGCAAGTGGATCAGCCGCATCGTGCGCGGCGACCTGGGGGTGTCGCTGGACTGGCAGCGGCCCATCCGCCAGTTAATTGGCGAGCGGCTGGCGTTGACGGTGATCCTGGGCTTGATGACCTTCTTCTTTAGCTGGGTGCTGGCCGTGCCCATCGGCATCATCTCCGCGGTCAAGAAGTACTCACTGATCGACTACTTCCTGACCGTCTTCAACTATATCGGCGTCGCCACGCCGAGCTTCATGGTGGCGCTGATCGCCATGTGGCTGGCCTTCTCCTGGTTCGGCGTCAGCGTCACCGGCCTCTTCTCGCCAGAGTTCGTCGATGCTCCATGGAGCCTGGCGCGGGTGGCGGACATGCTCAAACACATGTGGCTACCCGTCCTGATCCTGACCCTGGGCGGCACGGCGCGCCTGGCCCGCATCATGCGCGCCAACCTGCTGGACGAGCTGAACAAGCCCTACGTCGAAATGGCGCGCGCCAAGGGCATGTCGGAGTGGAAGCTGATCATGAAGTACCCGGTGCGGGTGGCCATCAACCCGCTGGTCAGCACCATCGGCTGGTTCCTGCCGCTGATCTTCTCCGGCAGCCTGGTGGTGGCCACGGTACTCAACCTGCCCACCATCGGCCCCATGTTCCTGCGCTCGCTGACCAACCAGGACATGTTCCTGGCCGGCGCCATCGTGCTGATCTACTGTATGCTGGCCATCATCGGCACGCTGATCTCCGACATCCTGCTGGCCTGGCTGGACCCGCGCATCCGGATGGAGGGCTGACCCATGACTGAACACCCAGAGCCTCAGTCCTCCTTCGGCCGCAGGCTAGTCGACAATCTGCAAGAGGCATCCTCGGTCTCCTACCAGCCCATGGTGCGGCAAGACGAGGAAGCCGCGCTGGCGCCGATGGGCGCAACGACCCAGGGCGCCGAGGCATTCTACGTAGCGCCCAACTGGAAACTGGTCTGGTGGCGCTTCAAAAAGCATCGCCTGGCCATGATCAGCGGCGTGGTCATGATCTTTATCACGATCATTGCGCTGGTCCCCGACTTCTTCGCCACCCAGGACCCCAACGCCACCGCCGCCCTGGAGTCGTTCATCCCGGTACAGCGGGTGCATTTCTTCGATGAGCGCCGGCTCAGCCCCTTTGTCTTCGGCGCAGTCGGTCAGCGCAACCCCAAGTCGCTGCGGGTCGAATGGACGATCGACGAAGAGGTCAAGATACCGGTACAATTCTTCACGCGCGGCTATCCCTACAAGATATTGGGCGTGATCTCCACCGACATCCATTTGATTGGCGTCGCGCCCACCGAAGAGCAGGCAGCAATCCGCCAGGCCGCGGCCAGCGGCGAGCGCATCAGCCAGGGCATCCATCTGCTGGGCACCGACCGCCTGGGACGCGACCAGTGGTCGCGGCTGATGTTCGGCACGCGCGTCTCGCTGTCCATCGGCCTGTTTGCGGTGGCTGTCAGCACGGTGCTGGGCATCTTTCTGGGCGGCATCTCCGGCTATTTCGGCGGCACGATCGATATGATCGTACAGCGCACCATCGAGATCCTGCAGTCGCTGCCGGCCATTCCGATCTGGCTGGCCCTGACGGCCGCGCTGCCCCGCACCTGGTCAGTGGAGCAGACCTACTTCGCTATCACTATCATCCTGGCGCTGCTGGGCTGGACGACGCTGGCGCGCGAGATTCGCGGGCGCTTTCTGACGCTACGCGAGGAAGACTTCATCGTGGCAGCCAAACTGTCGGGCTGCAGCCAGCAGCGCGTCATCTTCCGCCACATGGCGCCCACCATGTCCAGCCACATCATCGCCGCCGTCACCCTGGCCATCCCGGTTATGATCATCAACGAGACCTTTCTCAGCTTCCTGGGCCTGGGCCTGCGGCCGCCGGCCATCAGTTGGGGCGTGCTGCTGCAAGAGGCGCAGAACCTGCAATCTATCGCCCTGGCTCCGTGGCTCTTGTTGCCCGGCCTGGTGGTCATCATCACCGTGCTGGCCCTCAACATCTTGGGCGATGGCCTGCGCGACGCGGCCGACCCGTATACGAGCTGATGATTGGGTGACTGGGTGATTGACTGCCACCCTTGCCACCTGCCACCTGCATCCTGCAACCTGCAACCATGAACCAACCTTTGCTTTCGGTGCGCAACCTAAAGACCTACTTCTTCCTGGACGAAGGCATCGTCAAGGCCGTAGATGGCCTGAGTTTCGACGTCTACCCCGGCCAGGTGGTGGGCATCGTCGGCGAGAGCGGCTGCGGCAAGAGCGTGGCCATCAAGTCGGTACTGCGCATCGTGCCGCCACCCGGCCGCACGGCCCAAGGGCAGATCCTCTACCGGCCACAGAAGCAGGCCAGCTATGAAGGCGTCGGGCCTGAAGGCGCCATCGACCTGGTGCAGTTGAACGAGCGCGGCAAGCAGATGCGGGCGCTGCGCGGGGCCGAGATCGCCCTCATCCCGCAGGAGCCGATGGCCTCCTTCAGCCCGGTACACACCATCGGCAACCAGCTCATCGAGGCCATCCGCCTGCACCAGCCGGTCGGCAAGAAGGAGGCCTGGCAGATCGCCGTGGAACGCATGCGCGAGGTGGGGGTGCCCAGCCCCGAACAGCGCATGAACGCCTACTCCTGGGAGCTGAGCGGCGGGCTGCGCCAGCGGGCCATGATCGCCATGGCGCTGTCGTGCAACCCCAGCCTGCTGATCGCCGACGAGCCGACCACAGCCATCGACGTGACCACCCAGGCCCAGGTGCTGACCTTGCTCAAAGGCCTACAGGCCGAGCGCCAGATGGCTATCATCTTCATCACCCACGACCTGGGCGTGATCGCGCAAATGGCCGATTGGGTGGTAGTGATGTACCTGGGGCGGGTGATGGAGCAGGGGCCGGCCGACGACATCTTCCACAGCCCGCAGCATCCCTACACCCGGGCGCTGCTGGAGTCGATTCCCACCGTCCATTCAGCCGCGCGCACCTTCCTGCCCACCATTGCGGGCTCGATCCCGCATCCCTTCAACCGGCCGCCTGGCTGCCCTTACTACCCGCGCTGCGCCGAGTTCATGCCCGGCGTCTGCGACCAGCGCACCCCGGCCGCGCAGCCCATCGGCGAACGCCAATTGGTGAGCTGCTTCCTGCACCACGATGTGGCGGATGAGTGAGGCGTGAAACGTGATGCGTGAAGAAGACCTGCCGCCCATGACTAACTCCCAGTTCCCTCCAGTTCCTCTGAGTTCCGCCGTTGCTGCCCAAAACGGCCGCAACCTGCTGCTGGAGGTCAACGATCTCAAGAAGTACTTCCCCATCAAGGAAGGCTTCGTCAAGAAGATCGTCGGCTTCGTGCGCGCCGTGGACCAGGTCAGCTTTCACATCTACGAGGGCGAAACGCTGGGGCTGGTGGGCGAGAGCGGCTGCGGCAAGACCACCACAGCTCGCTGCATCCTGCGCGCCATCGATCCCACCTCCGGCCAGATCCGCTTTCGCCTTGGCTCCGGCGAGATGGTCGATGTGGCGGCGCTGTCGGCTGGCCAGATGCGGCCGCTGCGCCGCGAGATGCAGATGATCTTTCAAGATCCCTACGCCTCGCTCAACCCGCGCATGACCCTGCTGGACATCGTGGGGGAGCCGCTACTGGTGGTAGATGGCATGAAAAGCCGGCAAGAGCGGCAGGCTCGGGTGGAGGAACTGCTCAAGCTGGTGGGGCTGCGGCCGGAGTACATGCAGCGCTATCCCCACGCCTTCAGCGGCGGCCAGCGCCAGCGCATCGTCATCGCCCGCGCCCTGGCTCTCAACCCGCGCTTCGTGGTGGCCGACGAGCCGGTCTCGGCCCTGGATGTGTCGGTGCAGGCCCAGGTGCTGAACCTGCTGCTCAAGCTGCAACAAGAGCTGCACCTGACCTACCTCTTCGTGGCCCACGACCTGAGCGTGGTCAAGCACATCTGCGACCGGGTGGCGGTGATGTACGTGGGCAAGATCGTGGAGACCGCGCCGACGCGCGAGCTGTTTTTCGCTCCCAAGCATCCCTACACGGCTGCGCTGATGTCGGCCGTGCCGGTGGCCAACCCGCGCATTCGCGCCCGCATGACCCCGCTGGAAGGGGACGTGCCCAGCCCGGCCAAGCCGCCATCAGGCTGCTATTTCCACCCCCGCTGCCGCTTCGCCGTCGATGTCTGCAAGAGCGACGCGCCGCCGCTGCACGAGTTCCAGCCGGGCCACTTCGTCGCCTGCCATCGAGCAAGCGAGCTGGAGCTGATCGGCATCGGCGATGCGCCAATCATCGGGGAGTTACAACCGTGACCACCATCCGCTGGGGTATCATCGGCTGCGGCGACGTGACCGAGGTCAAAAGCGGGCCTGGGTTCCAGAAGGCAGACGGCTCGGCGCTGGTGGCCGTGATGCGGCGCAACGCTGCGCTGGCCGAGGACTACGCACGCCGCCACGGCGTGCCCCGCTGGTACGCCGACGCGCAGTCGCTGATCGACGATCCGCAGGTGGATGCGGTCTACGTGGCCACGCCGCCCTCGACACACAAGCACTACACGCTGCTGGCCGCCCAGGCGGGCAAGCCGGTCTACGTCGAGAAGCCCATGGCGCTGAACCACGCCGAGTGCCAGGCGATGATCGACGCCTGCCGGGTCGCAGGCGTGCCGCTGTTCGTGGCCTATTACCGCCGCGCGCTGCCCCGCTTCGTCAAGATCAAGCAACTGTTGGACAGCGGCGCCATCGGCGCGGTACGTTTCGTCACTATCACCCTTTACCAGCCGGCGCGGCCTGCTGAGCTGGAGCCGGCCAGCCTGCCCTGGCGCGTCCAGCCGGAGATCGCGGGCGGCGGCCACTTCGTCGACCTGGCCTCGCACACGCTGGACTTCCTGGACTACGTGCTGGGGCCGGTCCGAGCGGTGCAGGGCTTCGCCGGCAACCAGGCTAATCACTACCCAGCCGAGGATATCGTCACCGGCAGCTTCGTCTTTCAGTCAGGCGTGCAGGGTGCAGGCGTCTGGTGTTTCAGCGCCTACGACGCCCGCGACTCGGTGGAGATCGTCGGCGAGCAGGGCAAGATCAGCTTCTCTACCTTCGGCGCCGACGACTCGATGCGCCTGGTCACGCCCGACGGCGAGTGTGAGTTCTTCATCCCTCACCCGCCCCACGTGCAGCAGCCGCTGATCCAGACCGTGGTCGACGAACTGCTGGGACGCGGCCGCTGCCCCAGCACCGGCGACAGCGCCGCGCGCACAAGCTGGGTGATGGATCGGATGCTATCAGTTCGGTTGATCGCCGATGCACAGAACAAGCCGACTTGACGAGCGATCATCGAATGCGGAGCTTATCTTCCATGTGAGGTCGCCGGGGGATAAATCCCACCGGCTATAGAACTGCGCCGGATCAATCCGGCTACATCTGCGCACACCTTAGCCCCGTTGACGGGGCGCTGCTGGATAGCCGGTGGGATTCATCCCCCGGCGGCTGCCGCTCACGCACAAGGTGCATGTCAGCCGCGATCTACACCAGTATGTACGGATCGCCAATCCACCGGTCAAAGCTAATACCAACCGCCCAGTAGCTAAACGTATCCGCGCACCATGAACTACGTCTTTCCCACCACCAACCCACGCCGCTACCGCTTCCCCACCCACGCCAACGACCTGGTGATGGACCGCGCCGAGGCGGCCACCAGCGAGGTCTTCATCGTCGAGATGGCGCCGGGCGAGGCGCCGCCGCGCCACCACCACGACGACATGGAGCAGATCTTCTACGTGCTGGCCGGCCAGGGCCGGCTGGAGATCGGCGACCCCACCGAGAGCGCGACGATCCATCCCGGCGACGTGGTGCGTATCCCCGTCTCCACCTGGCACACCGTCCACTGCCTGGGCGACGAGCCCTTACGCTACCTGGCCGTGGACTGCTTCATCGCTGGCCGTCCCGCCGCCGAGCCCACCTGGGACGACCACGTGCGCGTGGTGTGCCAGGAGCAAGGCTGGGACTACGATACCATCAGAAATGGTCAATGATCAATGGTCACTTGCCAATTGTCAATACTCAGAGCTTGCCAGCCATTGACAATTGACCATTGGACATTGAGATTTGGACATTAATCATGCGCATCACCCCCCGCTTCCCCGACCTCCTCGCGATTTACCGCGCCGAGCTGCTGGAGCGCGTCGTGCCCTTCTGGCTGCGCCACGCCATCGACCGCCAGCACGGCGGCCTGTTGACCTGCATCGCCGACGACGGGGCCGTGCTGAGCACCGACAAGTATCTCTGGTCGCAACTGCGCGCCGTCTGGACCTTCTCCGCGCTCTACAACCGCATCGAGCCGCGGCCGGAGTGGCTGGACGTCGCCCGCCACGTCTACGACTTTGCCAGCCGCTATGGCCGCGACGACGAGGGGCGCTGGGCCTTCGCCGTGGATCAGGACGGCCGCGTGCTGCAAGGCGCGGACAGCATTTTTGCCGACGGCTTTGCCATCTACGGCCTGACCGAGCTGGCCCGCGCCACCGGCGACCAGGCTGTCATCGACCTGGCGCTGGCGACCTACGCCAACGTGCAGCGGCGGCTGGCTGCGCCTGGATCCTACGGCATCGGCCCCTTCACCCTGCCTCCTGACGCCAAGGCCCACGCCGTCTCCATGATCTTTGCCCTGGTCTTCGACGAGCTGGGCCAGTTGCTGGGCGACCAGGCCATCATCGCGGCCGGCCGCGCCCATGCCGATGAGGTGATGGACGCCTTCCTACGGCCCGACCGGCGCGTGCTCTACGAGTATGTCCACCTGGATAACACACTGATCGACACCCCGCAGGGCCGCGCAATCGTGCCCGGCCACGCCATCGAGTCCATGTGGTTCATGATTGAGATCTACCAGCGGGCCGGCCAGCCTGAGCGCGTCTGCCAGGCCGTGGAGGCGATCCGCTGGCACCTGGAGCTGGGCTGGGACGACGAGTACGGCGGCATCGTCCACGCCCGCGACGCGGCCGGCGGGCAGCCCTGGTGGCGCTTCGCCGACGCCAAGCTGTGGTGGCCGCAGACCGAGGCGCTGACCGCCCTGCTACTGGCCTGGGAGCACAGCCGCGAGCCGTGGTGCCTGGACTGGTTCGCCCGCGTCCACGACTATGCTTTCCACCACTACCCGGTGCCGCAGCATGGCGAATGGACCCAGCGCCTGGACCGCCAGGGCCGCCCCTTCAACGCGACCGTGGCCCTGCCCGTCAAGGACCCGTTCCACCTGCCGCGCGCGCTGATCTACTGTGTTGGCGCGTTGCAGCGGCTGGCGGGGCAGGCGTAATGCGTAATGCGTAACCCGTAACCCGGAAAGGCTCGCCGACGAGATCTCTGGTTACGGATTACGAGTTACGTGTTACGAGTTACGAGTTACGAGTTACGTGTTACAAGCAAACACCCGCCATCGAAAGGCGCCTGTGAGCTATCCCAACCTGCTCTTCCTCATCACCGACCAGCAACAGGCCGCGACCGTGGCGCCGGGCTCGCCTTGCCTGACGTCGAACCTGGACGCGCTGGCGGCGCGCGGGACGCAGTTCAATCGCTGTTATGCGCCCAACCCGATCTGCTCGCCCAGCCGCGCCAGCCTGTTCACCGGCCTGCTGCCCCACAGCCACGGCATGGTCGATGTGACCCACGCGGTGCCGCCCTACCGGGCCGAGCTGCAAGCAGGGCTGTCCTTCTGGCCGCAGGCTTTGCAGGCTGCCGGCTATCGCACAGGCTACTTCGGCAAGTGGCATGTGGAACGCACAAACCGGCTGGAGCGGTTCGGCTTCGACCAGTACGACGTGGCCCGCTACCACCAACTGCATGGGCTGGTGGAACGGCCCGAGCCCATGCAGCCCAGGGGCGTCGTGCGCCAACCGGGCTACCGCGACTTTCTGCTCTACGGCGTGGTGGACGAGCCGGTCGAGGCGACGCCGGAATGGGCGCTCTACCAGGACGGCGTGCGTTTCCTGCGCGACGCCGCCAGCCGGCCGGAACAACCGTGGGCGCTGTTCCTGAGCAGCGAGGCGCCGCACGATCCCTACGTGGCGCCGCGCAGCTACTACGAGCGCTACGATCCGGCCGACCTGCCGCGGCCGACCAGCTTCGGCGATGACCTTGCGGGCCGGCCCGCCCTCTACCGCCGCATACAGCGCGTCTGGCAGGAGCTGGACTGGGCGCAGGCCGCCGAGGCCACGGCCTGTTACTATGCGCTGTGCTCGCTGCTGGACGATCTGATCGGCGGCCTGCTGGCGGAGCTGGAGGCGCTGGGACTGGCCGAGAACACGATAGTGGTCTTCACGTCCGACCACGGCGACTACCTGGGCGCGCACGGACTTTTTCTGAAGGGAATACCGGCCTTCGAGGAGGCCTACCGCGTGCCGCTGATCCTGGCCGGGCGGGGCGTACCGGCCGGCAAGCAGGTGGAGGAGGTCGCCAGCCTGCTGGACCTGGCGCCGACGCTCCTGGACCTGCTGCTGCGCCAGCCGTGGGGCGGCCATGGCCGGTCGCTGGCGCCGCTGCTGGCCGGCCAGACGGCTGATTGGCCCGACGAGGCCTACGCCGAGATGCAGGGCCAGCGCTTCGCCTACCAGCAGCGCATCGTGTGGCGTGAAAACTGGAAGTACGTCTTCAACACCTTCGACGAGGACGAGCTCTACGACCTGGCCGCGGACCCGCATGAGCTGCGCAACCTGGCCGTTGACCCCGGTCATCGAGACGCGCTGGAGGCCATGGCCCGGCGCATGTGGCGCTGGGTGGCCGACACCGGCGACGAGAACATGCTCAAGGCGCAGTACGGCATGTTTCGCTTTGCGCCGGTTGGGCCGGAACTGTGAGGCGTGAAACGTGAAACGTGATGAAGCGGCGCCGCTGGCGCTGGTCAACGGGCGCATCGTGCTGCCCGACCGGGTGGTGGATGGCCGGGCGCTGTTGGTTGCGGATAGCAAAATTGTGGCTGTGGTCGCGCTGGACGAGCTGGCCGCGGACACAGCCCGCCTGGACGTGGGCGGCCGGCTCGTCACACCCGGCCTGATCGACATCCACACCCACGGCGCGCTGGGCCACACCTTCAACGAGCCCACGGCTGAGGCATTCGCGACGATCACGGCCGAGAACCTGCGCCGCGGGGTCACGTCGCTGCTGGCCACCACCGCCACCGCGCCCATCGACGACCTGGTGGCCTGCCTGGAGTTCGCCCGCGGCTGGATGGCTGCGCCCCAGGCCGGCAGCCAGGTGCTGGGCGTCCACCTGGAAGGCCCGTACTTCCATCCCGCCAAGGCCGGCGCGCAGGACCCGGCTGCGCTGCGCACCCCCGACGACGGCTCGGTGGATCACCTGCTGGCCCACGCGGACGTGGTGCGCATGATGAGCTACGCGCCGGAGCTGCCGGGCGCGCTGGCGCTGACCGAGCGGCTGGCGAAGCTGGGCATCGTCCCGGCCGCCGGCCACAGCAATGCCCGCGACACGGACTTGGAGGCCGCCATGCAAGCCGGTCTGCGCCACATCATCCACGTCTGGAGCGCGCAATCGACCACCGTGTACGAGGGCGCATGGCGCAAACCGGGCCTGCTGGAGGCGTCGTTGGCCTTCGACGGCCTGACGGTGGAGATGATCGCCGACCACAAGCACCTGCCGCGCACCCTGATGCGGCTGGCCTACAAGGCCATTGGCCCCGACCGGCTGTGCATCGTCTCCGACGCCACCAGCGGCGCGGGCCTGCCTGAGGGCAGCCGCTTCCGCATGGGCGCGCTGGAGTACGTGGTCGAGGACGGCGTGGGCATGATGCTGGACCGCTCCTCCTTTGCCGGCAGCAGCACGCTGCTGAACCAGATGCTGCCCGTGCTCGTCGACGTGGTGGGCATCCCGCTGGCCGAGGCCGTGCGCATAGCCACCCTCAATCCGGCGCGCGTCATCGGCGCGGATAATCGCAAGGGCAGCCTGGAGCCGGGCAAGGATGCCGACATCGCCATCTTCGACGCTGACTTCACCGCCTGGCACGTGCTGGTCGGCGGACGGTAATCGGTGATCAGTAACCGGTCACCGGTCACGGATTACCGATCACCAAATCTGGAGCCAACCATGTCATCCCCCATCCACCAAATCACCATCGACCAACTTCCCGTGCGCGTCTATGCCAGCAACGAGGCCATGGGCCAGGCTGCGGCAGTGGAGGCTGCGGCGGTAATCCAGCGGGCCATCGCCCAGCGCGGCGCAGCCAACGTCATCCTGGCCACGGGCAACTCGCAGCTCACCTTCTTGCGCAGCCTACGCGAAAACCAGGATATCGAATGGCGGCATGTGCGCGTTTTCCACATGGACGAGTACGTGGGCCTCGACCCGCAGCACCCTGCCAGCTTTCCGCTCTTCCTGCGCCGCCATTTCCTGGACTACGTGGACGTGGGCGCGTTCTTCCCCGTGGCCGCGCCGGTCGAGGACACCGAGGCCGCCTGCCGGGCCTACGAGTCGTTGTTGCGCCATCACCCGGCCGACCTGTGCGCCTGCGGCATCGGCGAGAACGGCCACCTGGCCTTCAACGATCCGCCCTACGCCGACTTCGACGATCCCGTTTGGGTCAAGGTGGTGCAGTTGGACGAGCGATCGCGGCGCCAGCAGGTAGGCGAGGCCCATTTTACCACCCTGGACGAGGTACCCACCCACGCCGTCACCCTGACCATCCCCGCGCTGCTGGCCGCCGGGACCGTGCTGTGTATCGTCCCAGAAGCCCGCAAAGCCGAGGCCGTCCAGGCCAGCCTGCGCGGCCCGATTACCGAGGACTGCCCCGCGTCGATCCTGCGCACGCAGGCCCACGTCCGGCTGTATCTGGATCCGGAGTCGGGTAAATTGGTAAATTGGTAGATTGGTAGATTGGTCATGACTCGCCGCGCGACAACATCACCAATCTACCAATCTACCAATCACCAATCTACCAATCTACCATTCACCAACCATGAACCCACGAATCCGCCTCCTCACCGCCCTTTCCCACCGCGAGCCGGACCGCGTGCCCTTCGACCTGGGCAGCACGCAGGTGACCGGCATCCACGAGGTCGCCTACCGCGCCCTGCGCGCCGCGCTGGGGCTGCCGGCCGTGGAGCCGGTGCTTTGCGACGCGATCCAGCGCCTGGCCCTGCCTGACGAGGACCTGCTGCAAGCGCTGGGCGTGGACACGCGCGGCCTCTACCCGCTCAACAGCCACAACCTGCCCTTCGACGAAGCGGACGGCGGCGACTACTGGCTGTATCAAGACGAGTGGGGCATCACGCACCGTCGGCCCAAGGACGAGGGCCTCTACTACAGCATCTGGCAGGTCCCGCTGCCCCGCGACAACGTGAGCGTGCAGGAGATCGAGCGCTATCCCTGGCCCGACATGGGCGCGGTCTGGCGCTTTGCCGGGCTGCGGGAGCAGGCTGAGCGCTGCCGCGCGGCCGGCTATGCCGTGGTGCTCAAGGATGGCTTTGCTGGCATCTTCGAGTTCGCCCAGCGTATGGTGGGCATGGAGAACCTGCTGGTGATGATGGCGCTACGGCCGGAGGCGGCCGAGGCGCTGTTCGACCAACTGCTGGCGCTGAAACTGGCCTACTGGCAGACCGCGCTGGCTGAGCTTGGCGACCTGGTGGACGTTGTTACCTACGCCGACGACTACGGCAGCCAGGTGTCGCAGATCATCTCGCCGCGCATGTTCCGCCGCCTGCTCAAGCCGCGCGTGCAGCAGGTCTTGGCGTTGCAAGCCAGGCTGGCGCCGCACGCTTACCGCTTTTTCCACTCCGACGGCAACGTGCGGTCGCTCCTCCCCGACTTCATCGAGATCGGCGTGCAGATCCTCAACCCGATCCACATCCGCGCCACCGGCATGGATCCGGCCGCGCTGAAGCGTGACTTCGGCCGCGACCTGGCCTTCTGGGGCGGAGGCGTGGACACCCAGGGCGTGCTGCCCACCGGCACGCCGCAGCAGGTCAAGGAAGACGTGCAGCGCAACGTCGCGGCTTTGGCATCCGGCGGCGGCTACGTCTTCAACACCATCCACAACATCCAGGCCGACGTGCCGGCGGAGAATGTGTTGGCGATGGTGGAGGCATTGCGAGAGGTATCCCCATGAAAGTTCTCTTTATCGGCGGCACCGGCGTGATCAGCTCGGCCTGCACAGAGTTGGCCGTGCAGCAGCACATCGACCTGTATCTGCTCAACCGCGGGCAGAGCACGGCGCGGCCGGCGCCCATCGGCGCAACGGTGCTGCACGGCGACATCCGCGACCCGGCCAGCGTCGAAGCCGCTCTGCGCGGCCACAGCTTCGACGTGGTGGTGGACTGGATCGCCTTCACGCCCCAGCATGTGCAGACTGACATCGACCTGTTCCGGGGCCGCGTGGGCCAGGTCATCTTCATCAGCTCGGCCTCGGCCTATCAGACCCCGCCGGCCAGCCTGCCCGTCACCGAGTCGACGCTGCTGGACAACCCTTTCTGGGAGTACTCGCGCCAGAAGATCGCCTGCGAGGAGCTGCTGGTGCGGGCTTACCGCGACGAAAAGTTTCCCATGACCATCGTGCGCCCCTCGCACACCTACGACGCCACCAAGATACCGCTGTTGGGCGGCTACACCAGCCTCAAGCGCATGAAAGAGGGCCGGCCGGTGCTGGTCTACGGCGACGGCACATCCTTGTGGACGCTGACCCATACGCGCGACTTCGCCACCGGCTTCGTCCCGCTGCTGGGCAACGCCCGCGCCATCGGCGAGGCGGTGCATATCACCTCCGACGAATGGCTGACCTGGAACCAGATCTACCAGACCATGGCCGCGGCGCTGGGCGTGGAGGCCAGGCTGGTCCACGTGCCCAGCGAGCTGATCAACGCTTACGACCCGCACCACGGCGAGGGCCTGCTGGGCGACAAAAGCCACAGCATGATTTTCGACAACAGCAAGATCAAGCGTCTGGCCCCCGGCTTTGCCTGCACCACCCCCTTCGCCTGGGGCGCCCGCGAGATCGTCGCCTGGCACGAGGCCGACCCGGCCCGGCAGGGGATCGACCCGTACGTGGAGACGTTGATCGAGCGGGTGCTGGCGGCGTATGAGAAGTGCTGGCCGGGCAGTAATGCGTAACTCGTAACTCGTAACCCGGAATTCGGAGACTCGTGCAGGCCGACTCCGGGTTACGCATTACGAGTTACGGGTTACGGGCGCATCCAACTCCCATGAACCACCCATTTCTCCCGTTCGAGCTCGTCTTCAACCCCAACTGGTGGTTCCAGACGGCCGGCATCAGCTTCGATGAAAGTTTCTACCTGGACCCTGCGACGCGCATCCGCAACGACGTGACTATGCGTCGCGTGCTGTGGCAGCGCTACGGCGACCTGGGGCTGGGCGAGGCCGACCCGCAGCCGCGGCCGGTGATCGGCTCGCTGCACGTGGCCGGCGGCTTCGTCATCCCGGCCCTGCTGGGCGCCGAGATTCGCTTTGCGCCCGACGCCGCGCCCCAGCCGCTGCCGCGCCGGCTGACGGCTGAACAGATCGACGCGCTGGAGAAGCCTGACTTGCGCTCGCTGTGGCCGATGAACGCGCTGCTGGCCCAGATGGACACGCTGGAGGCCGAGTACGGCTATGTGGTCGGCGACCTGAACACCGACGGCCTGCTCAACGCAGCCTACCACTTCTACGGCGAGGACTTGTTCGCCGACTTCCACCTGGCCCCGCAGCGGGTGACGCGCCTGTTGTCGCTGATCGGCGAGTTGATCGTGGACGTGGCGCTGGCCGTGCGCAGCCGCACCGGTTCCTGTTCGATCAGCGTCAACCGCATGGTGGAGCGGGTGGACCCGGCCATTTTCTTCCACGCCAACTGCTCGGTGCAGATGATCTCGCCCAAGAGCTATCGCGCGCTGCACCTGCCCGTGGAGCAGGCCATGGCCCGCCGCATCCGGCCCTTCGGCATCCACCACTGCGGCAGCAATCTGCATAAAGTTGCAGCCGCCTACGCCGAGTTGCAGCCGGCGATGGTCGACGTGGGGTGGGGCTCGGACGTGGCCGCGGTGGCGGCGACGCTGCCCGCCACGTTTCTCAACCTGCGCCTCAGTCCGGTGCGCATGTTGCACAACACGCCGCAGGAGGTCGCTGCCGACGCCGAATATCTGTTGCAGGCCGCCGGCGACCTGACGCGCGCTGGCCTGTGCTGCATCAACATGGACTACGGCACGCCCGACGACAACATCTGGGCCGTGGCCGAGGTCGTGGAGCGCTATCGACGCTACGGCGGTTGACAGAGACCCGGTGAATAGAATTCACCGTCTGACAACACCAAGGCCCCTCAGGGCCTGCCTCCCCAGCGGCTGAGGCCGCTTCGTCCTGTTCAGCCAGGGATTTCCAATCCCTGACGTTTGTACCGAGCAAACCATGCCACCACTATCCCCCGACCGTTTCTTCGACCCTGATCCGGCCCAACGCCGGGTGGCTCGCCAGCTCTACCAGGCCATCGCCGGCCTGCCGCTGATCTGCCCGCACGGCCATGTGGACCCGGCCATCTTCGTCGATCCCGACTACCGCTTCGGCAGCCCGGCCGAGCTGCTGATCATCCCCGACCACTACATCACCCGCATGCTCTACTCGGTGGGCGTGCCGCTGGAGGCGCTGGGCGTGCCGAGGCTGGACGGCGGGCCGGTGGAGCAGGATCACCGCAAGATCTGGCAGATCTTCGCCGAGCATTTCCATCTCTTTCGCGGCACGCCCAGCGGAGCCTGGCTGGCGGCCGAGTTGGCGGAAGTGTTCGGTGTGACGGAGAAGCTGAACGGCCAGACGGCCCAGGCGATCTACGACCAGATCGAGGCGCGGCTGGCCGAGCCGGCCTTCCGGCCGCGGGCGCTGTTTGAGCGCTTCAACATCGAGGTGCTCTGCACCACCGACGCGGCCACCGACACGCTGGCCCAGCACCAGGCCATCCGCGCCTCCGGCTGGAGCGGCGACATCCGCCCCACCTTCCGGCCCGACGCCGTGGTCAACCTGGATGCGGCCGGCTGGCGGGGCAACATCGACCGGCTCAGCCAGGCCAGCGGCATCGACGTCGACAGCTACCCGGCGTTCGTCCAGGCCCTGGAGCAGCGGCGGGCGTTCTTCAAGCAACTGGGCGCCACTGCCACCGATCACGCGGCCGTGACGGCGCACACAGAACGGCTCAGCGCAGACAACGCCGACGTGATCTTCCAACTGGCTTTGCAGGGTCAGGCTACGGCGGCCGACGCGCGGCGCTTCACCGGGCAGATGCTGCTGGAGATGGCGCGCATGAGCGTCGAGGATGGCCTGGTGATGCAGTTGCACGTGGGATCGGTGCGCAACCACAACGATCAGGTCTATCAGCGCTTCGGCCCTGACAAAGGCTGCGACATCCCGCGAACCACGGATTTTGTGCATGACCTGCGGCCGCTGCTCAACGCGTTCGGCAACGACGCCCGGCTGACGCTGATCCTTTTCACCCTGGACGAGACCACCTATGCCCGCGAGCTGGCGCCGCTGGCCGGCCACTATCCGGCCGTCAAGCTGGGCCCGCCCTGGTGGTTCCACGATAGCTTCAACGGCATGCGGCGCTATTTCGACCAGGTGATGGAGACCGCGGGCCTATACAACACGGCCGGCTTCAACGACGACACGCGGGCCTATCCCAGCATCCCTGCCCGGCACGATCTGTGGCGGCGGGCCAGCGCCGACTGGCTGGCCGGGCTGGTGGTGCGCCACATCGTGGACGAAGAGGACGCCCAAGCTATGGCCTATGAGCTGGCCTACGGGCTGGCCAAGCGGGCCTATCGGTTGGAGTAGAGCTTTCCCTCACCCCAGCCCTCTCCCAGAGGGAGAGGGAGTCCGGAATCCGGAATCCGGAGTCCGGTCCCCTCTCCCTCTGGGAGAGGGTTAGGGTGAGGGCGAACCCACCGTGTATCAGAAAGCACCACCCATGACTATCGATAGCTTGACACATCTACCCATTTACCCCGCCTCGGTCATCCAGGCCGGCGAGACGACTTACTGCCTGCTGCGCGACCAGGGGCAGGGCAAGCATCTGGCCATCGCCGGCACGGCTGCCGGCTTCGAGGGGGAGCGCGCAGGCGACCTGCTGCTTTGTCCGTTGACGCCAGCCAACGCGGCTGTTCTGCGGGCAGTGTTGCCTCGGCTGCAGCCGCAGCCGCTGGGACTGCAAACATCGGCCGGCTTTGGCGATCGGCTGGGGCTGGCAACGCCCGGCCATGTGCGGGCCATGTGCAAGGCGGCCGGCGTGGCGCCGATCTTTGCGCAGCAGTCGATTCGCGAGAACGCCCGCACCGGCCGCACGCCGCAGCAGGTACTGGACGACGCCATGTGGGGCGTGTTTCAGGAGGGCTGGCAGGCTGGCTACGGCGCCGACGCCGATCACCTCAAGACCCCGGCCGACGCCGACAGCACCGCCGCGGCCGGCTACACCTTCTTCACCATCGACCCCGGCGAGCACGTGGACGACTCGGCCCACAGCGCTGCGCCGGCTGAGTTGACGGCCAAAGTAGCCGCGCTGCCCTGGGCCGCGCTGGAGATGCAGCCGGACGATCTGCCCCACCGTTACCTGGGCCAGGCCTTCGAGCTGGCGCGCGGCCGGCTAATTTTTGACGAACAAAGCCTGCTGCGGGCAGCCGCCAAGTATGGCCGCGCCGTGGCCCACGTGGCCCGCATGTACCGCCACCTGGAAGCTGTCATGACCGACCGGGCCTGGGAGCTAGAGGTGTCGGTGGACGAGACCGAGACGCCCACGTCGCATCTGGAGCATCTCTACATTGCCCTGGAGTTGAAACGGCTGGGCGTGCGCTGGGTCAGCCTGGCCCCGCGCTACGTGGGTCGTTTCGAGAAGGGCGTAGACTACATTGGCGATCTGGACGCGCTGCAGGCCGACCTGGCCGGGCACGCGGCTATTGCCGGCGCGTTCGGCCCTTACAAGCTCAGCCTGCACAGCGGCTCCGACAAGTTCAGCGTCTACCCGCTGATCGTCGAGGCGACCGGCGGCCTGGTGCATCTCAAGACGGCCGGCACCAGCTACCTGGAGGCGCTGCGGGCCATTGCCCAGGTGGAGCCGGCCCTGTTGCGCGCAGTCTATGCGCTGGCCTTCGAGCGCTACGGCGAGGACCGCAAGACCTACCACGTGTCGGCCCAGCCTGGCCGCGCGCCGCAGCCTGACAGCCTGACCGACGCTGCTCTGCCGGCCGTGCTGGACCAGTTCGACGCGCGCGAGATGCTGCACGTCACCTTCGGCTCGGCGCTGGCCCGCTACGGCGACGCCATCAAGGCCACCCTGCGCGCCCACGAGGAGGCCCACTATGCCGCCCTGGAGGCGCACTTCGACCGGCATCTGGCGGCGTTTGCAACCCCGGGACGGCAGCGCATGCCATGATCTGGCTGGCCAGCAGTTTGTGTGACACTGTATACGGGGCTATAATGGCGCCATGCTGGCAGTCATCGATACCAATGACATCTCCCTCAATCAGTATCTGGTCTATGCATTGACGCGCCAGGTTGCTTCGGATTACACCGTGGTGGCATGGCCGCCTGAAGCAGTCCAGCAGCAAAGGCAGCAATTCGAAGCCTTGTTGCAGCGCATCCGAGCAGCTTCACCGGAGGAGATCGCAGACGCGATGGCAGAACGGGAGATCGTTCCGCCCGAGCCAGACCTCGACCCCGATCTGGTCCAACGCTTGCGTCTGCGCATCAACGAGGCGCGTGCGAGCTATGATCCCGTTAGCAGCGAAGCATGAGCGGGGCAACCAACACGTAAACAGAAAGGATAAACCCATGATCAACACCAAAGCACAGCCCGACCGCCACAGCGAGACCGTCGCCGAAGGCAAGACGGTCGCCTACTGCCGCTGCTGGCAGTCAGGCAAGTTCCCTTACTGCGACGGCACCCACCGCAAAGTGAACGCCGAGACCGGCGACAGCGTCGGCCCGGTGATCGTCAAAGGCGGCGCGGTCGAAGACGCCAGCTAGGTATGCAGAGCGCCAAAGATGACATGTCTCGGAAGACATGTCATCTTTCACCCTACACCCCCGGAGGATAATCATGGCCGCTGACACGCTGTTGATCCACAACGGCGCCGTCTGCACCTTTGGCGATGCCAACCAGGTGATCGACGACGGCGCGGTGCTGGTCGAGAATGGGCAGATTGCTGCCGTTGGCAGGGGCGACGAGCTGAAGCGCGCCTATCCGGACGCGCGGCGCGAGGACGCGGGCGGCAAAGTGCTGATGCCCGGCAACATCTGCTCGCACACCCACTTCTACGGCGCGTTCGCGCGCGGCCTGTACATCCCCGGCCCGGCGCCCAAGGATTTCCCCGAGATCCTGCGCCGGCTGTGGTGGACGCTGGACATGGCGCTGGACGACGACGGCGTGCTGTACAGCGCGTTAGTCTGCCTGGTGGACGCGATCCGCAACGGCACGACCACCCTGTTCGACCACCATGCCAGCCCCAACGAGATCGACGGCAGCCTGGACATCATCGCCGGCGCGGTGGAGGCGGCCGGGCTGCGGGCGGTGTTGTGCTACGAGGTAACCGACCGCAACGGGCCAGAGGGCACGGCGGCCGGGATTGCTGAGAACGTGCGCTTTATCAAGGGGCAGCGGGCTCGATCAGGAGACCGGCCCGAGCAGGTGATGCTGTCAGGGCTGTTTGGGCTGCACGCATCGCTGAGCCTGAGCGACGAGACCCTGGCGCAGTGCGTGGCCGAGGCCGAAGCGTTGGGCGATGTCGGCTTTCATGTCCACGCGGCCGAGGGGCCGGCCGATCAGGAGGACAGCCTGGCCAGATACGGTCTGCGCACCATCGACCGCCTGCGCGCCCGGGGCGTGCTCAACCCGCGCAGCATCGTGGCCCACGTGACGGCCATTGACGGCTGGGAGATGGCCGCGCTGCGCAAGAGCGGCGCCTGGGTGACGCATCAGCCGAGGAGCAACATGAACAACGCGGTGGGGGTGGCCGACGTGCCGGCCATGCTGCGCGGCGGCATGCCGGTGCTGCTGGGCAACGATGGCTTCTCCAACGACATGTTCACGGAGATGAAGACCGCCTACTTATTACACAAGGCCTGGCGCAACGACCCGCGCGCCATGCCCGGCAACCAGGTGATCGACATGGCCTACCGCCACAACGCCCGCCTGGCGGCGCAACACTTCCCGCTGCCGCTGGGCGAGATCAGCGTGGGCGCGGCGGCCGACCTGATCCTGCTGGACTACTACCCCACCACCCCCATGACGGCCGACAACCTGCCCTGGCACATCCTCTTCGGCGTCAGCGGCAGCCACGTGACGCATACCATGGTCGCCGGCAAATGGCTGATGAAAGAGCGCGCGCTGTTGACCCTGGACGAGGCTGCGATCACCGCGCAGAGCCGCACAGTGGCCAAGGCAACCTGGGAGCGATTCTGGGAGTTGAGTGGGAAGTAGGGAAGTAGGCAAGTGGCAAGTGGCAAGTAGGCAAGTGGCAAGTAGGCAAGTGGCGAGTGGTATGGAATCACAAGGTGTCCTCGCCGGGTCTGGCTGCGCTGGGCCGGGCGGGGCGCCCTGGAGATCAAAAACGCGGAGAAAGCAGAACAACAGTGCAAACACAAGATGGTTTTGAGCGCGTTAATTTGGGCGCGACTGGCATCCAGGTCAGCCCGCTGGGTATCGGCACGTGGGCCTGGGGCGACAAGGTTTTCTGGCAGTACGGCCAGGATCACTCTGACGCCGACATCGAAGCGGCCTACCAGACCAGCCTGGCCTATGGCATCAACTTCTTCGACACGGCCGAGGTCTACGGCCTGGGTCGCTCCGAGCGGCTCTTGGGCCAGTACGCCCGCCAGGCCGGTTGGCCGGTGGTCATTGCCAGCAAGTTCTTCCCCTTCCCTTGGCGCTTGAGCAAGGTCCAGCAGCAGCGGGCGCTGCGCAAGAGCCTGGAGCGGCTGGGCGTGGACAGCATCGACCTCTACCAGATCCATTGGCCCTTTCCGCCGCGAAGTATCGACACCTGGATGGATGGGCTGGCCGACGTCGTCGAGGCCGGGCTGGTCAAGGCCGTGGGCGTGTCCAACTACAACGTAGCGCAGACCCAGCGCGCCCACACGGCGTTGGCCCGCCGCGGCATCCCCCTGGCGTCCAACCAGGTCGAGTACAGCCTGTGGCAGCGCAAGCCGGAAACCAGTGGTCTGCTGGAGGTCTGCCGTCAGCTTGACGTGACGTTAATCGCCTACAGCCCGCTGGCGCAGGGGCTGCTGACCGGCAAGTACACGCCGCAGAACCCGCCCCCCGGCGTGCGCGGCCGGCGCTATGGCCGCGTCCTCGCTAAAGTTCAGCCGCTGGTAGGTCTGCTGCGCGAGCTGGGTGCGGCCCACAGCGGCAAGACCCCTGCCCAGGTAGCGCTGAACTGGGCCATCTGCAAAGGCGCGGTTCCTATCCCCGGCGCCAAGAACGCGCGCCAGGCCATGGACAACGCCGGTGCGCTGGGCTGGCGGCTCAGCCCCGACCAGGTGCAGGCTTTAGATCGCGCCAGCGAGCAGGCCAAGGGATAGCTACGTCCATGCCAACCCCCCGCCCCGGTCCGGTGGTTTTGTTTGGTTCTGGCGAGACCTCGGCCAACGGCCAAAAAGCCTTCGATTGGGTCTTTCGCAGGCAGGACCAGCCTTTGCGAGTGGCGATTCTGGAGACGCCGGCCGGCTTCGAGTTGAACTCGCAGCAGGTAGCACAGCGCATCGCCGACTTCCTGCGCCAGCGCTTGCAGAACTACGCGCCGCAGGTGACGTTGGTTCCGGCCCGCCGCCGCAACACGCCATGGAGCCCGGAAGAGCCAGATGTGGTTGCGCCGCTGCTGCACAGCAACGTGATCTTCCTCGGTCCTGGCAGCCCCAGCTATGCCGTTCGACAACTGCACGATAGCCTGGCCTGGCACATGCTGCGCAGCCGGCAGCGCTTGGGCGCAGCCGCGGCGCTGGCCAGCGCTGCTACTGTGGCCGCTGGCGCCTACGCGCTGCCGGTCTACGAGATCTATAAAGTCGGCGAGGACCTGCACTGGAAGCCGGGGCTGGACCTGTTTGCCGACTTCGGTCTGAAGCTGGCAATCGTGCCGCACTGGAACAACACCGACGGCGGCGCAGAACTGGATACCAGCCGCTGTTTCATGGGGCGGGCGCGCTTTGAGCCGCTGCTGGCTATGCTGCCCCCCGACGTGGTCGTTCTGGGCGTGGACGAGCAGACGGCGCTGGCCATGGACCTGGTAAATGGAACCGGCCATGTGTTGGGCGCGGGCAGTGTAACAGTGCTGGCTGCAGGCGCGAGCCAGGTTTTCAGCCGCGGCGAGAGCCTGCCTTTGGCCGCGCTAGGGCCTTTTTGCCTGCCGGAGGCAGGGTACGGCATTCCTGCGCCGGTCTGGCAGCAGGCGATGGAAGCAGCGGCAACGAGCCCGCAGGCAGTAGAGCCGCCGCCAGAAATCCTTGAGCTGGCCAGCCGACGCCAGCAGGCGCGCGAGCGGCGTGATTGGGCTACGGCCGACGCGCTGCGCAGCGAGATCGAAGCGCTAGGCTGGCTCGTACAGGACACGGCGGAGGGGCCGCGAGTGTCCGGGAAAAATGGTTAATGGGTGAATTGGTGAATGGTGAATTGTTAACAAGGAGTGTGTGGCATGACGAGAGAGCGCGTTGAGCCTGGACCGGGGCAAGAGTCGGTCTGGGATTATCCGCGGCCGCCGCGTGTGGAGCGGACTGAGAAACAGGTTCAGGTGGTGTTCAACGGCGTGATGATTGCCGACACGCGGCGCGCCTGGCGGGTGCTGGAGACCAGCCATCCGCCGGTGTACTATATCCCACCTGAGGATATTCGCGTGGACTGCCTTGTGCCCACCAGGGGCAGTTCGTTCTGCGAGTGGAAGGGCCAAGCGGGCTACTATGACGTTGCTGTAGGCGGCAAAACCGCAGCCAGCGCAGCCTGGTATTATGCCAAGCCAAGGCCAGCCTTTGCCGCCATCCAAGATCACGTAGCCTTTTATGCCGGCCTGATGGACGCCTGCACGGTGGATGGCGAGTTGGTGCAGCCTCAGCCAGGCGGATTCTACGGCGGCTGGATCACCAGCGACATCGTGGGTCCTTTCAAAGGCAAGCCAGGCACGTGGGGCTGGTAGACGAAAATTCCAGGTGCCGGGCACTAAGGCTCACGTTTGCCAAGTCGTCCCCAAGACAAAGCTGCTCCGCCAATCGGCGTCAAGTGCCCGGCACCGTGGCAATCGAAAGCAGAGACTATGAAAAACTATCTTATCGACATGGACGGCGTGCTGGTCAGCGGACGCACCATCATTCCTGGCGCTGACCAGTTCATCGCGCGCTTGCAGGCCAGCGGCACGCAGTTCCTGGTGCTGACCAACAACCCGCTCTACACCCCTGGCGATCTGGCCCACCGCTTCAAACTGATCGGCCTGGACATCCCGGCCGAGCGCATCTTCACCTCGGCCATGGCCACAGCACGCTTTCTGCGCTCGCAGAAGGCCAACGCCACAGCTTTTGTGATCGGCGAGAGCGGCCTGACCTCGCCGATCCATGAGGTGGGCTACGTCATCACCGACATCGAGCCGGACTATGTGGTGCTGGGCGAGACGCACAGCTACAACCTGGAGCAGATCACCAAGGCTATCCGACTGGTAGCGGCTGGCGCGCACTTCATCGCCACCAACCCCGATCCCTCCGGCCCCAGCGAGGGCGGCATCGTGCCAGCCTGCGGCGCGATGGCTGCGCTGATCGAGCGCGCCACCGGGGTCGCCCCCTTCTTCGTCGGCAAGCCCAACCCGCTGATGATGCGCATGGCGCTGAACTACCTGGATGTCCACTCCGAGGACACAGTGATGGTGGGCGACCGCATGGACACCGACATCATCGGCGGCGTGCAGGCCGGCCTGGAGACGATCCTGGTGCTGACCGGCGTCACGGCCGAGGCCGACGTGCGCCGCTTCCCTTACCAGCCGACGCGCATCACGCCGTCGGTGGCCGCGATCGAGTTATAGGGCGTCTACTTCTTTGTTCTCGCCGCCGTTCTCTGCCTCCAACTCCATGATCTTCTGCGCCACCTGCTCGATAGCCACGCGCTGCTTGCGGTAGAGGTCAGACTCGCTCATGGCCAGCCGGTCGGCAATCTCGCGCACCCGCTTGCCCTGGATGAACTTCAACTCCAGGATGTTGTAGAGCAGCCACTCAGAGGCGGTCATCTGGCGCTGGCCTTCGGGCCGCAGCCCCTCGATGGCTTGAGCCAGCACCGACCGCAGCCCCTTGGTGGGACTGCCCTCCTCCTCGGCGGCCCTATTCACCACCTTCAGGCGCAGCAGCGGGCTATCGGTCAGCTTCGGGCCGCCCCAATAGTGGCTGAGCGCGTCCTTGACCCACTTGGTGAACTCTAACTGATAGACGATGCTGTCGGTCTCGGCTGGCTGCTGCAAGGGAGGCGTGCCGGGATAGGGCACCACACTGCGCCAGCGCTGCACCCGTTCGATCTGGGGCATGATCTCCATCACGGCCATGAAGACGCCCTGCTGCAAGAGCCGGTCCTCCAGCGCGGTTTCGGCGCGCTGCACCAGCTCATCCACCACGTCGTACTCGGCAGGGGACGGGCCTGGTTGGCCGGGCCGGGCGGCCACGCCCAACAGGCCCAGGGCGTTTTCCCGCCCGCTGGTGCGCAGCGACCACACCCAATAGCCGTTGTATTGCACGCTGTCACCTGCGCTGTGGCTGCGATCGCGGTTGGTAGCCTCTTCCAGGACCTCCTGCCAGCCGGGATAGCGGCGGAATTCGTTTATCAGGTCGGCCGGGCCACAGGCAGCCTCAACCAACAGTTCCTCTCCCGCCTGAACGGCCACAAAGCCGCCCGGCACGCGCAGATATTCGCACATAGCCACCAGCACGTTCTCCAGAAACTGGCGCAGGTCGCTGGAGGTCAACAGCCGGCGGTCCAGCTCGCGGATGGCCATCAACTCCTGCTGGTCGTGGCTGTAGATCATGCGGTCGATGGTGGGCTTGACCAGCTCGATCAGCAGTTGCAGCAACACAATCAACGCCACCACCGTCAGCAATACAACCGACTCGCGCGGCAGGCCCAGGATGCTCTCCACCTTGGGGACGGTCAGGATGGCGCCCACCACCAGGATGCCCAGCAGCGGCCCGCGGATCAAAAAGACGATCAAGCCCCGCTTGACAACGCGGTCGGGGCTGAGCACGCCGTAGTAGGCCACGCTGTAGGTCATCACGATCAACATAACCGCCACGCCGATGTTGCCGATCAGCGTCAGGAGCGAAACAAAGGCTCGCCCCGGATCCACGGTAAAGCCAGCCAACACCAGATAAGGAAAGACCCCCAGGCCAGGAGCGATGAAGGACACCACCAGATAGGTCATGCGGCGCCGTGAGGCGGGGGTCAGGCAGCGTTGGCGCACCCGGTAGGTGTTGTACAGGCCATAGCCTGACGCCAGGAAGAAATAGATGACGAAGACCGGAAAGAAGCGCCCAGGGTCGAGATAGTAGAGGTTGTTCTCGCCGCTGGCCGATTGCACGATCAAATCGGTGAACAGAGCGAGCAGGGCGATGACGCCGCTGATAATGTAGCTGAACATCACCAGGCGAGTACGCCGCCGCGAGACAGCGTTGGTAGTTTGCAGCAGCGCATCGGACAGATCAAAGTATGCGGCTGGCACAAAAGGGATGCCCAGCCACTGCAGGCGCAGCCACAGCTCAGTCTGCTCCGGCGCCACCAGATAGAGCAGCACGTCTCCGGTGTAGACCACCATCACGCAGGCCAGCAGAATGGCAAAGGCCCTGCCCACCCGGTTGCGCACATTGTAGGCCACCACATAAGCCAACAGCGAAAAGGCCAGAATGGCAACTGTGACTGACAGCAGCAGATTGGCCAGGTCGAGGATGGCTGACCAAGAAGGGAGTACCATCTTCCTACCGCAACTCACGCCCAAAGAACAGCGCGACACTGCCGTTGTTGAAATAGCGGTCGTTGAAGCCGCAAAAGGCAAAGCCGTGCCGCTGGAGGAAACGGACGCCAGGATCGTTCTGGGTCTGCAAGGGGGACATCAAACGCCGTAGCTGATGGTCGGCGCTCCATTGTAGCGCTGCACGCAGCAGCATGCTGCCCACCCCCTGGCGTCGATGGCTGCGGTCGACGACTATGTGCCACAGCCAGCCGGTCTGTAGGTCTGGCTCTGGCCCAAGGTCCACATAGCCGACCACACCATCGCCCATCCAGTCTTCAGCCACCAGGATGCAATAGCCCCGCTGCCAGTGCATCAGCATGGCATTGTTGGGCGCCGGATAGTCCAAACGCATCTCGCGCGGCAGGGCGGTGGTGCGCAGTTGCGCCGACACCTGCTCGCGACCTTCGCGCAGGTCAAGCTGCCAGACGCGCCGGGTGTCAAACGAGGAGTCTAGCTGCAAACAGGTTTCAATGTCGTTCGGGGTGGCAAATCGCACGTGCATGGGCAGATTGTAGCATTGCGCCAGTGAAAAGGCAAAGGATATTTGGGCTTTGCTGCAAGCCGGCCCCTGGACTTCAGCTTTGGCTGCTGGCCTGGCTGAGCCAACCTGCGGCCGGCAGCCGCTGCGCCTGGTACGCGCGCGCAGATCACGTCGCCCACAACACCAGGCTCAGCACGGGCACGGCCAGCAGCGTCGAAATGGCCACAATGCTGCTGGCCAGCGTGCCGTCGGCCCCCATGCGCTCAGCCATGACAAAAGAGACGGCTGCGGTGGGCATGGCCAGGTAGAGCAGGACGATCTGCAAGTCCTGGCCGGTCAAGCCCAGCGCCGAAGCCAGGGCCAGGCCAGCCAGCGGCGCAACAGCAACCTTGATCAGCGCTGCGGCTGTGGCTATCAGCCCCCCGGCGCGTATGTCGCGCAGGTGTAGCGTGGCCCCGATACCCAGCAGCGCCAGCGGCAGCGCCATCTGCCCCAAAGCCGACAGAGTACGCTGCACCGCAGTAGGCAGCGGCAGCGGCGAGTAGGCATAGATTACCCCTACGACGCAGGCGATAATCAACGGGTTGCTGGCCACGCCGCGCAGCAGCTTGCCGCTTTGCTGCATCAAGCTGGCCTGGCCGCTGCCAGCAGCGCCCAGCAGCACCAGCACGGCCAGCACATTATACAGGGCAATCATCGGGGTGACAGACAGCAGCGCCAACGATTGGTAGCCGGCTGAACCAGCGCCGTCGACAGCCTGCATGGCGTAGAGCACCACCGGCAGCCCCACATAGGTCAGGTTGCCCCGGTAGGCGCCCTGCACAAACGAGGCCAGAGCGGGTCGGGAAAGCCCCAGCCGCCAGCCAGCCAGGTAGCCTGTTGCCACGCATATCCCTGCGACCAGGGTTAAGACGGCCACAATGCGAGCCGCCGCGCTGAACTCCGGCTCGGCAACAGCCATCTCGACAAAGAGCAAGGCTGGCAGGCCAAACCAGTAGACCAGCGTGTTGGCCTGCTTAAAGAAAACGCCGGGCAGAAAGCCGCTGCGCCGCAGAACAAAGCCCAGTGCGATCAGGACGACAATCGGGGTCAGGACGTTGATGACAACCATGTCGTTTTACTCAGGTGGCGGGCGGGCGAGAAGGCAGCGAATCCGCTTTGGGCAGAGCCTCAGGGGCATCTTGCTGCACCGTGATGCTTGCCAACTCCAGCCACTGCTCGTTGCGCTTTTCGATCAGACCATGCCACAGCCGGCCCTGCGGCGTGACGATCATCGCCTGGTTGTCCAGCCAGATGACCAGCCCCAGCGGCCCGCGCGGCGGGGTGGCGCAGTCCAGGACAAGCGCGCCGTCCACCCAAAAGCGCGCCCGGTGTCGTCCCCATTCGATCACATAGGTGTGCCAATCGACCAGCGGGACATCCACAGACGCCTCGCTGACGCCCACAGCCCGCTGAATGCCAGGCCACAGCCGGGAATAGACCGCGGGCAGGCGCAACAAGGGCACAGCCAGCGGCGCAGTGGGCGCCAGCAGCAGCGCTGGACCGCGACTGGCATCGATGGTGGCAGCCTTCCAGCCGCAGCCCGGTGTGCCCAGGTCCAGCTTCATATTGGAGGGCGGCGAGGCATAGAAGAACCAGAGCGCGCGCGGCAGGGCGGGCAGGCGGCGTCCCGGCGTCCACGGATCGTTCCAGAAGCCGAAGCCGGCCGTGCCGCTGATGATCGGCCCACTATCGGCGGGATAGACCAAGCCGCAGGGATGCTGCGGACGCGCGCCAGGGTGCGAGAAGCGCGCTCGCACCGTCAAGGTCAACGGCGGCGACCAGAGCAGGCGCCGTCGCGACAGCCCCTGATAGTCGTCGATCTGGGCGTTGCTGTAGCGCTGCGCCGATGTGGGGCCGTTGACCAGCCGCAGCGCGCCGTTGTTCAGCGCCAATCGGCCGCTGCCGCATTCGATGCGCTGCCAGCGGCTGGGCAGGCCGGCAGCAAAACCTTCGCTGCTATGCTGTACCATGAGTGAGTACGTCGTAAACAAAGTTGTTGAGGTGCCCGGCACTTGACACGAGTTTCTGATCATGTATGAATCGTCGCCAAAGTGCCGGGCGCCGATACGCAGTTAATTTGTTTACGGTGTAGTGAGTGGCAGGAATAACCAACAAACAACAGGGGCACAGCCAGCGAGCTTGCCAGCTATGCCCCTGTTTGATCATGCATCCAGTTGAGGGTCAGAAGACAAGGGATTGGTCATGCGACCGCAGGTATCAGGCGGCAGCAGGCCCCTTGTAGCGGGCGTCGCCAAAGCCCAGGATCAGGTAGCCAATTGCACTGAGCAGGAAGAGGAGAATCACGCCCCAAGCCGCGCTCTTGTCAAAAGACTTGGCCAGATCGATGGACACGATCAAGGCGGCGAAGAAGTTGACGAACGGGATGAAGAACAGGATCAGCCACCAGCCGGGCCGGCCGATGATCTGCAGCAGCACATAGATGTTGTAAATCGGGATGATGGCTGCCCAGCCAGGCTTGCCCGCCTTGGTGTACACGCGCCACAGCCCTGCGATAATCAGGATAGCAAAGATCAGACCACAGACGGACGCGAAGCCGCTGGTGAGCAGGGCAAAGATTCCGGTATCGTCTTGCTGCAACACAGCCATCGACAAAATAGAAAGCAGATACGACATAGAAATTTCCTCCGTAAGATCAAGAACAAGGGTGGCGCCGTGCCGCTTTTGGGATGACAGCGGCATCAACGCGCCGATACAACGAAAAAAACTGGATGCAAGACAGCTACAAGTATACTGCAATTCGATTACAATACAACTCTGGCAAGCCAGCGCACTGCGCCTCGCTGCTCCACAGTTTTCTTGCCCAGGTTACTCGTCAGGCGCCGGGCACTTGCAACCCATGCACCGCTTAAAGAGGATCGGCGGACATCCTTGCAGGCGCAGATTCAAGCGCCCGGCGCCTATCGGCGCCTGGGGTTACTCGCTCAGGATGATCGGCACACGCCAAGGCGGATCATCGCGCCACACCACCCGCAGCATCAGTCCGGCTTCGGCTGCGCGCTGCTCCATGCGCGCCAACAGGCTGGCCGACTCAGCGCCAGAAATCTGCTGACTCAGCCTGCCCAAGGCGGGCCAGTCCACGTTGCAGGTCACGAACAAGCCGGCAATAATCAACCGGCCGCCCGGCCGCAGCACGCGACGAAACTCAGCCAGGCTGGCAGGGTCGACGATGTACTCGGCCGGGAAGGTGGCGACAACGCTGCCAAAGCTGGCTTGGGCCAGAGGCAACTGCTGGGCGCGGCCTCGCAGACGGGGGGTATGAAGGCCGCGGCGGCGCAGCGTGGCGGCGGCCTGGCGCTGCATAGCCGGCGACAGGTCGATGCCCACGGCCGGCCAGCCGCGCTCGGCCATGGCCGCCAGCAGGTGGCCGGTGCCGAAGCCCACTTCCAGCACTGGCCAGCTTTCGACGTAATCCAGCGCCATGCGCCGCCAGCGGTCCCATCGGCCTGCGCTGACGATCCACGCGGCCAGGTCATAGCTCCAGGCGAACTCGTTGTACAGCCGGCGCGTCGCCCAGAGGTAGAGCCGGGCTGGCAGCGGCAAGGGGTGGGCAGCTTGATCCATGCGCTCAGTGTATCCCAGCCCATACCGATTGTCCAAAAGCGCCAGCACGATTGCGCCCTTTCACTGATTGCCAAACCCTCCCCTTTCTGGTACAATACCGCCCATCGATTGCCCAGTTCAACTATCGCCATCCCACAGGAGCGGGGCGCATGCTGGCAAAAGTCATCAGTTGTTCAGTTGTCGGACTGGAAGGCACGGCTGTTGAGGTGGAGGTGGATATCTATGCCAACTCGCTGCCGTCGATCACGCTGGTAGGGCTGCCCGATGCGGCAGTCAAGGAGTCGACAGAACGGGTGCGCGCGGCGCTGTTCAACTCGGCGCTGTACTATCCGCGCGGCCGGGTGACGGTCAACCTGGCGCCGGCCGACCTGCGCAAGGTGGGGCCGGTCTACGACTTGCCCATCGCGGTCGGGCTGCTGGCGGCCAGCGAGCAGGTGCCGCTGGACCGGCTGGAAAACACGCTGTTCATCGGCGAGCTGAGCCTGGACGGCAGTCTGCGCCACATCGACGGCGTGCTGCCTATGGCCCACATGGCGCAGCAGCAGGGCATCCAGACCGTCTACCTGCCCGAGGTCGACGCGCCCGAGGCCGCGCTGATCCGCGGGCTGGAGGTCATCCCCGTGCCCTCCATGTCGGCGCTGGTCTCCCACCTGCGCGACTTCGATCCGATCCCCCCGTTCGAGCACAGCGAGAGCCTCGCCGAGGTAGAGGATCTGCCCTACACCGTCGATTTTGCCGATATAAAGGGTCAGGAACACATCAAAAGGGCGCTGGAAGTCGCCGCCGCCGGTGGTCATAATTGTCTGATGACTGGCTCTCCAGGAGCTGGCAAGACGCTGATGGCCCGCTCGCTGCCGTCGATTCTGCCCAAGCTGAGCCTGGACGAGGCGCTGGACATCACCCGCATCTACTCGGTGACGGGGCAGTTGCCGCCTGGCACGCCGTTGGTCAACCAACGCCCCTTCCGCTCGCCGCATCACACCATCAGCAACGCCGGGCTGGTGGGCGGGGGCCGGCTGCCGCGGCCGGGTGAGATCAGCCTGGCCCACCGCGGCGTGCTCTTCCTGGATGAGCTGCCGGAGTTTGGGCCGCATAACCTGGAAACCCTGCGCCAGCCGCTGGAGGACAAAGTGGTCACCATCAGCCGCGCGCAGGGATCGCTGAGCTTCCCGGCCAATTTCATGCTGGTCGGGGCCATGAACCCATGCCCTTGCGGCTGGTACGGCGACACGCAGCACGAATGCACCTGCTCGCCAGCCGTGGTCAGCCGCTACCAGAAGCGCCTCTCTGGACCGCTGCTGGACCGCATCGACATCCACGTGGAGGTGCCGCGCGTGGACTTCGACAAGCTGAGCGACGCACGCCGCGGCGAGACATCCAAGACGATCCGTGAGCGGGTTGAGGCGGCCAGGGAGCGGCAGCGGCAGCGTTTTGCCAGCTACGCCGATGGGCACAGCCAGCTACTGACCAACGCTGACATGGGACCGGGGGAGATTCGCGAGTTCTGCGCAGTGGACGAGGCCGGCCACAGCCTGTTGCGCGCGGCCATGCGCCAACTGCACATGAGCGCCCGCGCCTATCACCGCACCCTCAAGCTGGCTCGCACCATCGCCGACCTGATCGGCGCCGAGCGCATCGAGACCGCCCACCTGGCTGAGGCGATTCAGTACCGGCCGCGCTGGCAAGTGTAAACGGTCTGGCAGCGCCCGAAACCAGCGGCGGCCAGGATGCTTGGAGATGAGAATCCAAGCATCCTGGCCGCCGCTCCCTTTGCACAGTTTTACTGCACCAGAATGGTCGTCTGCTGCGTGTCCAGCGTGCTATCCCCCGAGACGATAAAGGCGATGGTTTGCAGCCCCGCGCTAACAGCCTGCACGCGGGCGGTGACTGCAACGACCTCATTGGCCGGTATCACCAGCGACTGAGCGCTCAAATCAACCCGCAGCCCAGCGCTGGTTTGCGCGGCCAGCCGCACAGCTTGCGCCTGCCGGCTGTAGTTGAAGATCTGCACGCGCACATCGACCTGCTCGCCGACCATCATCTGCCCTGGCACGTTGGACGACAAGAACACAGGCTGGAAAACCACCAACCGCGCCACAGCGCTGCCCAGCCGGCCGCTGCGATCCACGGCCAGCGCCGTGATGCGCCAGGTTGTGATGGCATCGCCGGTAGGGATCGAGACGCTCAGCCGGCCGCCTGGGTCGGTGATCGCTTCAGGGTTCCAGTAGAGCGTCTGGGGGAAGCGCTCCCGGATGATGGGCAGCGATTCCACAGGTATCTCAGCGGGCGCAACTGCCGCCTTGGCGGCAGCAGGAGCGGCCAGAGCGTCGGCGGCTGGCGCTTCGACCGTAGCTGGCGGCTGCGGGGTCGCAGTCGCTGCGGGCTGCGGGGTCGCAGTCGCTGCGGGCTGCGGGGTGGGCGTAGCTGGCGGCTGCGCCGTTGGCTCCGGCTGCGGCGTCGCAGTGGGTTCAGCGGTCGGCGATGCCGTCGGCTCTGGCGATGCCGTCGGCTCTGGCGATGCCGTCGGCGTTGCCTCCGGCGTCCAGGTGAACGTGGGGCTGGGCGTCGGGCTGGGCGTTGCCGTGGCGGTTGGGGTGCCAGCGGCATCTGCGCTCTGCGCGCGCACGGCTGCGTCCACTTCAGCAGGGGTCAGTGTCGGGGTCACGGTCGGCGTGATGGTAATCGTCGCCGTGGCCGTGATCGTCGCTGTGGGCGTGATCGTCGCCGTCTCAGACAGCACAACCGTGGCCGTAATCGGCGCCTGGGCAGCGAAAACCGAGGTCTCAGCCTCGACCGTGCCGCTCATCGAACGCAGAGCGTCTGGCTCGATCGTCGGCGTCGCCAGGTCGGGTTCAGTTGTCGCCGTTGCCTCTGGCGCGACTTCAGCCACAACGGTGGCCTCAGGTTCGGCAGGCTGAAGCATAAACCCAGACGCTTCCTGCGCGCTGACTGCCTCAGTGGGGCCAGGTTCACCCTGCCCACCAAGTGTTTCTTCCACCATTGGCTGCGCCTCTGCGGCCAGCTCAGCCGGCGCGGCGGCAGATTCAAAGACGGGCGGCGGGGCAGGAGCAGCAGCCGGCGCGGCCATATCACCGGCGGCCGGCTGCGCTGCCAACCCCTGGCTCTGGGGAGCTGCCGGCGGCGCGGCGCAGGCCGTCAACAGACCGTTGCCCAGCCCATAGACCATTGGCGCAGTGACCCGCTGAATCAGCTCTGCGCCGCGGAAATCGACCGTGTTGAGGGCCGCCGTCAGCGGCATAACCAGCAAGGCCAGCAGCAGCATGCCCAGCCCGGCCCGCTTCTGGCCCTCCATGCGCAAGCCCCAGCCGAAGAGCAGCATAGTCGCCAGCAGCACGCCAAAGCTCAACGCCAGCGCCACCAGCCAGGCCGGCGACAGCGTGGCGCCCTGGCCGGCTGCAAAGGCCAACAGCGCCAACAACGCCATATAGGCCAGCAGCAACAGGGCCACGTATTGCAGGCGCTGATCACGCTGCCGCCAGCCGTAGACCAGAAGGGCGATCAGCAGAGCCAGCCATAGCCCGCCAGCCGCAGCCAGCAGCAGCCAGTCACCCTGGCTCGACAGGTTGTCCAGCAGCATTTGGGTCAGGGCGATCAGCCCTGCGCCCAGCACCGCCAACACCAGCAGGGTCAGCAACAGACGGCCCAGCGCCCCGCCCAGCACACCGCTGCGCCGCAGTCCTAGCAGCACAATGGCGGCAGCCAGCAGCGCAGCCAGCACCAGCGCCAGGCTGAGGCCGCGGCTGATCTGGCTGAAGGCCTGCTGGCGGGCAGCGTTGGACGCGCTGTCGCTGGCCTGATCGATGGACTGGGCCGACAGGCTATACTGCCGGCCAGCATAGTTGGCCCAACTGGCCTGGGCTGTCAATTGCTGCGCCGCCCGTAGCTGCCTGAGCTCCTCGGCCGCAACATCGTCGCCCTCTGGCAGAGCTATACCGCTGTCTGACAGCTCCTGATCCAGCAAGAAGAAGGCGCGGGTAAAGCCGGGTTGATAAGCGCGCTGGCCGTAAACTGCCTCGTTGACCACCGCCAGCCCGACAGCCGTCTGCACGCCCTCTCCATCGGCCGTCGTCCTGACGCTAAGCTCGGCTTGCTGGCCGGGGCGATACTCTACCCGGTCGGTGGCAAGCTGCACCTGCACGTCTTCGGGCGCATCCACCAAAGCCACGCGGGTGTCCCGCAGGACGTTGTTCTCGCCCGTAAGCTGGTAGGCGTTCAGCTCCAGCGCGCCGACCAACGCCGGCGTCAGGTCGATAGCCAGCGTCGCCTTGCCGTCCTGGATCAGCGCCGACTGGGTGAGCAGCGTCTGGCCGCCCTTGATCACGTCCACGTAGACCGCCGGGCCGCTGCCGGTGGCGATGGCCTCCACAGCCAGGGTGTCGCCCACCTGATACAGCGCGCGATCGGTGCGCAGCAGCAGCGTTTCCTGAGCTTCGTCCAGGGGCAGGACCAGCGAGGTCGAGCCGGTGCGGCCGGCCGCGTCCGTGGCGGTGACGACGACCGCGCGGTCGCCTTCTGCGCCGGCCCGCGGGGTATAGCGCACCTGGGCCACGCCGAAGTCGTTGGTGTCTTCCGTGATCAGCGCGCCGGAGCCGATCTGCACCTGGAGCGCTGTGGGGGCCGGCCGGCCGTCAGGATAGCTGGTCAGCACGTAGAGGATGTTCTCGACGCCCGCGCGCAGCGTGCCATCCTCCGGCGTCACGTCGATCAGGATCGGCTCGCGCGCCAGGGTCAGCGCCTGCCAGCCAAACTGGGCATCGCCGGTAACGTCGACCACGGTGGCCTCCAGCGCCAAATCGATGACGCCGCCAGGGCCAAACGCGTCCTCTGCCAGGTCAGGCAACTGGAACTGGAAGGCGAACAGGCCGTCAGCGTTGCTCTCCCCCAGCAATTCCTCAGTAAACAGCAACACTTCGCCGGCAGTGGGGTCTTGCTCCAGGCGTATGCCCACCAGGCGCAAGGCGACCTGGCCGCCGGCCACGGGCTTGCCGAAGAAATAGCTGGCGCTAACCTGGCCGGTCAGCAGGTCGCCAGGCAGGTAGTACGGGGCGTCGGTCTTCACATCGACCAGGAAGGTGGGCAGCGGCGCCTGGCCCAGGGTCACGCTCAGCTCCGACACCGTATCGCCCAGCGTGGCGCGCAGTTGGTACTGGCCTAACGGGGTGTCGACGGCCAGGGGCAGGCTGGTGGCGGCGATGCCAAACTCCGACGACATCTGCTGCTGCGACAGGATCTGCCGGCCGGCCGCGTCGAAGACCTCGAAGCGCGTGACCGCGCCAGAGGCCGGGGTCTCGTCCACCGTGCCCAGGGCCAGCGTGCGCAGATGGATGGTCTCACCCGGCTGGTAAACCGGCTTGTCGCTGCTCAGCAGCAGGCGGTAAGAGCGCTGCAACAGCACGGGCGCGACGACTTCGTCCTGGCCCAGATCGCTCTGGGTGGACACGATCAACTCGGCGTTGCCCTCCCAGTCGGCCGGCACGTCGAACTGCACCGGCGCCGAGCCGGTGGCGTCGGTGCGGCCCTGGAAGACGGTGCGGGCCAGGCCGGCCTGGCGCATCTGCACGGCCACGCTGGCATCGGCGACTGGTTGGTTATCGGCTGGGTTATTGACCACCACGCGCAGCGCGGCCTGGCTGCCGGGCGCCAGGGTGTCCTGGCCCAGCACCAGGGTCTGCTGGGCGCTGTTCTGCGCCGGGAGCCGGGTTGCGCTGAGCACCATGCCAAAGAAGAAAACGGCCACCAGCGGGATAGCTGCCTTGCTCAGGGGGCGCAACCCGGCCAGCAGCGCGGCCCACAGGCCGGCCAGGCTGCTCTCTTTACGGTTGCGTTGAGCCAGCAAAGCGCTGCGCATGCGCGCTTCCGCGGCCGCAGACAGATGGACCGAGTTATAGACCACCGGCACAACTGTGCTCAGGCCCACCCGCAGCCGCTGGAGGTCCACCAGCTCAGCCGCGCAGGCCGGGCAGTCAGCGATATGCGCCTCGGCGGCCTGCATCTCCGCCGGGCTCAGCTCACCATCCAGGTAAGCCAGCAGGTCTAGTTCGATGTGAGTCATAAATGAATGTATCGCTCGGGCCGGTCTCCGACCGAGCCCGTCAGCGCAGTGTCAGCAAAAGCATCATCATCTGCGCTGCCGAACGACGCCGGCCCAGGTCGGGTGCTTGCGTTGTCAGAATCTCCTGTAACTTCTTGTGCGCATTGAAGAGCCGCGACTTGACGGTGCCGATGTTGATCTGCAAGGCGTCTGCGATCTCCTCATACGAAAACTCCTGGCCGTAGCGCATCAGCACCACTTCACGATGCACGTCGCTCAACTGGTTGACCGCGGCCCACAGGCGGACTTTGTCCTCCTGACGCAGGGCCAGGTCCTCTGGATTGCCAGCCACGTGGCCGGTCATCGAGCCGTCAGACGGCTCAGCCTCGGCCGGCATGCGCTCCAGGCGCTCTTCCATCTCGTCCCAGTCGGCCGAGGGCAGGCGTTTTTTGCGCAGCCGCGTCTTGCAGCGGTTGACCGTCACCCGGTAGACCCAGGTCTCGAAGCGGGCCGCGCCGTCCACGTCATAGCTTCTCAGGCCGCGCAGCACGTCCATGAAAGTCTCCTGCGTGGCCTCTTCGGCGTCGTCGCTGTTGCGCAACGTCATGTAGGCCACGCGGTACACATAGTCCTTGTAGCGCTCGAACAGCGCGTCAAAGGCCGCTGGCTGGCCGGCCTGGTGACGCCTGATCAATTCCTCGGTGGACACACCGTAGGTTGGGGTCCTGCTGCGCCCAGCCGGGACTGCGCTGGCAGGGTTCGCTACATCGGAAGGCACGTCGTATTCCTTGACGCCTGCGGGTTACATGCAGGGCGAGTGGGATTTGTTCGCAGGAGGAGACGGCCTGCGAAGATGGGATGGTTCCCGTTGTTGGCTTGCAGTGTAGCCGGGGAGATAGAAGGAGTCAAACTGCGGGGAATGGGTTTGCCGGGGATGAGAGTGAGAGATGACATTTCTTCCGCAGAAATGTCATCTCTGAAGGATGGAGGGCAGGCCCTTAACGCTCTAGCTCATCGAAGTACGCCCAACTATCCAGCTCCGGCGGCTCGATGCCCAGTTGCGTCAGAATGGCCATGACCTGGGCGCGGTGCTCGGTGGCATGGTTGATGGCCTGGGTGAGCAGGATTGTCTTGGGCACGTCGCGCAGCACGCCGTCCCAGTCGATCTCTACCACGTCGCCGGCCTGCACCTGGGGCGCCCAGTCGACCAGGCCGGCGCCGCTGGCGCGCGTCCATGCGAGCATCTCGGCCAGGGTCAGCGGCGGCGCATCGGCGGGATGGCGGTACGGCCGGCCGGTGCTGATGCGGGAGAAATAGGAGCGCTCGGCGCTGACGATATGCTGCAAGGTGTCGCGGATCGAGCCGAACGTGCCCAGCAGCGTGGCGTCCAGTTGTTCGTCGCTCAGCCCGGCGCACAGCTCGATGAGGCGCTCGTTGGCCCACAGGTTGTGACGGAAGAGGGTGGTGAGGGTGTCGGTAGGGTTCATGGGAGCACTCCGTTGGTGGCAGCGAAATCGACTTCCTCGGCCGTGGCGATGCGGTTGGCGCGGCCAGGGTAGCTTAGCCAGGTCATGGCAACGTTGAGGTCGCGGATGATGCTCTCCGCCTCGATGCGCATGCCGTCGTCGAACTCCATGGCGCCGGTGGTGTGGGCGTCCTTGAGGAGGGTCAGGTCGTAGCCGCGATCCAGCGCGCCGTAGGCTGTGGCGCGGATGCACCAGTTGGTGGCGGCGCCGGCCAGCACCACGTGGGTTGCGCTGAGCCGGGCCAGCTCCTCTTCCAGGGTGGTCTGCTCGAACGAGGAGTTGAAGCGCTTGTGGATCACCGGCTCGTCCGCGGCCGGCGTGAGTTCCGGCGCCCACTGCCACGCCTCGCTGCCGTACACCAACTCCTCGTCCGAATGCTGCACCCAGATCACGGGCGCGCCACGAAGGCGCGCCCGCTGGACGGCGCGCGCCACATTCCTGACGATGCGGGGGGCATCCCACGCCTCGCTCACCACGCCGACCTGCACATCGACCACCAGCAGGACTGTCTTGTTGCCTGCGCGTATTGTTGCCATGCCATTATCTCCAATCGCCGTCAGCCAATGGTACGGCGCGATCATGGGTCTCGGCCCATCTGTCGAAAAGCTGAGTGCGCTCTGTTTGGTTCATAGCTGAGGAGTCTCTTCTTCTGTCTCCTCTGCCAACAATTCTTCGAGCACTTGAATGGCGCCGCTGATGCGCTGCAGGGTGGTTTGCAGATCGGCCTTTTTGGTCTCCAGATCAGCCAGCATTTTTTGGCCGGCTTCGTATTCGGACTTTAACTCGGCGATACGTCGTTCAAGCTGTGGGCGCATATCAAATCCTTTCTGTATGCCTTATGACTGCGGGTCGAACTGGAAGACGCGCAACTCCTGGTCGCAGCGGCAGGCCCTGGCGATGCGCGCGGCCCACGCGACCGCCTCCTCGCGCGAGGGCAGTTCGAGCACGGTGAAGCCGCCGTCGAGCGGGGGCGCCCACGGATAGCCGCCCTCGGCGACCGCGCCGTCGGCCGAGACGAGCACAGGTGGCACGTCCGCGTCGATGCCGCCGCCGAAGACGTAGACGCCGGCAGCCTTTGCCTCATCGATCACGGCATGTGCGTCACGGCCCACCGCCTCCCACTCGCCGTCGGGCACGTCCATCGCCGCGCTGGGAAAGGAAATCAGGTACTTGGACATTGGTGCTCCTTCTGTTGGGGATTATGACCGCGAGTTCGTCGCCTGCAAGCACTCGTTAGCCCGGCCGATTGGACAATTGGTCATCTTCTCTGTGACCCGGACACCCCGCGGTTTGGAGTACCATTGTGACGACTTCCTGCAAAGCGATGCTGGCGTCAATCTCATGATCTGCAACCTTTCGCAACAAAGGCTCAATCTCGGAGATGTTGCTCAGGACAGCGGCTGCTTCTGCGGGGTCCTTCCCGTATGGATTCCCCGTTCGCGTGGTCAGCCGGTCGAGGAGTACTTCGGCAGGCGCACTTAGCAGGATCACATGATCGAACTGCGGCAGGAACTCTCCCATATTCGCTGCACAACCACTCACGAAGAGCCAGTCGGCAGCCTCGTCTGCGAGAAGATCCTGAACCGCGTCCTCCCTCCACACCCAGTCCTTGCCAACACGGGATCCCGTCGGATTGCCGGCGATGTCGACCCAGTGCGACCACTCTTCTGAGTCGAGATCCACCGCCATGTACCCGAATTCACCGAGTTTCTGCGTGATCGATGATTTTCCGGTTCCGGACATGCCGGTCAGTAGAACTCGGATCATGAAGCCCTATCCTCCTTGTGATGTCGGTGCCCAAGCGCCTAAACCGGCTAACGGATCAAGAGATTCATGTGGTGCGCTGGCAGCCAAGAGACAACTCGATTGGCAAAGCCAGCCACCATCATGTACCGTCGTTCAGGGTGCAGAGCGCCGGTTCTCTTCCTAACATTAGCCGTCCTGTTCGGTTTACGGCTTCGTTCACCGGTGTTATTGGTTGGCGACGATTCCGTAGACGTAGATACCATCTTCAGGCCCGTTCTTGAACCGGTTAGCAACCCGTTGCACGGGCCACATGACCGCTCCGCTGGCCAAGACAACGGCGATGTTCATTTCGGCTTCTGGATCATTGTCGTCCCCTTGCCACTTCCCGTTGTAAGCACGAATGATGACCTCGCCAACGTATGAGCCGATTGCGAAGATGCGGGAGCCAAGCTGTTCCGCAAGCAGACCCCCGGGGATGGCTTGTCCGTTTTGCGCATGTTCATCGAAAAACCGATCGATTTCGCGAAGGCTCTCAATCGAAAAATCGGCGTGGTAGCCGGAACTGGAAAGCGCCTTGGCGATCCACTCTGCCCCTTTTCGGGCGTCATCGATAACCGCCGGCACTTGTGCATGTCGCTTCCGTAACCAGTCAAACATGCGGGTACCTCTTACCAGCGAACGGAATGAGAAATCTACGGGGCATGCTGTCACCAAGCAGGCGCCTCTTCATGCAAAGCCAGTCATCATTAAAGATCGGCGGTTGTTCAGAATGAATACCGCCGCACGAAGGCAAGTGTAACATTGCGGGCCAAAAAGGTCAACAGCAATCCCGCCTGGCAAGCGCACAGGACGAGGTGTGATTTCCCAATCCGCCCGCCATGGGCAATCAGCCATCAACAAGCGCCGGCCTCACGGCTCACCTGACTCTTCTTCTGCCTGCAGCCAGGCCAGTGTCTCGGCCTGGGCTTGCTCAAACGAGACGACCGGTTGATAACCCAGCGCGCGCGCGGCCTTATCGTGCGAGAAGAAGAAGTCAACGCAGGTGGAAGCGACCACATAGCGCGTGAGCGTTGGGGTCGACGGGCCGATTCCCCGCCGGGCGGCCGTTTCCATCACGATCGCCAGCCAATAGGCCACACGGTAGGGGATGCGCCTCCTCGCCGGCGGGAACCCGAACGCGGCCAGGTAAGGTGTGAAGAAATCGAAGAAGTTCCCTGCCGGGTGGTCGCCAATGAAGTACGCCTGCCCGGCGGCTGGGCCAGCCAGCGCCTCAGCGGCCAGGATGTGGGCATGCACTACGTTGGCCACGTACACAATTGTCAAAGGCGCGAACGCTCACGCCGCGGTTTTTCAGCTCCGAAGCCAGGGCAGCGCCAAGAAATCCCGCCCCACCTATGACCAGTGCGTTTTGCATCAAGTTCCTATCGATTACCTTTGGCCCGGTTGTGGGTAGTGCAGAGCATCTGGCAGTTCCTGGCTGTACTTTCGCCGCCTTTGCTCCATGCCGAGACGTGGTCGGCGTCCATTTCGTTGAACTTGTAGATTCTGCTCTTGTTCGCGGTGTCCCCGACCGCGCAGAGCGGGCAGTTGGACTTGCCCTTGCCCTGGGCTGCTTGCGTCTGCTGAGTGTAGGCGACTTGCTTTACCTTGTCATCGAATACCCGAACTGCCAATAACTTCTTGTTTGCCGACGCGGCGTGCAGGCCTTGGTTCAACGACTTGCTTTCCATGGCGTGATTGGCTTCCTTGGGTTTCTTTGATGGCATTTCGGGCTAATGTTCCGCTTCAGCCGCGGCGCGCAGCGCCGTCCACTGCATGCTGTTGTTAGCCGGCCTTCCGAGGCCTGTAGTTGCTTTCCTAGTCTCTCCGGTCATTTGTTCCCATTTCAGAGCGTTGAGCGCGTAGCGTCAGTCAGAAACATCATCGGGCATGTCTTCTTGATCGGCATCGACAAGCTCGTCGGTACGCTCAATTCGGAGCTTATCGTTGCCAACCTCAAACTCGACGTGCCCCCCGTCGGCCATCCGCACCGTCATCGGCGGCAAAGGGTCGGACGCGTCATTCAGTAGCGCCGCAAGCGGTTCTCGGACGTATCGTTCCAGAAACACGCTCATCACAGGTCCGGCCTTGGACTCAAGGTGCTGCCAAGCTGAGTCGCCAACGAACGCATGCCCGCCCACGTCGTGGAACGCCTTAACCAAATCTGTAAGCTTAGGGTTGGGGGTTGGATCAAGTACAACAAGCACGGGAGTGAACCCCGACCCAACACAGTCAATTGGGAACTGAAGCTCTTCCCCCCACCGGCCTTGGCCCGATGCTGCGATTGTCACACGAATCTTGAATTCGTAAGCCAACTTCTGCTTCACGCAATCGACCTGGCGGCCCTTCCCTCGGTCGCCCTGCCGTTTCACGGGGCTTCTCTTCGCACTTACCGGCGTGCCGCCGATGGCATTTGCGAGAATCGGCTCGAACAGGTATCCAGTCTCCTGAGCCGCGCGATTGTCCAAGTCGTAAAGCCACTTGCGCCAGTACAGCATTCCGGCGAGTGCCGGGGATGGCAGGCTACCGAACTGAAGCAATCCGCGCGGACCCACCTGGTCGAAGGTTGGGAAGGCTTGTCGCTGCAGGATTTGTTCGTACTTTAGGCGGCTCTTGTGCAGTGTTGCGAGGCAGGAGAAGTACGTGTCTGAGTCCGGCTTGAGGGAGAACAACTTTGCTGCCAAGTCCTCAAATGGAATCCTCGCCAACGTGAGAGAGGAAACCGGCCAAGTTTCGAAGAACGGCGGCAGGTCTTGAGGTACCTCGGGGACTTGCGAGATGAGATTAAGGTCTTTGACTACGACGCCGCAGAGATAGGCGCAGACCTCTTCAGAAAGAGGCACTGCCATCTCGCTGTTGCCAACGTTGCGTGCCTTTTCAATAAGCGTCTTCTGAGATAGTGTGAGTTCGTAGTTTGTCATTAGTCCCGTCCTACTTGCGCGGTCTCGGTGTCCGCGAACAGCGTGAGCTGTTGGGACCGAATGATGGCGCGGTAGCTGCTCTCGACCGCATCGACGGTCTTCTGAAGCGCTGGGCTCATGCCGTTTGAGTTCGTGGGCACAAAACTCTTAAGCCCTGCGTCCGATCTCCGATCTGTAATCTCGCGGAAGGCATGTGCAAGATGAGCGGCAATTGCATTTGCAAAACGAGGCGGTACGGCATTGCCAATAAGCAGGGCTCGCTGCGCCTGAGTACCAGCAAATTCAAAGTCATCGGGAAACGTCTGGAGTCGCGCACACTCCCGAAGTGTCAGATTGCGATGTGCAGTCGGATGTACGAACTCGGAAGTGGCCCCGCTGGTGATCGCCTTTGACGGCAGGTCCGGATCTAGTCGCCGTAGTCCTGAAGGTGCGCCCCCCCTGCGTTCTGTTGGGGTCCCATCCATCACCCTCCTGAAGGCGCGGCGGCGGTAGGTTTCGTGCCAGAGTTCCTCTGGAATGTCCTTCATGGTCTTGCCGATGCCGAGTGCCTCGAAACGAAGACGGTCCATCTCATTCGGCGGACGAGAGAAATGATCGGTAACGACCGCGCTTTCTGGATCGCATGCTGCATTTGGAAGGCCATCGAGAGCCTTGGCGACGCTGTCGCACAATGGAAGCTTACCCGCCACGAGATCTGCCCCTGGCGCGCCTGTGGCGCAGTGGGTCGGCTCCGGAAACCCGGGGTCCCATCCTAAACCTGCAATTGCCAACACCCGTTTGCGATGTTGTGGAACCCCGTAGTTAGCGGCGTTCACTTTGCGAAGGTGAATGCAGTAGCCAGCACTTACAAGAGGATCGAGCAGATCGGTAACCCAACGGCCTCCCTCACCAGTCAGGAAGCCTTCCACGTTTTCAAAAACAAACGCTTTTGGGCGATGTCTTGCCACGAGGTGAGCGAAGACCGCCACCAGCGTGTTGCGGGCATCACCAGGCTTCCGCAGGCCTGCTGACGAGAACCCCTGACAGGGAGGACCACCGATGATGATGTCGCATGGGGGCAGCACCGTGTCCCAGTTGAGCTTCACATTTTCTACATGGTCCCCGATGTTCCTCCGGTACGTTTCTACCGCAGGCAAGAACGCATCGGCAGCCCAGACGATACTGAAGCCCTGAGCACGAAATCCTAACCCCAGCCCGCCTGCACCGCAGAAGAGGTCAGCGACTGTGATTGCTGGCCGCATTTCGAAATCCAACTTTTACTCCATCACGCTAAGTTAGGCAGAAACGCCATCTCAGTTGAGTTCCGGCTACCGTAACTGCTCAGCCGGCCGGTCAGAAACCGGGTTTTTCTCGTTGGGCAATGATTTCTGAGTTTGCAAACGCATTGCTCGGGGCTATGATAGCCGCTTCCGCAGCAAAAACCCGGTTTCTCTAAGGAGCTGTTTAAAAAGCCCGGCAGCGTCGGAATCAGAGGTTGAAACCATCTGGCTGAAAGTACGAAGCGGCCTCAGCCGCTGGATTCCAGGCCCTGAGGGGCCTTCGTGCTGTCAGCCGGTGGGTTTCCAACCACCGATCCGGGGCTTTTCAAACAGCCTCTAAGCCCAGCCTGAGCAGTAACCAGCTACCTAATAATTCGCGGGAATGCCGGCCGTCATATCCCGCTATTGCTCCATCGCCTACCGCTGACGGCCAGTCCATAGTGGCCGCCATTGTACCATTTCACCCGTGGGAGGGCAAAAGGGCGCGTTCCGGGCTGCCCAGGGCGCGAGAGATGCCATTTCTGCGGAAGAAATGGCATCTCTTCGCGTCACGCCACCACCCTACCGGATTGACAACCACGCATCCCACAGAGTCGCCAGCGCCGGCGGCCGCACGGTCAGCACCGCACCAGTGAGGGGCAGGAAGACGGGCGCGCGGTTCCAGGCCGTGTCGTCCTGCACGCCGTTGCTGTAGGCTGTCCCGTTGGCGCGGCCGGCCGCGGCAGCCCGGCCGCGCTGCAAGTCGGCCTCGCGGCGCGGCAGCAGGCGATAGCCGCTCTCGGTCTGGCTGACCACGCCCACCACCGTCCACACCTCGCCGATGTTGACGTAGGGCCGGCGGATGCCGGTCGCAGGCCGGATGGTGATGCGCGCCTCGCCGCTGCCGTCGTCCAGATAGAGGGTGGTTTCCTTCCAGAAGCCGGTGATGGGGCCGCTGAGCTGCACCAGCCGGCCCTCGTTGGCCTCGGCCACCTCGCCCGTGCGGATAGGCAGCGGCGCAGGCGGCGCGGCCGGCTGCATGGTCTTGATGTCGTCGATGCGCACCAGGCTGATCTGCCGCTCCTCGTAGAAGGTGCCCAGCCGGCCGTTGACTCGCACCCACTGCCCCTCGCTGAGCGGCGGCCACTGGGCCGAACGCAGGAAGACCCGCATGCCGCCCGTGGCATCCTGGATGTAGATCTCCTGGTCGTCAAAGACGTTGGGCAGCGCCGTCACCTGGCCCTCCAGCGTCAGCCGCGTGCCGTCGGGCAGGCTGCGGGCGTGGGCGATGGTCGCCAGGTCGAAGTTGAAGCGGTCGTAGGGCTGTCCACTGCCCGACCCGCCGCCGCTACTGCTTCCACCGCCGCCGCCCGATCCGCCGCCGCTGTTGGGGTCGGCCGCGTTGGCCTGGCCTGGCGTTTCGATGCAGTCGCGGGACCACTCGCCCACGCCATCGGGCAGTCGGCACCAGGATTGGTCATAGCCGGAGAAGACATTGTAGCTCATGCTGTCGGCCAGACTATTGTCCGGGTAGAGCAAGCGCACCTGTTCGCTGCTGGCGTCCAGCGCCAAGCCGCTCTGAGCGCGGTAGATCACCAGATAGCCCTGGGCCGGCAGCACAAGACCAGAGGGCAGGATGTAGGTCCGGTCTGGCTCATGGCTGGCTGGCTGGCCATCAGCCAGCTTCCAACCGGCCAGATCGACTGGCTCCTCGCCCAGATTTGTCAACTCGATCCACTCGTCCAGATAGCTTGGGACGCCGTTGCCGTCCCAGTCCACGTTCTGCGGCGAGGGCAGCACCTCGTTCAGCCGCACGGTGGTGGCCACCGGCGTCGGCGTCAGTTGCGGCGTCGCGGTGGGCGTCGGCGTGGGCGTGCCGCCGGGCGTGTTGCTGCCGCCGGGCGTGGGCGGGTAGCTGCGCGTCCACTCTGCGCCGCCGTCCACCGTCTTACTGGCGGCCTGATCGTCGCGGCTGCTGCTGTACTGGGTCTCCTCCACCACCAGGCCATCGGGCCGCAGCAGCCGCACCCAGTCGCCGTCGTTGTTCAGGGCGATGCCGGTCTGGCTGCGGAAGAAGAGCAGGAAGCCGCGGGCCGGGATGGTCGCGCCGGGCGGCAGGGTGTAGGGCGCTGAGCCGCCGCTCGCCACGTCGTCCAACTGCCAGCCGCTCAGATCGACCGCGAAGTCGTTGGCGTTGTATAGCTCGATGTACTCATCGTCCTGGTTGGCTGCGCCGTCGCCGTTCCAATCGGAGGCGGGGTCGGGCATGTACTCGTTCAGGCCGACGCCATCAGGATAGACGCCGGGCGTAGCCGTCAGCGTGGCAGTCGGTGTTGGCGTCGGGGTCGCGGCCTGGTTGGACGCGCCGGGCGAGGGCGGGTAGGCCATCGTCCACTGGTCGCCGCCGTCCACCGTCTTGCTGTAACTGACGTCGGCCGGCGCGGCCGTGTAGCTGTGGTTCTCCACCTCCACGCCGTCGGGCCGCAGCAGCCGCACGCTGTCGCCGCCGCTGTTGTTGAGGGCGATGGCCGTGTCCCGGCTCCACAGGGTTAGGAAGCCTTGCGCCTCGATCACCGCGCCGGCCGGCAAGGTGTAGGGCGACGACCCACCGCCCGCCACATCGTCCACCTGCCAACCGCTTAAGTCGACGGCGAAGTCGTTGGCGTTGTAGAGCTCGATGTACTCGTCGTTGGCGTCGCCCACGATGCCATCGCCGTTCCAGTCGGCCTCGGGGTTGGGCATGAACTCGTTGAGCACAATGCCATCAGGGTAGACCACGGGCGTACCGGTGGGCGTGGCGGTCGGGGTAGGCGTGGCCGTAGGGGTGTTGGCAGCCTGGTTGGACGCGCCGGGCGAGGGTGGGTAGCTCATCGTCCATTCGTCGCCGCCATCTGTGGTCTTGCTGTAGCTGACGTCGGCCGGCGCGGCTGTGTAGGGGTGGTTCTCCACCTCCACACCGTCGGGCCGCAGCAGCCGCACGCTGTCGCCGCCGCTGTTGTTGAGGGCGATGTTCGTGTCGCGGCTCCAGAACACCAGGAAACCTTGCGCCTCGATCACCGCGCCAGCCGGCAAGGTATAGGGGGACGAGCCGCCGCCGGCGACGTCGTCTACCTGCCAGCCGCTCAGGTCGACGGCAAAATCGTTGGCGTTGTAGAGCTCAATGTACTCGTCGTTGGCGTCGCCCCGGATGCCGTCTTCGTTCCAGTCAGCCTCGGGATTGGGCATGAACTCGTTGAGCACGATGCCTTCGGGATAGTCTACCGGCAGCGGGGTTGGCGTGGGCGTCGGCGTGCCGGCCGGCTGGTTGGATGCGCCAGGCGAGGGCGGATAGTCCGTCGTCCACTGGTCGCCGCCGTCCACGGTCTTGCTGTAGCTCACATCGGCCGGCGCGGCCGTGTAGCTGTGGCTCTCCACCTCCACACCGTCGGGGCGCAGCAAGCGCACGCTGTCGCCGCCGCTGTTGTTGAGAGCGATGTTTGTGTCCCGGCTCCAGAACACCAGGAAGCCTTGCGCCTCGATCACCGCGCCAGCAGGCAAGGTATAGGGGGACGAGCCGCCGTTGGCGATGTCATCCAACCGCCAGCCGCTCAGGTTGACGGGGAAGTCGTTGGCGTTGTACAGCTCGATGTACTCGTCGTTGGCGTCGCCAATGATGCCATCTTCGTTCCAGTCGGCCTCCGGGTTGGGCATGAACTCGTTGAGCACGATGCCGTCAGGGTAGACCACGGGCGTGCCGGTGGGCGTGGCCGTCGGGGTAGGCGCGGCCGTGGGAGTGTTGGCGGGCCGGTTGGGCGCGCCGGGCGAAGGCGGATAACTGCGCGTCCACTGGCTACCGCCGTCCACAGTCTTGCTGTAAGCCTCATCGTCGCGGCTGCTGGGATATTCGACCTGCTCGACGACTGCCCCATCAGGCCGCAGCAGGCGCACCCAGTCGCCGTCGTTGTTGAGCGCAATGCCGCTCTGGCTGCGAAAAACCAGCAGAAAGCCGCGCGCCTCAATGATTGTGCCGGTGGGCAGGATGTAAGGCGGGCTGCCGCTGGGCGTGAAGGGCGAGCGAAGCTGGCCAAAGCCATCGTCTACGTCGTCCAGGCGCCAGCCGCTGAGATCGACGGCAAAGTCGTTGGCGTTGTACAGCTCGATATATTCGTCGTTCAGATCAGCCGTGCCGTTGCCGTCCCAATCGGAGGCGGGGTCGGGCATGAATTCGTTGAGGCTGATGCCATCAGGATAGACGCCGGGGGTGGCTGTTGGCGTCGCAGTCGGCGTTGGGGCCGGTTGGTTGGATGCGCCAGGCGAGGGCGGGTGGGTCATCGTCCACTGGTCGCCGCCATCCTCTGTTTTGCTGTAGGCCACGTCAGCCGGCGCGGCGGTGTAGCTGTGGCTCTCCACCTCCACGCCGTCGGGCGTCAGCAGACGCGCTGCATCGCCGCCGCTGTTGTTGAGGGCGATGCGCGTGTCCCGGCTCCAGAACACCAGGAAGCCCTGCGCTTCGATCACTGTGCCGGCCGGCAGGGTGTAGGGGGACGAGCCGCCGCTGGCGATGTCGTCCAGTTGCCAGCCGCTCAGGTCCACAGCGAAGTCGTTGGCGTTGTACAGCTCGATGTACTCGTCGTTAGTGTCCCCCAGGATGCCGTCGTCGTTCCAGTCGGCCTCCGGGTTAGGCATAAACTCGTTCAGGCTGACGCCTTCCGGGTAGGGCGTAGGCGAGGCGGCGGGCGTCGTTGCAGATGTGGGCGATGGCGTCGCCGTTGGCGTGGGCGTAGGTGTGGCCGTTGGCGTAATCGTGGGCGTGGCTGTCCAGGCCGGCGGCTGGTTGGATGCGCCAGGCGACGGCGGGTAGGCCATGGTCCATTCTGCGCCGCCGTCCACGGTCTTACTGTAACTCACGTCAGCCGGCGCAGCCGTGTAGAAGTGGCTTTCGACCTCCACCCCGTCCGGCCGCAGCAGCCGCGCCCAGTCGCCGCCGCTGTTGTTGAGCGCGATGCCGGTGTCCCGGCTCCACAGCACCAGATGGGACTGCGACTCGATCCAGGCGCCGGCCGGCAGGGTGTAGGGCGCTGATCCGCCGTTAGCCACGTCGTCCAGCATCCACCCACCGATGTCCACGGCAAAGTCGTTGGCGTTGTAGATCTCGATGTACTCGTCGTTGCCGTCGCCCAGAATGCCGTCGTTGTTCCAGTCGGCCTCCGGATTGGGCATGAACTCGTTCAGGCTGAGGCCGGTGGGATAGACGGCCGGGGTGGCCGTGTGGGTGGGGGTTGGGGGCGGCGCGGGTTGGTTGGAAGCGCCCGGCGAGGGCGGGTAGGTCATGGTCCAATCGCTGCCGCCATCCACCGTTTTGCTGTAGGCCACGTCAGCCGGCGCAGCGGTGTAGCTGTAGCTCTCGACCTCAACACCGTCGGGCCGCAGCAGACGCACCATGTCGCCGCCGCTGTTGTTGAGCGCAATGCGAGTATCCCGGCTCCACAGCGCCAGGAAGCCATGCGCCTGGATCGTCGTGCCAGCAGGCAAGGTGTAAGGCGACGAGCCGCCGTTGGGTATGTCATCCACGCGCCAGCCGCCCAAATCAACGGCAAAATCGTTGGGATTATACAGCTCGATGTACTCGTCGTTGGCGTCGCCGAAAATGCCGTCGTCGTTCCAGTCGGCCTCGGGGTTGGGCATGAACTCGTTGAGGTGGATGACAAGCGGCGCGGGGGTGGGCGAAGGAGTCGCAGTGGGCGTGGGCGTGGCGGTGGCTGGCCCTGGCGGCTGATTGGCGGCGCCTGGCGAGGGTGGGTAATCAGCCGTCCACTGGTTGCCGCCATCGACTGTTTTGCTGAAGGCCCCATCCGCTTGGGTCTGGGTGTAGCTGAAGCTCTCAACAGGGACATCGTCCGGCGTCAACAGGCGCACCGCGCCGCTGCTGTCGTCCAACTCAAGGCCTGTTTGGACACCCCACAGCACCAAATGACGCTGCGCGCGCAGCACTGTACCAGGAGGCAGCGCATAGGGCGGCAAGCCGCTGCTCTCGCCAGCGTCCAGCTTCCACCCGCTGATGTCCACGTCGAAAGGGTTGGCGTTATAAAGCTCGATGTATTCGTCGTTGTTGCCGCCCGTCACCCCATCGCCGTTCCAGTCATACACCGGCTGTGGCATTAACTCGTTGAGGACAACGCCGCCAGGATAGCTGCTCTGAGCAGCCGCAGGCAGCACCCCTGCGCCACGCGCGATCTGTGGGCCGAGAACGAGCAGCAGAACACTGCCGGCTGTCAGCAGGCCGGCGATCCAGGAACGATACGATGCACGACAAGACGACATGATCCCACCTCCACAAAGCTGTCTGGCAGGCCGATCCCACGACACCGCTTCGCATCGGCTGGCCAGCTCGGTTGTTACGGAACCCCGCCGAGAAACATTCGGCGTTTGTTACTGCTCAGGCTGGGCTTAGAGAAACCGGGTTTTTGCTGCGGAAGCGGCTATCATAGCCCCGAGCAATGCGTTTGCAAGCTCAGAAATCATTGCCCAACGAGAAAAACCCGGTTTCTGACCGGCCGGCTGAGCAGTTACCGGCGTTTGTTGTAATGGGGCTGACGCCGGCGCTGCTATGGGGCGCCGATTCCAGCCTGAGCGGAGAAACAAAAACGGCTGCGGGCCTTCCAGGCCGCCCGCAGCCGTCTCACCAACCTCTATGCTTGCTTGCCGTCCTTGGGCAGGTCGCCCAGGGCGCTTTCCAGGGAGCCCAGCCAGCGCTGCGCCTCTTGCAGGCGGTGCGCGGCGTAGGTCTCTTGCAGCCGCCAGAGCTGGCGGATCAGCCCACGCAATGTTTCGATGTCCTTACGCAGCGGCGGGAAGCCCACAGCCAGGTCGCGGTTGACCTTGTCCTGCTCGGCCCAGCGGTGATCCCACTCCAGGGTCTGCTTCTTCCAGCGCTTCTCGTCCTCGCTCAGGAACGCGTCCAGCTCCTTGCGCTGGCGCTCCTCGGCCAGGCGCTGCAGCTCGGCCACCTGGTGCTGGTCGCGGCGGATGCTCTCCTCGAAGCCTTGCAAGCTCTGCAAGATGCGCCGGCTGTCGTTGATGTGGGTATCAAAGCCCTGAACCCGCTTCTGCTGCTCGGCCATCAGATCGCGCTGTTGCTCAAACTCCTGCTGCCAGTTGGCCAGTTGGCGGGTGCGCTCTACGTCTGCCAGCTTCTGGCTCTCGACAAAGCTGGCCACCTCGTTGCGCATCTGATCGGGCACAGGCTGCACTGCGGCTACGGCCCGTTCCACCCGTTGAATGGCAGCTTCCAAAGGCGGCACCTTGCCAAACACGGCCTCGCTGCGCTTGAACAACTCCACGGTCTCCTGTTGCAACTGAGCAATCCGCTTGTTGTCCTGGGCGCGCTGCTCCATGATAAAGGGCAGGCTGCGGGTACGCTCGTCGATGTCCTTGTTGATGTTGTTGACCTGCTGGCGCACCGCCATCACAATTTCACTCAGCCGTTGGTCTTCCGCCTTGCGCTGCTGCAGTTCCTCTTCGATGCGGCTGAAGCGCGGCAGCTCCTTGCGTACTTCTGACAGGCCGCGCGCGGCCGCCTCGCGCTCCGCGCCGCGCAGCCGCTCGCTCTCACGCTGGTCGGCCAGGCGCTGCTCCTCCTGGCGTTGCAGCATCAGTACCAGCTCATTCTTGAGCTGCTGCATGGCATCATCCACCTGGCTGAAACGCACCAGTTGGGCCTGGGTGCTGGCCAACTGGCCCTCCAACTCCTGGATGCGCCGGGACTGCTCGACAATTTCAGTCGCCTGGCCCTCGATGCGCTGTTGCAGCTTGGCGATTTCCCCGCGGCCACGCCGATGTTCTTCGTCCAGCCAGGTAACCATCTGGCTCAGTTGATCTATATCCATGCCTATCCTCGTCTGGTAATCTGGGGCGGCATTATAGCATGGCTCGCCGCAACGCGCAATGTGCAGATTCTAGCCCACGCAAAGGCGCAAAGACCGCAAAGCAGAGCCGATTTCTTGGCGCTCTTAGCGTCTTGGCGTGAGCATGGCGCCGTACTGCTGCGATCAGTTGCTGCGCCGCTCGATGTGCGCGCCCAGGCCGAGCAGCTTCTTCTCCAACTGCTCATAGCCGCGATCGATCTGGCCGATGTTGCCGATCTCGCTGACCCCTTCGGCGCACAGCGCGGCGATGACCAGCGCCATGCCAGCGCGAATGTCGGGGCTGACCACGGTGCTGCCGCGCAGCGTGGCCGGCCCGACCACCACGGCGCGATGCGGGTCGCAGAGGATGATCTGCGCGCCCATGGTGATCAACTTGTCGGTGAAGAACAGGCGACTCTCGAACATCTTGTCGTGGATCAGCACCGTGCCCTGGGCTTGGGTGGCCGTCACCAGGGCGATGCTCAACACGTCGGCCGGGAAGGCCGGCCAGGGCGCGTTGTCGATGGTCGGCACCGCGCCGCCCACGTCGGGCTGAATGGCCAGATGCTGCTCATCCTCTACCACCAGGGTGTCGCCCTCGTAGTGCATGCGCACCCCCAGGCGCTGGCGAAAGACCATATCGACCATGCGCAGGTGCTCACGGTTGACGCCGCGAATGCGCACCTCGCCGCGCGTCACCGCGCCGAGGCCGATGTAGCTGCCGATCTCGATGTGGTCGGGGCAGATGGTCCACTGGCCGCCGTGCAGCTTGGGCACGCCCTCGACCACCAGGATGTTGCTGCCGATGCCGCTGATCTTGCCGCCCATGCCGTTGATGCACAGGCACAGGTCCTGCACGTGCGGCTCCGACGCTGCGTTGCGGATGATGGTCGTCCCCTGAGCCAGGGCTGCGGCCATGACGGCGTTCTCGGTGGCGGTGACGCTGGCCTCGTCCAACAGGATATCGGCGCCATGCAGCCGGCTGGCTTGCAGCGCGAAGCCGCCGTTGTGGCTGGCCTCGGCGCCCATGGCCTCCAGGGCCAGCAGGTGGGTGTCGATGCGCCGCCGGCCGATCTTGTCGCCGCCCGGCAGGGGCAGATGGATCGAGCCGGCGCGCGCGATCATGGGTCCGATCAGGGTGATCGAGCCGCGGGTACGGCGGAACAGGTCGGGATCGGGGGTGGTGTGGCGCAAGGTGTGGGCGTGCAGGGTCAGCGTGTGCTGATCCTGCCACGAGGCGGCGACGCCCAGCTCGACCAGCAGCTCGATCTGGGTTTCGATGTCGCCGATGCGCGGCACGTTGTGCAGGGTGAGAGGCTCGTCGGTGAGCAAACAGGCTGCCAGCAGCGGCAGAGCGGCGTTCTTGTTGCCGCTGGGGGTCACCTCGCCGTTGAGGGAATGGCCCCCTTCGATGATAAATTGTTCCATGGGGAGATCTCCGGGCTGTGGGTTGTGAGCTTGGTTGGTTGTCGATGGCGATCCGAAGTGATGCGTAACGAGTACTGCGTAACCCGGAATCGCGCATGGCGTCTCCGATTACGTGTCACTCGTTACGTATTACACGTCACCTGCCATTCCATGCGGAGCCGCAACGATAGGTTCACCGGCCGCCACGCCCAGCCGCGCAGCGGCGCTGCCATCGCGCACGGCCACCTCCAGCGTGCCATCGCTGCTGACCAGCGACAGAAGCTGGCCCGGCGCGGCCTCGGCGTAGGTCAGGCTGGGGCCGACGACTTGCTGGCCGGCGATGCGCACGGTCCAGAACCGGCCGGCCAGCCAATCGCCAGGGATGTTGCTGACCAGGTTGCCGAAGCGGTCGACGTGGACGATCTGGCCGCGCAGGCTGCCGCCCAGCTCGCGCTGCGGGGGCTGCACGGTGAAGCGAACAGGGTCGTCGATGGGCGCGCCCAGGGCCTGGAGCGGGGTTCCCAGCGCCAGATGGGCCGCCACCGGCGCGAAGATGTCGCGGCCGTGGAAGGTGCGGCTGACGTGGGGCAGCCAGTAGGCCGGGTTGTCCAGATGGACGCAGGCCGCCGGCTGGCCGGCCGGCAGGGCATAGGTGAACACGCCGTTGTCGGGGCCGACCAGGGTATAGTTGCTTACCTGCGCCGCCATCGGCCGGCGCGCGCTGCCCACCCCAGGATCGACAATGGCGACGTGAACCGTGCCCGGCGGAAAGTAGGGCAGGGCTGTGGCCAGCACGTAGGCCGCCTCGCGCACGTTCTGCGGGGCAATCTGGTGGGTGATGTCGACCACCGTGGCCTGCGGCGCGATGCTCAGGAGCACGCCCTTCATGGCGGCCACATAGCTATCGGACAGGCCAAAGTCAGTGGTGAGAGTGATGATAGGCACTGGGAACCTCGCGACAGTTACGGCGCAGAACCGGCAGAGAGTGCGCAAATGTTGCTGTTGAGGCGCAGGCGGATTGTACCGCGTCGCCAGAGGCGCGTCAAGGTGAGAACCACAGGACTTCTCATGCCTACAGATTCCCAACACTTTGGCGGCGCTTCCCCGGTGAGCAAAGGTCCGAATCGAGCGCGGCAGTCAGCGCCTGCGCCTCGACACTTTTGTCGCACCATGCAAGCGGCTGTGCGGAACTGGCCGGCGCAATGCGCGCAAAAAGCAGAACATGTGTTTGAAAACTTGTGCGTTGGCCCGTTCGTTTCTGGTGAAAATGGGCCAAATATGGTATACTGACGGCGTGACTGCCTCTGCCCTTGCCTGTTTCGGGCGACACTTGTACCGGAGCCACGGTGGCCGGCTTCAGGCTCTTGGCGCTTCAAGTGTCGCCTGATTTGTTGCCAACGGCATGAGCGCGGCTTTTGAAACGCTCAAAGATGGAGGTCCCCTTGGGACTGATCGATACGCTGTCCAGCGGATTCAAAATCGTTCAGCGCCGCCCCTGGCTGATCCTGCCGCTGGTTCTGCTGGACTTATGGCTGTGGCTGGGGCCGCGTTGGTCAATCCAGCCGCTGGCCGACAGTCTGCTGCGCTTGCTGGCGCCTGAGAATCTGCCGCCGGAGATGACGCAGATGGTCGAGCCATACCGTCAGTTTCTGACGGCGGCCGGCAGCAACTTCAACCTGTGGTGGCTGGTGGACAATAACCCCACCTGGTTGAGCACAGCTATGCCCGGATTGTCAGACCCTGCCCGGCTGGGCCAGGCGCCTGGGATTATCGACACATCGGCTGGGGCGTTGTTGCTGTGGGCGCCGTTGATTTTGCTGCTGGGTATGGCCTTGGGCAGCCTGTTCCTGGCCGCTGTGGCCTCCCAGTTGCCCGCGCTGCCACCAGCCGTTGCCGATGCAGGCGCGCCCCCGGCAACAGAGCATCCTGCGCAGACGCGACCCTCGGCGGGCTTCTGGCTGCGTCGAGCCCTGCGTACATTTATCTTCGCGACGCTGTTGGGCTTGCTCATGCTGGCCCTGCTGGTGTTGAGCAGTCTGCTGCTGTCGCTGCTTTTGACGCCGATCTTTCTCTTAGCGCCGCAAGCCGCAGTAGGTGTGGCCAGCATGGCAGCGCTGCTGCTAGGCTGGCTGGGTGTGGTAATCTACATCCTGCTCTACTTCGTGCTGGCAGCCATGGTCAGCGACGGCGTCGGTCTCTGGCAGGCTATGTGGCGCAGTTTCAACGTAGTCTCGCGCAACTTTTGGTCGACGCTGGGGCTGGTGTTGCTGCTGACCTTGATCCTGTGGGGCTTCGGCCTGATCTGGCAGCGACTGGCGCTGTTTGGCCCGCTAGGCGTGGCAGCAGTGATCCTGGGCAATGCCGTGCTGATCACCGGCCTTACAGCAGCGCGTCTGATCTTCTATCAAGACCGCTGTATGCGCTGGTTGGCGGCCTCGAACACTGATGCCCCCGCTCGCCAGCGAACCGGTTTATGAAGTCACCGGGCTACTGCAGGCCCCGGACGCCGGTGGCTGGAGAGTTACGCAGCGGCAACGACTTCAGAAGTCTTCGGCTCAATCGTTATAACTCACGTATGACAATCCGGGTCTGTCAATCCGGCTCAAGGAGTATCGCCTGTGGTTCAGAATAATCAGACTGCACAGCCTGCACAATACGACGCCAACAACATCACCGTGCTGGAGGGGCTGGAGGCCGTGCGCCGCCGCCCAGGCATGTACATCGGCGGCACCGACGGCAAGGCGCTGCACCATATGGTCTACGAGGTGGTGGACAACGCCATCGACGAGGCCATGGCCGGCGCGGCCGACAGCATCGAGATCGTCATCAACCCGGACGAAAGCGTCAGCGTCAACGACAACGGCCGCGGCATTCCTGTGGGCATCCACGAGCAGACCGGCCTGAGCGCGCTGACGGTGGTGATGACCAAACTGCACGCGGGCGGCAAGTTCGGCGGCGGCGGCTATAAGGTCTCCGGCGGCCTGCACGGCGTCGGCGTCTCGGCTGTCAACGCGCTGTCCGGGTGGCTGGAGGTGGAGGTGCGCCGCGAGGGCAAGGTCTGGCGGCAGCGCTTCGAGCGCGGCATCCCCAAGACCGGCGTCGATGTGGTCGGCAAGATGAAGCCGGGCGAGGCCTCCGGCACCAAGGTCACCTTCCTGCGCGACACCGAGATCTTCGAGGTGCTGGATTATCGCTACGAGGTGCTGCTGCAGCGCTTTCGTGAGATGGCCTTCCTGACCCGCGGCATCACCATCAGCTTCAGCGATCTGCGGGAGGAGCGGCCGCGCCACAACACCTTCTATTTTGAGGGCGGCGTGCAGAGCTTCGTGCGCTACCTGAACAAGAACCGCGAGGTGCTGCACGAGCCGATCTACGTGGAGCGCGAGATCGAGGGCATTCTGATCGAGGCGGCCCTGCAGTACACCGACGGCTACAACGAGTCGACCTACACCTTCGCCAACACCATCAACACCCCCGACGGCGGCAGCCACCTGACCGGCTTGCGCACCGCGCTGACCCGCACCGTCAACGACTACGCGCGCAAGCAGGGCATGCTGAAGGACAACGAGTCTGGCTTCACCGCCGACGACACGCGCGAGGGGCTGACCGCCATCGTCAGCGTCAAGCTGCCCGACCCGCAGTTCGAGAGCCAGACCAAGGTCAAGCTGCTCAACGCCGAGGTCAAGACTCACGTGCAGCAGGCCGTGGGCGAGGCGCTGACCGAGTGGATGGAGGGCAACCCGCGCGACGCCAAGAAGATCGTCGAGAAGTGCCAGACCAGCAGCCGCGCCCGCGACGCCATGCGCAAAGCGCGCGACCTGGTGATCCGCAAGAGCGCGCTGGAGAGCGCTACCCTGCCCGGCAAGCTGGCCGACTGCTCCGAGCGCGACCCGGCCAAGTCGGAACTTTACATAGTAGAAGGAGACTCCGCCGGAGGCAGTGCCAAACAAGGTCGCGATCGGCGGTTCCAGGCAATTCTGCCCCTACGCGGCAAAATTCTCAACGTCGAGAAGGCACGGCTGGACAAGGCGCTGGCCAACAAAGAAATCCAGGCCCTGATCACGGCGCTGGGCACGGGGATCGGCGACCAACTGAACGTCGAAAACCTGCGCTATGGCCGCGTGCTGATCATGAGCGTGGACGGCGATGAGATGACCTTCGTCAAGGACCCCGATGGCCAGGTCTGCGCGGTGCGTGTCGGACCGTTTATCGACCGGCTGTGGGAGACGCAGACCGATCCATCGCTCTACCAGGTGCTGAGCTTCAGCAAAGAGACGGGCGAGGTGCGCTTCAAGCCGATCAAGAACGTTATCCGCCACGACCACGATGGTCCCATGTACGAGATCGAGACGGCCTACGGCCGCCGCGTGCGGGTCACCGGCTCGCACAGCGTCTTCGTTGCCGACGAGGCCGGCCGGCCGATGCTCAAGCGCGGGGACGAGGTGCAGGTGGGCGATCTGCTGGTCGCGCCGGCCACGATGCCGCTGCCGGACCAGGCGCCGGAGCGCATCGATCTGCTGCGCTCGCTGCTGGAAGCCGGCGCCGGCAAGGATACTGACATCGTGGTGCGTGGGCCGGGCGTGGAGCGCTGGTACAAGGCGCAGGTGCGCCGCGGCCACGTGGACGACCCGCAGATGCTGGAGCAGCGCGTCACCATCCCTGCCCACGTGGGCGAGCAGTTGCGCACCCGCCGGCTGGAGTTAGGCATCAGCCAGCGCCAAGTGTGTGAGGCCGTGGGCATCCGCCAGCCGGTCACCTTCTACGCCTGGGAAAAGGGCGCGCTGCGGCCGATCCTGAGCCACTTCACCCGCTATCTGGACCTGCTGGAGCTAGAGCGCGAGCCGGTGCTGGCTGAGGTGCTGGTGGGTGACAGCCGGCTGGACCACGTCTGGAACACGCAGTACCGAGCTGCGCCGGCCAACCGGGTGCGCGACTACGTCTTCCTGCGCAACCTGACCGTAGACGACCTGGACGACCTGGGCGAGGATGTGGTGTTGACCCCCAAGCACTACGCCGACCAGGCCGTGCCGCGCTTCCTGCCGGTCAACGAGCAGTTGCTGATGCTGCTGGGCTTCTTCGTGGCTGACGGCGCGCTGAGCAAGCGCAACGGCGTGCGGCTGGCCATCGGCCAGCGCAACGAGCCGCGTGTGCCGGAGCTCACCCAGGCTATTCGTGCTGTGTTTGGCGTCGCGCCGAGCCTGTACCAGAGCAGCGACGGACGCGCGGCGGAGCTTCGCGTGCTCAACACCGTAGTAACCACAGTCTTCCGACTGCTCTTCAACTTCGATGGGACGCACGCCGTGCGCAAGCACATCCCAGACCTGGTATTCAACGCTGGCCGGCCGTTGCAGCTCGCCTTCCTGCGCGGCTACTTCATGGGCGACGGGACCGCCAGCGATCGAGCCATCAGTTTCTCCACAACCTCCGAGACGCTTGCCGACCAACTGATGTACCTGCTACTGGCCCATGGCGTCAAGGTGTCGCTGTCCGAACGTGCGCCCAGCGGAGAGGCCAGCGGTGTGATCCGCGGCAAACCGATCACGACGCGGCAAACCGCCTACAACCTGACCGTTGGCGCGCGCGAGTCGGTAAGCTATCTGGAGCCGATCTGGCGCGATCATGCCCGCGCAGCCAAGCTGCACGCCTGGCTGGCAACGCCGACGGGACGGGGCGGGCCGCGGCCCAGCCAGCCGATGATCGGCGGGCTGATCGGCCTGCCGGTGCGCTCCGTGCGCCAAACCACTGCCTCGACGCACAAGGTCTACGATTTCTCTGTGGATGGCGACGAAACCTTCATCTGCGGCCGCGGCGGCATCGCCAGCCACAATACCGATGCTGACGTGGACGGTAGCCACATCCGCACCCTGCTGCTGACCTTCTTCTTCCGTTACATGGAGCCGCTGATCGCAGGTGGTCACCTGTACATCGCCCAGCCGCCGCTCTACCTACTGAAGGCCGGCAAGGAGGAGTACTACGTTTACACTGACGACGAAAAGGATCGGACGATGAAGCGGCTGGCCGGCAAGAAGGTCAACATCCAGCGCTACAAGGGCCTGGGCGAGATGAACGCCGAACAGCTCTGGGACACGACCATGAACCCGGAAAAGCGCACGCTCTTGCAGGTGACCATCGAGGACGCGGCCGCGGCCGACCGCACCTTCGACATGCTGATGGGTTCGGCCGTGCCGCCCCGCAAGCGCTTCATCCAGACCCATGCCAAGCAGGTGCGTAACCTGGACGTGTAGCCAGGTGATACCCAAATTTTGCGCAAAAATCGAGGGAGACCAAAGCGTGGTCTCGATCC
>CAZVGR010000015.1:0-16368 GCA_964626845.1 uncultured Anaerolinea sp.
GCCGCTTCTACCGCAAGAAATACAACGCCCAGCAGGTGCTGGCCCAGTTCGCCCAGACCGCGCGCGACGAGACCGACCTGGACGCCCTGCTGGCTGAGCTGGTGCGGGTCGTGGACGAGACGTTGCAGCCGGAGCACGTGAGTGTGTGGCTGCGGGACACAAAAAGCCCGAAAAGCGGTTGAAGCCTTTCGGGCGAGAGCGCGAGGTGACGGCGTCGAGGTCGGAGTGTATAGCTGATCGGATCTAGGCTGCCAGCGGAAGCTGGCGCGTCGTCAGCACATCGAACTCGGATAGGCGGCGCACCTGCTCCGGCGCCAGTGTCAGCAGCGCCCTGGTAGAGCCATCCGGGTTGACGAACTCGACCTCATAGGCCAGGCGCGGCGTGGCGTAGATCTCCACGACCGTGCCGAGGTCGCCGGCCAGAACGGCGTGACCGGGAAAGCTGCCCGTGGCAATAACAGTCTCCAGCAATTCGACATCGCTATTCATAATGGCTGCTCCTCTTGGGGCGGTTGGTCCCCCCTAACGGCCCAGAGAAACGGTAGCGCCTTCGTTACCCTCACACCTTCATAGGTGTCGCCAAGAGGTGCAAAGTGCGGATCGTATGTGACCAGGAAATCGGCGTTCCCCGCAATTGCGCATGCCACGACTACATCGTCATCTGCATCGGCTGGAATGCGCGGGACGATCGCCTCGGCTGGGACATACACCCACTCGGCCATGGCGTCGAGCAGCGCCACGAATGTCTCGATGTGTTCGCGATCGACCCCACGAACGGCGAGCTTCTCGATGAACTCGTCTACGATAGCATCGCACACCAGCAAGGTGAATTCCTCCGCCAGCCAACGATCGATCAACTCCTGTGTTGGGCTGGTGGGGCTGCGACTGAGATAGGCCGACACGATGACGTTGGTGTCGAATACCGCACGCAGCCGTTCAGTCACCTTCCCAGTCTCCTTCGATGGCCATTCCGCTGGCAACAACCGGGCCGCGTATCCTCTCGCCAACCTCGCGAAGTTGGACGGCGAGCTGGTCACGCGGCAAGGCGCGCAAGGCTGCCGCGCGTTGCCGGGCAGTCCGGCGGATCTCAGCGGCCGAGTCGACGGATCGTTGCTGCTTCAGGAACGCAACAACATCCAGCACGATCGCCAGATCGTCGTCGGGAAGATTGGCAACCTCGACGACTGTTCGGCGCAGCAACGATTGATCGATCACCTGGACGTGGTTCATGGGTGTTGTGATTTCCTCATTGTGCCAACAGGATGCCAGCGAATACCACCGCTATTATAGCATAGCTGTTCGACTTGTGAAAGCAAAAAAACGGACGATGGAGAACTTGAGCCACCTTGACCTTCCTGCCCGGAGACAGAGCACCCACCATGACCAATGACGTAATCACCGGCCTCGATCAAGTCACCACCGAATGGCTCAGCGCCGTCCTCGCCCGCAGCGGCGCGTTGACGCGCGGCGCAGTGGCGTCGTGCGTCGTCGTCGACGGCCACGGCAACTGGTCGACCAACGCGCGGCTGGACGTGGCCTACACAGCCGACGCGTGCGGCGCACGGCCGCGACGGCTGTTCCTCAAGATGGTCGATGCGGACGACGACGAGGAGCCCTTCGGCGACTCCGAGGTGACCTACTACACCCGCGACTATGTGGACGTGCCCGATGCGCCGCTGCTGCGCTGCTACGACGCAGCCTGGTCGCCGGCGCTGCTGCGCTACCACCTCCTGCTGGACGACGTGTGCGAGACGCACGTCGAGGCGCGCGCCAGGGAGCCATCGCTGGCCTACGGCCTGGCGCTGGCTGAGGCGCTGGCGACGCTGCACGCCCGCTGGTGGGGCGCGCCGGGGCTGGCCGCAGCCGGCGCAGCCATGCACAGCGCCAGCCACATCGAGACCTTCGCAGCCATCGCGGAGCCGGGCGTCAACCACATCCTGGGCCGCTTCTCGGCGCAGTTGCAGCCCCACTGGCCGGCGCTGCTGCGCGAGCTGTTTGCGGCCCATCCGCCTGCGATGGTACGACGCACGGGGGATCCCAGCGGCTTCACCCTGATCCACGGCGACACCGGCCTGGGCAACATCCTCGTCCCACGAGATGGCGACCGGCCGCTGTATCTCATCGACCGCCAGCCCTTCAGCTGGAACCTGACCACCTGGCTGGGCGCCTACGATCTGGCCTATGCCATCGTGCTGGACTGGCCCGTCGACCTGCGCCGGCAGTGCGAGCTGGCCATCTTGCAGCGCTATCACGCCACCCTGGTCGAGCGCGGCGTGAGGGAGTACCCGTGGCAGCAGCTATGGGACGATTACCGGCTGTGCGCGGCCATGGGCGTCTACGTCGCGGTGGAGTACTGCCGCGGCGGCGTCAACGAGCGCTGGATCGACTCATGGCTGACTATGTTGCAGCGCGCGCTGACGGCCTGCGATGACCTTGATTGCCGCGGGCTCTGGTAGATGCGTGCATTCACCAGTTGTAGAGCGCGCCTAGCAAATACTTGAAAACCAAAGTATGAAACGTACAACCATCCTTGCCTGGTTTGTCTTTGGTCTGATCGTGCTGATTTCCGTCTGCGCGGCGCTGCTGGTTTTGGCCGCCGCGCCGCAGGACAGCGCGTCGCTAACCTGGTTTGGTTACCTGATCGGGCCGGTGTTTGCCCTGGTGGGAGCGCTTATCCTGACCTATCGTCCGGACAACCGCGTCGGCTGGCTGCTGATGCTGCCCGGCCTAGCCGCCTTTGTATTGGTGGACGCCTATTTGCGGCCGCTGATCGAGGGCAGCGCGCCGTTGCCGCCCACGCTGACGCCTGGCCTCTGGCTGGCGCTGTGGTACAGCAACTGGAACTGGACACTGCTCATCTTCCCGCTGCTGTGGTTGATGCAGCTGTTTCCCACCGGCCGGCCCATCAGCCGGCGCTGGGGGTGGCTGGTCTGGGTCGGCGTTGTCCTGACGCTGTTCCTGCTGCTGCTCGCGACGTTTGGCACGCCCATGACGCCCGGCGGCGTCAGCGCCGACTGGAGTTACCCCAATCCCATCGGTCTGATCGAGACTGCGGAGGTCAACGACAGCGCTGTGTTTATCTTGTTTGTGGCAATCCTACCGGTGTGGGTTATTCTGTGTCTGGTGGCGCTGGTGGTGCGCTACCGGCGCGCCGGGCAGGTCGAGCGTCAGCAGATGAAGTGGCTGCTTCTGGCAACGACGATATTCGTGGCGGCCTATCTTCCGGTGTTTTTCGTGGCCGGTTGGGAAAACGAGCCGAGCGTTTGGAATTCTCTCTGGATGGTGGCGATGTTGCTGATTCCGGCTGCCATTGGCATTGCCATCCTGCGCTACCGGCTGTTCGACATCGACGTCGTCATTCGCAAGACGCTGGTCTATTCGCTGCTGACCGCGCTGCTGGCGCTGGTCTATTTCGGCATCGTCGTGCTGTTGCAGGCCGTGTTCGGCCGGCTGGCCGGCGTCGAGCAGTCCACGCTGGCGGTGGTGGTCTCGACGTTGGTCATCGCCGCGCTGTTCAACCCGCTGCGCCGCCGCATCGAGGACGCCATCGACCGCCGCTTCTACCGCAAGAAGTACAACGCCCAGCAGGTGCTGGCCCAGTTCGCCATCACCGCGCGCGACGAGACCGACCTGGACGCGCTGCTGGCCGAGCTGGTGCGGGTCGTGGATGAGACCTTGCAGCCGGAGCATGTGAGCATCTGGCTGCGGGACACAAAAAGCCCGAAAGGCGGATGAGGCCTTTCGGGCGGGAATGCGGCGTGAACTGCTGCGCGACCCGAGCATCATGCGAACTGCGCCGTTTGAATATCTGCTTCCCAGTGAACCTGCCGGATCGTGCGCACTTGCTTCTTCCGGCCCGCCCAGTTGCAGCCAACGGCCGGCCGCTGACCCCATTCGACTGTGACCAATCGGAACGGACGTGAACAAGAAGCTCAAGGAGACCCAACGTGACGAAACCCCTGCCGGGCCGCTGGCCCAAAAGATTGCTGTCAACCCTATTGATCGTAGGCGCGTTGCTGGCTGCCTGCACCGGTGCGCAACCAACCTTGACCAGCGCGCCGGCCTCACCGCCGCCGGCGCGCGACTACTGGCCCACCAACGGCTGGCGCAGCGACGCGCCGGCCAATCGCGGCCTGGACGAGGCCGCGCTGGCCGGGCTGCGGGCGAAGATCGAGCACGAAGTGCCCTTCCTGGACAGCCTGCTCCTCGTCAAGGACGGCTACCTGGTCTACGAGGAGTACTTCAACGGCTACGACGCCGATCGTTTGCATTCTGTGCATTCGGTGACCAAGAGCGTCATGTCCGCCTTGTTCGGCATGGCCCAGGCTGACGGCGCCATCCCGAACCTGGATGCGAAACTCGGCGATGTGCTGCCAGACTATTTCGCTGGCGGCCAACACGACGACAAAAAGAACGTCACCCTGAGGCATCTGCTGCAGATGCGTTCGGGCATCCAGTTTGATGAAGCCGCGTTCAATGACGAGTTGGCCGCGCTTGGCGTCGATGCCGCCCAGTTCTTTCTGGACCAGGACCTGACCGAGTACGCGCTCGATTACCCGGTGGCGCACAGGCCCGGTGAAGCCTGGAACTACAGCACCCTGGATTCGCAGTTGCTCTCAGCAGCCTTCAGCGCTTTGACCGGTCAGTCGTTGGCAGACTACGCCGCCGAAAAGCTGTTCTCTGCCATCGGCGCAGGCGAGGCGGTTTGGCCGGCTGATATCAGCGGTGTCAGCATCGGGGGCAACACCCTCGAGTTGACGCCGCGCGATATGGCCAAGTTTGGATATCTGTATCTGAACCGCGGGCAATGGGATGGTCAGCAGGTCATCCCGCAGGATTGGGTAAGCCTCTCCACCTCGGCCCAGGGGGATCGTGCGTTCTACGTTCCCAGCGGCGAGACTCTGCCGATCGATTTCTATGGCTATCACTGGTGGACGTGGAAGCCCGATTGGTTCCACGGGTATGCGTCTGTTCACGCCCGAGGCTATGGCGGACAGTGGATCAACATCTTTCCGAGTCTGGATCTGGTCATCGTCAGCACGGCCAACTCTCAGGTGGACAATGCGGGTGATGAGGCCCAGGAAAAGGCTATTGACGCCATGATCCGAGATCAAATTCTGCCGGCGCTGGACGTTGTCGAAGTAGACCGCTAAGGAGGCGGCCCAATGAACATCCTGATCTCCACCTTCGGCGTGCGCGGCGACGTGCAGCCCTACCTGGCGCTGGCCGTCGGCTTGCAGGCCGCCGGCCACCGCGTCACCCTGGCCACGTCACAGAACTTCACCGCTTGGATCGAAAGCTACGGCGTCCACACGCATCCGACCAGCTTCAACTTCCAAGAGGCGATGCAGAAGCCCGAGGCGCAGGCCATCGTCCAGGGCAAGAACTTCGCGCGCCAGATGCGGCTGCTGCGCGACGCCATGCGCCAAAGCCCCGAGGCGCAGGACGCAACGTGGGCTGCAATCCAAGAGGCCGATCTGGTGATCCAGAGCCCCACCGGCACCGGCGCGCTGGAAGCAGCTAGCCAGCGAGGCATTCCCGTGGCCTTTGCCTCGCCCGTGCCCTTCACGGCCACGCGCGCCTTTCCCTCGTTCAACATGGCGTCGCTGCGCCTCTCGCTGGGCGGGCGCTACAACCTCGTCACCCACAAACTGGCGCAGCGCATGATGTGGAGCGCCATGGGCGGCCCCATGACCACGCATCTGCGCACGGAGCTGGGGCTGCGGCCCTGGCGCTCCTATGGCGAGATGCTGGCCTACGCCCGCAGCGTCGGCGCGCCCTGGCTCTACGGCTTCAGCGCGCACGTGCTACCCAGGCCGGCCGACTGGGATGAGCTGCAGCACGTCACCGGCTACTGGTTCCTCGACCCGCCACCTGCCTGGTCGCCGGACCCCGTCCTGCTGCGCTTCCTGGAGAGCGGCCCGCCGCCGGTGTACGTGGGCTTTGGCAGCATGAGCTTCATGGACCCGGTAGGCCAGACCCGGCTCGCATTGCGGGCGCTCGAAGTGAGCGGGCAGCGGGGCGTGGTGCTGACGAGCTCGGACAACCTCGCCCGCCAACCTGCGCCGCCCAACGTGTACGTGGTGGACAGCGTGCCGCATCCCTGGCTCTTCCCGCGTATGGCCGCGGTGGTGCATCACGGCGGCGCGGGCACCACGGGCGCGGGCCTGCGGGCCGGCGTGCCCAGCATCATCACGCCCTATGCGCCCAACGATCAGCCGGCCTGGGCCGAGCGGGTGGCGGCTTTGGGCGTCGGTCTGCGCCTGCCCGGCTTCAAGCAGCTCAGCGCCGAGAAGCTGGCCCAGGCCATCGACGCGGCCGTCAACGACGCGGCCTTGCGCGCCCGCGCGGCCGCGCTGGGCGAGAAGATCCGCGCCGAGGATGGCGTCGCCCGCGCCGTGGAGATCGTCGAGCGGCGTGCCGCCGAGTTCGATCGCCGCCGTGGCGCAGCAGCCTGATCATGTCCCCACGGCGGCGACGCGAGGCTGTGGGCTTGCGTCAGCCGGACGCTGTATGGCTCAATGAGTGATCAGGGACGGCGATAAATATCGTGGGTGCCGATGTTGCGAAAGACGTAGATCGTCTCCCCGGTCTCAGGGTCTTGTTCGATGTGGAACGTGAAGACGTATTGCAGGGTCACGTGCCCTTCCCATATCCCCGGATGCCCCTGCATCCTGCGGATGCGCAGCGACGGATGGAACGGCGGGCGTTCGGCTCCCTCCTGGAAACGGCGAAACGCCTCCCTTGCCTGGTCCTTTACCTCGCCAGGCAGCGTGGCGTACGCTTGCCAAAAGGTCTCCGTCGGACGGAACTTCATTGCTGATCCAAGAATTCGATCATTTCGTCTATGGTGCCGAATGTCTCCACCCGGCCTTCGGAGATGGCCAGATCGGCGGCCCGTTCCTTTGCCTGCCACTCCTGCGTCCAGAAATAAGCCTGCTCAGCCGCAGTGCGCAGCGCGTTCAGAATCACCTCTTGCGCGGAAGCGCCAGTACGCGAGCCGCCCGCCAGCTTGGCCAAGGCGTCACGAACTACCTCGGCCTGATCGGGTGGCACGGCAACCACAAGCTGTGGCCTTCCGGCATTCGCAGTCTCTAGCCTGACATCTGGTTGGTAACGATAAGTCATGCAGTTCCACCTCGTGCTCGCGCTATGATCAAGTCAACTGCCGGCAATTATAGCATAGCTGATCTGCTCATGAAAGCGCGCAACACGCCGTGAGCTTAGACGCGCGAACGCCAGAATCCGGTGATTTGCTCCGATCTATGGGTTCGTATCGCTTTTCGTAACGTTTTCGGGACGTATGTCTGCTACAATGGCGCCATGACCACCACCGAACATAGTCACAAACACCGCCTCGCCCGATCGATCTCCTGGACCATGCTGGGCTTGACCCTTGCGGCCTTTGCCGGCACGGTGGTCTTGCAGCGGCTGGGTTGCGGGATTCTGATCGACTCTTCCCGTTCCGAACCGGCGATAGCCTATGGCCTGGCCATGATTCCTCTGAACGGGCTGGCCTTTGCGCTGCTGGGCACGCTGATCATCACTTATCGTCCTGACAACCGCTTTGGCTGGCTGGCCAACCTGTACGGCATCGCGATCATGTGGACGAACTTAGTCAGCGGCCACGGCCAGTGCGCTTTCGAAGGCAAGGCGGCGCTGGCCGGCGGCGAGTATGCCGTCTGGCTAAGCAACGTCCTGAACAATGTCACCTTCTTGTCGTTGGCGTTGATGCCATGGCTGTTCCCCGATGGCCGCTTCCTGACAACACGCTGGCGCCGCCTCGGACTGGTTGGGATAGCTCTCGTGCTACTGTTCACTGTACTGAGGGCGGTTTGGCCGGCACCGCTGCGGGTGGATATGCTGGGACGGCTGTGGATCGACAACCCGGTCAGCCTGCCCATCCCATCCCTGCCCTGGTTGGACGCTCTCATGGTCGGCCCCAACAACCTGATCAGCCTCATGTTTCTGGGCGGCATCGTCTCGCTGGTGCTGCGTTGGCGGCGCTCCAGCGGCGAGCCGCGCCAGCAGATCAAGTGGCTGGCCTTCTTCTTCGCCACCGCCGGAAGCCTGTTCCTGGCCATCGAGGTGCTGGGCTCGGCGTTCTATCCGGCCATCTTCGATGGCTGGATCTACTTGTTCGTGTTGCTGCCCTTCTGGCTGGGGCTGCCGCTGGTGATGGGACTGGCCATTTTCAAGTATCGCCTGTACGACATCGACATCGTCATCCGCAAGACGCTGCTCTACGCCGTGCTGACCGGACTGCTGGCGCTGGTCTATTTTGGGGTCGTGATCGTGCTGCAAGGGCTGTTCAGCCGGCTGGCCGGCGTCCAGCAGTCGACGCTGGCGGTGGTGATCTCCACTCTAGCGATCGCCGCGCTGTTCACCCCGCTGCGCCGCCGCATCCAGGATGCCATCGACCGCCGCTTCTACCGCAAGAAGTACAACGCCCAGCAGGTCTTGGCCCAGTTCGCCCAAACCGCGCGCGACGAGACCGACCTGGACGCGCTGCTGGCGGAGTTGGTGCGGGTTGTCGATGAGACGTTGCAGCCGGAGCACGTCAGCGTGTGGCTGCGCAAACAGTAGGACAAGGAGAACCCCATGATCAAGGGACAGCGCGTTGTGTTGCGCGCGTTGAGCCGGGACGACCTGCCGCGGCTGCACCAGTTCAACAACGACGTCGAAGTCGAGCTGGCCGGCGGCGGCGATCCGCCGCTGCCGCAGTCGCTGGAGCGCCTGCAGGCCGAGTTCGACGCCGGCCTGGGCAGCGGCGGCCGTGACGGCACCAGCTTCGCCATCGAGGTGGACGGCGTCTACATCGGCGGCTGCGCGCTGTTCAACTTCGACCACGTTGCGCGGCGGGCCATGCTGGGGGTCACCATCGGCGACAAGGCCTACTGGGGTAAAGGCTATGGCCGCGAGGCCGTGCAACTGCTGATCGACTACGGCTTCCGGCACCACAATCTGCACAGGATCTGGCTGGAGGTGCATGGCCGCAACCAGCGGGCCATCGGCGCCTACCGCGCCTGCGGCTTCGTCGAGGAGGGCCGGCTGCGCCAGCACATCTGGAGCGACGGCGCCTACGACGACCTGGTGATTATGGCGGTCCTTCGCCCTGTGGCCCGGACAGAAGCCAGTTGACACACTGCAACCCCTCGAATGACCGGAAGTCATCGAGGTTGACCGTGACCAGTTCAAGGTTGTTGGTCCAGGCTACGGCCGCGATCATGCCGTCGGCAAAGGGCGGCGTCTTGCCCGCAGCGGTCAGGCGGGCGCGTTCCCTGGCGTGCCAGGCGGCAGCCTCCTGGTCATAGGGCAGGATGGGAATTGCCGGCGCCACCACCTGGGTCAGGTACGCCTCGATGGCCGCTCGCCGGGCCGATACGGGCAAACGATAGCAGCCGAACCACATCTCGTGCCAGACGACCGAGGGAATGGCGATCTCCTCCTCATGGCGCTTGAGGCGGTCCAGGATCAGGTCGTTGGGCCTGGGTCGCAGCGGCTCTGCCAGGATGTTGGTGTCCAGTAAATAGCGCAAGGTCACAGGGGCACCTCTCGCCCCGGTGACGTGTCGCGCAGATCGCCAAAGAACACAGGATCAATGTCCAGTTCGGTCAGATCGACGGTGTTGCGGAACGCCTGGTAGTTGTCCCAGAAACCAGTTCTGCCGGCCGCCAGGCGCTCGTATTCCTCGATGGCCAGCAGCATGGCCACTGGCTTGCCGCGCCGGGTCAGTTGAATTGCGGGCGTGGTCTTGAGATCGTGTACAATGGCGGCGAACTGATCGCGAGCCTCGGCGATGGAATATTCTTTGATCATCGCAACCTCCAAATGGCTATCTTGATGGCTATTTTAGTAGACCACAACCTGCGTGTCAAACCTGTAGCACTCTGATCGACTGTCTCACGGAGAAAGTTATGCCGACAACTTTTCGTCCTGGCGAGGTCGCCGATGGCCCCGCCGTCTACGATGTCTTCGTCCAAACCACCATTGACTTGGAGCAGCGCATGGGCCTGTCTGACGCCGACATTATGTGGCTCGATTCGGCCTTCAAGAACAGCTACTGGCAGCGCCGCCAGTCGCTGTTCGATCACCTGGCGCGCACGGCTGACCAGTTCTGGGTCGCGGAGCAGGACGGCCAGATCATCGGCTTTGCCCGTTCCTCGGTGCGCGACGGGGTGCGCGAGCTGCTGGAGTTCTTTGTGCGCCCCGGCTTTCAAGGCCAGGGCATCGGCGGCGAGCTGCTGCGCCGCGCCTTCCCGGCCGGCGGCGCGCGGCGGCGCGCGATCATTGCCACGCGCGAGATGCGCGCGCTGGCGCGCTACATGAAGGCCGGCGTCTACCCGCGCTTCCCAACCTACTACATCTTCCGCAAGCCAGAGACGGTGCCGTTCACGACCGATCTGGAGTTCACGCCGGCCGGGCTGACGCCGGAGACGCTGGCCGCCATCCGCGCAGTCGATCAAGCTATCCTGGGCTTCACGCGCGACGTCGATCACCAGTTCCTGTTGCAAGATCGCCAGGCCATGCTCTTTCGTCGCGCCGGGCAATTGGCCGGCTACGGCTATTTCGGCAAGGGCACCGGCCCCATCGCCCTGCTGGACGCGGCCGACTTCCCGGCGGTGCTGGCTTGGGCCGAGAGCGAGGCTGTGGCCCGCGGCGACGACGAGTTCGGCATGCAACTGCCGCTGGTCAACCGCCACGCCGTGGACTACCTGCTGGCCCGCGGCTTCCAGCTCGAGGACTTCACCGTCTTCTTCATGAGCGACGAGCCCTTCGGCCGCTTCGAGAACTACGTCTTCACCAGCCCGCCCTTCTTCATGTGAGCCTTGGCGCCGGGCACTAGAATCGACCGCGTGAGACCAAGTGCCCGGCGCCTACGCAATTGAGACCAATCTACCCATGACCAATCTACCAACTTACGATGTAATCGTCATCGGCGGCGGACCGGCTGGCTCGACCGCGGCCTTGCGCGCGCGGGAGCTGGGCGCGTCTGTGGCGCTGGTAGAGCGCGGCGCGATGGGCGGCACCTGCACCAACGACGGCTGCGTGCCGACGCGGGTGCTGGCCCGCGCCGCCCGGCTGATGGCTTTGTCGGTCCAGTACGCGGACTATGGCATGGACGTGGCGCGGCCGGAGCTGGACTTTCAGCGCCTGCTGGCCCGCACCCAGGCCATTGTCTACGAAGTCCACGAGAAGAAGCAGCTCATCGCCCACCTGGAGGCTGCGGGCGTAGTGGTCTATGCCGGCGTGGGTGAGGCAGCGTTCGTCGACCCGCACACGGTTGCCCTGCCCGACGGACGCCAGTTGCGCGGTGACCGCTTCATTTTGGCGGCCGGCGGCCGCGCACGGCGACTGGATTTCCCCGGCGAAGAGCTGGCTCTGACCCACGGCGACATCTGGCGCCTGCAGAAGCTGCCCAAATCCATCGTTATTGTCGGCGGCGCGGCCACGGGCTGCCAGCTCGCGGCCATCTTCGACGCCTTTGGCAGCCGCGTCGCCGTGCTGGATGTGGCCCCGCGCATTTTGACCGCCGAGGACAGCCATGTATCGCAGGCCATGACCGCCGCCTTCGCCCGTCGCGGCATCGATGTGATCGCCGGCATCGGCGGCATCGAGCGCATCGAGCGGGCCGGCAAGGAGCTGGCGCTGGTCTACCGCGTGGGCGAGGGCGTGCAGACCGTGGTGGCCGAGGCCGTGGTGCTCTCCACCGGCTGGCTGGGCAACCTGGACGGGCTCAACCTGGCCGCGGCGGGGGTCCAGACCGATGGCCGCTACGTCCTGGCCGACGCCACGTGCCGCACCTCGGCGCCGCACATCTTCGCGGCCGGCGACATCGACGGCCGCATGATGCTGGTGCAGAGCGCGGGCTACGAGGCCAGGATCGCGGCCGAGAACGCCGTGCTGGGCGGGGCCGGGCGCAAGGAGTACCAGATCGTGCCCCACGGCGGCTTCACCAACCCCGAATACGGCAGCGTCGGCCCGACCGAGGAGCAGGCGCGCAAGGAGCGGGATGTGGTGGTGGCCGTCGTCCCCTACGCCGACCTGGATCGGGCGGTGATCGATGGCCGCACCGAGGGCTTCTGCAAGCTGATCGTGGATCGCGAGACGCACCGGCTGGTCGGCGCGCACGTGGTCGGCGAGCAGGCGCTGGAGATCGTCCACGTGGCCGCGGCCGGCATGGCGGCGGACATGCGGGTCGAGCAACTGGCTGAGCTGCAGATCGCCTATCCCACCTTCACCGCCGTCCTGGGCCTCGCCGCCCGGCGAATTGCGGCCGAGTTGGGCGTGATGCCGCTGACCCCCGAATGGCGTACGCTGGGCCGCGCGCCGGCCGAGTGGGAGCAGCGGAGTGCGAACCCCAAAGGCGCGAAGTAGCGCGAAGGAGGCGAAGCGCGAAGTGACGCGGAAAACACGCCCACTCCGGGGTGCATCGCAAAAACGTGACGGACAGGAAGCCAACGTGTCGGATGCGTGCCCCCCTCGCTGAGCGCCTTCACGAGTCTTTGTGTTTTCGCTCCAGTCGCGCTTCGTGACGGTTTTCGTAACGTTTTTAGGACGGTGGTGGTGTATGATGGACAGCATGGCTATGATGCAGCAGCTTGGGGCCATGCCAGCGCCCGAATAGAGTTACCGGCAGCGCGCGTCGCTCTTGAACGTATGAAGCAAGGCGACGCTGCTCTGCTCCATTGAGATCCTATTTTGAAAAATTCTGCGATCACCTCCCCCGCATCCCAACTTCAGCCAGTTGTACGCTGGTTGGCGCTGGCTATCTGGGTTCTTTTCGTGCTAACGCACCTGCTCATCTTTGTCCTTGATTTAGTTTTTGATTTTGCTGAAATGCAGGTTGCCTGTATGAGCGCGTTGGGAATGAGTGGGGCGTGTAACCAGCTGGCGATTTCGCCAGCGGAAGTGGTGGTGCTGTCATCATGGGGGCTCACGATGCGGGCCTATGCCTGGGCTATGCTCGCGCCGCCGGTTATTCTTGTGCTGGTGTATTGGCTGTTGGGTGGTCTGATCCTGTGGCGACAGGGCAGGAACTGGTTTGGGCTGATTGTTTCTTTGGTCTTGATCATATATCCGATCTCGACGGTTTCTGGAGTCCATGATGAGTTAAGAATTATTCCCGCCCTGTTTTTCTTTTTGAAAGCCATTTCGGTTTTGGGGAGTGTCATCGGGCTGGCTTTCTTGTGGCTGCTACCCAACGGCCGTTTTTCTCCTAAATGGGCCTATATTCCTTTTGTCTGCATGATTTTGCTTTTTATCGTCTATCTGCTGGAGGAAAACAGCATCATAGGCTTGTCGCCTCAGGCAACGTCTTTGCTCATGATCCCCCTTATCCTCCTCCTCCTCCTTGGCGGCGGTTTACAAATCCACCGTTACCGGCGAGATTCCAATGCAATAGAGCGTCAACAAACCAAATGGATTTTGTTTGGCATATTGGCCGACATCTTCGCGATCATCGTGTGGGTTCTCATTTTTGACCCCGCGTTGACTATTCCCGCCGGACAACCTCAGCTTCTGGCCTATCTGGGGGGATGGTTCTTCATTAACTCATTCTTGCTCCTCATTTTGCCAGTCACCATAACGATAGCTATTTTGCGCTACAACCTGTGGGGGATTGATGTCATCATCCGCAAGACGCTGGTCTACGCAGTGCTCACCGGCCTACTGGCGTTGGTTTACTTCGGCAGCGTGGTGCTGCTGCAAGGGCTATTTGGCGCGTTGACGGGGATCGAGCAGTCGGCGTTGGCCGTGGTGGTCTCGACGTTGGTCATCGCCGCGCTGTTCACGCCGTTGCGCCGCCGCATCCAGAACGGGATCGATCGCCGCTTCTTTCGCAAGAAGTACAATGCGCAGCAGGTGCTGGCCCAGTTCGCTCAGACCGCGCGCGACGAGACCGATCTGGACGCGCTGCTGGCCGAGCTGGCGCGCGTGGTGGATGAGACCCTGCAGCCGGAGCATGTGAGCATATGGCTGCGAAAACATTGAAATGGATCAATTCGGAGTGGCTTTGGGCGGCGGTGTCTTTTGGACCAAAGAGCTGCAAGCATTTCCGAAAGCGCCTTCGCGATCTTCGCGTTTCGTGCCTTCGGGAATCTTCGTGATTTCGTGCTCCAGATGCCTTTCGTAACGCTTTTCGTAACGTTTTTTGGACGCTCCCGTGCTACACTGGGCTTTGAAAGGTGACAAAATGGCAAGCATTCGAAACCGACTACGCAAACCAAAGAGCGAAAGCCCGCCACAGCCCACGGCCGTCGAGCTGGCTACTGAGCCGGCGCCCCAGGCCGTGCTTCAGCTTGATCTGGACATCGCGCCGACCGACCCGCTGCTGGCCTACCTGCACAACAACAGCGGCGGCGCGCTGGACCTGACCCGGCTCCACCTGGACTCGCCGGCGCTGGAGAAACTGCGCCAGTCCGGCGCCATGGTGATCGCGCCGCTGGTCAGCCAGGGCGAGCTGATCGGCGTGATCAACCTGGGCGACCGGCGCAGCGAGCAGGAGTACACCAGCGACGACCGCAAGCTGCTGGATGACCTGACCGCGCAGGCCTCGCCGGCCGTGCGCGTGGCCCAGTTGGTGCGCCAACAGCGCCTGGAGGCGCGCGAGCGGGAGCGCATCGAGCAGGAGCTCAAGGTCGCCCGGCTGATCCAGCAGACCCTGCTGCCGCGCGACGTGCCGCATCTGTCCGGCTGGGACGTGGCGGCCTATTACCAGCCCGCGCGCGAGGTAGGCGGCGACTTCTACGACTTCCTCTACTTCGACGACGGCCGGCTGGGCATCATCATCGGCGACGTGACCGACAAGGGGGTGCCGGCCGCGCTGGTGATGGCCACCACCCGCACGTTGCTGCGCGTCATCGGCGAGCGCCTGGTCACGCCCGGCGCTGTGCTGGAGCGGGTCAACGAGCTGTTGATCGACGACATCCCGCCCCGCATGTTCGTCACCTGCCTCTACGCGCTGCTGGATCCGGCCACCGGCCGCCTGCAGTTCGCCAACGCCGGCCATGACCTGCCTTTCCACCGCAGCGCCGAGGGCGTCCACGAGATGCGCGCCACCGGCATGCCGCTGGGCCTGCTGCCCGGCATGGGCTACGAGGAGAAGGAGATCACGCTGGCGCCCGGCGACACGGTCTTCTTCTACAGCGACGGCCTGGCCGAGGCGCACAGCCCCGTGGGTGAGATGTACGGCTTCCCGCGCGTGCAGAACCTGCTAACCGGCTGCGAGACCCACGATGACTTGATCGTTTGTTCGCTGGACAGCCTGCGCCAGTTCACGGGCGCCGGCTGGGAGCAGGAGGACGACGTCACGTTGCTCAGCCTGCATCGCCACGTTGGTAGTGACGACTCTGCCAGCGCCCCGGATGGGGTCAGTCGTCCCGCTTCCCCCGAAGATTGGCAGCCCCTGGCCAGCTTCGAAATCGCCAGCCAGCCGGGCAACGAGCGCCAGGCCGCCGAGCAAGTGGCCGCAGCCGTGGGCGACAGCCTGCCGCCCGCCCACCTGGAGCGCCTCAAGACCGCGGTGGCGGAAGCGACCATGAACGCCATGGAGCACGGCAACCGCTACCAGCCCGACACGCCGGTGCAGATCCGGGTGGACCAGTCGCCTGCCGCGCTGCGCGTGTGCATCGTCGACCAGGGCGGCGGCCAGTTCGTAGCCGAGGCCGAGACCCCCGATCTGGATGCCAAGCTGGCCGGCCTGCAATCGCCGCGCGGCTGGGGCCTGTTCCTGATCCAGGCCATGGTCGACGAGATGAACGTCAGCAGCGACGACCGCCATCATACGGTGGAGTTGGTAATGAACCGAGCAGACGGCCCTGACGCCGCCGAAGGAGCTTAGTATGACCCAGTTTCGACCTTTCAGCGCCGCAGTGCGCAGCGCCAACGGCGCAGCCATCATCGATCTCCACGGCGAGATCAACGCCAACGCCGAGGCCGCCCTCAACGGCGCCTACGCCAAGGCCGTCCAGGGCCAGCCCGCCCGCCTGCTGCTCAACTTCGGCGACGTGGACTACATCAACAGCACCGGCATCGCGCTGATCGTCGGCATCCTGGCCCAGGCGCGCAAGGCCCGCATCGCGCTGGTGACCTACGGCCTGAACGCGCACTACCAGGAGATATTCAAGATCACCCGCCTGGCCGATTTCATGGGCATGGTCAACGACGAGGCGGCGGCGCTGGCGGGGTGAGCGGTGAACGGTGAACGGTGAGCGACGCGAGCGGGCGCTGTCACTGGCGCTGCGCCGTGAGCGGGTCGAACGGCCAACCTGGTCAACGTAGAGTCTCACTCTATCACCCAAAGACCTGGAGCGCAGATAACGTTAGCGAAGCATCCCCCTTCGCGTGAGGCCGGGGGATGCTTCGGTG
>CAZVGR010000015.1:16468-71699 GCA_964626845.1 uncultured Anaerolinea sp.
GCCCTCAGCATGACAGGGACAAGATCGGGATGCTTCGGCGGCCCTCAGCATGACAGGGACAAGATCGGGATGCTTCGGCGGCCCTCAGCATGACAATCGTTACAGGAGAACAGAGAATGTCTAAGGCAAACATCAGCACGAATGTGCGCAGAGTAAACGGTGTCAGCATCATCGACATCGGCGGCGAGGTCAACGCCTACGCCGAGGATGCGCTGGCGGCCGCCTATGCCGACGCCAGCCTGAACGGCGTCAAAGCCATCGTGCTCAACTTTGGCGGGTTGGAGTACATGAACAGCTCCGGCATCGGCCTGCTGGTGACGCTGCTGATCCGCGCCCAGCGCAACAAGCAGCGCCTGCTGGCCTGTGGGCTGAACGAGCACTACCAGCAGATTTTCGCCCTGACCCGCCTGAACGAGGCCATTAGCATCTATCCCAGCGAGGCGGCGGCGGTGGCGGCGGCGTGACCCGTAATGCGTAACTCGTAATGCGTAACCCGGAAAAAGGTGCGCTTGCGGAGGTGTGTGTGATGACTGAAGACACGACTGAACCAACAACTGAAGCAACTGCTGATACGTCGACTGTACCGGGCCCGCGCGATGCGGCCAACTGGGCGCGGCCGGTGGACAGGCTGGCGGTGGAGGGGGAGCGGGCGGGCGCGTTGAACCTGAACGTGGCCGGCAAGGGCTTGACCGGACCGCTGCAAGGCTTTGGCGCGCTGTGGCAGAAGACCTACCGGCTGCCGTTGGCTGGCGTCGACGTGGCGCCCGCCGAGGTGATGGCCTGGTGGAAGGCGCATCTGCCGGAGCTGATGCCCGACGACAGCCGCTTCTACCCCTCCATGACCGGCGTCCAGCCGGGCGAGGTGGTGTTGATCAACGCCACGCTGCCGGCCATGTTCGGCGCGCCGCCGGTGCCTGTGTCCACCGGGGTGCTGATCCTCTATGCCGACGACGAGAGCTTCTCGGTGATGACGCCGGACGGCCATCCCGAGTCGGGCTTCAACACCTTCAGCGCGCTGGAGGAAGATGGCGTCACCGTCTGCCAGATCCAGTCGCTGGCCCGCGCCAACGATCCCATCTACGAGTTCGGCTTTCGCTACATGGGCGGCGGCGCACAGCAGGAGCAGATCTGGCGGCACGTGCTGGGCCAACTGGCGCAGCACTGGCAGGTCGAGCCGGCTATCGAGGTGCGCAAGACCTGCGTCGATAGCCGCTTGCAATGGTCCAAAGCCAAGAACGTGTGGCATAATGCCGTCATCCGCACCACGCTGACCGCGCCGGTGCGCTGGACGAAGAAGGCCCTGGGCCGCGACCAGGCAAAGGACTGACAGACCTGGTTCTGAAAAAGATCGGTCCTGCACAGTGAAGCCAGCGCCGTTTGCTAACGAGGACTGTCAATCCTCAGCGGAGAAAGCATGACCTTACCCGGCCGCACAAACCAGACGACTACTTTGGCAGATGGCCGCAAGCTGGGCTTTGCCGAATATGGCCCACCCGATGGCGTAGTGGCTATGGTGTTCGGCGGCGCGTCCGGTCGTTACCTCAAGCCGTGCGGCGATGAGCTGCTCGATCGCGTGCGTGTGCGGCTGATCCTGGTAGAACGGCCCGGCTACGGCCTGTCCGACTACCAGCCTAACCGGACGCTCCTGGACTGGCCAGCTTTGTGCCCGGCGCAGGCCATATGCTGTTCTACACGCACTTCGCAGCGATCTTGCAGCAAGCCGCAGACTATGCCCAGAGCCTTTGACGCTACCGGCCGCAGCCATACCCATCTGGTTCTGGGCATGTTGGCTGCCTTGTTCCTTCTCTTGACCGTTGCTGGCTGCACGCCGCGCCCGCAGTTCCAGGCGCGCTTCGAGCCGGCGGAGTGCCGCTTCAGACTCCCCGCCGGTGAGAGGGTCGAGTGCGGCGACCTGGTTGTCCCCGAAGACCGGGACAGCCGCACACCGGCCGAGATCAGATTGCACGTAGCGCGCGTGCGCAGCCACAGCGCCGCGCCCCTGCCTGACCCGATTGTGTTTCTGCAAGGGGGCCCCGGCGGTCACGCGCAGATGTTTCTTGAGTCAGGGAGCTTCCAGGCCTTCAGAGGCTTGCTGGCCGAGCGCGACCTGGTCTTCTACGACCAGCGCGGCGCCGGGCAGTCACAGCCGGCGCTGGATTGCCCGGAGCTGGGCGATGTTTTGCGACGGACCAGCAGTTTGAGCTGGCGCGAGCAGCAGGAGGCGGGAGCTGAAGCGCTGGCAGCATGCGCCGATCAGTTGCGCAGCGCCGGCCATGACCTGTCAGCCTACAACAGCCTGGCCAGCGCGGCCGATCTGGAGGACTTGCGCCGGGCGTTGGGCTATGAGTCGTGGAATCTCCTGGCCGTATCCTATGGCACCCGCCTGGCGCTGACAACCATGCGCGAGTATTCGCAGGGGATCCGCAGCGTTGTGCTCGACTCGGTGATCCCGCTGCAAGTCGATCCCTACAGCGAGTCTGTTGTCGGCTTGCAAGGGTCGTTGGAGTTGCTGTTTCAACGCTGCCAGCTCGACCAGGCTTGCGCTCAGGCCTATCCCGACCTCGCTGCCCGCTATTGGCGCTTGGTTGACCAGCTCAACGCAGAGCCGCTACGCACCCAGGTGATCGATCCATCCAGCGGCCAGTTCTATGATGTAGCCGTCGACGGGCACCGATTGCTGGGCTTGACTTACTCTGCGCTTTATCAAGTGGCCACGATCCGCGAGCTGCCGCGCCTGATCGCCGAGCTGGAGCGGGGCCAGCTCGGTTCATCTCTGCGCAGGATGATGATGTTCCAACTTGCCAGCGACTCGTACCTGTCTCAAGGGATGGGCTCTGTGGTGCGGTGCCGTGAAGGCGTCTATGACGGGACTGCTGGGTCCGAGCCAGCGAGCGTGCAGACGCTGACCGGTGTGCTGGCCGACTATCATCAGGTCCTGGCGCTGCAAGGCGCGGCGATCTGCGAGGCGTTGGACGTGGGCGCGGCGCCGGCCATCGAGAACCAGCCGGTGGTCAGCGCTATTCCCACGCTGCTATTGGCAGGCGCGTACGACCCGGCGACGCCCGCCGCTTGGGCGCATCTGGCAGCCGAGACTCTGCCGGCCAGCCAGACCGTCGAGTTTCCTGGCGCTGGCCATGCGCTGATTCTCGAGCTGGCATGCGCCCGAGGTATCGTCCAGGCGTTCTTCAGCAATTCGGGCGGCGCCGTCGACACCACGTGCGTCGATGCCCAGTATCTCTACTTCAGCCAACCGTGAGGATAGACAGAGCCAGGGTTTCCCTCATGCTCCATGACATCCTCGGACACACGGTCTCTGTTCGATATGCCTGATCAACACTACGATGCGATCATTGTCGGTTCCGGTCCCAACGGGCTGGCCGCAGCCATCACCTTGGCGCGCGCCGGCCGCTCGGTGCTGGTGATCGAGGGGCGGGATACGGTCGGTGGGGGCATGCGCACGGCCGAGCTGACCCTGCCCGGTTTCCGCCACGACATCTGCTCGGCGGTGCATCCGCTGGGCATGGGATCCCCCTTCTTCCGTGACCTGCCGCTGGCACAGCACGGCCTGCGCTGGATCCAGCCCGACGCGCCGCTGGCCCATCCGCTGGATCAGGGCCAGGCGGTGATCCTCGACCGGTCGTTCGACGCTACAGCCGCCTACCTGGGGCGGGACGGAGCTGCCTATCGCCGGCTGATCGCGCCGCTGGCCGAGCAGTGGCAGGATATCCTGGGTGACCTGCTGGGGCCGTTGAGCGTGCCCAGCCATCCGGTGGCATTTGCCCGCTTCGGCGCAGGGGCTGTCCTGCCAGCCGCGGCGCTGGCGCGAGCCTGGTTCCGCGGGCAGCGGGCGCGGGCGCTGTTCGCCGGGCTGGCTGCCCATTCCATCATGCCCCTGCAGCGGCCGTTGACGGCGGCCTACGGGCTGATGCTGGGGCTGCTGGCCCACGGCGTCGGCTGGCCCATGCCGGCCGGCGGCACGCAGGCCATCGCCGACGCGCTGGCGTCCTACCTGCGCAGCCTGGGCGGCGAGATCAGGACCGGGTGGTGGGTGCGCTCGCTGGACGAGCTGCCGCCAGCCCGTTCGTATCTATTCGACATAACGCCGCGTGATTTGATCAAGATAGCTGGCGACGCGCTGCCGGCCGGCTATCGGCGCACGCTGCGCCGTTATCGCTACGGCCCCGGCGTCTTCAAGCTGGACTACGCGCTGGACGGGCCGGTCCCCTGGCGCAACCCGGCCGTCAGCCGCGGGGGCACGGTGCATGTGGGGGGCACGCTGGCCGAGATCGCCGCCTCGGAGCAGGACGCCTGGCAGGGGCGGCACAGCCAGCGTCCCTTCGTCCTGGTCGTGCAGCCCAGCCTGTTCGATCCCAGCCGCGCGCCGGCCGGCAAGCACGTCCTTTGGGCCTATTGCCACGTCCCCAACGGCTCCACGGTGGATATGACCGCGGCCATCGAGGGCCAGATCGAGCGCTTCGCCCCCGGCTTCCGCGACCGCATCCTGGCCCGCAGCGCCATGAACGCTATGCAGTTGGAGCAGTACAACCCCAACTACGTGGGCGGCGACATCAACAGCGGCGTGCAGGACCTGTTCCAGCACTTCACCCGGCCGGCTGTACGCGTTTCCCCTTACACCACCCCCAACCCTCGTATCTTCCTCTGTTCCTCGGCCACGCCCCCTGGCGGCGGCGTCCATGGCATGTGCGGCTATTGGGCCGCGCAGGCAGCCTTGCCGAGCGTGTCAGAGCGCTGAGAGGCGCCGCGCCAACTGCCTTGAGTCGGTGATCCAGGGTCTTGACAATCGAGCCAAGTTGGGCACACTATGTTTTGTGCTGTGCAATGGTTACTACTCAGGTGCCGGGCACTTGCAGCTCATAGCGGCTGAAATCGGCTCCACAGACTTCATTGCAGGCGCAGATTCCAGTGCCCGGCACCTATGGCTGAGTAGTAACGTGCAATGAACCAGATGTTGCAAGTCCCGACCTGGTTTCTGACATACAGCGCTCGATTTACTGCCGAGGTGAGCGATGGCAATACACTACACGATGACCATTGATGGCGAGATGCTCGTAGTTCACGTTTCGGGCTACGATGAAAGTCTGGCCGATGTGACGAATTATGGCATGGCCGTCATCGAAGCGGGACTTGAGAACGGTTCCAAATATATCTTGTGCGATGAGACTGACCTGGAGTACCGTCTTGGCACGGTCGATATTTTTCAAGCCGCGGCATCTCTTGCCGAGCACGCGCCCAGGGTGGTCAAAACAGCTATCGTTTGTAATCCTCGTTTTAGCGTCGATGCGTTTTTCTGGGAGACGGTCGCAGTAAACCGCGGGGTCAATGTGCGCATGTTCAGCGATCTTGACACAGCGCTGAGCTGGCTGAAGCACAATTAGCTCACTGCCGCCCAGTCTTGGCTTAGCCCGCTGCCATCAACCGGCGCTGCCAGCTTTGATTCGAGAGACTCTGGGCGGTGGAGTCTGGCTGACAGACGAGCAGCGCCCGCAAAAGGATACTGGTTGACGAAAGAACCGTGGGCGGTGGTTGCTATCGTCTGTTCCTGAGCAAAAACCGTCGCATCTCTTTGGCAAGGAGGAAATATCTATGCCCTTTACTTCTTCACAACGACGCCCTGGCCGTCTTGGTCTGTTTCTCGGCCTTCTTTTGGCAGCAGCGTTAACCCTTGGCGCCTGTGTTGCGCCGGCTGCACCTGCGCCGGCGCAGCAGCCCGCGGCCGAGCCATCGAGCGCTGCTGGCCCGCAGGGTGCGCTGCGCGTGGCCATGGACATTCCCGTGCAGCTCGATCCGGCCTTCGCCTCGTCCGACGCCGAGATCGCCATCCTCAACGCGGTCTATGACTACCTGATCGACGTGGACGAGAACAACCGCTTGCAGCCGCGCCTGGCCCAGACCGCGCAGGTCGCCCCTGATGGCCTGAGCTACACCTTTGAGCTGCACCCGGATGCCAGGTTCCACGACGGCTCGCCGGTCACAGCTGCCGACGTGATCTACACCTTCGACCGGCTGCGCGACCCGGAGGCTGGCCTGCCCACCAGCGACCTGTACAGCAACATCGCCGCCATCTTTGCGCCGGGCGACGTCGATCCTGCCCAGAGCAAAACGGTGGTCTTTCAACTGACCCAGCCCGACCCCTTTTTCCAGTACAACCTGAGCGACAACCATGCCGTGGTGGTCAAGGCTGGCACGGAGGATTTCCGCACGGCTTTCAACGGCTCTGGCCCCTTCAAGGTCATCAGCTACAGCCCGGAGAACCGCATGGCGCTGACGGCCAATGAAGACTACTTCCTGGCGGGCAAGCCAGGCGTGGCCACGCTGGACTTCATCTTCTTCAGCGACCAGGCGGCCAGCGTCGATGCCCTGCGCGGCGGCCAGGTGGACGTGGTGCTGCGCATGCCGACGCCGCTTTTCCTGACCTTGCAGAACCAGCGCGGCATCCAGGCCGTCCAGGTCCCTACTAACGGTTTCGACCTGGTGCGGCTGCGTTCTGACCAGCCACCGGGCAACGATCCGCGCGTCGTCGAAGCCTTCAAGCTGGCCACCGACCGCCAGGCGATCTTCGACCAGGTGGCGCTGAGCCTGGGCGCGGTCGGCCGCGACAGTCCCATCGGCCCGCTCTTTGCCGACTACTACAGCGAGGCCACGCCGATCCCGGCCCGCGACCCGGCCAAGGCCCGCGAGCTGCTGGCCGCGGCCGGCTATGAGAACGGCCTGACCCTGGACCTGCACGTGCCCGACTCCGGCGACCGGCCCGACCTGGCCGTGGTGCTCAAGGAGCAGTGGGCCGAGGCCGGCATCACCGTCAACGTCATCGTCGAGCCGGAGAGCGTTTACTACGGCGATAACGGCTGGCTGGAGGTGCCGCTGGGCATCACCGGCTGGGGCTCGCGGCCGACGCCGCAGTTCTACTTCGACGTGATGCTGGTCTGCGGCGCGATCTGGAACGAGTCGCGCTTCTGCGATGAGGAGTTCGACGCCCTGGCCAGGACAGCCGGTACGACCCTGGACGAGAGCGAGCGCGCCGCCGCCTACGGCGAGATGCAGCGCATTCTGATTGAGCGCGGCCCGATTATCGTTCCCTACTTCTTCGCCCAGCTCGGCGCGATCCGTGACGGCTTCGATGGCTTTGCGCTCAAGGCCTTTGCCGGCCGGACGGACCTGGCGGCGATCCGGGCGAAGAAGTAAACGGTCAACGGTGATCGGTTATCGCTGGCTTATTTGTCATGAAGAGAAGAATTGCATGTGCGTACGCGGGTTGAGTAGCGGGTTGAGGGTGCGCGCATCGCATGAGGTCGGCAGATTCTAGCGTATCGAAACCCTCCGGAGGTCTCGATACGGCGCAGCGCCTACTCGACCAGCGGAGTTTGCATGGCTCATTTGAGTTCAAGCGTCGAACCGCAGACGAGGCTACGTAGCCCCCATCGCTGGTGGCCGGTGCTGCGCGAGCTGTACGCGCGGCCGGCATCGGCGCTGGGCGCGTCCCTCGTGCTGCTTTTCGTCGTCGTGGCCCTTTTCGGCCCGCTAATCGCCCCTTACAGCGCCACGCAGCAGTTCCCTGCTGAGGCGCGCCAGCCCCCTTCGCCAGATCACTGGTTCGGCACCGACCGCCTGGGCCGCGACGTGTTCAGCCGGGTGGTGCTGGGCGCGCGCGATATCCTGGCGCTGGCCGGGCTGGGCACGCTGCTGGCCGTGCTGCTCGGCGCGTCCATCGGCCTGTTCACGACCTATCGCGGCGGCTGGCTGGAGGAGGGGGCGTTCCGCGTCTTCGACAGCCTGCTGGCGTTGCCGGCCCTGCTACTGGCGCTGCTGTTGTTGGGGACGCTGGGCGCGTCGCGCAACGGCGTGCTGCTGGTGATCGTCGTGGTCTACACCCCCATCGTGGCGCGCGTGGTGCGCAGCGTGGTGCTGGGGGCCAAGAACAAGGGTTTCGTCGAGGCGGCCCAGATCCAGGGCGAGAGCACCGCCCACATCCTGGGCCGTGAGATCCTGCCGCTGGTGCTGCCCGCGCTGGCCGTGGAGGCGGCCCTGCGCTTCTCCTATGCCATCTTTCTGGTGGCCTCGCTGGGTTTCCTGGGCGTCGGGGTGCAGCCGCCCAGCCCTGACTGGGGCCTGATGGTCAACGAGGCGCGCAACTACGCAGCGCTGACTCCCTGGGCCCTGTACTTCCCCGCCGGCGCCATCGCCCTGCTGGTGATCGGCGTCAACCTGGCGGCCGACGGCCTGAAGCGGGCTGTGCAGGGGGCAGGCGCATGACCCCAGTCTTGCAGATCGACAACCTGACCGTCGCTTATCGTCAGGGCAAGGCCTGGTTGGACGCGGTGCGCAACGCCAGCCTGCGCATCGAGCCGGGCGAGACCGTGGGCCTGGTGGGCGAGAGCGGCTCCGGCAAGACCACCCTGGCGCTGGCCGCGCTGCGCTATCTGCCGGAGAACGGCGCTGTGCGCGGCGGGGAGATCCGCCTGGCCGGCCGCGATCTGCTGGCCCTCAGCCCGGCCGAGCTGCAGCAGGTCTGGCGCGAGCAGGTCAGGCTGGTGCCGCAGAACCCGCTGGTCTCCCTCAACCCGGCCATGCGTATCGGCCAGCAACTGGCCGAGGCGCTGCCCGCCGCCAATGGACGCCAGTCCGCCGCCGCCGTCCTGGATGCCCTGGCCGCGGTGCAGATTGCCGACCCAGCCGCCGTGGCCCGCAGCTATCCCCACCAGCTCAGCGGCGGCATGCAGCAGCGGGTGATGATCGCCATGGCCCTGCTGGGCGAGCCATCGCTGCTGGTGCTGGACGAGCCGACTACCAACCTGGACGTGACCACCGAGGCCGTGATCCTGGACCTGGTGCGCGATCTGATCCGCCAGCGGGGCACGGCCGTGCTCTACGTGTCGCACAACCTGGGCGTGGTGGCCGGGCTGTGCGACCGGGTGGCCGTGCTCTATGCGGGCGAGCTGGTGGAGGACGCGCCGGTGGCCGAGCTGTATCGCCAGCCGCTGCACCCCTACACGGCCGGCCTGCTCCAGAGCGTGCCGCGGTTGGGGGTCAACCGGCGCCAGGTGGCGCTGGCAGCGATCCCCGGCAGCGTGCCGCGGCTGGAGGAGCGCCCGGCCGGCTGCGTCTTTGCACCCCGCTGTCCCGTGGCCGTGGACCTGTGCCAGCAGCGGCCGGAGCCCAGCCTGGCCGGGCCGGGGCACACGGTGCGCTGCCACCGCTGGGCAGAGATACGTAACGGCGAGTTGGTGGTTGCGCGCTGGCAGACCTTCGAGGTTGCGGAAAACCTCGAAGGTCTTGAGGCGGGCGGCGAGACGGTGCTGCGGGTGCGTGAGCTGACCAAGCGCTTCGCGCGGCCGCGTAGCCTGGGCGACCTGCTGGCCGGCCGGCCGGCCCGGCAGGTGCGGGCCGTGGACGGCGTCAGCACGCAGATCGGCCGCGGCCGCACCCTCGGCCTGGTGGGCGAGAGCGGCAGCGGCAAGACGACCCTGGCCCGCTGCATCGTGGGCCTGGCCGAGCGCAGCGGCGGCGACGTGACCCTGCTGGACCTGCCGTTGGCCCCGGCCCTTAGCCAGCGCGACCCGGCCACCCTGCGCCGCTTGCAGATGGTCTTCCAGAACCCCGACGAGGCGCTGAACCCCTACCGCACCGTGGGCCAGACGCTGACCCGCACCCTGCGCCGGCTGGCCGGGCTGGACAGGGCCGCCGCGCAGCAGCGCGCCGCCCAGTTGCTGGCGCTGGTCAAGCTGGACCCGGCCTACCTCGACCGGCTGCCGGGCCAACTCAGCGGCGGCGAGAAGCAGCGGGTGGCCATCGCCCGCGCCTTTGCCTCTCAGCCCGACCTGCTGCTCTTCGACGAGTCGGTGTCGGCGCTGGATGTGTCGGTGCAGGCCGCGATCCTCAACTTGCTCAGCGAGCTGCAAGACGAGGGACAGGCGGCCTACCTGTTCATCTCCCACGACCTGGCGGTGGTCTCCTACCTGGCCGACGACGTGGCGGTGATGTACCTGGGCCAGGTGGTGGAAGCTGGCCCGACCGCGCGCATCTTCGACCCGCCGCACCATCCCTACACCGCGGCGCTGCTGTCGGCCATCCCCACGCCCGATCCCGAAGCCAGCCGCGGGCGCATCCATCTGTCAGGCGATATCCCCAGCGCGGCCGCCATGCCCAACGGCTGCCGCTTCCACACTCGCTGCCCCCGCTTTCTGGGCGACCTGTGCGCGCAGCAGGAGCCGCCATGGCAGGATGGAGGCAACGGGCATTGGATCCGCTGTCACTTGACGGTGGAGGAATTGACGTAATGCGTAATGCGTAACCCGGAAATGTGCGCCATGCACAGCTCTTCTGCATTACGCATCACTCATTACGCATTACGCATTACTCGTTACGCCGCTGGGAACTTTGCCATGACCCGCTATATCCTCCGCCGTCTCGGCTTCCTCGGCCTGACCCTGCTGCTCACCTCGCTGCTCGTCTTCGGCATTACCCAGTTGCTGCCGGGCGATGTGGCGCGGGTGATCCTGGGACGGGAGGCCAGCGAGGCCGCGTTGCAGGCCCTGCGCGCCGAGCTGGGGCTGGACCAGTCTCTGCCAGTGCAGTATCTGAGCTGGCTGGGCGGCTTCCTGACCGGCGACTGGGGCACGTCCTACAGCACCGGGCTGCCCATCCGGCCGCTGGTGCTGGAGCGGCTGGGTAACTCGCTGATGCTGGGCGGGCTGACGCTGCTCTTTGCCGTGCCACTGTCGGTGCTGCTGGGCGTCATCGCCGCGCTGAAGCAGGACAAGGCCGCCGACAACGTGATCAGCATCGCCTCGCTGTCGGTGGTGGGCCTGCCCGAGTTTGTCACCGGCCTGGTGTTGATCCAGGTGTTAGCGCTGCGGCTGGGCCTCTTCCCGGCCAACTCGTCGATCCGGCCCGGCGCCAGCTTCGCCGAGGCGCTGCCCTACCTGGTACTGCCGTCGCTGACGGCCACGCTGGTGCTGCTGGCCTACATCACCCGCCTGACCCGCGCCGGCGTGATCGAAGAGCTGAAGCAGGGCTACGTGCGCACGGCCACGCTCAAGGGGTTGCCGCGGCGCCAGGTGATCGGCCGGCACGTGTTGCGCAACGCGCTGCTGCCGACCATCACCGTGGTGGCGATCAGCTTCGGCTGGCTGATCAGCGGGCTGATCGTGATCGAGAACGTCTTCAACTACCCCGGTCTGGGCCGGCTGATGACCTTTGCCATCGACCGCCGCGACCTGCCGCTGATGCAGGCCATCACCATGGTGACGGTGCTGGGCTTCGCCCTGGCCAACCTGGCAGCGGATTTGTTGTACGCCTGGTTGAACCCGCGCATTCGGTTGCAGTAGGGTTTCGTGTATCAGTCGTGTTTCCCTGACCTGCCAAGTTTGTGCTATAATGGTTGACAATGACGCCAACATCGGTTCAGCCATAGGTGCCGGGCACTTGAATCTGCGCCTGCAACGATGTCTGCCTAACCTATTCAAGCCGCACATGGCTGCAAGTGCCCGGCACCTGAGTAGTAGTAACCCTGGAGGATGGATATGCATTGGCTTAGCTTCTTGATTGGCGTCCTGATCGGCTGGGGCGTCGAGTGGCTGATCGACTATTTTTACTGGCGGCGTCAACGCGTGCATGACGATGGCTCGGAGGCGGAGCTGAGCGAGCGGCTTGAGAGGGCGTTGAGTGCATTGCAGCAGATGCGCATTGATTTGTATGATGCGCGGGCAAGCGCTCAAGTCGAGATTGCACAGCTTAACCAGCAGCTTGCTGACGCTCAGGCCGAGATTGCCTTGCTGAGTGCGCGGCCAGGCGGTAGAGCCATTGGTGATCACAACACTCCCCCCGCAACTGTCGAGGCATCATGACTCCTGCTGGTCAGCCTAACACTCGCAACCTGGATTTCTTTAAGCTGGCCGTGCTGGCTGTGCTGGTTGTGGTGATCATTGTCCTTTTGGCGCAGGCCACTGAGCCGCCGCCGGTCGCCGCTCTGCCGCCCACTGTGCAGCCGACGTCCACCGACGTCCCTCTGGCGGCGCTGCCAAGCCCTACAGCCACGCCGGACCAACAGCCGGCCGGCGCGGATGAGCAGATGACTCCGGCGCCCGCGGCCACCTCAACGCCCACCGCTCTGCTGCCTACACCCACCCAGACTGCTACTGCGCTGCCCACAGCGACTTCGACCCCGACCGGGACACCCACACCGACGCCGACGCCCACCGAGTCACCGACGGCAACCTTCACCCCTACTGCGCCAGCCTCTCCGGTTGTGCTGGTTCCAACCAGCGCCGCGCCAGCGGGCTCAAGTTTTGTGGCTGTGGCGTTGCTGGAGCCTAACGATGGCGACTCGCGCGCCGGGGATGTGCTGTTTCGTTGGAGCCTGGTCGGAGGCACTTTGCCGGCCGGGCAGGCATTTGAGGTGTTTCTTTACCGGCCAGGCCAGGACCCGCTGCGCGATGGCTTGGGCCTGGCAGCGCCGACCACAGGCAACAGCGCGCAGGTCAACCTGGATGTGCTGAGAACTGATCCCAGATTTCGTCTCGATGCCGGGACATATTACTGGGGTGTGCGTTTGGTGCAGCAAAGCACAGGGCGTCCTGTCGGGGTGGCGGCTGACGGGCGGCGGCTGATCTACCTAGCACCGCCACAGCAGCCGCCCCCACAGCCAACTGCAACCCCGCCCCCGCCAACTGCAACCCCACCCCCACCTCCAGAGCCGACCAGCACGCCGGTTGACACCCCGGCGCCGGCGCCCACGGAGGTTGGCGCAGGCCCCTGATCGGCTGTCGATCACGAGGAGATACCTGTCATGAAACAGACAACGCGCTGGCTCGCGCTGGCGCTGATCATTGCAGCGGCGCTGTTGATCTCAGCGTCGGTCATTGTCGATGCAGCCACTGCACCGGTTGCTGCGCGTGGGCAGGAGGGTCTTGGCGCCTGGACGCAGATCGATATCACCGGTCTCAACAATGGCACACGGGTGAACGCGGTGCGGCGCGACGCTGCGCTGCTGTTGGTGGGGACGCGCAACCAGGGGATATTCCGCAGCGCGGACGGTGGGACAGAATGGCAGCAGGTGAGCGCTTTTAGCACGGCTAACGTGCGCGACGTCTGGCTGGCTCCTGGCGGCGCTACTGCGTTGGCTGCCACATTTGGCAGCGGTCTGCTGCGCTCTGACGACCGCGGCGTCACCTGGTCGCCAATCGGCCAGAATATTGGCACCGACTATCACTACAGTTTGTCTGCCTATGGTGAGACGCTCTTTCTGGGCACTGCCAACCGCGGCGTCTGGAAATCGGCCGATGGCGGCGTTACCTGGGACACGACGGCAGAGATAGCCAGCCCCGGCGCGGTAGCGGTGGTTGCCGTCTCGGAGCTGATCGCCTATGCCGGTTCGGTTGACAACGGGATGTTCAAGACCACCGACGGCGGCGCAAGCTGGCAGCAGGTTGAGTTCGCTGGCCGCACAGTCCTTGCCGTGGCTGTTGATCCACAGAACGATGCAATTGTCTTTGCCAGTCTGTTGAATGCTGGCGTTTTTGTGAGTGTCGATGGCGGCATAACCTGGGCCGCGATCGGTGATGGCGTTGACTCCACTTCGTTCATGTCGCTGTTAGTCACCTATGCCAGCGGGGCGCGCCAGGTCCTGGCCGGCGCGGACAGCAGCGGCGTCTACCAGTTGCAAGACGATGCCTGGACGGCGTTTGGCATGTCGGGCAGCGCGGTATATGGCCTGTCGGCTTGGAATACCACCATCTATGCTGGCTCCAATCGCAAGGTCTGGGAGTACACCTCGTTGCCGACGCCCACCCCTACCAACACAGCGACCCCTGGCCTGGCTATGTTCCTGTTGCAGAGCGACCCCATCTCTTCCATCCCCTTGGATGGCGAGCTGCTGTATACCATCCAATATCGCAATGGGCCTCTGCCGCTGGCTGAGTTCACAATCAGCAACGAGATTCCCGAGTACGTCAGCCTGGTGCCTGATAGCATCAGTCCGGGGGGCGTCAGCAACGGCAGCAACCCTGGCGCCGTGGTAAGCTGGTACATCGGCGACCTGGCTGCTAACGCCGAAGCCAGTGTCTTCTACCGGGTGCGGCGGACAGATTACACGCTGACCCCCTCGCCGACCAGCACTGTGACACCGACCCCAACCGGCACGCCCACAGCCACTCCGACCTCCTCGGCCACGTCCACGCCCACGGCGACTCCAACTTCTTCGGCGACATCCACGCCCACCAGTACGCCTACGGCTTCCCCCACGTCTACTCCATCGCCGGTTCCCGCGCTAAACATCGCCGCGGTCAATATTTCCAGCATCGACTCGGCGCAGGTGGGCGATCAGTTCTGGTATCATGTCACTGTGACCAACACCAGCCCTTCGCTCAGCCTGACGCGGCTGGCGCTGACAGATTACTTCAACACGCAGTCTCCAAACAATCAGTGCGTGGCTTACATCGGCACGAATCATGGCAGTTGTGAGCTGTCAGCCACGACCCCGCCTTCGATCGCGTGTGACATCGTCCAGGTCTTTCCTCCCGGCGTCTCTTTGACAGTCGGTTTCCTGTTCGAGGCCATCGCCCCCTGCACGGAACAGCAAAATGCCAACGTCGCCTACGTTGTGGGCTACAGCGCCGGCCAGCAGACCCCGCTGATCCAGGCAAGCGCTTACGTCGAGATCAACAGCGGTAGACGGGGCCTCCGGCAGAATAGTCCGCTGGCAGCCGCGCCGTTTGCCGATGTAGTCATCGTCAACAACGGCGCTCTGGCCGCGTGGCGGTTCAACGGTCAGGTTGGCGAGACTGTCAGCAACCAGGTGATCAATCCTTCCGGCGTGCTGTACCTGCCATTGATGCACAGACAGTGAATAGGACATCCACGAGGACAATCCTACCAGAAGCAAACCTATCGGCGAGTTCACTCAGTAGCCTGTTGGAATAGAGGAGTGATCTGCTATGAACGACGCCAGACTTGTCCTAGCTCAGTTCCTGTCCAATGAAGCAGTTGCCTGGATCCTCTGTGGCGCGTTGGCGATTGGCGCATTGCTCTGGCAGTATCGGCTGGTCATCAACGATATTCAGCATTTGGGCGACATGGACACGCGCGGTCCATTGGCAATCATCCCTGGTCGCGTGCGAGCCAGCGTGGTGGTCTGCGCCTTGCTGGCAGTGGCTATTGCGATTCAAACGTTTATCAGCGTGCAAGACCGGCCAGATTCCTCCTTTCCACTGAATGAAATCGTGAGCAGTCTGGTCGCGTTCTTGCCGTTCGTGTTGATATTTGCCGTTCAATCCTTGTTTGGGCCGGTGCTGACTTTGGGCGCGCTGGCTTCGATCATTGCCTACTCGCTGTTGCGCGACACAGTCGTTGTGCCGCGGCTGATTCAAATGATCTATGGCGCAGCGATGGCTTTTCTGCCATACTGGTTGCGCGAGTTCTACGTGATCGGATTTGTGATCTTCGCCTTTCTGACCTCGTGGCGGGACATCATCGACTTCTCCGAAGAGTGACTTGCTCTGTTCAAGGGCCAGCCTGCCGCATCTGCTGGCAGCCCGGAAACACGCATCAGTGAGATGACATACGACCCAGCAACAACCAGCCCAGCCAGCACAGCGCTTCACTTCCCTGCACGCTTCCTTTGGGGCACGGCGACGGCTCCTGTCCAAAACGAAGGCAGTTTCCCCGAAAGCAGTTGGTGGGCTTGGGAGCGGCGGCCTGGCGCGATCCGCAACGGCGACCGATCCGGCATCGGCTGCGACTGGTGGGCCAACGCCGAGGCCGACTTCGACCTGGCCCGCAGCATGGGCCACAACGCGCTGCGCCTGGGCGTCGAATGGAGCCGCATCCAGCCGCAGGAGCATGTGGTCGACGAAGCTGCGCTGGCCCGTTATCGCCAGATGCTGCACGGCCTGCGGGCGCGCGGTATCGAGCCGATGCTGACCCTGCACCACTTCAGCGATCCCCTGTGGTTTGTGCGCCGCGGCGGCTGGCTGAGCAGCGCTGCGCCGGCCCTCTTCGGCCGCTTCGTCGATTTCGTGGTGGACGCGCTGGGCGACCTGGTGACGCTTTGGGTCACGATCAACGAGCCGATGGTCTACGTGCGCGATGGCTTCCTGGACGGCGCGCGGCCGCCGGGCCATCGTGGCCTGCCCAACGCGCTGCGGGCCGCGCGCCATCTGTTGCTGGGCCATGGCGCCGCCTACGAGGCCATCCATCGCCGGCGCAGCGGCGCCCAGGTTGGCATCGCCAACCATATCGCCCACTTCGACCCGGCCGAGACCGCACAGGCCGGCGACCGCGCCGGCGCGGCCCTGCTGGACTGGCTGTTCAACGGCTGGAAGCTGGCAGCGCAGACCAACGGCCGCGTCTATCCGCCTTACGGCCTTGGCCTGTTGCCGCAGCCGTCGCTGGCGGACAGCGTCGATTTCCTGGGCTTGAACTACTACAGTCGCATTCGCGTGCGCTTTGCGCCGGGCGGCCGCAATGACTTTGTAGCCTGGCAGGTCGTCCCCCTGGATGCAACGGTGGAACGCTCCGACGCGGCCGAGGATGTCGCGTTTGGTGAGATTTACCCCCAAGGCATGGGGCGAGCGCTGCGCCGGCTGGCAGCCCACGGCAAGCCGATCTACATCACCGAGAACGGCCTGGCCGACCGCAGCGACCGCCTGCGCGCCCGCTTCATCGTCAGCCACCTGGCCGAGGTGCAGCGCGCCATCGCCGCGGGCGTCGACGTGCGCGGCTACTACCACTGGACCCTGGTGGACAACTTCGAGTGGAGCGAGGGCTGGCGCTGGCGCTTCGGCCTGGTCGATCTGGACCCCGCCACCCAGGCCCGCCGTCCCCGTCCCAGCGCCGCCGTCTACGAGCGCATCTGCCGCGCCAACGCCATCCCTGCGGAGCTGTTGTGAGGTCTCACGCCAAGGCGCAAAGACCGCAAAGAAGTGGGGAAAAAGACCTCTGCCCTTTGCGGCCTTTGCGTCTTTGCGTGCGACTCTCTGGACTAGTACTTCTTCACCACGTTGCGATACGTGATCGGCTGGCGGCACTGGAGGATTTGCGAGGCCTCGCGGGTGCGGCGCACGTCGTCCAGGTCGATGGTGGCGATGGCGTAGCCCTCCACCGGCTCCTCCAGGTTGGTGTACAGCTCGGCGTTGGGGCCGACGATCATCGAGTCGCCGGCGAAGGTGTAGCTGGGTTCCTCGCCGGCGCGGTTGGCCGCGGCGATGAAGACGCCGTTCTCGCAGGCGCGGGCGACGTTGTAGGCGCGCCAGTGCGCGTCCTCGTCGATCTCCCAGTTGGCGCAGACGGCCACGATCTCCGCGCCGTCCAGGGTCAGGCTGCGCACCGCCTCGGGGAAGGCCAGGTCCCAGCCAATCAGCAGGCCGACGCGGCCGGGGCCGTTGCGGAACTCCACGTCCCAGACAATGAAGCGGTAGCCGTTGCGAAAGGCCAGCTTCTCCTCGCCCTTGAGATGGACTTTGCGGTAGCTGCCCACCAGCTCGCCTTCGGGGCCGAGGAGCACGGCGGCGTTGTAGAGAATGCTCTCCACCCGCTCCTTGAGCACCATGCCAAAGGCGATATGCACGTCGTAGTCGTTGGCGCGCTTGGCCAGCATGTTGACGCTGTGGCCGGGCACATACTCTGCCAGCTCGGTGAAGCGCGGGCCGCACTCGTAGCCGGTGGTGGCCAGCTCGGGGAAGACGATCAGATCAACGGGCTGCTCCTGGCAGATGCGCTCGACGAAGTCGGCCATCTTGCGCAGGTTAGCTTCGATATCGCCCAGGGTGGGGGTCATCTGGACGAGGGCGACGGTGATTTCACGGGTCATGCGGTACTCCAGTTTGAAGCGGGCACGGTCGGCCCCGTTCGGGGTGCTGCGCAAAGACCGGCCCGAGCAGTATGTTATGACGGCAGGGAGGCCAGCAGGGCCTCCATCTCGACGGCGCTCAGGCCTTGCCAGCCGTAGCGCTTCCAGTCCACCTTGCCTTGTTCATTGAACTCCACGCCCTCGGCCTCTAGCAGCATCTGCTGTTCCTCTGGGGCGTGCTCCAGGTTGCGGATGCTGACGCGGCCCTGCGAGTTGATCACCCGCTGCCAGGGGACGTCGGCTTCGTCGCTCGCGCGCAGCGCGGCCAGCGCCCAGCCCACCGTGCGCGCCGCGCGCGGATGCCCCAGCAGCGCCGCCACCTGGCCGTAGCTGGCTACCTTGCCGGCTGGTATCTGGCGCACCACGGCATAGACCTGGTCGAAGAAGGATGGCATGGTCGGCAAGTAATGCGTAACCCGTAATGCGTAACCCAGAATGAACAGGCATGGCTCTGAATTCCGGGTTACGCATTACTCGTTACTCGTTAGGCCAGGAAAGGTCCGCCCATCACGGAAGCTCTAAGCTCATCAACGCCTTGAGCCTTTCCCAGTCCTCTGGCGTGTTGGCGTTGGCGAAGCTGCGGCCCTCGCGGTCGAAGATGGTGATCTCGCGCTGGTCCACATAGCGCACGCGCACATCAGGGTAGAAGGAGATGACGCGCCGCTGCTCCTGCTCCAGCCGCGCCTCGATGGCAGGCAGGCAGGAGCGGTGGTACAGCGCATGCAGCGGCTCAATGGACTGGCGGACGCGCGGCGCTACGGCCTGGTAGCTCTCACTGACCAGCAGCATGTAGCGCACCAGCCGGTGATCAATCAGGGGCATGTCGCAGGCCGCCACGAAGGCCCAGGGATGGGTTGCAGCCAGCAGCCCGGCGTGCAAGCCAGCCAGCGGCCCGGCGCCCAGGTAGTGATCGCTGGTGTGCTGTACTGGCAGGCCAGCGTAGAGCTCCGGTGTACTGCTGACCAAAATCAGGTCGTCAGACAGAACAGCCAGGTTGCTCACCACGCGGCTGATCAGCGTTTCCTCTGGCGTGATCGGCAGCAGGGCCTTGTTGCTGCCCATGCGCTGGCTGGCGCCGCCCGCCAGCACGACGACACTGATTGGCTCCATGAGTGCATCCAGGCCAAACAGCGAAAGCGGGCGTCATGGCGACGCCCGCTTGGCTTTCGGTCGCAGAATCAGGCCGGGTTGTCAGGCTGTGGCGCCGTGCGCAGCCAGGAACTCCACAGCGCCGCCGACGGTGGTGATCTGCTGGGCTTCCTCGTCGGAGATCTCGCCGCCGAACTCCTCCTCAAAGGCCATGATCAACTCGACCAGGTCCAGCGAGTCGGCGTCGAGATCGTCGCGGAAGCTGGCTTCCATGGTGACGTCAGCTTCATCAACGCCCAGTTGGTCGACGATGATCGCCCGCACCTTCTCGAAAATCGCTTCGTGGTTCGCCATTAGGTTTACCTTCCTTCGTAATTTGTGTGGTGAATTTTGGTAGACGCTATTCTAGCAGCGCCGCCGCAAGCTGTCAATTTCCCTCGCCACAGAACGAGGCCAGGTTTTGACAAGCCCTTGCTGCGCGGGTAAGATGCCCATCTGCCGGCGGTGCGCCAGTCGTTGAAACACCCCTGGCAGAATGAAGTTACGGGAGCAACCCACTTGGACCACAAGGCGCGCAAAGCCGATCACATTCGCATCAACCTGGAAGAAGACGTCCAGTTTCCCCGCCTGACCACGGGGTTGGAGCGCTATCGCTTCGTGCATCAGGCATTACCGGAGCTGGATCTGGCTGCTATTGACACGTCAAGCCCGCTGCTGGGCAAGACCTTGCGCCTGCCGCTGCTGATCTCCTCGATGACTGGCGGCACGGAGCAGGCCGAGCACATCAACCGCAACCTGGCGGCCGGCGCGCAGGCGCGCGGCATCGCCATGGGCCTGGGCTCGCAGCGCACCGGGCTGGAGGTCGATGCCACAGCCGGCACCTTCCGCGTGCGTCGCGAGGCGCCCGATATCCTGCTGCTGGCCAACCTGGGCACCGTGCAGCTCAACAAGGGCTACGGCGTGGATCACTGCCGCCGCGCCGTGGAGATGATCGAGGCCGACGCCCTGATTCTGCATCTCAACCCGCTGCAAGAGGTGCTGCAAGCCGACGGCGACTGGCACTGGAGCGGCCTGCTGGGCAAGGTCGAGCAGGTCTGCCGCGGTGTCGGCGTGCCGGTGGTGGTCAAGGAGGTGGGCTGGGGCATCAGCGCCGCTTTGGCCCACCGGCTGGCCGAGGTTGGCGTCGCAGTGATCGACGTGGCCGGCGCGGGCGGCACCAGTTGGAGCGAGGTGGAGTACTACCGCGCGCCCAGCGAGCGGTTGAAGCGGCTGGCTCGCTCCTTCGCCGACTGGGGTATCCCCACGGCCGAGAGCCTGGTCGCGGTGGGCCAGGCCGCGCCGCACCTGCCACGCATCGCCAGCGGCGGTATCCGCGACGGTATCGACGTGGCCAAGTGCCTGGCCCTGGGCGCCAGCGCGGCTGGCCTGGCCTCCCACTTCCTCAAGGCCGCCGCCGTCTCGGCTGAGGCCGTGGTCGAGACCATCGACTTCCTGGCCGACGAGCTGCGCATCGCCATGTTCTGCGCCGGGGCCGGCGACCTGGCTGCCCTACGTGAGCCGGGCCGGCTGGTGATCAGTGAACGGTAATCGATAATCGGCGCCCCGCCATCCCGTCCGTTGCCACCTGCAACCTGCAACTTGCCATCTGCACCTTGCAACCTGCCACCTGCAACCTGCCACCTGCAACTCATGACCAACGACATTTTCTCCCATTATCTCCCCTTGATTGAAGTTGAAATGCAGCGCGTGATCGGTCACGCCGAGGGCGTCTATGCCGGCCACTACGGCATGTTGCGCTACCACATGGGCTGGGTCGACTCGGCCATGCAGCCGGCCGAGGTCAACAGCGGCAAGCGCATCCGGCCGGTGGTTTGCCTGTTAGCCTGCGAGGCGGTGGGCGGCGGCGCGGAAGATGCCCTGCCCGTTGCCGCGGCCGTCGAGCTGCTGCACAACTTCTCCCTGATCCACGACGATGTGGAGGACGACAGCCCGACGCGGCGCCACCGGCCCACGGTTTGGGCGCTGTGGGGCGTGCCGCAGGCCATCAATGCGGGTGATTCGATGTTCACTCTGGCCCGGCTGGCGCTGCACGGTCTGGCCGGCCGGGCCATTTCCCCGGCCGTGGCCATGGATGCCTGCACGGTCTTCGACTACGCCTGCCTGCGCCTCACCGAGGGGCAGTACCTGGATATGTCCTTCGAGGGCCGGCTGGACGTGACCGTGGACGAGTATCTGGCCATGATCGAGGGCAAGACGGCCGCGCTGCTCAGCGCCAGCCTGGAGTTGGGCGCGCTGGTGGGCGGCGCAGACGGGGCCACGCGGCGTCATCTGGCCGAGTTCGGCCGCAGCCTGGGCCTGGCCTTTCAGATGCAGGACGATATCCTGGGCATCTGGGGCGACGAGGCCGTGACCGGTAAGTCGGCCGCCAGCGACATCGTGACCCGCAAGAAGTCGCTGCCGGTGGTCTATGCGCTGGCGAGTCCGCTAGTGGGGGAGGCGCTGCGTGCCTGCTACGCCGATCCAATTGAGACCGCCGGCGTGGCGGCGGTGTTGGACCTGCTGGCCGAGGCCGGCGCGCAGGAATACACCGCCCAGGCCGCACGTTCAGCCCATCAGGCCGCCATGCACGCGCTGCACGCCAGCGGTGTGCTGGCGGATGGCAACGAGGCGGGGCAAGCGCTGTTGCAGATGGCGGAGATGCTGCTGGGGCGAAGGAGTTAGCTACGGCGCCATGGTGACTAAAGGACCCGGTTCTTGTCTAACGCGATAGGCCACAAACCGATGTTCCAGACCAGCATGGGGGTTGGGAATGATCTGAGTGGATAGCTCATTGCTCTGCAAGTCAAAGCGGTAGCCGACTACCATCGAATCTGTCTCAACGCGAACAAGCTCACCTCGCTTTGTAACGCGGTCATCGACTGGAGTCGCTTCGGGTAGAATGAGGGTGATCTGGCCCTCGGTATTCGCTGTCAGCGCAAACGGCGTAGGTGTGACGTACATCTTACGATCGCGGATCATGATGTCGCCATAGCTGCCAAACCCGCGCACGCTCTTGTTCTCGTGGACATAATCAGTGTCGGCGTTGAGAAAGCTGCCGTGGCAGAGGATCAGGTCGTAGACAGGATATTCGTCTTCACGCAATGGTTCGGCGGGGTAGCGTCCGAATACATAGACGATATCGCGGCCATGATGATGGCCTGATGGTACCTGGCTGTTCGAGTCGTAGGTGGCCACGCGCCCTGGAAAACGCAGTCCTTTGGTCTCAAAACCCAGCGCGTCATGCACCAGACGGAAATCCGGGTAGGCATTACGCGCGGCGGCGTCAAACTGGATCCCCAGATCCACAAGCCTGTGTGCAAACCAGTCCTGGAAGTGGAATTCCTTATCGCGTCTGCTCTCGCGCCGGATCAGAGCACCACGGCGAATAGCGGTATAGCACTCGATGAAAACATCAACGATCGTTGTGGTCAGCCTTGATGTCATAAACCTCTTTCTCCTCGAACAGCACAAGTTGCTGAACCGCTGGTTGGCTCAAAATCGCCATCGCTTGCGTTTGACTGCTGTGCAGCGCGTCGATAACCTCGGCGCTTCTCAGCAACAGCGTGTTGAAGCTAGTGAGCATTTCCTCGCGATTTCGACCTGGCGATAGCTCCACCATCAGTTGACTGAGAAGAACCACCCTGATATCGTTCTCGGACAGCAAGCGTCCTAGCCCGTTGAAGCGTTTGATTTTTCGATGGGCGCTGCTTCTTGCCCTGCTGAAAGCCTGATTGCTGTCGACACGATTACGCATATCGAGTTCTGCCTTGCGGCATACCAGCAGCACGTCCAGGTCGATGGGACTCTTGGCCTGGCTCTTGGGCATTGCGCCAGCCATCTCCGACTTGACCGGGTGTGCTTGCACGAAACTGAACCCGCTGCCCAGAACTGCGTCAGCCACTGCGGACCAGCCCTCCTGGCGTGAATGATGATAGCTGAACACCAGCAGGCCATCATCCTTGAGCACGCGTTGGCATTCGTGCAACACGCTGCCTAGCTTGCTGGCAAAGATAGCAGCATCTCCATTCTGTACTTCTTCTTCGTGGCGCGTCGTCGAGCTGTGCCTGACACATGGTTCGTCGAAATACATACGCTGCCACACATAGAAGAAATCGGCTAGTTCCGAATAGTGGACATTGTCAAAGAAGGGCGGGTCGGTGACGATCAAGTCCACGGCACGGTCAGGTAGATCAGTAGATGTCGAACTTCCGCACGATAGATAAACGGTCTCTTTGGTAAACCCACCTTGTGGAAAACCGTCGACAATCTGTGCGGCGATGCTCGGTGACAAATCGAACACTTTTCGTCCTACCTTTTTGCCATTCTGCCGGTTGACCATTGTCTCGAAGGGAGCTTCCTTGTACTTAACAGCGCGAAGAATGCGGCTCTCGAAGAGCGTGGAGAAGGAGCCAGAGCTTTTGCTTGTGCCCCACAGGTTGGCTTCAATTGGTGTGCGTTCGGGCTTGAGGATGTGATGAGCAAACATGTGACGCACCGCCCCGGTGCCTTCCCCTTTGTACGAGGCAAACATGTTGTTGAACTCCAAGACGCCAGAGAACAACACCATAAGGACATCGCGTTCGGCGCAGGATGGCAACTGCTGAATTCCACCCGCCAGCGTCGATAGCGCCAGTAGTTGGCGCTGGTTGAACATCTCGTCCCAGTAGCGATAGCCGTAGTTCAAAACCTGCTGTGTATTAAAACCTGGCAGGATTTCGACATGCGGTAGCGGTGGGTTCCTTCGAGTTAACTCGACCGAGGCTGCCTGGTAAGCAGCCTGGTCATCGGCTGAAGCTGGCAGGTACTCTTTCACGCCGCTGCGCGTCAGCACTAGTTTGGCATACAGCCGATGCTTTGGTGGATAGCCTTGCGCCAGCGCCTGTTGCGCCATGGAAAAAGGCGTGCCACAGTAGCCACAAATGGCACGGGCGCCGCGGACAGGTGCAATCTCTGGGTCAAATTCGAAGTGGCAATCAGGGCATACCGCAGTACCGATGTCTTTTGTGCTGGGAAATATGCCACCGCAGCGAGGACAGACGACCTGCACTGTGGGAAAGCGTGTCTGATATGCGTGTCGGGCAAAGATGTAGCTGGAGAACAGATCGACGCTGTTGTGGCAGGTCGGACAGGGCAGAAACTTGACCCAGAAGAAGTAGAGCACATCACAGGCAGCACCGGCGCGATCAACACTGGTGTAGAGTTGGCGCAGTTCAGGAGCTACCTCATCCTGCAGTTGTCCGAACAGCTGAAGCAATCTCCGCCGAGAAATCCTCGACAACGCGGTTTTGACCAACCGGTAGGCCACAGGGTTGATATCGCGGCCAATGGCTTTACAGCCCAGTTTGTACGCTTCGCCCACGGTCGTGCCGCTGCCCATGAAAGGATCAAAAACCACCAACCCACCCAGGTCGACCGGCTCATACATCAGACGCATGATATCTGCGCCGTTGGGCTGCGACGCACCCAGAATGGTTGCGCGAAAAACCGACCCCAGCCGGCGCGCCCACCACTTGTGCATGTGGTAGATTGGCCTATGAACTTCTTTGCGCCAGCTTTCGATTTCAGCGACTTCGCTCAGATATTCGAATGGGAAATCGGTCTCGATGGCTGTTATCACGGTAGTTGTCCAGGGTAGTGTTGGTCGTTAAGCAGCAGTGTACCTCAAGTAGCCGTTTATGGACGATTTAGTAGTAAGATACGCTTTGGACTTTGCTTGGACCTGTCTGCATGTCTCCGTCTGGTAGGGATTGCCAGCACCTCACGGCAAAAAGGCCGCGAACACCTGGTTGCCCACCAGCCTCGCCGCCCGCGTTAGTCGCACCCGGTCCGGCAGCCGCTCCAGCAGGCCCAGGCGCGCCAGCCGCTCGATCTCAGCGCCGAACACGTCCAGCATTGATCTCCCGTGCCGCTGTTGGAAGCGCTCGAACGTCACCCCCTCCTGCACCAGCCGCAGCCCCAACATCATCGTCTCGCCCATGGCCAGGCGTTGGTCGATCTCTTCGCTGAAATCGGTCCAGGGAGGAGGGGCGTGGCTCGGTCGGAGATTGGGAACCATCCCGGAGGGACCGGCCACAGCGGTTTGCGAGTTTACTTGCTCGATGTACTCCGGCACTGAGCGCACGATCGCCCAGCGCTGGCCAGCCTCCGACGAATGCGCGCCCGGGCCGAAGCCCAGATAGGCCTCGTTGCGCCAGTAGGTGAGGTTGTGGCGGCAGGCGTAGCGGGGATTGGTGAACGGTAGATTGGCAGACTGGTCGGATTTCGCCCAGTTGCTGATCTCGTACTGGACATAACCCGCAGAAGACAGCATCTCATCGGCGATCTCATACATATCCGCGGCCAGGTCGGGGCTGGGCTGGGCCAGGCGGCCGGCCGCGGCCCAATCGCCGAAGGGGGTGCCCTCCTCGATGGTCAGCGAGTAGAGCGAAATGTGCTCCGGGGCCAGGTCGATGGCCTGCGCCAGGGTGCGCTGCCAGGCGGCGGCGGATTGGTCGGGCAGGCCATAGATGAAGTCCAGGTTGATGTTGTCGAAGCCGGCCGTGCGCGCCGCCGCAAAGGCTGCTACTGCTTCGCCGGCCGAATGGATGCGGCCCAGGAAGGCCAGCTCGGCCGGATCGAAGCTTTGCACGCCCATGCTCAGCCGGTTGACCCCCAGGCTGCGCAGGGCGGTGAAGCGCTCGACATCCACTGTGCCGGGGTTGGCTTCGCTGCTGATCTCGGCGTCGGGCAGCAGGTCGAACGCGGTGCGGCAGGCATCCATGATCTGCGCCAGCAGCTCCGCAGGCAGCACGGTGGGGGTGCCGCCGCCCAGGAATAGCGTCTTGACCGGAGGACGGCCGCGCGCCGCGCCGGCCAGCCTGATCTCCTGCGCCAGCGCAGCGCTGTATGGCTCGAACAGCCGGTTCAGCCCCGCGTAGGTGTTGAAGTCGCAGTAGGGGCACTTGCGCTGACAGAAGGGAACGTGGACGTAGAGCGAGAGGGGAGCGTTCAATGGCCAGGCCCTGCGGGTTTCTTGTGGCTGAAGCAGTTGGTTGGCAGGCGCGGAGAAACCCGCATCGTCTGGCGCGTGTTCAGCGCGCCGGCCAGGCGGGGGCATTTTCAAAGCGGAAGCCGTGGCCGCGCACGGTGACGATGTACTGGTGCCCTGGGTCGACCTCGGCAAGCCGCTCGCGCAGGCGGCGCACCAGGGCATCGATCGCCTGCTCACTGACCCCTTCCTCCAGCGCCTCTGGCCAGACCTGGCGCACGATCTCTTCACGCCCCACCACGCTGCCTTGCGAGGCCATCAGCAGCGCCAGCAGGCGATACTGGGCTGGCGACAAGGGCGGGTCAAGGATCTGGTCTTTGACGATCACCTGGCGCGCATCGTCGTCCAGGCGCAGCCGTTCAGCGCCGGTCGGCAGATCGAATGTCAGCGGCGCAGTCTCACCGGCATCGACGAAGGCCAGCTTGAAGCGCAGCGCAATCTGGATTTCATCGCCGTCTTCCAGCAGGTGCGGCCCGGCCAGCTCTTGCCCATTGACAAAGGTGCCGTTCTTGCTGTGCAGGTCCTCGACCACGTAGCCCTCATAGTTGTCGATTTGCCCCCACACCACCTGTGCATGGTGGCGCGACACCAGGCGGTCGGGCAGCACGATGTCGCAATCGATGTTGCGGCCGACTACCATCCGGCCGCGCTGCAAAGGCCAGCGCCGTCCAGCCTCATTGCCGCCGGCCTGGAGAATCAGCATGGCAGTCTCTGCTTGCGCCATGGGCCAACACCTCGCTGTTTGACAGCTACATAGACGTGGGCCATAATGGCCCCATGCCTGCTCCCTTTCAATCAGGAACAGTCCTGCGTGAACGTTATAGGATCATTGAGCTGATCGGCCAAGGCGGCATGGGCGCCGTCTACAAGGCGGAAGACCTGCGCCTGCCCGGCCGGCTCTGCGCGGTCAAAGAGATTCTGCCGGAGCCTGGCGCGCTGCCTGAGGACATCGTCCAGATGCAGGAGCAGTTCTACCGCGAGGCCTCTGTGCTGGCTCGTCTTGACCATCCCAGCCTGCCGAAGGTTTCGGACTATTTTACCGAAAACAGCCGCGAATTGCTAGTTATGGACTACGTGCCGGGCCGGGACCTGAAGCAACTGGTCGATGAAGCCCGGCGCCAGGGCCAGTTCCTCAGCGAGGGGCAGATCCTGGACTGGGCCGATCAACTGTGCGACGCGCTGGCCTATCTGCACGGCCAGGAGCCGCCCGTGCTGCACCGCGACATCAAGCCTTCCAACATCAAGCTGACGCCGCGCAACACCATCAAGCTGGTGGACTTTGGCCTGGTCAAGGTGCTGGCGGCCGATGAGAGCCGCACTGTCACTGTGGTGCAGGGCCGCGGCACCGTGCAGTACACGCCGCTGGAGCAGTACGGCGGCGACACCGGCCACACCGACGCCCGCACCGACATCTACGCCCTGGGCGCCACGCTCTATCACCTGATCAGCGGGGCTGCACCGCCCGACGCCAAGCAGCGCTTCCTCAAGCCGGGCATTCTCACGCCGCTGCGTCAGATCAATCCGCAGATCTCAGTGCGTACCGAGCGCGCCGTGTTGCGGGCGATGGCTATGCATCCAGACGACCGGCCGAAAAACGTGCTGGAAGTGCGCGATGCACTCTTGGGCAGTCGCACCCAGTCCCGGGGGACAACAGCCGCCAGGCAGGCGCTGCGCGAGCCGTGGATCGATGCGTTGCACAAGAACAGGTTGCTGGCCGGCGCTGCTGTGGGTTTGGCGGTGTTGGCGTTGGTAGTCAGCCTGCTGTCGCCCTACCTGCCGCCGCTGCCCACTGAGCGCGATCCGTCTGTGCCAGCCGCTACCAGCCTCACTGCGCCCTGATCTGGCCTGTAGAGCAATCCACTGGATTGCCTGGATTGCGGCGCATCCAGGCGAGCGGTTAGCGCCGCAGGTCGCGGCGAGCCCACAGCACGGCCAGGGGGAGGGTGCTGCCCAGCAGGGTAATCACCACTGCACCCCAAGGGCGCAGCTCCCGCTGCAGCCAGGTGGCGCCCGGCAAGACACCCAGGCCGTAGAGCAGATAGGCCCCCAGGCCGCCAACAGCGATCAGCAGCAAAGTACGCAGGGCTGTGGCGGGAGCAGCCAACAGGGCGCGTAAGCCCAGGAAGGCGGCCAGCAAGACCAGGCTCAGGCTGGCCAGCGATAGGGCAAAGGCGCCCCCATCGACGCGTTTGGGCGGCAGCGGCGGCACCGGCGTGGGCGATGGGGTGGCCTGAGGGGTCGCCGTTGGCTCAGGCGTCGCCGTCGGTGTAATGGTGGGCGTGGGGGTCGTGGTGGGCGCTGGGCTGGGTGTGGCTGTGGCAACGGCCACGCGCGCCTCGCCCTGCTCCAGGTCGACAATGTTCAGCAGCAGGCTGAGCGAGCCGCCTGCCTGGCCGCTTTGCACCTGCACTTCGTAGTCGCCAGGTCGCTCCAGCACTACTGAGGTTTCTGCAAAGCCATCGCGCGTGCCTGTCTCGCCCAGCGGCAGCTCAAACTGGTCGCTGCGCTGCTTCAATTTGAAGGTCACGGAGGTGTTGTCAGGCACCAGCCGGCCGTTGTTGTCGCTGATCGGTCCTGCCAGGACGCGCAGGGTATCGCCCACCTTGGCTGTGAAGGTGTTGCTGCCCATCTGCACCCGCACGTCGGGCACGCTCAGTGGGATCGACTGGGTGGGGTTAGGACGCAGCTTTTCGGCCAGCGTGTAGTTTGTGGCGCTGATGTCGACCGGCGAGGCGCCTGTGGGGGTCCATTCCCGAAACAGCACGCGCATCGACGCCTCCAGCAGCGGATCAGTCTTGCCAAAGGCGGCAAAATAGGCGGTTAATTTGGTGATGTCGGTGGCATCCAAAAAGAAGGGCGCATCGTAGGCGATGACTACCAGGCGCTTCTGCTCGCGGCTGACCGGCCGCTGGCTGAGGAACTGGCGCATGACGCCGGTCCCTGCTGCGTTGGGCGCGTTGTCGAGAATACCGAAGACGATCCAGTCGGCCTGGCTGATCAGCGCATCTACCGCAGCTCGGGCGGCGTCTTCGCTGTCGGCGGCCGGGTTCAACCAGTCAGCGATCTGCTCGAAAGTCAGGCTGGCGACCCGATCAGGCGCAACTTGCCCGCTGGGTTCGTAGAGTCGCAGCACGATGTCGGCCAGCGCAGTTGCGCCGATCAGCGGTTCCGCGGGGCAATCCTCGGCGGCGCATTCGCGCCCGCTACGGGCGTCGGTAATGAAAAGGATCGAGTCCTCTGCCCCTGGCCCGGTTGGCATGCGTTGCGCCAGCTCAGCCGCGCTGGGACTGAGCAGGGTGATGGCATTGCGGGCAATTTGCGCCACCGTGGCGTCCTGCAGCTCCCGTTGCTCCAGCAGGCTGCCATTCACCAGGCTGGTGCGCAGGTCCAGCGCCGGATAGAGGCGCGCCTTGAGCGTCAGAATGCGTATCACCGCAGCGTCGACTCGACGCCGGAAATCAGCGTCGCTGCGGTATTTTTCCTGGAAGAACGTGATGGTGTCCTTGATGTTCGCCGCGGTCGTCTCTGGGTCGTCGTCCAGGCTCCAACGATCCAGCAGCAGCAGGTCGTTGCCGGCCAGCAGCGCGTCCTGGGCAATGCGGCGGTAGGGGAAGCTTTGCTGCGTCGGATCGTAGTAGCGGCGAACAGCAGGCGCCCCCAAGTCGTCGCTCATCACCAGGCCGCGACCGGCGTTGCGCCATTCGGCGAAGGCCGCGCTTTCCAACAGATCCTGGGAAAGCTGTGGCGCCAGACTGATCGGGGGGATGCTATCGCTGCTGCCCTGGAGCGCGGCGTAACGCACATGCGTGCTCTGCAAGCCATCCACAACCGTGGAAGCGTTGCGCGGCGCTTCGTCGTTGGGCGGCAGCAGGTCTTGCAGCGTGCCCGGCCGCACGGCTGCGGCGAAGGGGGCGATCTCTACGGCTGCCAGCGCCTCAGCCGATTTTTGGATAGTCGCCACCTCGTATTCGGGCGGGCGGTCGCTGCTGCCCAGGCCAGGAAAGTGTTTGGCGATTGTGGCCACGCGCCCCTGTGAACCTTCATGGACCCCTCCGATGTAGGCGCGCCCCAGCCGGCCCACCCAAAAGGAGTTGCCGCCCAGCGAGCGCACGCCCAGGTTGGTCTGTGGGTCAGGCCGCGGCGTGTCTAGCACGTCCAGCGAAGGCCCTAGCAGCAGATTGATACCCACTGCGGCCAGCTCGCTGCCAACAATGCTGCCAGCCGCGGCTGCGTCTTCGGTGTTCCAGGTGGCGCCTAGCGCCATGCTGCTGGGCAGCATCGTAAAGCCGCTGCGCAGGCTGCTGTGGGGAAAACCGTTGCCGTCTTGGCTGACGCCGATCAGCAGCGGCAGGGTGACGCCGCGGCTTTCCGGCACAGCCAGCGGCTGCACGTCAGCGGTCTGCGGTGCCAGCGTTGCCTCTGCGGGCAGCACGCCGTCGAAGGCCAGGGTTTGCAGTTGGTTGGTCAGGCGGGCGACCTGCTGTGGCGTGTCGGCTGGCGTGCCGTCGGCGTTCAGGTTGCGGAAGTTGCTTCTGGCTGGGCTGAGCAAGACCCCACCGACGCGATAGTCGAGAATCAACTCGGCGATGACTGAGTCGGGGCTCACGTCGTCGCCTTGCAGGGTCACGACAAAGAGCTGGCCGATGCGGTCCGCTATGGTCATCGCCTCCAGGACTGCCCGCACGTCGACAGGCGCAGGTTGGGCCAGCGCGGCCTGCCTCGGCGCCAGGTTGAGCAGCAGGGCCAGCAGCAGCAACAGATTGGCCAGGCGGGCTGCTGTCTGCCGCAGCTTGTAGTGATGCAATCTTCTGTGTTTCATCGTTTGATAGTATACTTGGGGCCATGTTTGGCGTCAAGCCGTCTGGACAAACGGCGCTGCTGGCGTTATAATGCACTCTGCGAACCGATGTTCTAGCATTATGTGAGGAAAGACGTGCCAGAGTTCAAGCTAGTTTCCGAGTTTCAACCGATGGGCGACCAGCCCGAGGCGATCCGCCGCCTGGTGGATGGCTTAGCCAATGGACATAAGCATCAGACGCTGCTTGGCGCAACCGGGACCGGGAAGACCTTCGTCATGGCGCAAATCATCGAGAAGGTGCAAAGGCCCACGCTGATCCTGGCACACAACAAGACGTTGGCGGCGCAGCTCTACGCTGAGTTCCGCGAGTTCTTTCCTAACAACGCGGTCGAGTACTTCGTCAGCTACTACGACTACTACCAGCCGGAAGCCTACATCCCGCGCACCGACACCTACATCGAGAAGGACTCCAGCATTAACGACGAGATCGACCGGCTGCGCCTGGCCGCGACGGCCTCGCTGTTCAGCCGGCGCGACGTGGTGATCGTGGCCTCGGTCTCGGCTATCTACGGCCTGGGCAGCCCGCAGGACTACGGCCAGGAGGTGGTGCATCTGCGGGTGGGCGACCAGGTGCGGCGCAACCATGTGCTGCGCCGTCTGGTGGATATCTACTACGAGCGCAACGACCAGGTCTTGCAGCGCGGCCGCTTCCGGGTACGCGGCGACACGCTGGAGGTGCAGCCGGCCTACGGCGAGACAGCCTATCGCGTCGAGCTGTGGGGCGACGAGGTCGAGCGCATCAGCGAGATCGACACCCTCACCGGCGAAGTGCTGGACCAGCCCAGCCAGGTCAATATTTTCCCGGCCAAGCATTTCGTCACCCCGGCCGACAAGTTGGTCGAGGCCATTGCGGAGATCGAGGCCGAGCTGGAGGAGCGCATCGCCTGGTTCAAGGCCAACGACAAGCTGCTGGAGGCGCAGCGCATCGAGCAGCGCACCCGCTATGACCTGGAGATGCTGCGCGAGGTCGGCACCTGCTCCGGCATCGAGAACTATAGCCGGCCGCTGGCCCGCCGCACTCCCGGCTCCCAGCCCTGGACGCTGCTGGACTACTTCCCGCCCGACTGGCTGTGCATCATCGACGAGAGCCACATCACGGTGCCGCAGATCCGCGGCATGTACAACGGCGACCGGGCGCGCAAGCAGGTGCTGGTCGATTTCGGCTTCCGTTTGCCGCTGGCGATGGACAACCGGCCGCTGCGCTTCGAGGAGTTCGAGGCCATGCTGACCCAGGCGATCTACACCAGCGCCACGCCCGGTCCTTACGAGCGTGAGGCGTCAGCGCAGATCGTCGACCAGGTGATTCGCCCCACCGGTCTGCTGGACCCGGTGGTGGAGGTGCGGCCGGTCAAGGGCCAGGTGGACGATCTGGTCAAGGAGATCCGCCAGCGGCTGCGCAACGGCCAACGGGTGTTGGTGACGACGCTGACCAAGCGCATGGCCGAGGACCTGGCCGACTACCTGGCCGAGCTGGGCATCAAGGTCCACTACCTGCACAGCGAGATCCACACCCTGGAGCGCATCGAGATTCTGCGCGACCTGCGCCTGGGCGTCTATGATGTAGTGGTGGGTATCAACCTGCTGCGCGAGGGCCTGGACCTGCCCGAGGTGAGCCTGGTGGCGATTTTGGACGCGGACAAGGAGGGCTTCCTGCGCTCTGGCCCCTCGTTGATCCAGTCTATCGGCCGGGCTGCGCGCCACGTCGAGGGCAAGGCCATCCTTTACGCCGACCAGATGACAGACAGCATGCGCCACGCCATCGAAGAGACTAACCGCCGCCGCGACAAGCAGACTCGCTATAACCAGGAGCACGGTATTGTGCCGCAAAGCATCGTCAAGAGTGTGCGCGACCTGACCCAGCGCTTGCAGCTCTCGGTGGCCGAGGAGAAGGTGGCCTACACCGTGGGCGGCGACGGCGAAGCCGGCCGGCCTGCGCCGCCGCTCAGCGCGCTGCCGCGGCCCGAACGCCTGCGCATCATCCGCGACCTGGAAAAGGAGATGCACAAGTCGGCCGAGGACCTGCGCTTCGAGGAGGCTGCCATCCTGCGCGACCAGATCGTCGAGCTGCGCCGCAGCCTGCAAGAGGAGTCCGACCTGCCGGCGTGGAAGAAGGATGTGCTGGACGATGACGATCTGGTCTACGAGATCACGCGTGAGGCGGCGTAAGCTTGTAACACCGAATACCGAGAGGAGACCGACTACACGTTATGACCCACTGGCCAAAAAACCCTACCCTTTATGAAATCAACGCATGGGCGTGGCTGGAGCAGTTGAGCCGCCAGGCCGGGCAGCCTGTCACCCTGGGCAGTGTACCGCAGGATGAACTGGAGCGCATCGCGGCCTACGGCTTCGACGGCGTCTGGCTGATGGGCGTCTGGCAGCGCAGCGCCGACGGCCGCCGTGTGGCGCGGGAGCACGCTGGCCTGCAAGGCGAGTACCGCAAAGCGCTACCTGACTACGGCGAGGCTGATGTGGTCGGCTCGCCATACTGTATTCCAGAGTACCGCGTCGATGCCACCTTGGGCGGCGACGCCGAGCTGGCTGTCCTGCGCCAGCGGCTGGCTGACCTTGGCATGCGCCTGATGCTGGACTTCGTGCCTAACCACTTTGCCTGTGACCATGCCTGGATCAGCCAGCATCCAGAGTGGCTGGTGCAGGGCGGGCCGGACAGCCTGGCGCGCGAGCCGGTCAACTACTTCGATGTGACCGTCGATGGCCAGTGGCGCATCTTTGCCCACGGCCGCGATCCTAACCTGGATGGGTGGAGCGACACGGTACAGATCGACTACCGCTCGGCGGGTGCGCGGCGCGCCATGGCCGATATCTTGCTTTCCATCGCCGAACGCTGCGACGGCGCGCGCTGCGATATGGCTATGCTTGTCACCCGTGACATCTTCCTGCGCACCTGGGGCGGGGCCTTTAAGCCGCCGCTGGCTGAATTCTGGCCGGCCGTGACCACCGACTTGCACGCGCGCTACCCTGGCTTCCTGTTGTTGGCTGAGGTGTACTGGGACCTGGAATGGGAGCTGCAACAGCACGGCTTCGACTATACCTACGACAAACGGCTTTACGACCGGCTGCTGGAACATGACGCCATGGACGTGCGCTTGCACCTGACAGCCGCCCTGGATTATCAGCACCACATGGCCCGCTTCACCGAGAACCACGACGAGCAGCGCGCGGTTGCAGCTTTCGGTGTGCAGCACAGCCTGGCCGCAGCGGCCGTGACCTACACCCTGCCGGGCCTGCGCCTGTTCCATGAAGGACAGTTGGACGGCTGGCGCGTCAAGCTGCCGGTGCAGCTAGGACGCCGCCCAGACGAGGATGTGCTGCCCCACGTGGATCAGTTTTACCGCCGCCTGCTGGCTGCCTTGCGGGACCCAATCTTCCACGACGGCGAGTGGCAACTGCTCAAGCCGACCGAGGAGTGGGCTGGCAATCCCACCTATCGCAACATCGTCGCTCATCGTTGGTCGCTGGGCGGCGAGCATCGGCTGGTGTTGGTCAATCTGTCGCCCGACCGGTCGCAGGCGCTGACGCCGGTGGACATCATGGCGCTGGCCGGCAAGACCTGGCGGCTGTACGACGTGCTCAACGATGTCTCCTATATGCGCCGCGGCGATGAAATGATCAGCACTGGCCTGTATATCGACCTGCCTGGCTATGGCTATCACCTGTTTGAGGTGCATGGTGAATAGGGGAGCAGCCACAGGGCGGCAAGGAAGACAACAGTGGACTTTCCTGTAAACAGCGCAGCTCGCTGGCTGCTGTATGCGCTGCTTGTTTTGTGGGCAGGGCTGTTAGCTGGCGGGCTGCTGCTGGGCAAGCCGGACGCTGCGCAGCGCAACCGACTGCCGCGGCCGGTGCGCATGGCGCTGTCAGTTACCCTGCTGGCGGCTGCCCTGATCTGGTGGCAGGCCGGCACAGCCGGCACCCCGCTGGAGCGCTATGGCTTGTGGATCGTCGTCGGCATGGCCCTGGGCCTGTTGGGCGATCTCTTCATGGCTGGCTTGATCGTGCCCAAGCCCAGGAACGTCATCTTTGGCATCCTGGCATTCGGCGGCGGCCACCTGTTTTACATCACAGCTTTGTGGCAGGCGGCTGGCGTGCTGGGATTGGACTCAAGACCGGTATGGCTGTGGAGTGTGACCATCGCCCTGGCCGTGGCTGCGCTGCTTTGGTGGCTGCTGGTTCGGGCGCCTGCCCGCGGATCGGCGTTGAACTACGCCACGCTGGGCTATTCATTGCTGCTGACCAGCATGGCCGGCGCTGCGATCGCGCTGGCGCTGCAAGATGCGTTGTTCGTCCCGCTGGCTGTGGGCGGTTTGCTCTTCATCGTGTCCGATCTGGTGCTGGGCAGCGAGTTGATGCGCCGCACGCACTTTCGGTCCATCGGCGATGTGATCTGGACGACTTACACGGTGGCGCAGATGCTGATCGTGTATTCGTCAGCCGCTGCGCTGCGCGTGTTAGCTGGCTAATGGCCGGGAGGTCAGGAGAGAGATGTCTGAACTGCGTCAGAACATGGCAACCAAGCAATGGGTAATCATTGCCACCGAGCGCGCCCGGCGGCCTGAAGAGTTCGTCGATTGGTCGCAGCGCCCGATGAATGAAAGCCTGCCCGCCTACGACTTGCGGTGCCCTTTCTGCCAGGGCAACGAGGAGGGGCCGGAGATGGAAACGCTGCGCTTGCCTCAGGGCAGCGAGCAGTGGCAGGTGCGGGTGGTAAAAAACCGCTTTCCTGCCCTTAACCAGGAAGGGGAGCGGCTGCGCAACTTCGACGGCGTCCATCGCTCCATCTCTGGCGTCGGTTACCACGAGGTGGTCATCGAATCACCCTATCATAACACCACTCCCGCTTTGTTCAACGCGGAGGACCTGAGCCAGACGCTGATGGCTTTCCAAATGCGCGGCGTGGTCATGTCCATGGACGACCGCATTGAGCACGTGATTTATTTCAAGAATCACGGTGTGCGCGCCGGCACTTCGTTGTTACATCCTCATAGTCAGATCATTGGCCTGCCTGTGGTGCCTTACGACGTGCGCGCCCGCGATGAAGAGGCGCGCCGCTATTTCGACGATACGGGCAGTTGCGTCTATTGCGCCATGTTGGCGGATGAGTTGGACGACCGCCGCCGTTTGATCACCGAGAACGACGACTACGTAGCCTTCATACCCTACGCCGCGCTTTCCCCGTTCCACGTCTGGATTGTGCCGCGCGAGCACCACTCCAGCTTTCTGATGGTGTCGCCGATCTCGTTGCAGCGGCTGGCCGAAATCGTGCGCGACGTGCTGCGCCGCATGTACTACGGTCTGAACGACCCGGACTACAACATCGTCATCCGCACCGCGCCGGTCAAGGCCTGGTATGCGGATTATCTGCACTGGTACGTGTCGCTGATCCCGCGTGTTAACCAGACGGCCGGTTTTGAGCTGGGCAGCGGCATGTACATCAACACGGCGCTGCCCGAAGACAGCGCAGCCTTCCTCCGTTCCCTGTCACCCTGAGGCTCGGCGAAGGGTCTCGGCGCAGTGGAGCGTCGGGATGCTTCGGCGGCTCCTTCGGCGGCCTCAGGACAGGCTCTCAGCATGACACTTTCGGACTGTCACCCTGAGGCTCGGCGAAGGGTCTCGTCTTGGTTTGAGGTAACAACTAGTGGACATCGGCACAGTCAAAACAGTCGACATACAACGCGAGATGCAGGTGGCCTACCTGGACTACGCCATGAGCGTCATCGTGGCGCGGGCGCTGCCCGACGTGCGCGACGGCCTTAAGCCGGTGCATCGCCGCATTCTCTACGCCATGCACGACATGGGGCTGACCCACGACAAGCCCTACAAGAAGTCGGCGCGCATCGTCGGCGAGGTGCTGGGCAAGTACCATCCCCACGGCGACAGCGCGGTCTACGACGCCATGGTGCGCATGGCCCAGGACTTCAGCCTGCGCTACATGCTGGTGGACGGCCAGGGCAACTTCGGCTCGGTAGACGGCGACAACGCGGCCGCGATGCGCTATACCGAGGCCCGCCTGGCGCGCATCGCCCAGGAGATGCTGGCCGACATCGACAAGGAGACGGTCGACTGGACGGCCAACTTCGACGAGACGCTGCAAGAGCCGGCCGTGCTGCCGGCCGCGCTGCCCAACCTGCTGGTCAACGGCGCCAGCGGCATCGCCGTGGGCATGACTACCAACATCCCGCCCCACAACCTGGGCGAGGTCTGCGACGCGCTGGTCTATCTGATCGACCGCTACCACCAGGTGGACGAGGTGACGGTCGAGGAGCTGATGCGCTTTATCAAGGGGCCGGACTTCCCCACCGGCGGCATCCTCTATCGCTACGCCGGCGATGAGGACGCCATCGCGCCGGCCTATGCCTCCGGCCGCGGCCATTTCCGCGTTCAGGCCCGCGCCCACATCGAGGAGATGAGCCGCAGCCGCAGCCGCATCGTCGTCACCGAGCTGCCCTACCAGGTCAACAAGACCAACCTGCTGGAGCGCATTGCCGAGCTGGCCAGGGACGGCAAGCTGGAGGGGTTGAGCGATCTGCGCGACGAGTCCGACCGCACGGGGATGCGCATCGTGATCGAGGTCTCGCGCACCGGCGACGCGCGCGCGGTGCTGGCCGATCTGTACAAGTACACCCCCATGCAGCAGACTTTCGGCATGACCATGCTGGCGTTGGTGGACGGTGAGCCGCGCATGTTGAGCCTGCGCCGCGCCTTGCAGCATTACATCGAGCACCGCCGCGAGATTATCCGCCGCCGCAGCGAGTACGACCTGCGCCGGGCCAAGGAGCGCGCCCATATCCTCGAAGGGCTGCTCAAGGCGCTGGATATCATGGACGAGGTGATCCAGACCATCCGCCGCTCGCAGACCACCGACACCGCCCGCGCCAACCTGATCAAGCGCTACGCCTTCAGCGAGATCCAGGCCCAGGCCATTCTGGACATGCCCCTCAAGCGCCTGGCCGCGCTGGAGCGCAAGAAGCTGCAAGACGAGTACGCCGAGCTGGTCAAGCGCATCGCCTACCTGGAGGACCTGCTCCAGCATCCGCACAAGATACTGGGGGTAATCAAAGAGGATCTGCTGGCCCTCAAGCAACAGTACAACGACCCGCGCCGCACCCAGATCGTCGAGTTAGGCGTCTCGCGCGCCAGCTTGACCGTGCAGGATATGATGGCCGACGAGCCGGTGCTGGTGGCGCTGGCCCCCAACGGCGCGCTGCTGCGCGAGAGCATGGTCGACCGGCGGCGCGGCAAGCTGCCCAGCAAGGTGGACGACGTCGCGCCGATCCGCATCGCGGCCGGCCGCACCCACGACGAGGTGCTGCTCTTCGCGGCTGACGGCCGTATGGCGCGCATCCCGGTGCATCGCCTGCCTGACGGCAGCGCGATCCACCCAGCCGACCTGGGCGTCTTCCGGCGCGGCGACCGGCTGGTCAGCTTGCTGTTGCTGGGCAAGTCTGACGACGAGGAGGAGCCAGAGCAGTACCTGGTGCTGGGCACGCGCCAGGGCCGGGTCAAGCGGGTGACGCTGGCCGAGGCGCGCGGCGCAGTGGGCGTGACGACGGCCATGAACGTGGAGGATGGCGACGAGCTGGTGGGCGCGGCCATCAGCGATGGCGGCGGCGAGATTGTGCTGGTCAGCAAGCTGGCCCAGGCCATCCGCTTCAGCGAGGCCGACGTGCGGGCCATGGGCCTGCCGGCGGCCGGCGTGTGGGGCATGAAGCTCAGCAGCGGCGACGAGGTGGTGGCCCTGGCTATGGCCCGGCCCGAGGCTGATCTGGTGCTGGCCACCACGGCTGGCGTCTTCAAGCGCACCCCCATGAGCGAGTATCCAGTGCAGGGACGGCATGGCGGCGGCGTCACGGCCACGCGCCTGGCCCAGAAGAGCGGCGCCATCGCCGATGCGGTGGTGGCCGAGCCGGCCGATGAGTTCTTCAGCGCCAGCCGCAAGGGCACGCTGCGCAAGCTGGACTACGCCGAGATACCCGGCGGCAAGCGCAGCGCGCAGGGCAAGCTGTTGATCCAGCCGGCCCAGGGGGACACCATCGCGGCGCTGCTGCACCTGCCCACCGCGCGCGGCCGACGCAGCGGCGTCAAGCGCAGCGCTGGTTCTGCTCCTGCCCCTGAACGTCCGGCCGACACAGCGGCTGAGCTAGAAGCGGCTGAGGCCACGCAGCTTGCCTTGGGCGGCTGGGTCGAGCCAGAAGCGCCCGCAAAACCTGCACCCAAACCCAAACGCGCTGCGTCGCCTGCCCCGGCGGCCAAGAGCCAGCCCGTCGCCCGCGGCTTCAAGCTGGACGAGGTTACGAAGGCACCGGCCAAGGCGGCAAGTCGCACCACGAAAGCCGCATCGCCCAAGCCTGCCGCCAAGCCTGCTGCCCGATCTGCTGCTGTATCAAAGCCGGCCGCCAAGTCTGCTGCCACATCTAAACCCACAGCGAAACCAGTCGCCAAGCCGGCGGCCAAAGGCGCAGCAACGCCCAAGCCCGCCTCAAAGCCAGCGCCCACTGCCAGGAGCAGTGGGACCAAAAAGCCGACGACCGGCAGCGCCAGTGGCCGCAAATAGCCGAGCTTCGCTTCCTGTCATTCTGAACGGGTCGAACACAGAACGGACTGAGCACACACAACGATCTCGATCACGCGAAGGACATCAAAGCAGCCAACGCCAGTGAAGAATCCCGCCCCGCATGGCCCCAGGAGACGCTTCGCTGGTGATGCGACGCCGTGTGAGATGCGTGGCCTACCCGCTCAGCGTGACAGGGCGAGCCGCATGCTGAGGTCCGCCGAAGCATCTCGTGCGTCATGCGATGGGGAGACGCTTCGCTGGTGATGCGTGGTCGTGTGAGTCGCAGGGCCTACCCGCTCAGCGTGACAGGGCGAGCCGCATGCGCAACGTGTGGAGCGTCCCGCTTTGTCCGCGGAAGGACACAGAGTTCCGGACTCTTCTCTGTGCTCTCTGTGTCTCCTCTGTGGACTCTGTGTCCCGCTCTGGAAAAAGAACGCCCGGAGCTCGTAACGGCTCCGGGCCTGTCCAGTAGGGCGGGTGGGATTCGAACCCACACGGGTTGCCCCTTCGGTTTTTAAGACCGATGCGTCTGCCATTCCGCCACCGCCCCGATCTCGATACGGCGAGGACGCCTACTCGATCAACTGATAAACAGATGGCCTATAGCGGCTGGCGGGCCATGCGCTATAGGCCATGCTGAGAGGCGACGGCCGGATTTGAACCGGCGATCAGGGTTTTGCAGACCCTTGCCTTAACCACTTGGCCACGTCGCCATCACTGCCCGCATTGTACCCGGCAAAGAGTTTCTTGTCAAAGTTGTTCCGCGGAGGTTGTCATGCTCCACGACCGTTACCTTTCGTGCGCCAGTTGCCAGACCCTGTTTCTGTGGACGCCGCTGGAGCAGCAGCAGGATCAGGATGCGCCGCGCTGCTGCCCGGCCTGCCGTCGCCTGCTGCCGGCCGCAGGACGCCAACGCGCCGTGGTGAAGTTCTACAGCCAGCGCAAGCGGTGGGGCTTTGTCACCCAGCCCGACGGCGCTGAGCTGTTCTTCCACCGCAGCGCAGTGGCGCCGGATGAACCGCTGCCCTTGCACGAGGGCGAACTGGTGGAGTATGCCGTGGAGCAGTCGCCGCGCGGGGCCCAAGCGGTGGACCTGCGCCGTTTGGCGCAGCCCGGCGGCTAACGCTGGCCGGCTGCACGGGCTGGGCTGTTGTCGTGCGCTGCCCCTGCGCGTCACGGCTTTGCGCCTGGCCTGGCGCGCAGCAGACGCATGCCGTTGAGAGTCACGATCAGCGACGCGCCGACATCGGCGAAGACGGCCATCCACAGCGTGGCTGCGCCGGTGAGGGCCAGCAGCAAGAACACGGCCTTGATCGCCAGGCTGAAGGCAACGTTTTGCATGATGATGCGGCGGGTTTGGCGGCTGAGGCGCGCCACAAAGGGCAGCAGGCGCAGGTCGTCGCCCATCAGCGCGATGTCGGCTGTCTCCAGCGCCTGATCGCTGCCCGCGCCGCCCATGGCGATGCCCACGGTGGCCCGCGCCAGGGCTGGCGCATCGTTGACGCCGTCGCCCACCATGGCAACGGCGCCGTACTGATCGAGAAGGGCCTCAATTGCGCTGACCTTGTCGCCGGGCAGCAGGTCGGCGCGCACCTCGTCGATGCCCGTTTGGGCGGCGATGGCCTGGGCCGTGCGCGCGTTGTCCCCTGTCAGCATCACGATCCGTTCCATGCCGGCTGCCCGTAGCGCGGCGACTACGGCTGGCGCGTCCGGCCGCACCTGGTCGGCCACCGCCAGAAAGCCGCGGATGCCTGCGTCGTCATGCAGCAGCATGGTGGTCTGGCCGGCCGCCTCGAAGCGCTGCACGCGGCTGCAGAAGGCGTCGTCGTGGCCCAGTTGTAGCTCGTGGATGTGGCGGTGGCTGCTGACAGCCACGTTGGCGCCGTCAATCTGGCCGCGCACCCCTTGCCCGGCCAGCGCCTCCACGCCCAGCGCCGCGGCATAGCGTCCATTGAGGCTGCGGGCCTCGGCCGCCTGCACCACGGCTGCGGCCAGGGGGTGTTCCGAGCGGCGCTCCACCGCCGCAGCCAGCGCCAGCACGTCGTCGCAGGCTGCACACCGCTGGCCGGCCAGTCCTTCATGTGCGACACACTGCGCGTCGATCAGCGCCGGCCGGCCCAGCGTCAGCGTGCCGGTTTTGTCGAAGGCCACCACGCGCACGCGCGCCAGCCCCTCCAGATAGACGCCGCCCTTGATCAGCACACCGCGGCGCGCGGCCGCGCTGATCGCGCTGACGATGCTGACCGGCGTGCTGATGACCAGCGCGCAGGGGCAGGCGATCACCAGCAGGGTCAAAGCGCGGTAAAGCCAGCCAGTCTGGTCAGGGGTGTTGAGCAGGGGCTGGCCGAACAACAGCGGCGGCAGCACGGCGACAGTTGCGGCCACGGCCACCACGGCCGGGGTGTAGACGCGGGCGAAGCGGTCGATCCAGCGCTGCGATGGCGCCTTTTGCGCCTGCGCTTCCTCTACCATGTGGATCAGCCGGCTCAGCGTGTTGTCCGCTGCCAGCCGGGTCACGCGCACCTCCAGCGCGCCGCTGCCGTTGATCGCGCCGGCGTAGACCTCGCTGCCTGGCGCTTTGTCCACCGGCAAGCTTTCGCCGGTGATGGGCGCCTGGTTGACAGCCGAGCGGCCGGCCAGCACGACGCCGTCCATGGGGATGCGTTCGCCCGGCCGCACCAGCACCGTCTCGCCGACCGCCAGCTCCTCCACTGGCACGGCCAGCTCGTGAGGCTCGCACCAGGGGCAGGGTCCGTTGCTGTACAGGCCGCCCTCCGGCAGCGGCTGTCCCAGGTGGCCTGCGCAGTCGAAGCAGGGGCGCAGCACGGTGGCCTCGGCTGGCGCCAGAGTCATCAAGCTGCGGATGGCCTGGCGGGCCTGGTCCATGGTGTAGCCCTCCAGCGCCTCGCCCAGGCTGAAGAGAAAGACGACCACTGCACCTTCGGCCCACTCGCCGATCAGCGCTGCGCCCACCACGGCCAAGGTCATCAATACATTGATGTCCAGCTCGCGGTTGAAGCGCAGGCTGCTCCACGCCTTGCGGAAGATAAAGACGCCGCCGACCACAATGCTGGCCGCGTAGAGACAGTTGACCACACCGGCCGGCTGGCCAGCCAGGCTGGCTGTCACGGCCAACAGCAACAGCAGCCCTGCCAGCAGGGTCAGGGCGTCGCGGGGGCGGCCGCGCAGCCGACCGGCCAGCCCTGCGCGGCCAGTTGCCTCGCGCGGATTGCTGGCCGCCACGGCATAGCCCATGGAGCGCACCCTGCGCTCCACCTGGCTGGGGTCCAGCAGCGCTGGGTTATAGACCAAGCTCATGCGCGTGGCGGCAAAGCTGACGTTGCATTCCGTCACGCCTGGCAGGCCAGAGAGGCCTTTTTCCAGCTTGAGGGCGCAATCGGCGCAATCCATGCCGTCGATGCGCAGGGTGAGATGTTGTTCGGTCACGGCTTGGCTGGCTGTAGCTCCTCTCGGTGCAACTAAAGCGCTGTCCTGAAAAATCGCTCGGGCCGGTCTTTGCGCAGCACCCCGGACGTAGCCTGAAGGAGTGAAGCGACTGGAGGGTGGGCGGACCGAGCCCGCCCATGCACGGCTTATGCTACCAAGGATTAGCCCAGGTGTCAAGGGGATAAGCCGACTTCCCGTCGTTGGCTTTTGGACAGAAGCGGTGGGCAGGGTATACTCTCCAGGCTCTGGGCGGCGCGTCCAGAGCAACTTCATCATGGCGAGGCGTTTCGATGTCAACAACTTTGGCTGATCTGTGGCGTGTGGTGGTGCTGGGTATCGTCGAAGGGGTCACTGAGTTCCTGCCCATTTCCTCCACCGGCCATCTGATCATTTTTTCCGATCTGCTCAACTTCGAGGGCAGCCTGGGCGGCACGTTCGAGATCTTTATCCAGGTAGGAGCAGTGCTGGCGGTGGTGTGGTATTATCGCCGCGATCTATGGCAGCAGGTGCGCGCCGTACCACAGGATCGCACCGTGCAGCGTTTCTGGCTGAACGTGGCCATTGCGTTCGTCCCGGCCGCCGGCATCGGCTTTCTGCTGCATAGTTGGATCAAAGAGCGGCTGTTCAATCCGCCGGTGGTGGCTGCAGCCTTGATCGTAGGCGGCATCATTCTGCTGCTGATCGAGCGGCGCGATCACTCCAGCGGCACGGCGTCGGTCTATGATGTGACCCCCAAGCAGGCGTTGGGCATCGGCCTGGCGCAGACGCTGGCGCTGATCCCAGGCGCATCGCGCGCGGCTTCGTCGATTATCGGCGGCTTGCTGGTTGGTTTGGACCGCCCCACGGCCACCAGTTTCTCGTTCTACCTGGCGATCCCCACGTTAGGGCTGGCCACGCTGTTCGACCTGGTGACCAACCTGGACCAGGTCTCGGCTGGCGACGCGCTGAACCTGCTGGTGGGCACGGTGGTCTCCTTCCTGGTGTCGCTGGCAGTGATCAGTTGGCTGCTGCGCTACATCGCCCACCACGACTTCAAGATATTCGGCTGGTACCGCGTGGTGTTTGGCCTGGTGGTGCTGGCCTGGTTCTGGCTGGTGCGCTGAGGGGACGGCAGATGGGGCGGGCGGCCGGTCGGCGGGTTGAGTAACTGTCCACCATTAAGTTCGCGCTTTGGCCGGTCTCCGACCGAGCCATGCCGAGTGTTTACAGACAGTTACTTAGCGGCGCAGGGCGCGCACGATGGCCGGCAGGACCGTAGCTACGTCGTCATGGATGGTGAGATCGGCGATCTTGTCGGCGATGGTGGGCTGGCGGTTGATGATGATCACCCGCGAGCCGCTGCGTCGGGCCAGATGCGGCAGGTCAGCAGCAGGCTCCACCTCCAGCGAGGTGCCGATGGAGATCAGCACATCGCAGAAGAGCGCCCCCTCCTGGGCGACGCGCAGGGCATCGTAGTCCAACGGTTCGCCGAAGAGAATCACATCAGGCTTGATCAATCCGTTGCAGGCTTGGCAGCGCACCACCTGGCCTTGCTCAGCCAGCAGCCAGACCTGGTCCAAGGCGATCTGGCGGCCGCACTCCAGGCAAGTCGCCGAGCGCAGATGTCCGTGCAACTCTACCACGTGCTTGGACCCGGCCATCTGGTGCAGGCCGTCGATGTTCTGCGTCACCAGCACATGCAGCCGGGCAAACTGTTCCATCTCGGCCAGGGCCAGGTGGGCCGGGTTGGGGCGAGCCTGGCGGATCTGCCGCGCCAGCGGCATAAACCAACGATAGAACGCCTGCGGGTTGTCGTGATAGCCCCAGATCGAAGCAACAGCCATGGGGTCAAGCTTGTTCCAGATGCCTGAGGAGGGGCTGCGGAAATCAGGGATTCCCGATGGCGTGCTGACGCCAGCCCCCGTTAGCACCATCACGTAGGAGGCATCATGTATCAGCTCGGCAGCTTGCTGAACAGGATAGTTAGTCATGGAACAACAGCTTTCAGATCAGACTGTAACACAATTGTCTGGCATCGGCAAATTGACGGGTGGGCATGGGATTTGGTTGACAGACAGCCTGCTTCAAGGTATGATGTGAGTGAGCTGACCTGGACGATCAGCCGCTCGCAATAGCGCTTAGAAAGGTCCATCAAACCCACCATGTTCACTGCCTGGGCCAGGAACTTCTTCAAAGATTTTTTGCAGGCTGCTGCCCGTTTCTTTCAACGCCTGGGGCTATCTCCCAATCAACTGACGCTGGCAGGCCTGGTGTTGCAAGCTGGTGTGGCTGTGATCCTGGCGCTGGGCTATCTGCCGCTGGGCGGCCTGCTGTTGATCTTCTCAGCAATCTTTGATGCCTTTGACGGCTCCTTGGCGCGCATGACGGGGCGCGCCAGCCGCTTTGGCGCCTTCTTTGACGCCACGCTGGACCGCTATGCCGAGGCGCTGGTGCTCTTCGGCCTGTTGGTCTACTTCACCGGCCAGCCGGCCAGCCGTACCGAGGTGCTGCTAATCTACGCAGCGATCGTCGGCTCGCTGCTGGTCAGCTACGCGCGCGCCAAGGCTGAGAGTCTGCGCATCCCTTGCACCAGCGGCATTCTGACCCGGGCCGAGCGCGTGGCCCTGCTGGTCATCGGTCTGTTGCTGGCAGACTGGCAGCCGCTGGCCATGCTGCCCGCCACACTTACCATCGTGCTGTGGGTGCTGGCGATCCTCAGCAACCTGACAGCCATTCAGCGCATCGTCGCCGTGTACAAAACAACCCGCGACGATGCTGAGGGCCAGCTATGAGACTCGTGGTTGCGCCTGATCCATCCACAAGATATAGTTTTTTCCTGGGTTTGCCCGTTATTTCTTGCAGGTTTATGCGTCTTGAGAGGTGATGAGGGTGTCACAATGGACAGCCGAGTCGGAGCGTCGCCTGTTAGACAGGGCGAAGTCCTACGACGTCAACGCACTCGCTGAGATCTACGATCACTACGAAGCGAAGATCTACAGCTACATCTACCACCGTGTAGGCAGCCAGCCCGTGGCGCAGGATCTGACCTCACAGGTGTTTTTGCGCGTTCTGGAGGCGATCCAGCATGAGCACACCTGGGACACATCCTTTTCCGGCTGGTTGTACCGCATTGCCCATAACCTCGTCATCGATCATTATCGCCGTCGTGCCAGGGACACCCAGGTTCCCATCGACGACTTGCCGATGCTGCCGTCCCATGATGATAACCCAGAGCAGGCCGCCGAGCGCTTGCTGACAGCCGAAACGCTCCGTTTGGCAATCAATCGGCTGACAGAAGAGCAGGCTCAGGTGGTGACGTTGCGTTTCCTGGAAGGGCTGAGTATCACCGAAGTGGCCACTTTGATGGGCAAAACCGAAGGCGCAATCAAAGCTATGCAATATCGCGCAGTCACATCGCTGCGCCGTCTCTTGGAGGTCCAGGCTTAAAAGTCATGGCCGAGTTGTCAGGCGTTTTTGAGGCCAGTGTGGCCCAATTGAATAGCGGAACGCCGCTGGACGCTTGTCTGGCCATGCATCCGGCCGAGTCGGCTGAGCTGGCGCCTTTGCTGCACATCGTAACTGGCCTGCAGAGGCTGGCTGAGCCTGCGCCGGCCATGGATCCGTCGGCTGCCCAGAGCGCACGGGCCGGGTTCCTGGCCAGAGCCGCTGCGCTCAGCAAGCCTGCCCAAGTCACCCTGGAGGACGCCTTCGATCAGTCGACGGCCATGCTTGCCGCCAATGCCTCGTTGGAGGAGTGCCTGGACCGCTTCCCGCACTATGCCGCCGAGCTGCGGCCCATGCTGGAGACAATGGTCAGCCTGGCGTCCAGGGCGTCTTCAATCGACACGCTGGCCGGCTGGCTGAGCGCCGCAGCGCGGGCCAGGAACGCCCCCCGCGCCATGGAGCGCGCCACCGGGTCTGGCTGCGGGACAGGCTGCTGAACCTGCGCCAGCCTGCGCATGGTCGCAGCCGGTTCCACGGTTGAGCAATGCCTGGAAGCGTTCCCCCACTATGCCCGCGAGCTGCGCTCGGCGTTGGTCATCACTGAGGCGTTGCAGACAGAGGCTGCTCAGCCTGCGCCTGCCCGACCGGCGCAGAGTGTTGCTGCGCAGCGCCAGTCCTTTGTGGGCGCCGTCAAGGCAGCCCGGCGCACTGCGCGCCAGCAGCCGGGCGTTAGCTGGCTGGACGCGCTGACCGGACTGTTCCGCCAGCCAGCCTGGGCGCGCTTGACCGCTTTGCTGTTGATCGTGCTGTCGCTGCTGGGCTTTGGCCGCGTCGCTGTGACGGCGGCTGCGGGCGCTTTGCCAGGCGATACGCTTTACCCCGTCAAGCTGGCGGCCGAGCAGGCGCGGCTGTGGGTAACGCCGGACGTGCAGCAGCGCGCCTTGCTGCGCCAGCAGTTCGAGCAGAATCGCCGTGAGGAAGTGGATGTGGTGGTCGAGCAGCGCCGTCAGGTGCAGGTGCAGTTCCCCGGTGTGATCGAAAGCATGGTCGATGGCCACTGGCGCATCGTGGGGCTGGAGATGCCGCTGTTGGTGCCAGGGGATGCTGTAGTGCGCGGCCAGCCCGCTGTCGGCGCGCGTGTGGTGATTCTGGCCTATTCCGACGGCAGCGGTAGCCTGGTGGCGCGCCAGGTGTTGGTGCTGGCGCCGGCAGAAGAGACGCCGCCAACACCAACAGTCACCCCGACCCGCACGCCGCTTCCCACTCAGCCGGTGTTTGCTACGCTGCAGCCTTCGGCAACCTGGACGCCCACGCCCGAGTCCAGCGCGACCTGGACGCCCACGGCCAGCGCGACCTATACGCCGACGCCCACAGCGACAGAGACCGCCACGCCGACGCCCTCGGGCACGCCAACCGCCACGCCCAGTCCTACGGCAACGCCCACTGCCACGTTCCCGCCGCGCCCCAGGCCTATTTTTGGTCCTATCGTCGAGAAGCAGCCGACCTGGTGGCAGGTGGGGCAGTATGGCATCATCATCACCCCGGACACAGTGATCGACGAGTCGCAAGGCCCGGCCGTGGTCGGCGCGCCGGTTCATGTGGAAGCCTTTGAATACGCTGATGGGTCGCTGGTGGCCGATAAAATCCAGGTTCAGCCCTCCATTGAAACCGATTTCTTCACCGGCGTAATCCGCGAGATGGGCGGCCCAGAGTGGTTCATTGGCAACCGTTGGGTAGTTGTTGATGGCTCCACAGAGATCATCGGCGTTCCTGAGGTAGGTAATTCGGCCTCTGTGGAGGTGTGGCGCGTCATGGGCGGTCCCTGGATCGCGCGTCGCATTGCAGTCGACGTCCCCGTGCCTGACGAGCCGTTTTACATCGCAGACGTCATCGAAGAGATCAACGCCAGCTTCTGGGTGGTGCAGGGCGTGAATATCCTCATCACTGACGAGACCACTTTCAGCGGCCTGCCGCCGCAGGTGGGCCTGTGGGCCGAGGTCACCGGTGTGCGCCGCAATGGTTCTGCGTGGGCGCTGACGATCAACGTCAAAGATCTGCCGACAGCGACGCCGACGTCAACGTCAACGCCCGAGCCGCCGACAGCGACGCCAACGCCAACGTCAACGCCCGAGCCGCCGACGGCGACGCCAACAGCGACGCCCGATCCGCCAACACCGACGCCAACGCCGACGCCAGAATCGCTGACGCCGACGCCAGATGCGCCGACAGCCACGCCCGATCCGCCGACGGCGACGCCAACACCGCAGGATGAGCCGCCTGAATTGCCCGAACTGCCGGCTGAAACGCCAACACTTGCGCCCTGACAGATGACCGTGCTCTGGCAGCGGCGGAGACGGTGGTCTATGCGAGTACTATTGCTTGCCATTCTGCTGTTGTTCGTGGCTCTTGCGCCAGCCAGCGCGTCGCAGGAACCGCCCCCAACCGGCTGCGCAGCCGTTGAGCCGCTGCCAGTCTGGTTTCAAGGAGCGATCGATGCGGCCGGCCCGGCCCGCTGGCATGTGGCCGGCCAGGCCATCGACGTCACTGCGACAACGGTGGTCGTGGCTGGCGGATCGCCGCCGGTTGCTGGTGATTGGGCGCGCGTCGAGGCGCTTTGGCGCCTGGATGGCTCCCTGACAGCCACACGTATCGATGTACTTGCCAGGCGTCCAGCGGTCGCACCGGCGTCAGTCGCTGACCAGAGGACGCCAGAGCACGAGCGCACGTACTTCGGCGGCCGGCTTGTCGCACAGATTACCCGCACGACGCCTGAGCAGTGGCTGTTGCTGGTGGCAAGCGACGATGGGCCGTGGCTGGAAATACGGACGTTGACAGTTGACCGTCTGGCCATTCCCATCGACGAAACCGGCGGCCCAGCGACGCTGGGCGCCTGGTTGGATGTTGCCGCCATTGCGCCGATGTGGCCAGGACAGCCGTGGTCAGCGCGCAGCCTCAGCGTTGCCCTGGGACCGCAGGCGGTGCTGCAAGGTGTGATCGAGCAAGTCTATGACGGCCGGCCGGCCCGTTGGCAGATTGGCGAGACCTGCGTCATCGTCGATGCTGATGCAAACATCGATGGCCGCGCCCAAAGCGAGCGCTATGCCATTGTGCGAGGCGCTCAATTGGGCCGTGCCGCAGTCTGGGCCCGCAGTGCGGCGGTGCGCTATCGCTTCGAAGGTGTTCTGGTCGCCCGGCTGGCTCATGTCACCCCGCCCATGTGGGTGATTTTGGTGGCGCCGTCCAATTATGTTGACGTTTTGATACCAACTCGGGTATACTTATTCGTGCAACCCACCTCCCATATCGACCCATCGCTGCTCACGGGTGTCTTAGGCGTTCGGGTCGCCGTGCAAGCACGGGCAGGGCAAAGTGGGTGGCTGGCCGACTGGGTCGATGACCCAGCAAGCCCCTGGCAGCCGTGAGGTCAGCGGGCTCAGTGCATAATAGGCAGGCTTGACGATGGATTCGTGGAGTCGCAGGCATATTACGCAGGTTACAAGCGCTCAAGCCAGGCCGGTTGAGTCTTTGCCGGTTGGGTTGATCCTGATTGTGTTGGCCGCTGGTCTTGCCTGCGGCATACTCTTGGCGTATCCTTTTGCCGCTTTGATTCAAGGGTCCATTCATCTGCCAACTCCCACCACTGCAGCCATCTCTGATGCAAGGAGTGCAGCCACCATGTCGACAACCTCTGCCCCCTGGTCTTCACGCAGCCAGCAATTCTTTGACCCTGCCTGGTCATCGCCTGAAAAGATCTCCAACTCTACTGGACGCGCCATTAACCCTGTGCTGTTGACTGGCCCTGACGACGCGGTGCATCTGTTGTGGGAGGAGAACGAGCGTATCTTCCATTCTTTGCGTCGTGATGGCGCATGGTCTGCCCCGCGGCTGCTTTCCACCGGCCAGCGGCCGGCTGCTGGCCTTGCCCCGGACGGCACGCTGCACGTTATCTTTAGCAACGAATTCTCCAACCGCTATAACATTTTCTACGTGGCCTGGAGCAGTGATGTCTGGACGCTGCCGCGCCTGGTCTCCAAAACTCCCGGTTCTTCTCTCTTCCCCTCGTTAGCCGTAGACCGCAACGGCGTCGTTCACGCTGCCTGGGCCGATACATCGCCTGGCTTTTCGGTGATTTACCATGGCTGGCTGGAAGGCACCTGGCTGAACGAGCCTCTGAGCAACGCCCGCGGTTCGGCGCCGGTGATGGTGCTGGATGGCGCAGACAACGAGCTGCACGTTGTCTATCAAGCTACTGGCATCAGCAGCAGCGCGCGCGATATCTTCCACTTACAGGGGCAGGGCTATGTCTGGTCGTTGCCGGAAAATATCTCCATCTCGCCCGACCATGAGTCCTTAGGCCCAGCCATCGCCTGCGCGCCGGATGGCTCAACCCATCTGGCCTGGCAGGAGCATGTGGGCAACAAGGCGCATATCCGCTATGTCAGCGGGCGGCAAAATCTGTGGACAGCGCCGCTGGCGATCAGCGATCTGAACGTCGACGCGCGCGAGCCAGCTTTGGTGGTCACACAGGGCCGGCAGGTCAGCGCTGCCTGGCGCGAGGTGGACACCATCGTCTACCGGCGGCGCGAGTTGGCCTGGGAGGACTGGACGCGCGCCAAGCAGTTGCTCTCCAATCCAATGGGGTTGGGCGGGCCAGTGATGGCCGGCTCGCAGGCTGGCGCGATCAATCTGGCCTGGAGCGGCTGGTCTGAAAGCAGCGACCGCGAAATCTACTTCAGTCAGCACGGCCCGCTGATTGGTCCGAAATCTTTCTTGCCCCGGGTGATGGTTGGTGGGAACTGAGTACCTGCCGAGAGACAAACCTGTGTTTTGGGCTGGCTTCAGGTAACAACGACTGAATTGTCGCTGCCGTGAATGTTGGGGATGTAGCGGTCGGCGTGCCAGTCGTTGTGCCAGGAAGTTTCGTCGACCAGGTAGCGAAACTGAAACTCCCTGCTCTTGTCAAGCTCAATGCGCGCTTTCCAAATGTCCCCGCGCCCTTTGCGCTGCATGGGTGTGCTGGTCTCGCTCCAGTCGTTGAAGTCGCCGACCAGATGCACGCTCTTGGTGCGGCTGGAACCGGGATACTCGAATGTGACGTAAACTTTGCCGCTGTTGGGCGAAGGCTCTTTCCTGATCATGGTTAGCTGTTGATGCGCTGGTTCAGATGGGATAGCTGGGGCTTGGTCCCTCGAATGCCTGGCCTGAGCGGCTGGGAGCTTATCATATCTTGCCAGCAAAGGCAAAACCGCCGCAAGCGCGGTAACTTGACGAATCGTTACCGGCAACGTAGAATGACCTTAATCAGAATGCAGATTTGGCAAGCGCCGCTAACTTGCCAGGTCCCTCACCGGGAAGACTGAACGAATGTTTGAAACCCTGACCGAGAAACTACAGAAAGTATTCGACGGCCTGTCCAGCCGCGGCCGCCTGAGCGAGGCCGATGTGGACGCGGCGATGCGCGAGGTGCGCCTGGCGCTGCTGGAAGCCGATGTCAACTACAAGGTCGTCAAGGACTTCGTCGCCCGCGTCAAAGAGCGCGCGGTGGGTGTGGAGGTGATGAAGAGCCTCAGCCCGGCCCAGCAGGTGATCAAGATCGTCAACGAGGAGTTGATCGCGGTACTGGGCGAGCCGGCCAAGCTGGACTTGTCCGGCCCGACGCCGCATGTCCTCATGCTGGTGGGCCTGCAAGGCTCCGGCAAGACGACCACAGCCGCCAAGCTGGCGCTGACCCTGCGCAAGTCGGGGCAGCGGCCGCTGTTAGTGGCGGCCGACACCTACCGGCCGGCCGCGATCCACCAGCTCGAGACGCTGGGCAAGCAGCTCGACATCCCCGTCCACAGCGAGGGCGATAAAGTCGCGCCGCCCAAGATCTGCGCCAACGCCGTGGCCCGCGCCAAGGACGCCGCCTATACCATGGTGATCCTGGACACGGCCGGCCGCTTGCAGATCAACGAGACCCTGATGGCCGAGCTGGACCAGATCAAGGCGCTGGCCAAGCCGCAGGAGATCCTGCTGGTGGCCGACTCCATGACCGGCCAGCAGGCCGTCAACGTGGCCAAGACCTTCCACGAGCGGCTGGGGCTGACCGGCCTGATCCTGACCAAGGTCGACGGCGACGCGCGCGGCGGCGCGGCCATCTCCATGCGCGAGGTCACCGGGGTGCCGATCAAGTTCCTGGGCGTGGGCGAGAAGACCGACGCGCTGGATGTCTTCCATCCCGACCGCATGGCCAGCCGTATCCTGGGCATGGGCGACGTGCTGACCCTGATCGAGCGCGCGCAGCAGACCATGGACCAGGAGAAGTCGGCCTCGGCGGCCAAGCGGCTGATGAAGGGCGAGTTCGACCTGGAGGATTTCTTGCAGCAGATGCAGCAGATGCGCAAGATCGGGCCCTTCAGCCAGTTGCTGGATATGATCCCCGGCTTCAATCGCATGAGCAAGGACATCGCGCCCGACGTGACCGACCAGCAGATGCGGCGCATCGAGGCCATCATCAGCTCGATGACGCGCGAGGAGCGGCGCCGGCCTGAGGTGATCAACGGCAGCCGCAAGCGGCGCATTGCACGCGGCTCAGGTACGGATGTGCAGGATGTCAACGAGCTGTTGTCGCAGTTCAAGCAGATCAAGCGCATGATGAAGCAGTTCGGCGACGGCGGCGGCAAGCGCAAGGGTAAGTTCCCCAGCTTCCCTGGCTTTCCCATGGGCTGAGCCTTTCGGAACGCAATCCAGCGGATTGCGTGACGAGCGTTGAGCATTCCATGTGACGCAACGCAATCCAGCGGATTGCGCTACGAGCGTTGAGCATTCCATGTGACGCAACGCAATCCAGCGGATTGCGTGACGAGCGTTGAGCACCCGATATTAACGTAACGCAATCCGCCGGATTGCGATGGTGACAGGACGAGAGCAGTGACCCCCAGGATTCTGAGCAAGCTGTACGAAGCAGGCAGCTTGCGCAACACAGAGACAGGTTTCGAGTTAGCATTCAAGAATACGATAGCGCCCAGCACGCTGATTGAGATAGGACCGTTGGTTGTCGATGGCGCCAGCTATGCCAGCGAGCAGATGATCCTGCGGCTGGAGCGGCCCAGCGAGCGTCCTGGCCGGCAGCCCAGCGTGCGCGAGTGGCAGGTCAAGGTCGTCAACGAGGAAAAAGACCGCCTGTTGTCCTTCGACCTGCACACCGTGGCCTATGTCCTGGTGAAGGGCAAGCCGCTGCCAGCGGGCAAGCACGCGGTGACGCTGAACGTCAAGACCAAGGAAGTCGGCGACATCGTGCTGACTGCTGAGGACAGCGTAGCAGCATAGACATGCAGACCCTGCGGGTTTCCGAAAACCCACAGGGTCTCAGAATTGAAACGACGACGATGGCCTGTCGTCCACCGGGCAGCAGTGACGCGCCAGGGCTGTTTGGCAGCCGTGAGCGGAACCCGATGGGCGCAGGTCGCCCGCTGTGGGTTCCGCTTTTTCGTGTTCCAGAAACCGGGTTTTTTCGGAAAAACCCGGTTTCTCCAGCCGATGGAGACAAGTATGGCTGAAGACCTCAAACGAACTGCCCTCTACGACGAGCACCTGCGGCTGCACGGCCGCATCGTGCCTTTTGCCGGCTGGGAGCTGCCGGTGCAGTACGACGACCTGGGGCCGACCGTGGAGCACAACGCCGTGCGCACGGCCGCCGGCCTGTTCGACATCGACCACATGGGCCAGGTGGAGGTGCGCGGCCCGGGCGCGCTGCCCTTCTTGCAGTTGATCCAGGTGGGCGACGTGAGCGACATGGCCGTGCTGGACGCGCGCTACAGCTTGATGTGCTACGCCGACGGCGGCATCGTGGACGACATCTTCGTCTACCGGCTGGGCGAGCAGCGCTGGTGGGTGGTGGTCAACGCCTCCAACCGGGCTAAGGACGTGGCCTGGATGCAGGCCCATGCGCACGGCTTCGACGTGGAGATCGAGGACCTGTCGGACCACACCTACATGCTGGCGCTGCAAGGACCCAAGGCTCAGGCCATCTTGCAGAAGCTGACGCCGGCCAACCTGGACCAGATGCCCTTCCACACCGGCCTGGAGACCAAGGTCGCGGGTGTCGCAACCGTCCTCGGCGCCACCGGCTACACCGGCGAGTACGGCTACGAGCTGTTCTTCCCGGTGGAGCAGGCGGTGATGGTCTGGAACGCGCTCCTGGACGCAGGCAAGGAGGACGGCCTGCTGCCCTGCGGCCTGGCCGCGCGCGACTCGCTGCGCTTCGAGCCGTGCCTGCCGCTCTACGGCCACGAGATCGACCAGGAGACCGACCCGATCAGCGCGCGGCTGGGCTGGGCCGTCAGCTTCGACAAGGGCGACTTCGTCGGCCGCGACGCGCTGCTCAAGATCAAGCTGGAAGGCCCGGCCCGGCTGCTGGTGGGCTTCGAGATGGTGGACAAGGGCGTGCCGCGGCCGGACTATCCGGTGGCCGTGGACGGCGCGGTTGCCGGCAAAGTCACCACCGGCATGAAGTCCCCCACCACCGGCCGCTTCGTCGGCCTGGCCTACGTTCCTGCCAGCCACGCCAAGCTGGGCAGCGAGATCGACATCGTGATCCGCGATCAGCCGAAGAAGGCGGTCGTGGTCAAGCGGCCGTTCTATGTGGCGGCGTATCGGCGGAAGTGACAGGTGGCAAGTTGCAGGTGGCAAGTTGCAATCCCTGCTGTCTGAATCACGGATTAGATGGATTAAAGGATTTCACGGATTGCGGAGCGCCCTATGCACAACGACGCATCTTCCGGCGCCGTGAAATCCGGTAATCCGTGGCAATTGGTGATGCAGACTTCTCCAATCAACCAGACTGTCTGAATCACGGATTATACGGATTGAAGGATTCCACGGATTGCGGAGCGCCCTATGCACAACGACGCCTCTTCCGGCGCCGTGAAATCC
>CAZVGR010000016.1:0-69535 GCA_964626845.1 uncultured Anaerolinea sp.
CGTCGCCAAAGTGCCGGGCACCGATACGCAGTTAATTTGTTTACGGTGTATTGAGTCTGTTCCCGCGTAAAGAAAAACCAGGTGTGGAAGCCGACAAACAAGCTTAGTAACTGTCCGTAAACAACTTGTCGGTGTGGCTCGGTCGGAGACCGGCCAAAGCGCGAAGTTAATTGCGGACAGTTGCTTACTGCAACGGCTCGCCGGTTACGGGATCGACGCCCGTGTCTAACTGGCCGCTGGCCAGCAGTTGATAGACCTCGGCAACCCTGGCCCGAACGTCAGCCGGCACAGCATCGGCCGCCAGGTGGAAATCCGCCAGCCCGACGCCATCGTTGGCAGCGTCGAAGATGACCGTGCCGTTGGGGAAGCTGCCCATGACCGCGCCCTTGGTCACCTGGTAGACGGCCTCGTCAGCGCGTTTGATGGCGCTGCTCACGATCTTGCCGGAGCCGTCGGTCGTGCCGCCGCGGAACGTGGTGAAGAACTCATCCTGGTCTACGCCGATGGCCCAGACTCCCTGTTGGGCGGCGCCCAGCACGGCCCCGCTACCCGTTGCCCCCCCGATGCCAAAAATGACGTCGGCGCCTTCCGCCATTTGTCTCAACGCGGCTGTGCGGCCGCGGGCCGGGTCGGTGGCGCTATCGAGGGCTATGGCGACTACCATGCACTCAACGCACACGTAGCGCACGCCGCTCTCATAGCCAGCACGCAGCCTGCGCGCAGCAAGCGAGTCAACCCCGGCCACAAAGCCGACGGTTTTGCGCTGGCTGACCAACCCGGCCAACGCGCCGGCCAGAAAACCCATCTGGTCCTCGCGAAAGGTCAGCCCCACCAGGTTGTCAGGTGCGTCGGCATAGGCGACATCGACAGCCACAAAGCGGGTGTCCGGATAGGCATCAGCCATCGCCCGGGTGGTCTCGGCTATGAGCGGCCCCACGGTTACGATCAAATCATAGCCCGCCTTGGCGAAGGCTTCGATGTTGGTCGCAAAGTCACCAGGTTGCACGCTTTCGATGGTGTTGAGACTGAAGCCGAACTCCTCAGCAGCCCGCTGCAGGCCCAGGTAAACGGCCTGGTTGAGGCTGCCATCGTCCACTTTGCCCCCATCGGTCACCAATCCCACCCGATACAGCGTTGCACTGTCAGGAAGGGCTGTCGCAGACGTGGGATCGGCGGTTGGGGTGTTGGCCGTCGCCGTTGGCGTTGGCTGCGGCGGTGCTGGCGTTGGCGAAGGCGTCGCTTGCTCGCCTGCACAGCCAGCCAACGCCAGCACCGCCGCCAGCAGAATAGCCAACAGCAGCACAGATTTTGGCGCGGTGCTGAGTTTTCGCATACTGCGGCCCCAGTTAGCCCAGCGTATACCGGCCAAACTCTTCCACGGCATCGACCATAGCCAGGATGTTCTCGGCCGGCACGTCGTTCATCAGGGTATGCACCGAGGCCAGCATGTAGCCGCCGCCGGGGCCCAGCACGTCGATGACCCGGCGCACTTCCTGGCGCACCTCCGCCGGCGTGCCGAAGGGCAGCACGCGGTGGGTGTCGATCGCGCCGCAAAAGGCCATGTCCTGGCCGTAGCGCTCCTTCAGCGCGGCCAGGTTGGACATGCGGCCAGCCGAGGTCTGGATGGGGTTGAGGATGTCGATGCCGATCTCGACGAAGTCAGGCACCAGGTCGAACACGTCGCCGTCGGTGTGGAAGAAGACCTTGGCGCGAGTGCGCTCCTTGATGAAGGCGATCAGCTCGGCGTGCAGCGGCTTGAGCACGCGGCGGTACATCTTGGGCGAGATCAGCAGGCCGCTCTGCATGCCCAGGTCGTCGCCGATCTTGATGATGTCGATCAGGTCGCCGCACTCAGCCAGGAAGTTGCCCATCAGCGCCTTGCAGCTATCGGTGATGCGGCGCAACAACGCGGCGGCCAGGTCGGGGTCCTCGGCCATCTTGAGCAGGAAGACATCCATGCCCTGCATGGCATGGGCGCGCTCGAAGGGGAAGAGCAGCCAAGGCGTGCCCATGATGGCGTACTCGCCCTGCTCCTTCAAGCGCAGCGCCTGCGCGCGCACGTGGGCGACGCGCGAGGGATCATCCATGTCCGGCCAGCCGGGGTAGTTGAGGATCTCATCGACTGTCGCCGCCTCGCGCAGCGGGTTGACGCCGGGAAGCCATTCGCCCGGCGCCAGCTCCACCTGGCCGCTGCCCCAGGAATCGACGAAGGGAGTGTGCGGTGGGCGGGCGCGGGCGCGCTCCAGCACGTGGGCCGGCTCCAGGTCCAGCACGCCGCGCACATCGCTGTGCAGGCGCTGCAAGGTAGCCTCGTCGGGCGCGGCCGTGCCCAGCTCCGGCCACTGGTAGATGTACTCATCCGGCGCGTCGATGCCAGCCAACGCTTTGATGGCCCGATAGGGCATCATCTTCATGCTGGTGGCGTTGCTCACGCCGATGCAGATCGGCACGCGATCCGGCTCTTCGTGGTTGATGGCCGCCAACACGCGTTCCCGTGGTTTCATCAGATTAGTCCTCAGTCATTGTCTGGGTATGGGGGAGTCTGGGCTGTGGCAACACGAAGCGCGAAGTGAGCGAGCGTGGCGCGCACGGCTTCGCGTTCTTCGCGCTTCGTGGCTTCGTGCATCTTCGTGTTTTCGTGCTCCAGACGCCTTTTAATCCTTGGTATACGGCTTGCCGTCAGCCGCTGGCGCCACCGTCCTGCCCACCACTCCGGCCAACACAATCATAGTCACCAGGTAGGGCAGGATGAGCAGCCACTCGCTGGGGATCGGCACCTGCGTCTTGCCCAACACCTGCAAGCGGGCCTGCAAAGCGTCCGAGAAGCCGAAGATCAACGATGCGCCGTAGGCGCCGAAGGGGGTCCAGCGGCCGAAGATCATCGCGGCCAGGCCGATGAAGCCCTTGCCGGCCGTGATGGCCTCGTCGAAGCGTCCCACCGAGCCGATGGTGAAGTAAGCGCCGCCGACGCCGGCGATCATGCCGCCAATGATCACGTTGATGTAGCGGATCTTGAACACGTTGACGCCCAGCGTGTCGGCCGCGCGCGGGTGCTCGCCCACAGCCCGGGTGCGCAGGCCCCAACGGGTGTAGAACAGCATGAAATGGATGGCGATGATCGTCAGGAAGAGGATATAGACGATCGGCGTCTGGTTGAAAAAGGTCGGCCCGATGATGGGAATCTGCGACAGCCCGGGGATCGCCACCCGCGAGAAGATGCCGCCGGAGTTCAGGGCTGGGTTGGGCTGCATAAAGCGCTGGCTGATGAAGCTGGTGATGCCGAGGGCAAAGATGTTGATCGCAGTGCCGGCGATGATCTGATCCACGCGGAAGTGGATGGCCAGGATGGCCAGAAACACGCCCAGCAGGCCCGCCGAGAGCACGGCGCCAGCCAGCCCCAGCCACAGGCTGCCCGTGACGCTGGCAAAGATCACCGCCACCATGGCGCCGGTCAGCATCATGCCCTCGATGGCGATGTTGATCACGCCCGACCGTTCGCACATCACGCCGCTCATGGCGCCAAAAGCGATGGGCGTGGCTGCCGCCACGGTGAAGGTCAGGATGCCCAACAGGTTGATCGACTTGTCGCGCACGGCCCACACCAGAAAGGCCCACACGAAGAGCAGGGCAACAATGCCAAGTACCAGAACCACCCGCTTGAACCCGCGGATGATTTGGTATAGGCCCAGCAGGCCGACGACAGTTGCCAGAACGATCAGCGTCTCGTAGGTGGGCAAGACCAGATCGCCTAGTTGGATGACCTTCTCGCGCGTTGTGGGGTTGAGCCGGAAGGTGCTTTCCATGCCGGGCGTGCTGTTGCGCACGAACAAGATCAGGATGGCCAGCGCCACCAACAGAAAGAACACACCGTAGGCAATAGCCTTGCGCCGCTCGCGGCGTGCTGCATAAGAGCCTATCGAAGCAATTGGAGCTGTAGTTACGGCCATAGCTAGTCTCCTCATTCACCATAAATCATTGACAATTGGTCATTGACAATTGAACGTTGACAATTGTCATGATCCCCAGCCCTTGGTGAACACTGGACCCTCTTGGGTCGATGATTTGGGCAGGCGATAGATGGCGCGAATGATCTCCGGCGCAGCGATGAAGACGATCACCAGGGCGATGACGATGGTGATGATATCCACCGGAATTTGCGCCACCGACTGCATGCGCGTCGCGCCGTTCTTCAAGGTACCGAAGAGCAAGGCTGCCATCAGCACGCCCACCGGGTGGTTCTTGCCCAGCAGCGCCAGCGCAATGGCGTCGAAGCCCATGCCGGACGAAAAGCCGACGCCTACCCAGCGGTCCACCGCCAGGGTCTGTACCATGCCGGCTGAGCCGGCCAGGCCGCCGCTGATGGCCATGATAATGATCCACAGGCGCTTGACGTTGACGCCGCTGTACTTGGCGGCCTTGGCGTTGGCGCCCACCATCCGGATCTGGAAGCCGAGCGTTGATTTGTACAGGATCCACCAGATCAGCCAGACCGTGAAGAGGGCCAGGAAGAAGCCGACGTGGAAGCGGTTGCCTGGCGTGTCGAACAGCCTCGGGATCCAGGCCGTCTCCAGCACCGGCGGTGTAACTGGTACGTCGGGCCGGGCCAGCGGACCGCCTACCTTGAGCAGCCAGGTGCTCAAACTGATGGCGATCCAGTTCATCATGATCGTGTTGATCACCTCATGCGCGCCGGTGTAGGCTTTTAGCGCGCCGACAATACCGGCCCAGATCGCGCCGCCGGCGATGCCGGCCAGCATGGCCAGAGGCAGGTGAACGAACCAGGGCATGCCGGTCAGGCTGAAGCCGACATAGACCGAACAGAGCGCTCCGACCAGCATCTGCCCTTCGCCGCCGATGTTGAACAAGCCGCCTTGGAAGGCAAAAGCCACCGCCAGGCCAGCGAAGATATAGGGCACGGCCTGGGTCAGGCTTTCAGACAACGGCACCAGGGCAATGGCCAGTTGCTGCGTGCCCTCGCCGCGCAGCGCGGCGCCGATGCCCCGAATGATGCCGCCGATGTTCAGCGACCCTTCAAACATCGCGCCATAGGCCTTGCCCACTGTCTGAGCGGTCAGACGCAGCGTTCCCATGGGGTCGTCGAAGAAGTTCAGCCAGGCGTTGACCACGTTCTTGTCGGTGACCAGGATCAAGATGGCGCCGATAACCAGCGCCGTGAACACGGCCAAGATCGGATAGAGAATAGCATCGCGCAGCCGCGTGTTTTTAACTTGGGGAGGAGCGCCTTTGGCCTCAGCCGGGGCGCTGGGTGTGGTCGCTTCGGACATTGCGTTGCTCCTTATAACCTGCGCGTGACGGGTTGGCGGGTTACGTAACGATGGCTCGTTCTCTGCTCGTCGGCCGGGGCGCGTGAGCCAGCGCTTCTTCCAGGCTGTTGCCGGCCATCATCAGGCCGACCTGCTCCTTGGACACCTCATCAGCGTCGACGATGGCCGTGAACTTGCCCTTGAACATGACTGCAATACGGTCAGCCAAGCCCATGATCTCATCCAGCTCGGCCGAGACCAGCAGCACTGCCGCGCCGTCGTCCCGTTTCTGGACCAACTGCTTGTGGATGAACTCAATCGAGCCGACATCCAGGCCGCGCGTGGGCTGGTTGGCGATCAGCAGCTTAATCGGCCGGTTCAGCTCGCGCGCCACGATCACCTTCTGCTGGTTGCCGCCCGACAGGTTGGAGACGGGCACAGCCGCGCTGGGGGTGCGGATGTCGAACTGCTCGATCAAGCCGTCAGCCTGGCCTACGATGGCCTTTTGGTTGACTACCATTCCCTTGGAGAAAGGTGGGCGGTGATAGGTGTTGATGATCAAGTTATCGTGGACAGGAAAAGACAACACCAACCCATCCTCCTGGCGATCCTCGGGGATGTGGGAAACGCCGCACTCGGTGACCTTGCGCGGCGTCGCGTTGGTGACATCCTGGCCGGCAATCTGCACCGTGCCGTTCTGCACAGTGCGCAGGCCAGTCAGCGCTTCCACCAGCTCGGTCTGGCCGTTGCCCTGCACGCCGGCCACGCCCAGGATCTCGCCGGCGCGCACCTCCAGGCTGGCGCCGTTGACGGCTATGTGCAAGTGGTTGTCGAGAACTTTCAGGTCTTCGACTACCAGCACCGGTTCGCCGGCTTGAGCAGAGGTCTTGTCTACTGTCAGGGTGACCTGACGACCTACCATCAACTCGGCCAGCATCGCCTGGCTGGCGCCGGCCGTCTTGGCCTCACCCACCACGCGGCCGCGGCGAATCACGGTCACCCGGTCGGCCAGTTCCAGCACCTCGCGCAGCTTATGGCTGATGAAGATGATGCTCACGCCCTGGTCGCGCAGCGAGCGCAGGATGCCGAACAGGTCGTCGGCCTCCTGCGGCGTCAACACAGCCGTCGGCTCATCCAGGATCAGGATGTTGGCGTTGCGGTAGAGCACCTTGATGATCTCGACCCGCTGGCGCACGCCGACAGAGATGTCCTCAATCTTAACATCGGGGTCCACCTCCAGTCCGTGGCGTTGGGATAGCTCGCGGATGCGGTTGGCGACCTGTTTGCGATCTAACACCAGCCCTTTGGTGCTCTCCTCGCCCAACATGACGTTTTCGGCGACGGTCAGCACCGGCACCAGCATGAAGTGTTGGTGGACCATGCCGATGCCTTGGCGGATGGCGTCGGTTGGCCCGGTGATTTTGGTGACCTGGCCGCGAATCAGGATCTCGCCCTCGTCGGGGCTGTATAGCCCATAGAGGATGTTCATCAGCGTGCTTTTGCCCGCGCCGTTCTCTCCGAGCAGGGCATGGATCTCGCCTTGCTCCAGGGTCAGATCGATGTGGTCGTTGGCCAGCACACCGGGGAACTGTTTAGTGATGTTGCGTAGCTCGAGAACTGGGGTCATGAGCAACTCCCATCGGAATGTGTGGGAAATCCGGCCGGCGCCGGGACGAACGGGTGATGTCAGGCTGGCCGGATCTCTGAGGGTGATGCAAACCGTGAAACGTCAGCCGTGAAGACGATGTCCAGCAGGCAACAGTCCTTCACGGCTCATGTCTCACCTCTTGCGGGGGAGGGGAAAGGTGCGGCGGCGAGAGAAAGGGGAAATCAGGGGGAGATACCTTTTGTGCCGCCGTAAAAAAGTGTCCCGGAAACCCGGTGAGGGGTTTCCGGGACACAGAGACTCACGAGCCGGTAGCCTTGGGATCGATCTTGCCGTCGATGATGTCCTGGATGACTTGCTGAATCTGGGCGGTGAGTTCAGCAGGCACCTTGTCCTCGAAGTCGTGGTAAGGAGCCAGGCCCACGCCGCCGTTCTCCAGCGTGCCCAGGTAGTTGTCGCCCAGGGTCAGGGTGCCATCCACCAACGCAGCGATGGTGTCGAACACGGCCTTGTCCATGTTCTTCAGCACCGAGCTCAGGAAGACGCTACCGAACTCTGGAGCGGAGACGTACTGGTCGCTGTCCACGCCGATCATCATCAGGCCGCGCTCTCTGGCCGCAGCCGCGCTGCCCAGGCCGACCGGGCCGGCCACGGGGAAGATCACGTCGCAGCCCTCATCGAAGAAGACCTCGGCCAGGCGGCGGCCGTCGTCGGTGGACTCGAAGTTGCCGGCGAAGACGCCGTCGCTAACCGCATTGTCCCAGCCCAACAGATCGACGCTGGCGCCGTTTTGTTCGTTGTAGTACTCGACGCCATTCTGGTAGCCGATCATGAACTCGACCACAGGCGGGATATTGATGCCGCCGTAGGTGCAGACCACGCCGGTCTCGCTCATGCCCGCCGCCAGGTAGCCGGCCAGGAAGGAAGGCTGGGCCACGTCGAAGAGCAGGCCCTTGACGTTGGGCGCGCTGCTGGGCGAGTCGATGATCGCAAAGTTGCTGTTAGGGTTCGCCTCTGCCGCAGCCTTGGTCGCATCGGCCAGCAGGAAGCCAACCGTGATGATCAGGTCCTTGTTCTGCGAGATGAACTCGTTCAGGTTCTTCTCGTAGTCGGTTTGCTGCTGGCTCTCCAGGAACACCGCCCTCACCGGCAGTTCCTCCATGGCCATCTGCGCGCCGCGCCAGGCGGTCTGATTGAAGGACTTGTCATCAATGCCGCCCACGTCAGTGATCTGGCCGACGGTGAAGACCTCCTGAGGCTCAGGCATGGCCACGCCGCCCACCTCACCGGTGCGGGTGTTGATCGCGCCGGAGACGATCTGCTGCGTCACAGCGGCCAGCTCGTCGCGCAGTTCCTGCGGCACCCGGTCGTTCCAGTTGTGGAAGTCGGCCAGGCCCACGCCGCCGTTGGCCAGCGTGCCCAGGTAGTCATCGCCCAGGGTCAGGGTGCCGTCCATGGCCGCCTTGATAGTGTCGAAGACGGCCACGTCCATGTTCTTCAGCACCGAGGTCAGCCAGGCATCGCCGAACTCCGGCGCTGAGACGAACGAGTCGGTGTCGACGCCGATCACGGCCACGCCGCGCTCGACCGCCGCCGCCGCGCTGCCCAAGCCAACCGGGCCAGCCACGGGCATGATGATGTCGCAGCCTTCGTCGAAGAAGACCTCGGCGAAGCGGCGGCCATCGTCAGTGGACTCGAAGTTGCCGGTGAAGGTGCCGTCCTGAGTGGCGTTGTCCCAGCCCAACACCTCGACGTCGGCGCCCTTCTCCTGGTTGTAATAGTTGACGCCATGGGCGAAGCCAACCATGAAGTCGGTCACCGGCGGAATGGCAAGGCCGCCAAAGGTGCAGACCACGCCGGTCTCGGTCATGCCCGCCGCCAGGTAGCCGGCCAGGAAGGAGGGCTGGCTGGTGTCGAAGAGCAGGCCCTTAACGTTGGGGGCGCTGGTGGGCGAGTCGATGATCGCGAAGCGCATGTTGGGATTGGCTTCAGCGGCCGCCTTAGTGGCATCAGCCAGCAAGAAGCCGACGGTGATGATCAGGTCCTTGTTCTGCGAGATGAACTCGTTGAGGTTCTTCTCGTAGTCGGTCTGCTGCTGGCTCTCCAGGAATACGCCGTCGACGCCCAACTCGGCCATCGCACGCTGCACGCCGGCCCAGGCGGTCTGGTTGAAGGACTTGTCGTCGATGCCGCCCACGTCGGTGATCTGGCCGACAGTGAAGGTGGTGTCAGCCGGTGCAGGCGGCATGGGTGTGTTAGTCGGCGCTGTGGCTGCTGGGGCTTCAGTAGGCGCAGGCGCAGTGGTCGGAGTAGCCCGGCCGCCGCAGGCGGCGACCAGCAGGGAGATGACCACCAGGGTCATCAAGACAAAGTAGAGACGCTTTTGCATAGTGAGTTTCTCCTCCTGGGTTCAGGATTGGTTCGGAACACGTTGAATAGTTGACACGGGCGGTGGAGGACGGGGCGGCCAACGGCTAGGGGCAAGGAAGGCTGGTTACGTTTGTCGCCGTCAGCGCGCTGCGGACATCCGCTGCTCGTGCTTACACACAAACATCAACTTCGCGTCGTTGCGATTACCTCCTTGTGGCAGAGTGGTGCGAGCTCTGCTCCGTGCAGGGCTTGTCTAAAGCTTGGCGCATTATAACGCATGTTGTGGATTGAGGCAACAAAAGAGACAGTGCAAAAACATGCCGCGGGAGACCTACGAGGCCAAATCGCGCAGGTAACGATCGATGACCTGGTGGATGTGGGAGGCTGGCGGCTGGTAAGGGGTGAACTGGGCCTGCCGCGCCATCTCGACCGCCGCAGGCAGCCTGGCCAGGTCGCGACACCAGACCAGATGCCCGGCCTGCTCAAAGGCCTGTAGAATCTGGTCCTGATGGCGGTCGAAGCGGTCAGGGTTGGACACGCCCACAGCTCGCAGCCCGCGGCGCAGCACCTCGGTGACGGTGCCCAGCCCGCCGTGGGTGACGACCACGTCAGCCTGCTCGTAGTACCGGTCCAGGCTGGGCCCAAAGCGGAACCACTGGGCGTGCCGCGGCTCCACCTCGCCGTGGCCGATCTGGATCACGACCGGTTCATCGCTGGTTGCAGCCAGACGGTCGGCGGCAAGGACCAGCGCGTCAAAATCAGTGGTGCCTACGGTGACGAAGATCATGACAGGGTGACAGGGTGACAAGGTGACAAGGTGACAGGGTGACAAGGTGACAGGGTGACAGGGTGACACGTGGCGTTGGTGATTTGTCGGGATGAACTGGGTGTGATGAGGTGTTGTGACCGAAGTGCCTGCATTGATCTGGCTTTTAGATCTGCATGTCCAAGCAACTCACCGTGTCACCCTGTCACCTTGTCACCTTGTCACCGTGTCACTCTGTCACCCTGTCATCTTACAACAGCCGCCCGGCGTAGATCGCCTTGCGGTAGCGGGCTTGCAACGCCGGCCATTGCACGATGAACAGATCGGCGAAGTGATAGACTAAGTGGCCGCTGGCGCTCAGGTTTTGCACGCGGGAGGCGCTTTCAACGTAGATAATGCGCGCGCCCAGCGCTTTGCCCAACAGTGCAGCCGGCACCGCCACCGAAGGCCCGTTGGCCAGCACCACGCGGGGCCGCACCTGGCGCAGGATGGGAATGAGCTGCGCCAGGCTGTGCAGGGTGTGCCACGCCGCAACAGGCAGCGAGTCGGTGTGGCCTTTGACCTTGCTGCGCGGCCGGCCGATCCGATGCACCGGCCCGGCCAGGCGAATCTTCTCCTCGGATAACTGATCCTCCGCCGCGAGCAGATAATGATACTCATAGTGCGGCCCCAACTGATCAAGCAGTTGCAGCATCTGCCGGGTGTGACCGCCTTCGCCTAGCACAACGAGCACGCGCATCATTCGTCCTTAAGGCTTTTTTGTCGGGCGCCTTTGCCGGCAGCGGGCTGGACAGGTCCACTGTCAGCGCTGCGGCCAGGGTCAGACCAGAGAAATTCGGTGCGCCCCAACACGTCGTCGTGGGCTTCGCCATCGGCTTCTTCGTCCAGATCGATGCTGTTCACGCCAGCCCCGGCCGCGTCCAGCCCGTAGAGTTTGATCAAGCTGGCCCGCTGGCGGCGCCAGGTAAACCGCTCCACGGCAAGGCGGGCATTGGTGGCCAGGCTTCCCGCCAGGAAGGGCCGGCTCAACACGCGGCCTGTGGCCTGGGCCAGCGCTGTCACATCCTCTGGAAGCACCAGCAGGCCGTCTACCCCGTCGTCCAGCAGCTCAGGGATGCCGCCAACGGCTGTGGCTACGATCACCGTGCCGCTGGCGGCCGCCTCTAACAGCACCTGTGGCAGATTGTCCTCGCTGGCCGTGCGCCAGACCACGCTGGCCTCACGGATTGCGTCCCGGCGTTGGCGTTCTGTCAATGCTGGCCGATAAGCCACGGCTTCAGCCACGCCCAGCGTGCGGGCCAGGGTCACGATTTCCTCAGCCAAAGAGCCGCTGCCAGCCAAGAGCAGCCGCGCGTCAGGCACGCTCTGGCGCAGCAGGGCAAAAGCGTGCAACGCCATCTGCGGGTTGGCGCGCGGCTCCAGCTCATCCAGCCACAGCAGCAGCGGTGGCCAGCTTGTCCTGGCCAGCAGCGGATATTCCTCCAGCGCCAGCAGGTTGGGTACCACTGCAGGCCGCAGCCCGTAGCGCTGCAAGATCTCCTGCCCGAAGGCCGAGGTGGCGGCCAGCCCATCCGCACGGCGCAGCAGCGGCAGCAGAAAACGCCAGGCGCGGGGGACGAAGAGCCGGGCCATGCCGCCCGAATAGGAGATCACCACCCGCCGCCGGCCCAGCTTGCCAAAGAGCAGCGCCATCACCACCGGCAGGAAGAAGCCCCAGTAGCTGGCCGCCTGTACATGCAGCACGTCGCTGCGCGGCAGGGCTATCAGCAGCCGCCAACACAGCGCCAGCACCTGGGCGATGGGCAGCAAGTGGATGCCCAGGTGCGGCAGCCGGCGCACGCTGGGCACATCGGTGTTAACTCGCTGTACCCACGCGCCCTCTGCGCTCAGCAGATGGCACAGCAGCTCCGTCTGTTCGCTCAGCTCGCCCGGCCGCGGCGGAAAGGGGCCGATGACGGCGATGCGCTGGCCGGTGAAAGGGACGCCCCGGTCGCTCATGAGGCAGTCCTGTCAGAAACCGGGGGGTTGCCGGCCGTCTCTTTCCTCGCGTCGACAAAGAAACGGTGCTTGCCGTTTGGCCCCAGAGGGATGGTTTCGACCAGCGCGATATCCAGGCCGGCCTCGCCGCGCACCTGCTCCTCCAGCCTTTGGCGCAGGAACTGAAGCGCCCCATCTGGCCCCACGAAGTCGCCCAGGTCGTGGGTCCCGCCTGCTGCTCGCTGGCCAGCATTGGCAGGCAGATGGCCGAAGGCCGGCCCTGGCGCCACCAGAACCAGAATTCGATCAGAGGCTACCTGGCGCATCTGAAAAGAGTTGACGCCTGGCATCTGGCGGAAGACGTCGGTGAAATACCACATCAGAAGCCCGCGGCCGCTGGGCAGCGTCAACTGATCGCTGCTGCGGCCGGCCACATGATCCAGCAAGGGCAAGCCGCGACCGCAAGCGCATTGACCCGCGGCCAGCGCGCCCACATCGCCCACCACATAGCGGATGAAGGGCATGGCGTAGGCGTTGAGGTTGGTCAGCACGATGCTGCCTTCCTGCCCAGCCGGCAGGGGCTGGCCGGCAGCGTCGACCACCTCCACGATGACGGACTCGGCGTTGATGTGGTAGGTCGAGCCTGCGCCGCACTGGATGGCCACGTCCATGCCTTCGCCGCCGTAGAAGTCATGCACGCGACAGCGGAACTGCTGTTCGATGGTCTGGCGTTGAAAGGGGTGGAGCATTTCTCCGCTGGTAATCACTGCGCGCAGGGGCAGGTTGATTTCCCGCTCTGTCAGGGCCATAGCCAGGCGATGGGCCGTGCCAGGATAGGCGAACATGACTTCGGGCCGGAAGCGGACCAGGTCGCGCACCACCTGATCGAGGCGCGGGTCATGCACGGCATAGGCCGACACGTTGAGCATGCGGGTGGCTTCCTGCTCCAGCCGCTGCAAAGGGCCGCTGTGGAACACCCCCAGCGCATGGCCGTCTTTAACGTTAGCCGCGCGCATACCTTGGTAGACGCCGGCCATGGCCCAACTGCGAAACATGACGGCCCAGCGCTGCCCCTTCTCGGCGCGCGTCATGACGAATTGTAACGGCTCACCGGTGGAGCCGCTGCTGGCATAGCGCACCAGTTGGCGGCGATCGACGTTGGCCGCCAGGGCGTCGCCAGGATAAGCCGCACGCAGTGTGGGCTTGTCCATCAGCGGAAGGCGGGACAGGTCGTCTAACGTGCGAATGTCCTGCGGCTGCACGCCGTGCGCATCCCACAGCCGGCGATAGAGCGGCGTCCGTGCATAGGCGTGCTCTGCCAGGCGACGTAGCTTGGCGAGCTGCAGCGCGCGCAGTTGTTCGGGCGGCCACCACTGGCTGCGTTCCAGCATGTGCAGCGTGGCGCTGACGGGCATCCCTTGTAGTCCTCCGATGATCGGCAGCGCAGCGCGGCGCAGAAATGTGGCGTAGAGGTGTGAGCGACTCACGATGGCGTTGATCCTGGGTTGTAGGCTCTGGTGTCGTGGATGCATTGTACCACGCCGCCCCTGCTGCGCCAATACCGTGTGCTCCACCCACAACTTGTAGCCTTGTGGTCGCCAACTTGCCAGATTGTTGGCGTCAGACAATAATGTCCCTGGTGCTGCCCAGCCTGTGAGCGGCTGTCTGGCCAGTAACCGAGCTGTTTATGAATCAAACACGCCTGTCCACAACTTTGCGTTCCTTGTCCACGCCAGCGGCTGCGCTGCTGGCTCTGGGGCTGGGCGCGCTGATCGGTCTGGCCACGGTCACGCCGTTATTGGATCGGCTTGGCGCGCCCACAGACCGGCTGACAGAGTGGCTGCTGCCCGTCGCAGGCATCAGCTTTTTGATGGTGGTCAGCGTGCGTAGCCCTCTGGCTGGCCTGCTGCTTGCCATACTGCTGGCGCCCTATAGCCGATTCATCCCCTTGGATCTGGATCTGGGGTCGGGTATTCCTGCATTGAGCCTGCCGCGGCTGATGGCCGGCTTTCTGTTGCTGCTGCTGCTTTATCAGGCCGTGCGCGGCCAGCGCCGGTTGCGACCTCTCTCCTGGTCTGATCTGGCCTTTGTCGTGTTTTTGACGGCCCTGGCGCTGTCGATAGCAGAGTCGCAGTACGACCCTACCTTTGCCTTTCAGAGCTTGCTGGACGCTTATGTGCTGCCCTTTGTCTATCTCTATCTGGCGCGCCAGATTGTGCGCAACCTGGGCGATCTGCGTTGGTACTCTGCCATGTTGGTCTTGGCCGGTGTGAGCTTTGCCCTGCTGGTGATTCGTGAGCAGTTGACCGGCGAGGTGCTTTTCTATGGCCGTGAAGCGCTTCGCTACAGCGCCAGCTTTCAGAAGGTGATCAGTCTGATGGGCAACGCTGCTCCGATGGGGGTTAGCACGGCGATGACTCTGCCGTTAGGGCTGGCGCTGCTGGCCACGGTCTACAGCAGCGCAGCGCCTAGTCGGGGACGCACACTGGCGCGCGTTGTGCTGCCTGTGGCCTTGGGGGTGATCGTGCTGGGCGTCTACATGACTTACAACCGGGCCAGTTGGCTGGGTGTTGTCATCACGCTGCTGGTGATGGCGACGCTGCGGCCGCGGCTGCGCCGGCTGTTGTTGCCTGTGCTGCTGGTGCTGGCGATTGCAGCGTTGATCTTTTGGCAGAGCGTGATCAACAGCCCCGCCGTCAACGAGCGTTTGCTGGAAGATCAGTCCATCGGCTATCGCAGCACGGTGGCTCGCCTGGCGCTGGACATGGTGCGCGATGACCCGATTTTCGGCCTGGGGTACTATAATTTTGGCCCCATCGCCAAGCAGCGCTACGGCTGGGACCCGGCGCCCCTGTTTGGCATCTATCCGCCAGCTCACAATTCCTTGATGTTTATTCTGGTATCAGGCGGCTTGCTGGCCTTGTTGCCCTATCTGGCCTGGTTCGTCATGATAACCTGGCAGGGGGCGCGGCGCTATCTGGCCGCAGCAGGACAGGAGGAGACGCGCGATGTGCTGGCGGCCGGCGCTTCCCTGATGTTGCTCTATTTCGCAGCCTCGGCCACCTTCGACAACGTGGAGGCGGTAAAGATGAACCTGATCTTCTGGGCCACCATCGGCGCGATCTGGGGGGGCGTCCAGAAGGACAAAACCGCCCATCATCGATGATCACCGCGCATCCATGCTCGCTCCCTGGTTACTACTCAGCTATAGGTGCCGGGCACTTGAATCTGCGCCTGCAACAATGTCTGTCGGGCCTATTCAAGCTGTGCATGGGCCGCAAGTGCCCGGCACCTGAGTAGTAACGCTCCCTATTGGATTGGCGCTTGCCAATGGCTGGTCTTTAATTGTATAATGTTGTCCTTGACGCAGTCCGTCTGACGGTCTGCACCCGTTGTTTCACCGCTGCACGAGGCGCCTGATGCCGGCCACCATCGCCGTTTGCAACCAAAAGGGAGGCGTCGGTAAGACCACTACGTCGGTCAATCTGGGCGCGGCTTTGGCCGAGCAGGGGCGACGTATCTTGTTGGTCGATTTGGACCCGCAGGCCGCCCTGACAGCGTACTGGGGATTAGATGGCCACACAGCAGGGCCTTCAATCTACCAACTGTTGCTGGAGGAGGCCAGCGTGCCTGTCCAGGCGGTACGGTCGATCCGGCCGCTGATCGACGTGATCCCCGCGGATATCGATCTGGCTGCAGCGGAGATCGAGCTGTGGAGCGTTCTGGGGCGTGAGCGCATTTTGCAGGAAGTCCTGTCTTCGCTGCAAGATAGCTACGACTATGTCTTTGTCGACTGCCCACCCAATCTGGGCCTGCTGACCATCAATGCGCTGGTGGCTTGCGAGCGTGTGATCATCCCTGTGCAGTGCGAGTTTTTTGCCTTGCGCGGGCTGAGCATGCTGCTGGACACGCTGCACAAAGTAAAGCGCCGCTTGAATCCCCAATCGGAGATTCTGGGCATTCTGCCCACCATGCTCAACAGCCGCACGCGCCACGCCCAGGAGGTGCTCGAGGAGTTGCGCACCATGTTCGGCGCGCGGGTGTTTCAGACCGTCATCAAATCCAGCATTCGCTTTGCCGAGTCCACACTGGCAAAGCAACCTATCCTTGAGTATGCCCCCACTCATCCTGGGGCGCGGGCATACCGCTCGTTGGCACAGGAGGTTCTCAATGACAAGCGATCAGCCGGATAATACGCCGACCAAAGCGGCCGGGCGTGGGGTAGACCTGTTCTTCGACGAGAGCGAAGCCCCAGATGCCACCGCGGCCGCTGCCGAGGTCATCGATGCTGCGCAGGAAGCGGCTGGCGACGCGGCCGAAGCCGTTGCCGCCGGCAGTGACGAGGTGGCTGAGGCCGCTGCTGAGGCCATCGATGCTGCGCAGGAAGCGGCTGGCGACACAGCCGCGGCCGTTGCTACCGGCAGTGACGAGGTGGCTGCGGTCGCCGCAGTGATAACAGAGCCAGCCGCGGCTCAGCTTGACCAGCCGCGCGCGGTGATGACCCCACCGCAGCCCCCACCGCCGGCAGCTCCGCCCAGCCAGCCTGTGTTGATTCAGGAGTCCTCCTCCAAAGGATCCAATGGCTGCCTGGGGGCTGTGCTGGGCGCAGTGTTTGGCGCAACCTTGGGTGTGCTGTTGACGCTCGGCTTCTTGCTTCTAACGAACCAAGGGCTTAGCTACGCTCCGCGCGATACGGTCAATTCATTGCAAGCCACAGTGACCGCCTATGAACGAGGCGCAACTGCCCTGCGCGGCGACCTGTCAACGCTCCAAGGCAGCCTCTCGGCGTCGCAGAGCGATGTGGGAACGTTGCAGCAAGGCTTGGCGGGCGTAGAAAACCAGTTGTCGGCCCAGGGCGATAGCCAGAACGCGCTGGCCGGCCAGGTGACCGGTGTGGTCAGCCAGGTGCAGACTCTGCAAGATGAGGTGCTGCCCGTATTGCAGGATGACGTGCTGGGATTGCAGGAGTCAGTGGACGTGGTGGGCGGCGCGGTAGAGGCCGTGGCCAGCGATGTAGTCACGTTGACCGGACGGGTTGACAGCGTCAGTCTGAGCGCTGAACGCGCTGAACGCTTCCTGGCCGGCATGCAGGCGCTGCTGGCCTCGGTTTTGGCCGACGAACCTATGACCACCACCACGCCGTTGACTACAACGGTCGTTCCGACCGCAACCCGGCTGCCCACCGTCACCACACCGTTGACCGTCACCACGCCGCTCACCGTGACTGCACCGATCACGCCGGAGCTTCAGGCGCCGCTGACCGTCACAGTCGAGATCACAGCCACCGCTGTCCCAACCGCCACCGTTGCGCCGAACACGACCCCTACACCGGCCATCAACGCAATTCGCGGCGTTGTTTTTCTGGATGCTAACCGCGACGGCGTCCGCAACCCAGAAGCCGAACCAGGCATCGGCAACGTGCGTGTCACGCTCTATACCCAGAGCCGGGCTGAGGTCGCCCGCACCACTACCAACCTGCGAGGCGAGTACGAATTTGCGGATCTGAATCCTGGTATCTACATCGTGGTGCAGACTGATCCACCTGGCTTTGCCTCATCCACCCCCAACGTCCTGACCGTGATCCTGCGGGGCAATCGGCCGGTGGAGAACGTCAACTTCGGCGACTACCAGCCATAGCTGCGTAGATCGCAACTATCCGGCCATCCACGCCGGGCGCTTGACTCCGCACGTGCGGCAGCGTCGAGATGGCTAAACTCAGTATTGACGAATTTTACATATTATGGTAAAATAGCAGTGCGGAACTATCGGCTGTCATGATCAACGAAGGAGAAATGATCATGAAGCGAACCATCCTGTTTGGTCTCTTGATGGCAGTAGTCATTACGGTAGCGCCCTTGGCCGCCTTGGCTCCTGCCGCTGAAGCCGGCAGTACTTCCTCAGGCCAGCAGTGTGTCTATCACACTGTCCGGCGTGGAGAAACATTGTCCGGCATCGCCAGTCGCTACGGCGTGAATATGTGGACGATCGCGCAGCGCAATGGGATCGCCAACCCCAACCGCATCTATGCGGGCCAGACGCTGCTGATTTACTGCTACACGCCGAAACCACCGCCGCCGCCCCCCCCGCCGCCGCCGCCGCCGTTCCCACCGGCGCCGTGTACACCGCCGGCGGTGTGTCCGGGGCCTCCGGTGCCGCCGCCACCGCCACCAACTCCGTCATGCAGTATTGTGCCGCAGTTGGGCTTTGGCAACGTCTGGTTCCATAATGCCAACGTGCGCAACGCGCTCGGTTGTCCAACGAACACCGAGCAGGGCTTCAGCGGTTGGCAGCAGAGGTTCCAGTTTGGCCATGCGGTGGCTAATGACAGCGCCGGTGTCATCTATGTGTTCTACAACAACGGAACCTGGCAGCAGTTCTCGAACACGTGGATGCCCGGTATGCCGAGCTTCAACCCAGGCATCGTAGCTCCTCCTGGCTTTTGCCAGCCAGAGTACGGCATTGGCGAGGTCTGGCGTACACAGCCCGGCGTGTCCCAGAGATTGGGTTGGGCGTTTGCGCCTGCCCAGATGACCCACGGTACTTCTCAGCAGTACCAGGGCGGTATGATGCTCTGGACGTCGTCCACCGGCGTGTGGGTGCTGTATAACAACGGTACCTTCCAGCGCTTCTAGCGGCCAAGCGGATCGGTTCCGCGCTTGATAGCTGAGAAAACGGCCGGGCTCTCCCAGCAGGAGACCGGCCGTTTTTGTTAGGTCGCACTTGACAGCCCCATCGTATCGGGGTATGATGGTGTCAATGCTAGAAAGCACCTGGAGGCAACACCATGTTTGGACCTGGTATCGGCGTGCCTGAGCTATTGATTGTGCTGGTGATCATTCTCTTGATCTTCGGCGCTAGCCGCTTGACTGAAGTAGGCAGTTCATTGGGTAAGGGTATCCGCGAGTTCCGCAAGGCTGTGCGCGAAGATGACGAGATCAAATCTGAGACTGCGGTTCAGAGCGACAAAAAGACCAACGTGACCTGATCCCAGGAAGTATACTCCCTGGTGAGAAATGACGGTCTTGTGACGATACAAACCTGCTGCCGCGCGGCGATTAGGCCACGCGGCAGTTTTTTTATGCAAAAAAACTGTAACTTTATGATCTTGGTCATAGCCATGATGGCTGAGTCGGTCTATACTGGTGATGTAGTTTTTCAGCTCCAGGAAAGAGTACTGGATCGCAGTGGTTGGCCGCATAGCCAATGAGGCTGATATGACCGACGAAACGCTAAGCATTGAAGACCGCGCCAGGGCCGTTTTCAGCGCCAGGGCTGACATGTACATCGCCAGCGCAAGCCATGTCGATCCGCAGGTGCTGGGTTGGCTGGTTGATCTTGCCCAGCCGCAGCCAGGCTGGCGTATGCTCGACGTGGCCACAGGCACAGGGCACACAGCGTTTGCTTTTGCGCCCTACGTGGCCGAGATCGTCGGCATCGACTTGACCCCGCGCATGTTGGCCGAGGCCGAAAAGCTGGCTGCGCAGCAGGGTGTGACCAACGTGCGCTTCGTCGAGGCGGACATCCACGAACTGCCTTTCGACGACGAGACCTTCGACGACGAACAGTTCGACCTGGTCGCCTGCCGCCGCGGCGCCCATCACTTCAGCGACATCCAGGAGGCGCTGGCCGAGATGGTGCGCATGCTCAAGCCGGGCGGTCTGTTGCTGATCGATGACCGCAGCGTGCCCGAAGATGACTTCGTCGACAGCATCATGAACCGGCTGGACTGGTTGCACGACGAGTCGCACGTGCGCGAGTACCGGCCCAGCGAGTGGCGAGTCATGCTGGAAGCAGCCGGCTGCCGGGTTTTGACGCTGGAGTCGTATGTCAGGCATCGTCCTCTTAGCTCGCTGACCGAGCGTGTTTCTCCGCAGAACGTCACTCAGATCCACAGCATTCTGGCCAGCTTGTCGCCTGATCAGCACCAGAAGCTCAAATTGGAAAAGCATCATGGGGAACTGTACAGCAATCACTGGTATGTGATTGCCGTAGCACAAAAAGCCCCAGATTGACCGTCCTCCACCCTTCATGCTATAATGCTGCCGCTCTGGCCCGCAGCCAGAGCGATCACTGTGTTACTCCCCTTTCAGCCTGTCGTATATCGCCAACGCAGGCAACCGTGCGTAGCCTGCCCTACAACGCAAGGAGGATATTTTGCCATGACGGCTATTTCGCGTACCAGACGAGGGCTGTTGGCCTTTGTACTGGTCTTTGCCATGCTCGCGTCTTTGCGCGGCGGCCTGCCGGCCGCGGCAATGCCTGAAACCCCACTTGATGCGATTTCGCTAGCAGCGCCTTACGCTCAAAACTTCGACATGCTGGCTACGAGTGGTACGACTAACCCGTGGGCCGACGACACAACGATTGGCGGGTGGTACTCGACCCGAACAGTGTACATCGGAAGCAACGGCTCTCTCACCAACGGCGGCTTGTACAGCTTCGGCGCCACCGGCGCCTCTGAACGGGCGTTGGGTTCGATAGCTTCGGGATCCACTGACACGATCCGTTACGGTGCTCGCTTCACGAATGACACAGGGAGTACCATCACCGCCATCTCAGTGGCGTATACAGGTGAGCAGTGGCGCAACGGCGGCAACACGACTCAGCATACGCTCACTTTCGACTATCAAGTCGGCGCCAGTGTGACCAGCTTGACCACGGGCACGTGGACATCTGTTGCCGCGCTCGACTTCACCGGCCCGATTGCCACTTCCACGGCAGGCGCTTTGGACGGCAACGATTCTGCCAATCGCGTGGCAATCTCGCACACCTTTGCTGTCTCGATTGCGCCAGGGCACGAAGTCATGCTGCGTTGGGGTGATCCGAATGACGTCGGCAACGACCACGGCCTGGCCATCGACGATCTTACTGTGACAGCCTCCACTGCGGTGGTCGACGATCCCCCCACCGTCACCAGCACCACTCCCACCGACGGCGCAACCGACGTGCCGGTGGACGCTTTGGTCAGCGTTACCTTCAGCGAGCCGGTGACGGTCACCGGCACCATCGCCATCGACTGCACCAGCAGCGGCGTGCAGGATGTGACGCCCGCCGATGGCCCAACGACCTTCAACCTGCCCCATGCCGACTTCGATCTGGGCGAAACCTGTACCGTGACGATTCTGGCCACCCAGGTCACCGACCAGGACGGCGATCCCGACAACATGGCCGACGACTACACCTGGTCGTTCGACGTGACCGATGGCTGCTTCGGGCCATCTACGCCGATCTCCGCCATCCAGGGCAACGGCCTGGTCAGTCCCTTAGTTGGCGAGGCTCACACGGTGGAAGGTGTGGTGATTGCCGATTTCCAGCAGCCCATCACCAACGGCATCCGTGGCTTCTTCATCCAGACCCCTGACGGCGAGGATGACAGCGATCCGACGACCTCCGAGGGGCTGTTCATTTTCACCGCTAATTCCCCCAGCGCTGCGTCGTTCGGCGACTACGTTCGTGTGTCTGGCACGGTCGGTGAGTTCCAGGATCAGACGCAACTGGGCACTCTTACCGCCGTGACCATTTGCGACACCGACCCGTTGACCGTAACGCCCACGCCGATGACGCTGCCCTTCCCCAGCCTCGACTATCGCGAGCGCTTCGAGGGCATGTCGATCGTCATGACCCAGACCTTGACCGTCAGCGAGAACTTCAACCTGGGCCGCGGCGGCATCCTGACCCTGTCCAATGGCCGCTTGCAGCAGCCCACCAATGTGGTGCTGCCCGGCGCGCCGGCCAATACCCTGCAAGCCGCCAACGACCTGAATCAGATCACGCTGGATGATCTCACACGGGTGCAGAACCCCGATCCGATCATCTACCCGCCGCCGGAGCTGACCGCGCTCAACACCCTGCGCAGCGGCGACGAGGTGAGCGAGGTCGTGGGCGTCATTACCCAGGGTACCGCCGGTTGGTCGACGGGCAACCTCTATCGCATCTACCCCTCAGCCATGCCCACCTTCGCAGCGGCCAACCCGCGGCCAGTTGCACCAAACCCGGTGCGCGCAGGCGGCTCGCTCAAGGTCAGCGCGTTCAACGTGCTGAACTACTTCCTGACCATCGACGATGGCAGCAACAACTGCGGTCCCAACCAGAACGTGAACTGCCGCGGCGCCGACAGCGCGCTGGAGTTCACCCGCCAGCGGGACAAGCTCCTGCAAGCGCTTTACACGCTCAACGCCGATGTGGTCGGCCTGATGGAGTTGGAGAATACCCCCAACGTCGAGCCGCTGGAGGACATAGTCGTCGGGCTCAACGCGCTGGCCGGCGCAGGCACGTACGACTACATCGATGCCGGCACAATCGTCCCCGGCGACGTGATCAAGGTCGGCATTATCTATAAGCCGGGCGTGGTGCAGCCGGTGGGCAACTTCGCCATCCTCAACAGCACGGTCGATCCCACCTTCGACACCAGCCTGCACCGGCCGGCGTTGGCGCAGACCTTCCAGGAGGTCGCCACCAACGGCCGCTTCACCGTCATCGTCAATCACCTCAAGTCCAAGGGCTGCACCGGCGCCACCGGGCTCAACGCCGACCAGGGCGACGGCCAGAGCTGCTGGAACCTGGCCCGCACCGAGGCCGCCAACGCGCTGGTCAACTGGGCGCTGAGCGACCCCACTGGCATGGGCGACCCTGACTTCCTGATCATGGGCGACCTGAACAGCTACGCCAAGGAAGATCCTATCGCTGCGCTGGAGACGGCTGGCTACACCAACCTGGAGACCCTGTTCGAGGGAGACGATGCCTACTCCTACGTCTTCTTTGCCCAGGCCGGCTCGCTGGACCACAGCATGGCCAACGCCAGCCTGACCCCGCAGGTCATGGGCGCCACCACCTGGCACATCAACGCCGACGAGCCCAGCGTGCTGGACTACAATGTGGAGTTCAAGAACGCCAACCAGCAGACCATCCTCTACAACGCCGATCCCTACCGCACGTCAGACCATGACCCGGTGCTGATCGGGCTGAACCTCATTCCGGCCGAGGCGGGGATCGTGATCACCAAGACGGTGGGCATGGATGCCGGCGTCTGCGCCACGACCAACGACATCACTGTCGCTGCTGGCACTGCGGTGTACTACTGCTACGAAGTGGCCAACACCGGCAACCTGACCCTCAACCTGCACGACCTGGCCGACAGCGAGCTGGGGCCGATCTTCAGCGGCTTCAACTACGCCCTGACACCCGGCAGCAGCGTCGATACAGTCGCGGCTGGCTTGACCATCTCGGCCACCATCGACGCCACCACCGTCAACACTGCACTCTGGACCGCCTATAACGTGGGGCCGATCGATGTGGTGACGGCCACAGCCACGGCGACGGTGACTGTCCTGATCCAGCCGCCCAACATCTTTGTCGATCCGCTCTCCATCAGCAGCAGCCAGGATCCTGATGTGCAGACCCAGCACACGCTGACCATCAGCAACACGGGCGGCTCGCCGCTGAACTGGCAAATCTTCGATCAGCCAACGGTCATCGCCGGCCCGGCCAGTCCGCTGCCGCTGCTCCCCTTCGAGGCCGTGCTGGCCGACGAGATGGAAGGCATCGAGCGTAGGGCGCCTGCGGCAATCGAGACGCCCGACCCGGCCGCCCGCGCCCTGGCTAAGCGTGCGCTGCTGACCACCGGCCTGCTGCTGGTGCCCGACTCGACCAGCGACCGCATCATGGCCCTGGACCCGATCACCGGCAACGTGATCGACCCCAACTTCGTGCCCAACACGCCCGCGGTGGGCACCGGCATCAACGCCATCCTCAGCGCCGGCGGCGACAGCATCCTGCTCTCCGACCAGACCGGCGATGTGGTGCATGAGTTCGACCTGGACGGCAACTATCTGGGCATCTTCGCCCCCGCCGGCGGCGTCAACACCGCCATCCTGGACAACATGCGTGGCATCTCGCTGCGTCCTAACGGCAACCTGCTGGTGACAGTGGCCGGCGGCGCCAACACCAACGCCGTTGCCGAGTTCGACACCGGCGGCAACTATCTGGGCAACTTTATCGCCAACGCCGCCGGCGGGCTGGGCTCTCCTTGGGATCCCTTCGGTCGCAGCAGCGACTGGCTGGTCTCCGGCAGCGCAGGTACCACCGGCTTGTTGCGCTACGACCTGGCCGGCGCGTTCCTGAACGTCTTTGCACCCATCAGCACCTTCCCCGAACAGATCGCCGAGGCTGGCAACGGCAACGTGCTGGTGGCCAACTTCAGCCCCTCGTCCAACCAGGGGGTGCTCGAATACACGGCGGCCGGCGTGTTCGTGGGCCGCTATGCTCCAACGGAGCTGGGTGGCTACCGCGGCGTCTATGAACTGCCGGGCGGCACCATCCTGACGACAACCGGCGCAGGCGTCCACGAGATCGACCGCAGCGGCAACCTGGTGGAGAGCAAGATCACCGGGATCAGCGGCCGCTTTATCGAGTACGTGGCGCCGCCGATCACGTGCAGTACCCCGGCCGAGATCCCCTGGGCCAGTGTGATTCCGAGCAGCGGCACGATAGCAGCCGGCAACGCCACCACCCTGACGGTCACTCTGGACTCCACCGGTCTGGCGCCAGGCGTCTACACTGGCAACCTGTGCATCGAGAGCGACGATCCTGACGCTGGCCCTGGCAACGAGACCGATCTGGTGATTGTGCCGCTGGAGCTGACGGTCGAAATACCGACAGCGGTTACGCTGAGCAGCATCGGCGCATCTCAGATGCCTCTGCCGGCAGCCGGCTTGCCGCTGGCAGCTCTGCCCGCAGTGATCAGTCTGGCGTTGGGCGCTGCTTACGCCCTGCGCCGCCGACAGTAGTCATCCGCATGTCCAGCAAGGGGTTTACTGTCCGGCAAACCCCTTGCTGGCCCCTGACAGGCGCAGCGTTCGTGACATCTGCATAGGCCCGCAATGGCTCCCGCAGCCTGGCAGGTCTCGCTTCACCAACGCTGCGTCTTTGCTATCTGCTGGTTTTGCGCTAAGATAGCGACAATGTCCACACCCTGAGGAGGTTTCTATGCCATTTGTGCGTTCTTCCGGCGTTTTGTTGCACCCCACATCGTTTCCTGGCCGTTACGGCATCGGCGATTTGGGTGAGGCGGCTTATCGCTTCATCGATTTTCTGCACGGCGCAGGCCAGAGTCTGTGGCAAGTTTTGCCGCTTGGGCCAACCGGCTACGGCGACTCGCCCTATCAGTGCTTTTCGGCTTTTGCCGGCAACCCCATGTTGATCGATCCAGAACAGTTGATTGGCGACGGCCTGCTGAGCTGGGACGAGCTGAACTGGGAACTGCCGCCCTTCCCTGAGGAGCAGATCGACTACGGCTGGGTCATCAACTGGAAGCTGCCCTTGCTTAAACGCACCTACGAGCGTTTTCGCGCTGGCGCCAGCCCGGAGCTAGAGCTGGCATTCAAGCTCTTCTGCGTTGAACAGTCCGATTGGCTGGACGATTACGCGCTGTTCATGGCGCTGAAGGATGCCCACGGCGGCGCAGCCTGGAACACCTGGGAGCTGGATATCCGCACCCGCCAGCCTGAGGCCATGGCCCGCTGGCGCAGCGAGCTGGCCGATGCAATCGCCATGCAGAAGTACTTGCAGTGGCAATTCTTCCGCCAGTGGGGCCAGCTTAAGGCGTATGCCAACGCGCACGGCGTCCAGATCATTGGCGACATCCCGATCTTTGTAGCGGCTGATAGCGCTGATGCCTGGTCGCATCCCGAAGTCTTCTACATGGACGAACAGAGCCAGTTAACGGTCGTGGCGGGCGTTCCACCGGACTATTTCAGCGAGACTGGCCAGTTGTGGGGCAACCCACTCTACCGCTGGGACGAGATGGCCCGCACCGGCTACGCCTGGTGGATCGCTCGCTTCCGCGCCATGCTGACCCTGGTGGATATCATCCGCGTCGACCATTTCCGCGGTTTCTACAACTACTGGGAGATCCCGGCCGGCGAGCCAACGGCTGTCAATGGCCGCTGGGTGCTGGGCTCGGGCAGCGGCCTGTTCGAGGCCGTGCAGCAGACTCTAGGCGATGTGCCGGTCATTGCCGAAGACCTGGGCTACTTCGAGCCTGAGGCCAAGGCCGGTATGAGCGCCATCATGAACCAGTTCAACTTCCCTGGCATGAAGGTCTTGCAGTTCGCCTTTTTGACCGATCCATATGATGAATTCCTGCCTCACAACTGGGAGACGCCCGATCTGGTAGTCTACCCCGGCACCCATGACAACGACACCACCGTGGGCTGGTGGGAAACGTCGTCCACCCCCGCTGAGCGCGCCTATGCGCTGCGCTATCTGGGCAGGGCCGACGGCAGCGACATTGCCTGGGACATAATCCGTCTGGCCTGGGCGTCGATCGCCAAACTGGCCATCGTCACTGTGCAGGACCTGCTGAGCCAGGGCGGCTGGGCGCGCATGAACCTGCCCGGCCGGCCGGGCGGCAACTGGCAGTGGCGCTACCGGTCCGGCGTGTTGGATGCGAGCCTTCAGCAGCGGCTGCTGGAGATGACGACTGTGTTCGGCCGTCTGCCGCATCCTGAAAAAGGCGCCGAGGCCGAGGCAGCATAACGCGCACTGGTCTGAATAACGTGCGTCGCGGCAATTACAGCGCTTGCCTGGCAGTAGTTGCCGCGACGTACATCGCCCGGACAACAGTGGTCCTGTTTTCAAAGGATTGATCCCCTCGTGGATGGTTATCTCGCCCGGCCGCAGCCTCTCGACCAACTGCTGGATCTGGTGGCTGACGCTAAGAGCGTTCTCATTCTGCCCCACAACGACCCCGACCCCGACGCCATCGCCAGCGCTGTGGGGCTGCGCCATCTGTTGGAGCAGCGGGCGGGCGTGCCCACGCAGGTGGCTTTTCAGGGCATCATCGGTCGTTCTGAAAACAAGGCGCTGGTGCGCTATCTGGGCCGGCCCTTGAAGCAACTCAGCGAGAGCGATTTGCGCCGCGCGTCGCACATTGCCTTGGTCGACACGCAGCCGGGCACGGGTAACAACCCTTTGCCAGCCGGCCTTGTCCCTTCCATCGTTCTTGATCATCACGCCTGGCGCGCTGAGTCGGCGCTGGCCCCTTATCATGATGTGCGACCAGAGCAGGGCGCCACATCGACCATCGTCACCGAATACTTGCAAGCTGCTTCCATCGAACCTGCAGAAACCCTGGCGACGGCGCTGTTCTATGGCATTAAGACCGACACCATGGGCCTGGGGCGCGGCGCAGGGCTGGGCGATGTCGCCGCTTATTACTACTTGCAGCCTTTGGTGGACATCGAGGTGCTGGCTGAGATCGAGCGAGCCCAGGTGCCAGCCAGCTACTTCAAAAGTTTTGTGACGGCCATCCAGGCTGCGCGTGTCTATGATCAGGTCGTGCTGTCTTACATCGGCAGCATGAGCTATCCCGACCAGGCCGCCGAGATCGCCGACATCCTCTCCCGCCTGGAGGGGGTGCAGTGGGTCATGTGTATGGGCGTCTACAACAATGGCTTGATTTTGGCCGTGCGCAGCCGCAGCCGCCGCACTGGGGCAGGTATGTTGGTGCAGGCGGTGGTTGGCAGCTTGGGAATGGCTGGCGGCCACGGCACCATGGCTGGCGGTCATGTGCCGCTGAACGGCGCCGATCCGGCGCTGCTGGCCGATCAGTTGAGCCAAAAAATGCTTGCGTACCTCAAGGTGCCGCCTGCTACCCCCGGCGTCGCGCTGACTGCATGATCCTTCATTGGTAGCGCCGCCTCATCCAACGGCCTGGCGCTGCTGTCATCCCAAGACACTCTCATGAGCAACCTCTTTCTGCGTTTCATGGCTCTGGCCACCGCCGCTGCAGGCGCGCTGACGCTGGCTGACCTGCGCGGCCACACCTCAGCCATTCTGCTCTGGCCGCTCAAGCTGTTGGAAAGCGCTGTCGCGCCTTGGCTGGCCCTGGTTGGTGGATTGCTGGCTGCTCTGGGCCTGAAGCGACGCGACCCGGTGGTGGTCAGCGCCGGCCTGGCAGGCGCAGCCCTGGCGACTGTCTACGCCGCTCGCGTTACCGCTCCCCACGACGGTTTCGAGGACGCTTTTGGCCCTGACTGGCCAGCGCAGATTCCTGTTTCCCTGCCAGCGGCCATGTTGCCCCGCCGCTGGACGCCCTACGTGCCGGCTGCCTCAGCCGATGTTGTGCGCAACATGCCCTATGGCGTCCACCCTGAGACCGGCAAGCTGCTGTTGGCTGATCTGTGGCGACCGCCGGCTGGTGTTGCGCCCAGTGGTTTGGGCGTGATTTACGTCCATGGCGGCGCCTGGCGCTTGGGGGAAAAGGACAAAGGCACCGGCTGGCTGTTCCGCCGTCTGGCCAGCCAGGGCCATGTCGTCATGGATATCGATTATACCCTGGCGCCGGCCAGCGACGTCCCGGGCATGGTTCAGGATGTGAAGCGGGCTGTGATCTGGCTGAAGCGTAACGGGGCTGAGTATGGCGTCGATGCACAGCGGGTGGCGCTGATGGGCGGATCGGCCGGCGGCCATCTGGCTCTGTTGGCCGCTTACACCCCCAATGACCCCGCCTTGCAGCCCGATGGCAGCGAGGTCGATACCGCGCTGCGCGGCGTCGTTTCCTTCTATGGGCCGGCCGATTTCATCGATATGTACGAGGCGTCCGAACGCACGCGAGCGCGCATTGCGCAGCGCAAGCGGCTCCGTCCCTACGGCGCGCTGCTGGAGGGCTTGCTGCAGCGCGCCGGGTTGGCGCCAGCCGATGCCCCCATCGAACAGGCCCGCAACTACATTGCCGACCTGCTGGGCGTAGAGCCTGACCAAGCCCCTGATCTTTACCGCCAGCTTTCACCGCTGCATCGGGTCGGCCCGCACTGTCCGCCCACTCTGCTGCTGCAAGGCACGGCCGATGTTTTCGGCATGGGGCCTTCGGTGCAACGGCTGCATCGCGCCTTGCAAGCAGTGGGCGCGCCATCCGTCTTGGTCGAGTTTCCCCACACCGATCACGCCTTTGACCTGGTGTTGCCCCAGGTGTCGCCAGCCGCGCAGGCCGCTGTCTACGACGTGGAGCGCTTTTTAGCGCTGATGAGCGCCTCAATCGAATAGATCCCCAAATCGTCAAACAGATCTTGTGGACTCTGGAATGCCTTCAAATCACGTCGTGTCCGTGCATCTTCTAGGGCAGACAGTGTGATTTCGTTGGGGATTTTTTCGTCAAACGGTTACTACTCAGGTGCCGGGCACTTGCACCCCGTGGACGGCTGAAATCAGCTCCACAGACTTCGTCAGCAGGCGCAAATGCAAGTGCCCGGCACCTGGGCCTGAGTAGTAACGTCAAACGGTAGTTAAGGAGATGTTAATGACGCGCGAAAACACACTCTATGTCTGCCTGAACTGCGAACGCCCAGAAACGGCCACGCCGCTGGTGGTTTTGCGCTATAACGGCAGCCAGGCCTGGATCTGCTCCCAGTGTCTGCCGGTCCTGATTCATCAGCCACAACGGCTGATCGGCAGGCTGGTGGGCGCGGAGAATCTGATGCCGGCCCAGCACGAGGACTGAGCTTGTCTCAGTCGTGCTCCCAGCGGATGTCCATGTCCTCCGCGTCGCCCAAGGCTGCGCGTAACAACGCTACCAATGTCGGGTTGGCGCCCTGCTGCTCGAACATGTCCACCGTGGCCTGGTTGATGTAGTAGTTGGTATCTTCCAACGACTCCTCTTCCAGGTCACGCTGCATGAAAGCGAAATCCTCTTCGCTGATGCTGCCGATGAACTCATCGGTGGCGAAGTTGTAGATGTGAACCATGGGGTCTCCTTGTTCTGCATGCAGACAAGTCAAGTCTTCCGAAGACTTGACTTGTCTAGAATTCGTCCAGTGCCACAACCTGTCCGCTGCTGGCCGATTGGTACAGCGCCAGAATCGTGCGCACGTGGTCGCGCGTCTCGGCCAAACTCACGAAGGGGCGTTTGCCGTCGAGTATCGCGTCGTGCATGTCCTCGACCTCGCCGTTGTAGAGATATTGGTCCTCGACCGGCAACTGTACCGCCTCGCCGGCCGCGGGATAGAAGGTCAGGCGATAGGGCTCGCCGTCCAGGCCGGGCAGGAAAGGCCGGTTCAACACCAGCCGGCCCTCGGTCCCGATCATCTCAGCCGCCATGTGGAAGGGGGTGCTGAAGGAGCAACTGATCTGCGCCGTGCGGCCATCGCGATAGTGCATCTGGCCGCAGAACACCTCGTCCACGCCGGTGCGGCCGATCACCTGGGCGCCAAACACCGTCTGTGGCGCCTCTCCCATCAGAAACTGGGCCAGGCTGACCGGGTAACAGCCCACGTCCCACAGGCTGCCGCCTCCCTTCTCCGGGGCCAGGCGCACATTGTCCAGCCCCTTGGCGCCGCCGTAGACACTGAAATTGAAGACGGAATGGAACACGGTTATCTCGCCCAACCGGCCGCTATGCACCCACTCGCCGGCCGTCCTGATCTGGCGGTGGTGGCGGTACATGAAGGCCTCGGCTAGCGCGCGCCCCGTCTCCTGGGCTGTAGCGATCATGGCGTCCACCTCGGCCAGGCTGAGCGCGAAGGGCTTCTCGCACAGCACATGGACACCGCTGTGCAGGGCGCGCATGGTCCACTCGGCGTGCAGGTGGTTGGGCAGGCTGATGTAGACTGCGTCCACCTGGCCGGAGTCCAGCATGGCCTGGTAGCTGCCAAAGGCCAGGGGGATTTCCCACTGGGCCGCATAGGCGTCGGCCGACGCCTGGCTGCGGCTGGCCACCGCAACCAGCTCGCCGCGCTGCGACGCGCGGATGGCCGGGATCAGCCGGCGATTGATGTTGGCGGTGGAGAGCAAGCCCCAACGAACTTTAGTCACGATTACCTCCGCAATCTCAGGCGTCGCCCAACCCTTCGGCCAGCAGGATGGCGTCCAGGCTGTCGAGCAGGGCGTTGGCGTGCGCCAGCAAGTGCGGCTGGCTTGCTGGCGCGACTGCGCTGATCACAGCCTCGACCTGCTGCGCCAACGCAGGCGGCCGCAGGGGGCAGAGCGCCTCGGCGTAACTGACCAGGCGCTTCTCGCCGGGGTGCGGCTGGCGGTTAAGGGCGAACAGGATGTCGAAGTAGCTGGCCAGCAGCGCGCCGACGCGATGGTTGACGCTGTGGTGGTCGCGCCGCTCGATGGCCAGCTCCAACTGCTGCATGTACGACGACAGGGTGCGTCGCAGGATCGGGTGATTCTTGGCCACGATAGCCAGCCGCAGCGCTTCGGGATAAGGCTGGCGCGCGCGGGCCTGTAGCTGAGCGAACCAGCCGTCACGGTCGAACAGCGCCTCGGAGTGCAGCACGTTGTGCCAAAAGCAGGTGCTGTAGCCGGTGGACGCCTCATAGCGCACCAGCAGCCGGTCGATCTGCTCCTCGATCCAGTCGGGCCAGCGGTAGATCACGTCCACCATGCGGTTGATGCGCGTGTCGATCCAGTCGTCGCCCGGCTCCCAATAACGGTTGTCGATGGCCAGGTGGGTCCCGTGCTGCCGGGCCAACTCGCTGCGCCAGGCCACCGGGATTTCTTCTGTGGTGTACACGTAGATGTCAAAGTCGGACTTACCGTCGTCGACCCGGTTGCTGGTCGAGCCGGACAGAACCACGGCGAGCACGCTGGTCAGCTCGGCAAAACGGGCGGCAAGCTCCTGGGGGACGGTGCGGGGATCAGTGACTGTCATGGACGTTGCCCTTGGGCGGAAGTCGTAGAACAATCCGCTGGATTGCGCTACGGGGACGGTGGAACGGCATAGCACTGCGTCGTTAGTATACACGCAAAGCGCCAGCGTTTCAACTCGGCGCAGCCCGCAGACTCATTTGCTGCTTGCCCCGGCCCAGGCTACAATGCTTCCCATGAAACGAGGCCCTCTGCTCGCGGCCGGCGCCTACCTGTTGTGGGGCGTGCTGCCGCTCTATTGGCGGGCGTTGGCAGACGTGCCAGCGCAGGAGATCCTGCTGCATCGCATCGTCTGGTCGCTGGCCGTGGTGTTGGTCCTGCTGGCCGCGCGCAGGGAGTGGCAGTGGTTGGTTGATGGCTTGCGCCGCCCCGCTGTCTTTCGTGTCTTCCTGATCACAGCCGTTCTGCTGGCCGTCAACTGGCTGGTCTACCTGTGGGCCAACAACAACGGTCACATCGTGGAGACCAGCCTCGGTTACTTTATCACCCCGTTGGTCAGCGTGGTGCTTGGTCTGCTGGTGCTGCACGAGCGTATGCGGCCCGGCCAGTGGCTGTCGGTGGGCATTGCTGCGCTGGGTGTGCTCTTTCTGGTGTTGACCGCAGGCGGCTGGCTGTGGATCTCCCTGGTCCTGGCCTTGAGCTTTGGCTTCTACGGCCTGCTGCGCAAGACAGCCCGCCTGGGCTCGCTGGAAGGGCTGACGGTGGAGATGGCCATCCTCTTCCTGCCTGCCCTGGCCTATTTGCTGTTCTTGTCGGCCCGCGGCGAGGCGGCCTTCGGCGCAGCGGGGCCAACGACTACGGCCCTGCTGGCGCTGTCGGGCATCGTGACAGCCGTGCCGCTGCTGTTGTTTGCCTCCGGCGCGCGCCTGGTGCCGCTGACCACGCTGGGCCTGTTGCAGTACATTGCGCCCACCATGCAGTTCAGTATCGGCGTCTTTGTCTACCACGAACCGTTCGACCTGGCTCGCTTGCTGGGCTTCAGCATCGTCTGGTTTGCCCTGGCCGTCTACTGGGCCGAGGGCTACCGCCACCGCCGCCAGGCCGTGGCCCTGGCTTGAGTGCCCGTCCAGCCGCGTTGTCATCACCCATGAACCTGCCAACCTCACCCCCTGCACTGGTCATTCCAGGCAAGCCCAAGCCTTATCTGCTGGCCCATCGCGGCAATCGCGTGCGCTGCCCAGAGAACACGCTGGCGGCCTTTCAGCAGGCGCTGGCCGACGGCGCCGACGCGCTGGAGACCGACCTGCACCTGACAGCCGACGGCGTCTTCGTCTGCATCCACGACGCCACGGTCGATCGCACCACCGATGGCCGCGGCCCGGTGGCTGGCATGACCCTGGCCGAGCTGAAGCGGCTCAGCGCGTCCTATGGCCGGCCGGAGTTCCAGGCTGAGCGGACGCCCACGCTGGCCGAGCTGGCCGCGATCCTGCCAGCCGACGTGGCTCTGGCCTTGGAGCTCAAGACCGACCGCTTTCTGGAGGCCGAGGTGGCGCAGCGCCTGGTGGACGAGTTGACGGCGACCGGCATACGCAACCGCACCGTCGTGCTTTCCTTTTCGCTGGCCCGTGTGCAGGCCGTGCAAGCCATCGCCCCTGACCTGCCCGTCGGTTGGATCACCCTGTCCAGGGCCTGGCCTGTCTCTGGCGTACACTTGCTGGGGCCGCTTTGGCCGCTGTTGCTGGTCAATCCCCTCTACCCCTGGCTGGCCCACCGCCGCGGCCAACTGGTGGCGCCGCTGGACCCGCTGCCCGACCGCCGGCTGTGGTTTTATAAACTGTTGCGCTGCGACGCCGTGCTCAGCGACGATCCGGCCAGCACGCTGGCCGCTCTGGGCCGCGCTTGAGCAGCCGGTCGCCACGCCGGAAGACGCCACCTCCCGCAGACGGTCTGGGGATGCAAACGCCGTCCGGCAGGTTGCCGGACCTGCGATCTGGTCTCTCGTTGCCTTCTGTGCTACAATCGCCCCGTGCCTGAACAAGAATCGACCCCAGTTGTTGTCCCATCCGTTGGGCGGCGGCGTTTTCTGGTGATTGCGCTCAGCGGCGTCGCAGCCGTGGCGCTCGATGCCTGCCGTCCTGCCGGGCCTACTCCCGCGCCCACGCCGACCCGCACGCCGCCGGCCACGCCCGTGGCGGCCGCAACGGCCACGCCGACTGTCGCGGCTGCCACCAGCACGCCCACGGCTACGTCCCAGCCAGCCGCAACGGACACACCCCAACCCACCCCGACGCCGACGCCGGCTGCTACCCCCTTCCCGCCCGGCCCGCCCAGCAAGCTGGGCCTCTTCGTCGGCTGGAATCACCCGCAGATCTTCGAGCTGCTGGCCACCGGCGGCGTGGCGCTGGTCAAGACGCTAGAGTACGACCCCAACTTTGTGGCCCAGATCAAGGCCGCCTCGCCGCGCACGCTGGTGGTGGCCCGCTACACGCCGCTGCCCACGCCCGACCTGGACACCTGGAACCCACTGCAAGCCGCGCGCCAATTCGTCGAGCTGCTCCTACCCATCGCCACCGAGCCCAGCCGCCTGGCCCACATCGACGCCTGGGAAGCCTATAACGAGCCGACCATCGTCACGGCCGACCAGATGGCGCGCCTGGCCGAGTTTGAGGCTGAGCGCACTCGCCTGTTGGCCGCGGCCGGCGTGCGTTCCTGCGTCGGCAATTTCGGCACCGGCCAGCCGCCGTTGGAGCTTTGGCCCCGTTTCTACCCTGCTTTGCAGGCCGTGCAGCAACACAACGGCTTTCTGGGGCTGCACGAGTATTCGGCCCCGGAGATGTGGTTCGGCGCAGGCGACAACCAGAACCACCCAGCCGGCGACGAAGGGGACGAGGGCTGGCTGACGCTGCGTTACCGCAAAGCCTATCGCCAGTACTTGCAGCCGGCCGGCCTGGCTGTGCCGCTGTTGATCACCGAAACCGGCGTCGATGGCCTGGTGCAGGGCCGGCCTGGCCCGGCTGGCAACGGTTGGATGGACTTCGCCGACTATTGGCGGCAGCAAGGCTACGTCACCACCACGGCCGAGGGCTTTTACGTCGAGCAGTTGGCCTGGTACGACCGCCACCTGGTGCAGGACGACTACGTGCGCGGCTCGGCTATCTACGCTCTGGCCGGCCCCACCGGCTGGGAGACCTACGAGATTGCCGGCCCCGTGGCCGATATCTTGCGCCAATACCTGGCTGTGCATCCGATGGGTTAGGCCGCCGGTCGGAGAGCTTTCGGAAGTCGCCGATTGTGGGTTGCTGAGGCGCCCGGCGCTTTGGCGGCGATTCGCACATCATGACAGGCTCGGATCAAGTGCCGGGCGCCTATCCGCAGTTACTTTGTCGACGCTGTACTCAGGAGCTGTCATGTCTCTGGTTGCCATTGTCCTGATCCCCTTTCTGGCCGCAATTGTCGCGGCGTTGGCGGCGCCAAGGACCGGCAAGGCCGGCGCCTGGCTGTTAGCGCTGATCCCGGCCGGGCTGGCGACCTGGCTGATCCTGCTGGCTCCGCAGGCGCTGGCAGGTTCCGGCCTGGCAATCGCCTTTCCTTGGCTGCCCCAGTTAGGCGTCTACTTCGCGCTGCGCCTGGACGGCCTCAGCCTGCTCTTTGCGCTGCTGATCAGCGGCATCGGCGCGCTGATCGTTCTGTACAGCGGCTATTACCTGACCGACCGGGCGCGCATCGGCCGCTTCCAGTCCTATCTCTTCCTCTTCATGGGGTCCATGCTGGGCGTGGTGCTGGCCAACGACCTGGTTACGCTCTTCGTCTTCTGGGAGCTGACCAGCATCAGCTCCTATTTGCTGATCGGCTTCAACCACGAGAACGAGCGCTCCCGCTACGGCGCGCTCAAGGCGCTGTTGATCACAGCCGGCGGCGGGCTGGCCATGTTGCTGGGGCTGGTGCTGATGGGGCTGGCCGGCGGCACACTGCGCATCGACGAGCTGCTGACCCAAGGCGCTGCGCTGCAAGCCAGCCCCTACTTCCTGCCCATGCTGCTGCTGATCCTGCTGGGCGCGTTCACTAAGTCGGCCCAGTTTCCCTTTCACATCTGGCTGCCCGACGCCATGGCCGCCCCCTCGCCGGTCAGCGCCTACTTGCACTCGGCCACCATGGTCAAGGCGGGCATCTACCTGCTGGCCCGGCTCTATCCCGCGCTGGGCGACGACGCAGCCTGGCGGGTGATCGTAACCGACGTGGGCCTGATCACCATGGTGCTGGGCGCATACCTGGCCTTCAAGCAGACCGACCTTAAGGCGCTGCTGGCCTATTCCACCATCAGCACGCTGGGCTTGATCGTGGGCGTGATCGGCTTGGGCACGCCCGACGCCATGATGGCGGCCATGGTCATGATCCTGGCCCATGCGCTGTACAAAGCCGCGCTGTTCCTGGTGGTCGGCGCCGTGGAGCACGAGACCGGCACGCGCGACTGGCGCCGGTTGGGCGGGCTGGCGCGCGCCATGCCGATCACCGCTGCGGCCGCCTTCGTTGCCAGCCTCTCGCTGGCCGGGCTGCCGCCTGTGCTGGGCTTCATCGCCAAGGAGCAGTTCCTCGAGGCCGAAACCCACCTCCAGGCCGGCTTCCTGCTGACGTTGCTGGGGCCGCTGCTGGGCGTGGTGGCTGGAATTTTCGGCATGGCCTACAGCATTTTGCTGGTGCGGGAGGTCTTCTTCGGGCCGCAGCAGGAAACGCCGAAGCACCCCCATGAAGCTCCCATCGGCATGTTGGCCGGGCCAGGCCTGCTGGCCGTGCTGTCCATCGTCTTCGCCTGGCCGCCTCTGCTGGCTGTGGTGGATAAGCTGCTCTATGCGGCTGCCAGCGCCAGTCTGGGCCAGTCGCTGGGCGACGTCCACCTGGCCTTCTGGCACGGCATCAACCTGCCCTTGATCCTTAGCGGCGTGGCCGTAATGGCTGGCATCATCCTCTATTGGCAGCGCCGCCGCTTCTGGGCGCTGCAAGAGCGCGTGCCCGCCAGTCTATCGTTGAACCGGCTTTACGATGGCAGTCTGGCCGGGCTGAACCGGTTGGCTGTGGGTGTCACTGGCGCGCTGCAGACAGGCACCCTGCGCCACTACCTTCTGATCATCCTGGGCACGATGGCCGCGCTGGTGCTGTGGGCGCTCGTCACTGGCGATCGTCTGAGTTGGCTGCTGTTTTTCGACCTGTCCCAGGCCGCGGCCTACGAGCTGGCTGCAGCCGCGCTGATGATCGTGGCTGCAGTGGCGGTGGTCTTCATACCCTCCCGGCTGGGCGCAATTGCTGCCCTGGGCACGGTGGGCTTCCTGATGTCCTTTTTCTACGTGATCTACAGCGGTCCTGACCTGGCGCTGACCCAACTGCTGGTGGAGACGCTGACCGTCATTATCCTGCTGTTGGTCTTCTATTTCCTGCCGCGCTTCTTCGAGGACCGCTCGCCGCTCCCTAACCGCTGGCGCGATGTGATCATTGCGGCCGGCGTGGGCAGCCTGGTGACAGTGCTGGTGATCCTGGTCGTGCCCATCAACCTGTCGCCCCCCATCTCCTCGTTCTACGTCGAGAACAGCCTGACCAAGGCCTACGGGGCCAACATCGTCAACGTTATCCTGGTGGACTTCCGCGGACTGGATACCCTGGGCGAGATCACGGTGCTGACCATCGCCGCACTGGGCATCACCGGCATGCTCAAGCTGCGCCTGCACTCCGCCATCCGCAGCCGGCCGGCCAGAGATGACGAGAGAGCGGAGGCGGATCTATGAGATCGCTGATCCTGCGCACCAGCGCCTGGTTGATGATCCCGGTGCTCCTGCTTTTCTCGATCTTTCTGCTGCTGCGCGGCCACAATGAACCGGGCGGGGGCTTTGTCGGCGGGCTGGTGGCTGCCAGCGCTGTGCTTTTGCAGATGATCGCCTCTGGGCCGGCAGAGGTGCGGCGGCTGATCCCCTTGGACGTCAGTCTGCTGCTGCCGGCCGGCCTGCTGGTGGCGGCGCTGTCGGGCGTGCCTGCGCTGCTGGTGGGCCAGCCCTTTCTGACCGGCCTCTGGATCACCCTGCCCGTGCTGGGCGGGCTGAAGCTGGGCACGCCAGTGATCTTCGACGTAGGCGTCTACCTGGTGGTGTTGGGCATCACCGTGCAGATCATCCTGTCTATGGCTGAGGAGGAGCAGTGGAACTGATCATTGCCGTCGTCATCGGCGTGCTCTTCGCCACCGGAGTATATCTGATCTTGCGGCGCAGCATCGTTAAGCTGCTGTTAGGGTTGCTGCTGCTCTCCCACGGCGCCAACCTGCTGCTTTTCACCGTGGGCGGCTTGCGACGGGCCGCGCCGCCTATCCTGGAAGAAGGCGCCGCCGGCCGGCTGGCCGACCCGCTCCCCCAGGCGCTGATCCTGACTGCTATCGTCATTGGCTTCGGTTTGATCGCCTTCACGCTGGTGCTGGCCTATCGGGTGGACCAGGTGGTGGGCAGCGACGATCTGGACGACATGCGGAGCACCGATAGATGATTGACCACATAATCTTGCCGGTGCTGATCCCTTTGGTGACGGGTATCATCACCCTGCTGGTGCGCAATCAACGGGTCAAGCGTGCAGTGACGCTGGTGGGGGTGTCGCTGGGGCTGGCTTACGCCATCTATCTGCTGACGTTGGTCTGGCAGCAGGGCCGGGTCTTCACGGCTGTGGGCAACTGGCCGCCGCCCTATGGCATCGTCCTGGTGGTCGACTTGTGGAGCGCGATCATGCTGCTGCTGGCGGCGCTGATGGGCTGGGTGGTGCTGCTCTACACCTTCGCCACCCTGGACGCCGCGCGCGAGCGCCATAATTTCTACACGTTGTACGCGTTGATGTTGATGGGCGTCAACGGCGCGTTTTTGGCTGGCGACCTGTTCAACCTCTATGTCTGGTTCGAAGTGATGCTGATCGCGTCGTTCGGCCTGATGACTCTGGGCGGCGAGCGGGGGCAGTTGGAGGGCGGCCTGAAATACGTGGTCATCAACCTGGTCTCGTCAACCGTCTTCCTGATTGCAGTGGGCCTGCTCTACGGCTTGACTGGCACGTTGAACATGGCCGACCTGCACCGCGTGCTCTCGGCTTACCCGCCCTCGGCCATCACCAACGCGCTGGCCATGCTTTTCCTGGTCACATTCGGCATCAAGGCGGCCATCTTCCCCCTCTTCTTCTGGCTGCCGGCCTCTTACCACACCCCGCCGGTGGCTGTGACTGCCCTGTTCGGCGGCCTGTTGACCAAGGTGGGGGTGTACGCGATGTTTCGCGTCTTTCCCTTGCTCTTCGGCCAGGAGGGCAGCTTCCTCTTCCCCCTGCTGCTGGTCATTGCCGGGCTGACCATGATCGTGGGGGTGCTGGGTGCGATTGCTCAAAACAACGTGCGCCGCATCCTTTCCTTTCATATCGTCAGCCAGATCGGCTACATGATCATGGGGTTGGGGCTGTACACCGTGGCCGGGCTGGCCGGCGGCATCTTCTACGTCATCCACCATATTGTGGTCAAGACCGCGCTGCTGATGATCGGCGGCGGCATCGAGCAACTCAACGGCACGGGGCAGTTAAAGGAGCTGGGCGGACAGTTGCGTCTGCGCCCTTGGTTCGCGCTCCTTTTCCTGTTGGCCGCGCTGTCGCTGGCCGGCATCCCGCCGCTGAGCGGTTTCTTTAGCAAGCTGTCGCTGCTCTTTGCTGCGGTATCCTCGGCCAGCTACGGCATTGCCGTCGTCAGCCTGGCTGTCAGTCTGCTGACGCTCTTCTCTATGAGCAAGATTTGGAGTGAGGTGTTCTGGAAGCCTGCGCCAGAGCAGTTGCCAGATGTAGCCAACCCCGCCCGCCCGGCCAGCGGCTGGCGCATCGCCCTACCCGCTGCCGTGCTGGTGGGCTTGACCATTCTGATCGGCCTGGCGGCTGGGCCTGTGCTGGCGCTGGCCACAGCCGCTGCCGAGCAGTTGATGGCGCCGCAGGACTACGCGGCCTTTGTGTTGGGCCGGTGAGGTACCACAACGAATGAAGAACAGCGGATACAACGCAGTGAATCACGACGGCGCAGATCAGGCCGGTCTCCGACCGATCTCTCGATGCTTGGTAACTGTCCGTAAACAACTTATCGGTGTGGCTCGGTCGGAGACCGGCCAAAGCGCGAAGTTAATTGCGGACAGTTACTTAGGCCGGTCTTTGGCCGAGCCCCTTCGGAATTGGGAGTGAGACTCATGCGTTTCTTCGTGCTGAACATCTTTCTCGCCATGATCTGGACCCTGCTGCAAGGCCGGCTTAGCGCCGCCGATTTCATCGCAGGTTTCGTGCTAGGCTATCTGGTCATCGGCCTCAGCCAGCGCCTGCTGGGCAGCGGCAACTACTCGCGCAAAGTGGTGCAGGTGTTGCGTTTCGTGGCTTTTGTGGCCTGGGACATCTTCACCGCCAGCCTGGCCCTGGCCTGGCTGATGCTCCAGCCCAAGCCCAAGCTCAGCCCGGCTGTGATCGCGATACCGCTGGACGTCAAAAGCGACCTGGAGATCGTCCTGCTGGCCAACCTGATCACCCTCTCGCCCGGCACGCTGTCGGTGGACGTGTCCAGCGACCAGAGCACCCTTTACGTGCATACCATCAACCAGGACCGGCCCGACCAGTTTCGGGCCGAGATCAAAAAGGGCCTGGAACGGCGCGTGCTGGAGGTGATGCGATGACCGTAGCCCTGAACATCGCGGCGCTGGTGCTGGTTTTCTCCATGGCGCTGTGTTTCGTGCGGCTCTACAAAGGGCCCAGCCTGCCCGACCGGGTGGTAGCGCTGGACCAGATCGGCATTCATGTGGCTGCGCTGGTGGCCGTCTACACCATCCAAAGCGGCAAACTGGTCTTTCTGGATGCCGTGGTGGTGGCAGCCTTGCTGGCCTTTCTCACCACAGTGGCCTTTGCGCGTTACCTGGAGCAGAGCATCAAGTCATGAATCTACAAGAGGCGGTCGTCGTCTTCCTGGTGTTCTTTGGTACCTTCTTCATCCTGGTAGCTGCCATTGGGCTGAATCGTATGCCGGATGTGTACCTGCGCATGCACGGCGCGACCAAGTCGACCACCCTCGGCATAACTGCCATTCTGCTGGCCGTGGCGCTGCATTTCGGCACTGCGCCGGCCTATACCCGCGCCCTGTTGGTGGTGCTGTTCTTCTTTCTCACTGCGCCGGTTGGCACCCACGTCTTGGCGCGAGCCGCCTACTTTTACCAGGTGCCGCGCTGGGAAGGAACCGCCCCTGACGAGTTAGCCGATCACTACGACCTGGTCAACCACGACCTGACCTGAGGCCGCCATGTCTCCTCCCACCCTGCTCGCCATCCTCCCGGTCCTGCTGGGCGGCGTTGGCCTCTTCCTGCTCGGCATGATCCTCATGTCCGAGGGGCTAAAGGCAGCAGCCGGCAGCTCGTTGCAGCGCGTTCTGGAGCGCTCGACTGGCTCGCCTTGGTCGGCTTTTCTTTCCGGTGTGGGCCTGACAGCGCTGGTGCAGTCCTCCAGCGCCACCACGGTCGCTACCATTGGCTTCGTCAGCGCCGGGCTGCTCTCCTTCACCGCCTCCATCGGGGTCATCATCGGCGCCAACGTGGGCACCACCAGCACAGGCTGGATCGTGTCGTTGTTGGGCCTGAAGCTGAATATCGGCGCCATCGCCTTGCCTTTCATCGGCGTGGGCGCGCTGCTGCGCCTGCTGAGCACCGGCCGGCGCGCCAATCTGGGCATGGCCCTGGCTGGCTTCGGCTTGATCTTCATCGGCATCGATTTTCTGCAAGACGGCATGGGCGGCCTGGCTCAGCGCATCGACCTGGCGCCGTTTGCCGATCCCACCCTACTCAATCGTCTGATCCTGGTTTTGCTGGGGGCAGTGATGACGGTGTTGTTGCAATCCTCCAGCGCGGCCGTGGCGTTGACGCTCACCGCGCTCAACAGCGGCGCTATTGGTATGGAACAGGCCGCCTATTTGGTCATCGGTCAGAATCTGGGCACCACCGTTAAGGCTGTGCTGGCCTCCATCGGCGCCTCAACCCCAGCCCGGCGCACAGCTCTGGCCCACATTCTGTTCAACGCCGCGACTGCCCTGCTGGCGTTCCTGTTTGCCGTCCAACTGCTGGCGCTGGTCGAATGGATCACCGCTATGCTGGGCAACGGCGATCCCGCCGTCACCATTGCCTTGTTCCACACCGTTTTTAACCTGTTAGGTGCGCTGTTTTTCTTGCCCTTCGTCGATCCCTTTGCCCGCCTGCTGGTCAGGCTGATTCCCGACCACGGGCCAGCCCTCACCCGTCACCTGGATCGTTCACTGTTGCAGGTGCCAGCCGTGGCCGTGGAGGCATCGGCGCGAACCTTTGATGATATCGCAGCCGTGGTGTTGGCGGAGGCAGTGCATCTCCTGGACAGCAGTGCAGCGACCCGCGCTGGCCGCCAACATCTTTGGGCTGCTGAGGCCGCTCTCAAGGAAACACGCGCCTTTTTGGCCCAGGTGCATCTGGAACAGCCTTTGCTCTATCAGCGCCGTCTTTCGTTGTTGCACGCCAGTGATCATCTGGACCGGCTGGTGGAAGCCTGCCTGGAGCATGAAAAGCCGGTTTATGGCGAGCAGGTCAAGGCCGCAGCAGCCAGGCTGGCCCCTGAAGTGAGCGAGGCCGTGATCTGGCTGCAAGCGCCGGGCCACCATGGGGAGGACGCCGTGCGCCACATGGCCGAGGCGTCGGCCCGCCAGGCTGCTGAACGCCGCCTTCACCGCGCCCACCTGCTGGCCCAGACTGCAGCCGGCCTGGTATCGCCCGACGAGACCCAACACCGGCTGGAGTCCATGCGTTGGGTCGATCGCATCGGCTACCATGCCTGGCGTGCGTTGCACCACCTGGCCGAGGTGGACAGCGCGGCGATGTCAGAGGTGTATGCGGAGCCGGAGCACACCCGGTGAATGAAGCACCTGCATCTAGCCATCCAGCCATAGGCCGCCGGGCGCTTGACTCTGCGTCTGCAACCATGTCTGCCGAGCCTGTTCAAGCTGTGCATGGGCTGCAACTGCCCGGCGCCTGAGTTGTAACTTCCTGGCTTCCAATCCGGCGAATTTCATTCACTGGGCCGGCTGCGGTATACTGCCGCTTGTGTCCATCTTTCACCGCCTCTCCCATCTGTCGACCCGCCGCCAGGATGTACTGGCCGTGCTGCTGATTCTCGTCGTCGCGGCTGTATTTCGCTTTTGGCAGCTTGCCAGCATTCCACCAGGGCTGTTTGGCGACGAAGCGGTCAACGGCCTGGATGCACTGGATGCGCTGGCCGGCCGCGCCAAGGTCTTTTATCCCGCCAACTACGGTCGCGAGGGGCTGGCCATACTGCTGTTTGCCGGCGGCATTCAGGTCTGGGGACCCACGGCCTTGGCGCTGCGCATCCCCCCGGCGCTGGCCGGTGTAGCTACTGCACTGGCGACCTACTGGCTGGGCAGGGAGTTGCTGGCCGGCAGCCGTTACCGGGGCGTACTGGTTCCCTTGCTGGCCGCGCTACTGCTCAGCGCCAGCTTCTGGCACGTCTACACCAGCCGCTACGGCGAACGCTTGATTTTTACTCCTCTCATGGCCGCTCTGGCTTTTGCAGCCTTCTGGCGGGCTGCCAATCGGGCCAGCCAGCCGGCTGCAGTGCCCTGGTTCCTTCTTTCAGGCCTCTTTCTTGGTCTCAGCGTCCACTTTTACAGCATCAGCCGGCTGCTGCCTGTTTTTCTTGCGCTGTACCTGTTGGCCCAGGCCGGCTATCTGTGGCTGGCAAGGCGAGCACAACCGCCTGGCAGCGCTGCTGACCCCGGTCAACCTTTGCTGCGCAGCGCTTTCTGGCCGCTGGTGGGGCTGTACGGCGTAGCCCTGCTGGTCTTTGCGCCGTTGGGCCTCCATTTTCTGCGCAACCCGGGCAGCTTCACCCAACGCGCTGAGGTGGTTTCGGCGTTCAACCCCGACCTCAACAGCGGCGAAACCCTGGCAGTGATCCTCCAGGCTGGCTCGGCCAACCTGCGTCAGTTCATCGTGCCTGGGGCGGGTGACACCGCGCCCTTCTTCAACCTGCCCGGCCGCGCCGTGTTCGACCCGTTGACGGCTGTGCTGGCTGTGGGGGGGCTGCTGCTGTGCCTTGTCCTGGTGTTGGCTGGGCTGCAACGCCGCCGGCCGCCAGCCGTGGCTGCGCAGGGCGCCCGGTTGCTCTTCCTGCTGCTCTGGTTCGTCGTCATGTTGCTACCCGGCCTGCTGGCCGTCGATCGTTTCCCTGCCCTGCCGCGGGTGATGGGCGTCATTCCAGCGGTCTACTTCTTTCCGGCGCTGGCCTTGGGAGAGCTGCTACTGCAAGCCCGCGCCAAGGCTCGTAGTAACGACTTCAGCCGTTCCGGCGCGCCGGATGCGACTGAAGTCGCTACTACGAACCGCTGGATCCTGTGGTTGGCGGCCGGCTTCGCGGCTCTGGCGCTGCTGGTGCATGGTGGGCTGACCTGGCGCGACTATTTCCAGCGCTGGGCGCCAGCAGCCGATACCTTCGAGGCCTTCGAGGGCGACATGGCCGCAGCAGCCGCCTGGATTGCTGCCCATCCAGACCAACATGTCTTTCTGTCCGCCGACATCTACCGCCATCCCTCGTTCGTCTTTCTTAACCAGCAGGCGCCGCTGAGCCAGTTCTTTGACTACGTTGATCCCGCGGTACACTTCTTTGACGGACGCGCGACTCTGCCGCTGCCGCCGGCTGGTCAGGAGGCTGCCTATCTGTTCACGTCTAACGCCGGGCCTGACCCGATCCTGGCGAGCGCGCCGGGTTGGGCTGGCCCTGCGCCGAACGCAGCCGATGCTGGCGAGCGTGGACTGATGGTCCAGCGCCTGGCCGCCAGCGCGTTGGATATCAGCCAGCTTCAGCCGGTGAACGCCGCGTTCGAGCCGGGGCTGTGGCTGGTGGGGTATCACGTCGAAGCTATCGCCCAAGACCAGGCCGTGCTGTTCCTGTTGTGGGAGATGGGCGCGCCGCAGCCAGGCTGGTATCAAGGCTTGCAGGTGCAAGCTGGCTGGCTGCCGCCGGGCGGTGGAGAGCAACTGGCCCAGGCCAGCGGCGAGCTGGCCTACCGGCCCACTGAGTGGATCGCAGGCGGCCGGGCGCTGTCTTGGCTTCGTCTCCCGCTGCCAGCCGGCCTGCCCGCGGGCGCATCTCTGGCTGTGCGTGTAGTCGATCAGGCCAACGGCCAGCCGCTGCCTGCGCACGACAGCGACAGCGCTGGCTGGTTGAGCCTGCCGCTTCCCTGGCGTAGCTGAGAGCCTTTGTTTGACCGCCGCAGCGCGGCCAGGTATACTTCACCGCAGCCATGTACACTCCACACCCCTCTCCCCCGCGCCGCGCTTTTGTCGGTATCCTGGCCATCTATCTGGTTCTGGCTGTGGCCTACTCGGCTGTCCTGCCGCTGGGCGAAGCGCCTGACGAGGCCGATCACTACGCCTATATCGTCTACCTGGGCCTTAATCGCAGCCTGCCGGTGGGGCCAGAGGTCACGCAGGGCAAGCATCCACCGCTGTACTACGCTACAGCCGCCGCGCTGACCGCATGGACCGGGCTGGACTTCACCTTTTTGCGCTCCAACCCCGATGCGCTGCCGCTGGGGCCAGGCAAACCGCCTAACTTCTTCGTTCACACCACGCTGGAGAGCTTCCCCTGGCGCGGGGGCGCGCTGGCGCTGCATCTGGCGCGGCTGCTGTCGGTTGCCTTGGGCGCAGTGACGCTGTGGGCGACGTGGCGGCTGGGTCTGAAGATTTTTCCAGAGCGGCCGGCCATCGGCTTGACTGCCGCCGCTTTTTTGGCTGGTCTGCCGGGCTTTTTGTTTATCAGCGGCTCGGCCAACAATGACAACGCAGCAGGCGCTGCTGGCGCGTTGGTGGTGCTGCTATGCGCAGCGATGCTGCAAGGTGGGCTGCGCTGGAGGCGAACGGCGCTGCTGGGCTTGATTTTGGGGCTGGGCCTGCTGGCCAAGGTCGGCACGCTGGCGCTGTGGCCCTTGGCCGCGCTGGCTGTGGGCGGCGCGTGGTGGCTGAGCCGCACTCCTGCTGCAGCCGGTCTGCGCGCAGCCATCGAGCCACGTTCCACCTCACTGCCCACTGCCTTTGCTCATCTCGCCCTCGCCTATGGTGTTGGCCTGCTGCTGGCCGCCCCCTGGCTGCTGCGCAACTGGCAGCTTTACGGCGATCCCTTCGGCTGGGAACTGGTGCGTGCCACGGTGGATCAGCGCGTTGGCTCCATTGGTCTGGCTGAGGCGCTGTGGCTGCTACAAGGCTTCCATCCCACCTTCTGGGGCCGCTTCGCCGCCGCTGGCCAGGTTCCCATGCCCACCTGGGTCTACGTCCTGACAGCCGTCTTCACTGTCATCGTCATCGCGGGCGCCATACGCTTCATCCGCTCACCGCTCACCGTTCACCGCTCACCCCGCCTCTGGCTCCATCTCGCCCTCCTCGCCGCCGCCCCTCTCCTCATGTTCTTCTCCATCTACCGCTACAGCGCCATCGCCCTGGGCACAGACCAGGCGCGGCTGATGTGGCCTGCGCTGTCGGCTATGGCGGTGTGGGTGGGTGTAGGGATCGTGGGATTGGGTGACTGGGTGATTGGGAAGAAGGGGAGGGATGCCGCGCTGGTGACCGGATTTGCGGCTGGCATGGCCCTGTTTGGGCTGGCTGCGCTGTTCGGCGTCATCCGGCCAGGCTTTGCGCCGCCGCAGCCGGTGCAGATGGCCGAGGCTGGCGGGGCAGCGCCGCTGGCCCGCTTCGGCGATCTGGAGTTGATCAGCGCGGAATTACCGGATCAACCGTTGGCGCAGGGGCAGCCGGTTCCGGTGCGTTTGCTGTGGCGCGCGGCTGCGCGGCTGCCATCTGACCTGCGGCCAGCGCTGCGGTTGGTGCATCAGGACGGCTGGCTGGCGGCCGAGTGGAGCCATGCGCCGGCCGGCGGCCGCTACAGCACCGACCGCTGGCGGTCGGGCGAAGTCATCGCCGACGACTATTTGGTGCTCCCCCAGCCAGGCAGCCCTGGCCTATTCACTGTCGAAGTGGGAGTGCGGCCCTTCGGTGGAGATTGGGCTGTCCCTGACAACCTGCCGGGGCCATTCGTGCCTTTGGGTCAGGTGCGTTTCGAGTAATCTCAGGCGCTGGACTGGTCCGTTTTGGGTAGACTGGCCGGCTTTGGCTCCATTCCCAGCCGTGAGCGAGCGGAGAAGAGCAGGATATCGCGGATATAGCGCCAGTAGATCATCTTGGAGTAACCCTGGGTGCGGGGGTGCATAGTCATGGGGATCTCGGCCGCGCTTGCGCCGGTCTCCAGCATGCGCACCAGAAAGACAGGCACGAAGATGAAGGATTTCTCCTGCCAGGGCACGGTGGCGGGATCGACCTGGAGAAAGGTTTCCTTGGTGAAGGCGCGATAGGAGGTGGTGATCTCGGTGACGCCATGCAGGCCCAGCGCGCTGCGCACCATCTGGTTGGCGCCCACGCTGAGCACCTTGCGGTAGGCCGGCATGCGGTTGACGCTGCCATCGACGAAGCGGGAGCCGACCACCACGTCATAGCCCTCGTCGATCTTGGCCAGGAAGTGGGGGATGTCCTCGGGGTTGTGCTGGAAGTCGGCGTCCATTTCGATCAGCACGTCCGCGCCCAGCGCGTCGATGGCATGCTGAAAGCCGCGGAACAGGCCGATGCCGATGCCGCGCTCCTCCACGTCCAGCAGATGGACGCGCGGATTCTGCGCGGCCAGCGCGGCCACGATCTCCAGCGTGCCATCGGCTGAGTGGCTGTCGGCCACCAGCACATGCAGCTCAAACGTGTCGACGCGCGCCTGCTCGGCCAGCACGGCGTCGATCAGGTCGGCAATATTCTCTTTCTCGTCGAAGGTCGGGGTGACGACGACGGCGCGGGGGCGAACCATGTCCAGGCCGGTTGGGATCATCGAAGCAATGACTGTATGGCTGTGTGGACTTGATCGAGCGATGCGGCTGCCTTCACGGCTTGCTGCAAAGCGCGCAACACATTCAGATCTTTGATCTCGTAGATGTCTGGCAGGAGCATAGTGCCCTCGATGCCAAACTTCAACTCCAGACCGAACTCGATAGCTGCCAGGATGCCTTCTCGCCTGCCCTGCTCAAGGCCCTGCTCAAGGCCCTGCTGCATGCCCTGTTGCATGCCCTGCTGCATGCCCTGTTCGACCCATTTCTCGGCGATCGTTGACATTAGTTCTTCTCCTTCTGGAAATGCATGATCAACCGTCTCTCGTAATTCGTCCGGTGAGATATATCTCGCGCTGACAGTCACGTAACGTAGTAAGGTCTCGATGTACTCCAAGCCGGTCCGTTGGCGAGCCAAACTGCTTAGCAACGACAATGCGCGGGCTAGATGTGGCCTGAAATCGTCCTGCAGAATGTGCTTAAGCACCAACAACGTCGCCTGCAACGTGACCTCGCCGCGAATCTCGTCGTCGCTGTAGCTTGAAAGATCGCACACCTGGTATTCAAACTCAGGCACATAGGGCCCGAACGACTCTGATCCTCGCACTAGCCAACGAAAACCCGGCTCGATCTGCCACGGAAATTGCCCATGATAAACCACCACCGGCACGATGGGCACCAGCCGATCGTACTGGCGCAGTGAGTGTTCCCACACCCGCACAAGATAGCGTAGAAGCTGGAATGCGACCAACCGGTCGGCGTAGCTTTTGTGCTCGAACAACAGGTAGACCAAACCGTCTTCCCCGTTACGCAGTTTAAGGGTGAAGAGCAGGTCCGTGTGATGCGCCTGCAAGGCCGTGTCTACAAAGGACTCGACGCTCAGTTCCAGCGATCCTACGTCCATCTGCTCGACCAATTCGATTGGCAGGTAGTTCTGGATGAAGTCGCGCGCCGTCTCCGGGTTCGACATTACCTGTTTGAAGAAACGATCATGCGGGTTGACTACGGTTTCCATGAGTGCTATTGTACTCGATTTTGTACATCAGGCAATGCCAGAAGTAAGCGTTGACTGTGTAGGCTGACGCGGGTCGCCTGACCGACGTACCGTGATCGGACAACAAGCAGCGTCGCCGCGTCTGCCCGGCCCGGCGTATTGCCCAAAGCCCCACTCTATGGTACGATGCCGCCGAACTTCTCACAAGATGACGAGGACCACTGACTTCATGCGACGCGTTCACCTTTGGGTGCTGCTGCTCTATGGCCTGCTGGCCGTGGTGTTAACCTGGCCGCTGGCGACGCAGATCACCACCCACGTGCCGGGCAGCGATACCTGGGCCTACGACGAATACACCTTCCTTTGGAATATCTGGTACTTCAAGCACGCGCTGATCGACCAGCTCAGCACGCCCCTGCACACCGACTTGCTCTTCTACCCGGTGGGCATGGGGCTGGTCATGTACACCTTCAACCTGCTAGCGGCCGCGCTGGCCCTGCCCCTGCACCTGGCCACCGGCAACATCCCCCTGGCCAGCAACCTGGTCAACCTGGCCTCCACTGCCCTGGCCGGCTACGGCACGTTCCTGCTGGTCCTCTACCTGCTGCGCCGCCCGCCAGTGAACAGTGAACAGTCACCAGTCAACGGCCACTCCTCACCTGCCACCTTTCACCTGCCACCTTTCACTCTGCCCGCCGCCTTCATCGCCGGCCTGATCTACGCCTTCGCCTCCAGCCGCATGGTCTACCTGGCCCTGGGGCATTACATGATCGTCACCACCCAGTGGCTGCCCTTCTTCCTGCTCTACTTCGTGCGCACCCTGGACCGCTGGCGCAGCCGCGACGCCCTGATCGCCGGTATCTTTGCCGCGCTCTGCCTGCTGACCGACATGCTCTACGGGGTGTTGATCGCCCTGATGGCCGGCGTGTTGCTGCTGGATTGGTGGCTGGGCTATCGCCGCCAGCGGCGGGCCGGCCAGATCGCCGAGGCGGTCCCGTGGACGCGCGCGCTGGGCCGGCTGGCCAGCATGGTCGCCGTGGCGGCCCTGCTCAGCGCTCCCCTGCTGATTCCCACCGTGCGCGAGGGGCTGGACGCCGACTACGCGGTCGAGGGCTGGGGCATGTCCGACCAGTTGAGCGCCGACCTGGTGGGGCTGGTGACGCCCACCGACCTGCACCCGCTGTGGGGCGATGATTGGGAGGCCACGCTGCGCGCCGTGCAGACGGGCGAGAGCCGCTTCCGCGACGTCAACACGGTCTTCATCGGCTACGCGACCCTGGCGCTGGCCGTCCTAGGAGCCATTGTAGCTGGCCGGCGCGGCCGGCCCTGGCTGGCCATCGCACTGATCGCTTTCGTGCTGGCCTTGGGGCCGCTGTTGCAGATCAATGGCCAGTCGCTGTACAACCTGGACGGCCTCGAAGTGACCGTGCCGCTGCCTTACATCCTGCTGCACTACATCCCCTTCGTCCAGGGCTTCCGCGCGCCCAACCGCTTCAGCCTGGTGCTGCTGCAAGCCCTGGCCGTGCTGGCCGGCTACGGCGCGGCCTGGCTGCTGGTCAAGGTCGCCGGGGCAAGAAGTGAGCATAAGCTCACACAGGCTCGGTCAGGAGACCGGCCCAAGCAGGGAGAGGCTCGGTGGCTGCGCACAGACCGGCCTGAGCGTGGAGGCGCATTGCGCCGCACCCTCGCCATCGCCCTGGCCATCCTCCTGTCCGCCGCCGTCCTCTTCGAGCACCTGGCCGCGCCCATGCCGCTGACCGATGCACGCGTGCCGGCGCCCTACCGCGATCTGGCCCGCGCGCCCGAGGGCGGCGCAGTGCTGCAACTGCCCATGGGCTGGCGCAACGGCTTCGGCGTCTTCGGCGCCGAGGACACGCGCGTCGAGTGGTACCAGACGGTGCATGGCCGGCCGATCCTCAGCGGCAACACCTCGCGCAATCCGGCTTTCAAGTTCGAGTACTTCGAGCGCCTGCCCCTCCTGCAAGCTATCACCGGCATCGAGATGTACCAGCCGCCCGACGAGGCCATGGATCAGGCCGCGCGCGCTCAGGCCGCGGAGCTGATGGCGCTGTGGGACGTGCGCTACCTGGCCGTCAACCCGCCCGTCCCCGGCCGCTTCCCCTACATCGACACCTGGCAGGCCACGCAGGACTACGTACTGGACGTGATCCCCATCGATCCCCGGCCGCTGTGGGACGCGGACGGCGTGCAGATCTACGCTGTGCAGCAGCCGGCCGTGCCCTTCCCCTTCGAGCTGGACCTGGGCAGTCGCAACACCGACGCCTACCGCGGCCCCGGCTGGAGCGTGGACGAGGGCGACATCGGCGGGGCCAGCGGGGTCTGGATCGACGGCCGCACGGCCGAGCTATTCCTGCCGCTGCGCTTCGAGACCGCCGCTCCGCTGGACTTGGTCCTGCGCGTGCAGCCTTTTGCCTACCCCGGCGCGCCACAGCAAACCCTCTCACTGGAGATGAACGGCGTCGATCTGGGCACACAGACACTGCAGCCGGGCTGGCAGGAGGTGCGCTTCACGGCGCCGGCCGAGGCCACCCGCTCCGGCTTGAACCGGTTCTGGCTGCGCTTCTCCCATAGCGCCCGGCCCATCGATGTACTGCCCGGCCAGGCCATGATCGGGGCCACAGGCGTCCAGTCGCCGGTGGACATCGAGATCAACAGCGGCGGCGCGGCCGGCGACTTCGCTTTCATGACCGTCACTGATCCCAACGGCGTCACCAGCGACGTCTCGGCCGGCCGGCGCGGCTACAACTTGGCCGCCATCGATCCCCAGAGCGGCCGGGTGCTGGACGTGCGCGGCTTCGACACCTACGCCAACGCCTTCGAGGCCGACCGCATGGCGCAGTTCATCGAGGAGCTGCCGGCTGGCGTGATCGTGGCCGGCGCGGCCCGGGGCGACGCCAGCGCGTCTCTCACCGACCGCGCCGTGCAGGCCCTGGCCAGCCTGGGCAGCGCGGTCGATCTGCGCAGCACACCCGGCCACGGCCACGCCTTCATCGGCGTTAAGGGCGCCGCGCCGGGCGCAGCCGTCGAGGAGACCGGCCCTGATGGCGCGTACGTGCGCGTGGCCGCCGACCGCCGCAGTCTGTCGGCCGCCGTAGACTGGGTACGCCTGGAGGCTGCGCAGTGAGCCAGCCGCGCCGGCCGCTGCTGGCCCGGACGGACCTGCTGCTGGCCTTGGCCGCCGGCGCGCTGGCCGGCCTGGTCTACGGGCGCATGGCTGCGCCGGGGGTGCTGGCGGGCGACAGCGGCGAGCTGCAGTTCGCCGCCTGGCTGGCCGGCCTGGCGCACCCCACCGGCTACCCGCTCTACCTGATGCTGGGCTGGCTGTGGTCGCACGGCCTGGAGGCGCTGGGGCTGGCCAGCCCGGCGCGGGCCATGACGCTGCTGTCGGTGTTGTTCGGCGGCCTGGCCGTGGGGCTGACCTACCTGCTGGCCATCGCCTTGATTGTCCAGAGCCGGGCAGGGGACGGTTCGACCCGGCCAGCGGAGCGCGTGGCCGCCCTGGTGGCCGCGCTGACCTTCGCCTGGACGCCGACGCTGTGGAGCCAGGCCGTGATCACCGAGGTCTATACGCTGCACGCGGCGTTGGTAGCCGCGCTGCTGTGGTTGGCGTTGCTGTGGCTCCGAGAAGTCCGGCTTTTCGGAAAAAGGCGGACTTCTCGGAGCATCCGGCTGCTGACTGCGCTGGCGCTGCTCTTCGGTCTGGGCCTGGCGCACCACCGTACCACGCTGCTCTTGCTGCCAGTGCTGTTGGTCTTCCTGGCCTGGCAGGCGCCGGCTGGCTATTGGCGCCGGCGGCAGGTGATGCTCCTGGCCCTGCTGGCGCTGGCGCCGCTGCTGCTCTACCTCTACGTGCCGCTGCGCGCGCCGGCCACGCCGTATCTGACCATCCATCTCTGGCCCGGCCAGCCGACACAGTTGGTCGATATCTCCCCGGCCGGATTGATGAGCTATCTGCTGGGCCAGGGCTTCGCCGGCGAGATCCAGGGGCCGGTCTCCGCCATCGCAGCGGCGCCCGGCCTGCTGGCCCGTTTTGCCGCCGAGTTGACCGCCATCGGCGTGCTGCTGGCGGTCCTCGGTGTGATCGTGCTGGCCGTGCGCCGCCAGTGGCCGCTGCTCTGGCTCCTTGGCGCCAGCTTCGTGCTGCTGACCGGCTTCAACCTGTTCTACACCATCGGCGACATCGCAGTATTCTACATCCCGTCCTACCTGATCGCGTGTGTCTGGATCGGCGTGGCCGCAGCCTGGCTGGCCGGACTGGCAGCTACAGCCGTCAACCGGCGCTGGATCGGCCTGGGCGACGGCGCAGGGATTGTGACGGCCGCGTTGCTGGCTGTCCTGCCCGTCTATCTGTTTCTCAGCCACGCGCCGGCGCAGGATCGCAGCCGGGACACAGCCGCCGTCGATGCCTGGCAGGCGCTGCTGGCCGCCGACCCCGCGCCCGACGCCGTGCTGGTCAGCAACGACCGCGATGAGTTGATGCCGCTGTGGTATCTGCAACAGGTGGAGGGCGTGCGGCCGGACCTGGCCGGCGTCTTCCCGTTGCTGCTGCCGGAGCCGGGCTGGCTGGACGTGGGCCAGGCCGTGGATAGTGCGCTGAGCACCGGCCGGCCGGTCTACCTGATCAAGCCCATGTCCGGCCTGGAGGTCAAGGCCGAGTTGGGCCAAACCGATCCGTCGGGTCTGACGCAGGTGCTGGGGCCGGCGGTCGTCGCGCCGCCAGCCTTCGCCGAGGACGTGGCCATCGGCGACGCCGTGCGCCTGCTGGGCTTTGACGTGCAGCAGGTCGGTGACGCGCTGCACGTCGACCTGCACTGGCAGCCGCTGCGCCCGCTGGGCGGCGACTACACCAGCTTCGTGCAACTGCTGGCAGCCGGCGACGAAAAAGTGGCCCAAAGCGACCAGCAACCGGGCGGCGTCTACTATCCCACCAGACTCTGGCAGCCCGGCGCCACGATGCGCGACCGCCATACCCTCGCCCTGCCCGCCAGCGTCCCACCCGGCCCGTACCGGCTGCTGGTCGGGATGTACCGGCTGATCGACGGCGAAATCGTCCAGCTGGGCGCGGCGACGCTGGCCACCATGGTCGAGCCATGAACACCTAACGGGTAACTCGTAACCGGAGGCACAGTGCGCAAATCCGGGTTACGGGTTACGCATTACTCGTTACTCGATGCTTGTCTCCGGCAGAAGTGTCATTTGTACAGAGGTTCCCATGCCCGAACTCTTCGACGTCCGCACCCCACCCGACGCCTGGCGCGAGTTTGCAGCAGCTTTTCAGCCCGCCGTGCGTCCGGAGCGCATCGCCGTCGTCGACGCGCTGGGCCGCGTGCTGGCCGCCGGCCTCGCCTCGCCCCATGACCTGCCCAGCTTCCCTCGCTCCACCGTGGACGGCTACGCCGTGGCCGCACAGGACACCCACGGCGCCAGCGACAGCCTGCCCGCCTATCTGGAGGTGGTGGGCGAGGTGCCCATGGGCCAGGCCGCCCAGGTTGCGCTGGACGAGGCCCAGTGCGCCATCGTCCACACCGGCGGCATGATCCCCGCCGACGCCGACGCGGTGGTGATGGTGGAGCATACGCAGCGGATAGGGAGAGGCGAGGGAAAGAAGGGAGACGAAGGAAACTCGCCAGGCGCAGGCGCCGACCAATCTACCAATCTACCAATTTACCCATCCACCTTCTCCCCCTACACCATCGAAGTCTACCGACCCGTCGCAGCCGGCCAGAACGTGATCCAGATCGGCGAGGATGTGCGCCAGGGCGAGGCGGTGCTGCCAGCCGGGCACGTGATCCGGCCCCAGGACATCGGCGGGCTGCTGGCGCTGGGCATCACGGAAATCGACGTGGCGACGCGGCCGAGGGTTGCGATCCTTTCCCAGGGCGACGAGGTGGTGCCGCCCGACCAGGATCCCGGGCCGGGCCAGGTGCGCGACATCAACTCGCACACCCTGGCTGCGCTGGCCCGCCAGGCCGGCGCTGAGCCGTTGACTTTCCCCATCGTGCCCGACCGGCTGGAGGCCTTGCAGGCGGCCGCGGCCCAGGCGCTGGCTGAGGCCGACGTGCTGGTCATGTCGGCCGGCAGCTCGGTCAGCGTGCGCGACATGACGGCCCAGGTGATCGATGGGCTGGGCCGGCCGGGAATCCTGGTGCATGGCGTCAGCGTCAAGCCGGGCAAGCCCACCATCCTGGCCGTGTGCGGCGGCAAGCCGGTCTTCGGTCTGCCGGGCAACCCGGTCAGCGCCATGGTGATCTTCGACCTGTTCGTCACGCCGGCCATCCGCAGCCTGCTGGGCGCGCAGGAAGCGCGCAAGACCCGCGTGCCCGCCCGCCTGGCTCGCAACATCGCCAGCAGCACCGGCCGCGAGGACATCGTCCAGGTGCGGCTGGAGTCTCGACCCAAAGACCCCAGAAATGACTTTTCTTCTGAGAAAAGTCATTTCTATGCACCCACCGCCCCCGACCACGAACTCTGGGCCGTCCCCGTTCTGGGCAAGAGCAACCTGATCTACACCCTCATCCGCGCCGAAGGCATCGTGCGCGTGCCGCTGGACAGCAACGGCATCGCCCAGGGCGAGTGGGTGATGGTGGAGCTGCATTGAATTCTCAAGTAATGCGTAACGAGTAACACGTAACCCGGAATCCCGAACACGACTCCCTCCTTTCCGGGTTACGCATTACGGGTTACGTCTCAACCAAGTGAACCCCATGCACGAAAAGACCCCCTATCTCCACGACATTGGCCTGGATGAGGCAGTACGAGCCTGGCGCGCGGCGTTGAGCGAGGCCGACGCGCTGGGCACGCTGGCCAGCGAATCGCTGCCAGTGACCGAATGCCTGGGCCGGGTGACGGCCGCGCCGGTCTGGGCGCGTATTTCCTCGCCCCATTACCATGCCTCGGCCATGGACGGTTACGCCGTGCATGCTGACGACACGGCCGGCGCCACCGAGACCCGCCCCAAGCGGCTGGCCGTTGGCCAGCAGGCGTTCTACGTCGACACGGGCGACCCGCTGCCGCCAGGGACGAACGCGGTGATCATGGTCGAGGAGGTGCAGGTCTCACCCTCACCCCCAGCCCCTCACCCAGGGGGAGAGGGGAGCGATTCGACGCAGTCGGGTGTACCGCAACCTGCAACCCGCAACCTGCAACCTGCAACTTGCGACCTGCCCCCTGCCACCCCCACCATCGAGATCCTCGCCGCCATCCCCCCCTGGCGGCACGTGCGGCCGATGGGCGAGGACATTGTGGCCACCCAGTTGGTGCTGCCCTCCAACCATCGGCTGCGGCCGGCTGACCTGGGCGCGGCCGTGGGCTGTGGGCACACGCACCTGGCCGTGCGCCGCCGGCCGCGCGTGGCCATCATTCCCACCGGCAGCGAGTTGGTGCGGCTGGATGCGCTGGACGGGCCCGAGGCGTTGCAGCCGGGCGACATTGTGGAGTACAACTCGATCGTGCTGGGCGCGCTGGCCGAGGAGTGGGGCTGTGTGGTCAGCCGGCTGGACCCCCTGCCCGACGACTTCGATACGATCCGCGCGGCCACGGCTGCGGCGCTGGCGGATCACGACCTGGTGGTGATCAACGCCGGCTCGTCGGCCGGCTCCGAGGACTTCACTGCGCGTGTGATCGACAGCCTGGGCCGCGTGGTGGTCCATGGCATCGCCATCCGGCCCGGCCATCCGGTGGTGTTGGGTGTGGCGCATGGGCGTGACAGGGGTCTCGATACGCTGCGCTACTCGACCGGCGACGAACGCTACTCGACCGGCGGGCAGGGCAAGCCCATCGTCGGCATCCCGGGCTTCCCGGCCGCGGCGGCCATGACCTTCGACCTGCTGGTCAAGCCGCTGATCTTCGCCATGCTGGGCCTGCTGCCCCCGGAGCGCCCCAGGATGAGCGCCAGGCTGACGCAGAAGGTCTACTCTCCCATGGGCGAGGACGAGTTCCTGCGCGTCACCGTAGGCCAGGTGGGCGAGCAGGTGGTGGCGACGCCCTTGCAGCGCGGGGCCGGGGTAATCATGTCGTTGGTACGGGCCGACGGCATCGTGCGCCTGCCGCGCTTCAGCGAGGGCGAGCACGCCGGCGCCCAGGTGACGGTAGAACTACTGCGGCCGCCAGAGACGGTGCGCAACACCATCGTCAGCATCGGCAGCCACGACATGACTTTGGACGTGCTGGCCGATCAACTGCGCCGCCTGCGGCCAGAGCTGACGCTGGCTTCATCCAACGTGGGCAGCTACGGCGGGCTGCTGGCCTTGCAACGCGGCGAGGCGCACCTGGCCGGCTCGCACCTGCTGGACGAGGAGACGGGCGAGTATAACGTCAAGACCATTCACGAGCTGGGGCTGAGCCGGGGCCGCGGCCATGCCGACGGCGTGGTGCTGCTGCGCTTCGTCGGCCGCGTGCAGGGGCTGATCGTGCCGGCCGGCAACCCGCAGGGCATCGCCAGCCTGCTGGATCTCCTCCGGCCTGACGTGAGCTTCATCAACCGCCAGCGGGGCGCGGGCACGCGGGTCTTGCTGGACTACGAGCTGGCCAAGCTGGGCATCAAGCGCCGCCAGGTGCAGGGCTACGATCGCCAGGAGTTCACCCATCTGGCTGTGGCGGCCGCAGTAGCATCCGGCACGGCAAGCTGCGGGCTGGGCATTCTGGCTGCCGCGCGCGCCCTGCGGCTGGATTTCGTGCCGCTGTTCAACGAGCAGTACGATCTGGTCATCCCGCGGCGCTTCTACTACGGCGAACTGCTGGCCCCGCTGCTGGCCGTGATCCGCTCGCAGGAGTTCGCCGCCACCGTCGATGCCCTGGGCGGCTACGACACCACCGGCATCGGCCAGGTGATCGTCGAACTGTAGGCCAAGATCGCTCGGGCCGGTCTCCTGACCGTGCCCGCTGGAGCGGAGCGCGAGCGTGACATTAACCTTTCATCCCAAACGCGGCGCCATCGCCGCCGGCCATCCCCTCACCGCGGCCGCCGGCGCGCAGATGCTCGAACAGGGCGGCAATGCCGTCGACGCAGCCGTAGCTGCGGTCTTTGCCTCCTTCATCAGCGAGTATACGCTGTCGGCTGCCGGCGGCGGCGGCTTCGCCCTGGTCTACGATGCGGCGCGCGGACAGAGCCAACTGCTGGACTTCTTCAGCACCGGGCCGGGCCTGGGCCGAACGCGCCAACCTGCGTCCGATGAAATCGACTTTCAGGAGATCACCGTCGATTACGGCCCGTCGCGCCAGCATTTCTACGTCGGCCGCGGCGCAGTGGCCGTGCCGGGCAACATCGCCGGACTGTGCAGCCTGGCGCGGCAGGCCGGCCGGCTGCCGCTGCCCGTGCTGCTGGAGCCGGCCATCCGCCTGGCGCGCGAGGGCTGCCCGGTCAGCGAGATTCAGGCCTTCATCGGCGGGCTGATCGAGCCGATCCTGCTGCTGACGCCAGAGTGCGCGGCCATCTTCGGCCGGCCGGAGGGCGGATTGAAGCCGGCCGGCGACCTGGTGCGCATGCCTGCGCTGGCCGGCACGCTGGAGGCGCTGGGGCGTGAGGGGCCGCGGCTCTTCTACCGCGGCGACGTGGCGCAGGCGATCCTGGCCGACCAGCAGGCCAACGGCGGCTTGCTGACCGCCGAGGACCTGGCGCGCTATCGCGTGCGCCGCTACCGGCCGCTGGCCTCGCGCTTCCGTCACTTGGACGTGCTGACCAACCCGCCGCCCAGCCGCGGCGGCCTGCTGATCACCTTCACCCTGCAACTGCTGGACGGCTTAGACCTGGACGCGGCTGCCTTCGGCTCGGCCGGCCACCTGGAGCTGCTGGCCGAAGCCATGCGCGTCACCCACCTGGCCCGCCGCGAGCTGGAAGCGCAAGATCTGCAGGCGCGCCAGCAGACGGCCCGCCTGCTGGGTCCGGCCACAGTGGCGCGCTGGCAGCGCGTGTTGGCCGATCTGTTGCGCAGACCGGTGGCGGAGCGCGCGTTGGACGCTGCGCCGCCGGCCATGCCCAGCACCACGCAGATCTCCGTCATGGACGAAGACGGCCTGGTGGTGAGCCTGACCACCAGCGGCGGCGAGGGCGCGGGCTTCATCGTGCCCGGCACTGGCGTGATCCTCAACAACATGCTGGGCGAGGCCGACCTGCACCCGCAGGGCTTCCACAAGTCGCCGCCGGGTGTGCGCATTCCTTCGATGATGGCGCCGACCGTGGTGCTGCGCGACGGCCAGCCCTTCATGGCCCTGGGCAGCGGCGGCGCCAACCGCATCCGCAGCGCCATCGTCCAGGTGCTGCTCAACAGCCTGGCCTTCCAACTGCCCCTGGCTCAGGCCGTCGAGACCGCGCGCGTTCACTTCGAGGACGGCGTGTTGCAGGTGGAGGGCGGCCACGACCCGGCGGCCATCGACGCGCTGGCAGCGGCCGGCTACGCCGTCAACCGCTGGCAGACGCGCCACATGTACTTCGGCGGCGCGCACGCCGTGACCCAGCAGCCCGATGGCAGCTTTGCAGCCGTAGGCGACCCGCGCCGCGGCGGCGCCGCGGTTTCGGTGACCGGTGGCCGCTGATCGGTGTCCAGAGGCGAGGCTATGCCAGCGCCTGACCACGCACGCGCCCGGGTTAACTTCAGCGACCATTCCATACACCGATGACCGATCACCGCTTACCGCTCGCCGCCCTCTGCACCTTCTGCCCTGCCCTGGTCGCCAACCGCCAGCGCATCGTCCACGGCTACGGCGACCCGGCGGCTCGCCTGTTGATCGTAGGCGAGGCGCCGGGCTACCTGGGCGCTGACCGCACGGGCGTGCCTTTCACCGGCGACCGCTCCGGCCGGCGGGTGCAGGCGCTGTTGATGCGGCTGGGGCTGTCGCTGGAGACGGACCCGGCCGTGGAGCAGCCGCGGCTGAGGGGCGTGTACCTGACCAACGTGGTGCGCTGTAACCCGCCGGGCAATCGCAACCCCACGCCGGCCGAGGTGATGAACTGCGCATCCTATCTGAGGGCGGAGCTGGCGGCCATCCGGCCGCAGGTCGTCGCGACGCTGGGGACCTTCGCCGCGCGCTGGGCATTCCAGGAGTTGCTGGGCGAGGAGATGCCGTGCGGGATCCGGGCGCTGCACGGGCAGGTGTGGCGGGCCGGCGACGTGACGCTAGTGACGCTGGTTCATCCGGCGCGGGCCAGCAATGCACAGATGACCGTGGGAGCAGAGACGCTCGAAAGCCTTTTGCGGGCGCAGTGAAACGATAGTGGACCTCATCTTTTGACAAGAGGCTATGGTCTCGTTATACTAACCCTGGTTAGTACAAAGGTCAGTTGGCAGTTTCTCATCTATGACCATTAAGCACGCGCTGCTGGCGCTGTTGGCCGAAGAACCCGGCCACGGTTACGAGCTAAAGAAGCGCTACGACGAAGCCATTGGCCTGCTCTGGCCCTTGCAGCAGGCGCAGGTTTACAACAACCTGCGCCAGATGGAGCAAGAGGGGCTGGTGCAGTTGGATATGCGCGTGGTGCAGACGAACCTGCCCGACCAGAAGCGTTATCGCCTGACAGAGGCCGGCGAGCAGGCGCTCACCGACTGGACAGTCGAGCCGGTGCAGGTCAGCCGCAAACTCAAGGACGACTTCTATCTCAAGCTGACTGTCCTGGCGGCTGTGGTGCGAGACTCAGAGCAATTGGCCGATCTGCTATGGCGTCAGCGCGAGGTCAACTTGCAGCATTTGCGCGAGCTGGAGCGCACCCTGGCCGAGGCGGAACGGGCCGACGACCCAGTGGCTGCCAGCCTGCTGGAGGGCGCCATTTTGCACGCCGAGGCTGACCTGGCCTGGCTTGATCGCTGTGAAGAACGACTGCTGGCCAGCGGCGTCCTCAACGGAGCCAGGCCATGAAGCGCTGTCAGCGCCTGGCCCGCCTGGCTCCCCAGTTTTTGGCCGCCAGCGCACGCCGTGACTGGCCCCTGGCCGCGCTGGCGTTGGTTAGTTTGGCGCCTGGCGTGGCTGCTTTGGTGGCCTGGATGCAGATTGGCTGGCGGGTGCGCGGCGAGACCCTGACAGCGGCCCAGTTCGGCTGGGTTTTGCCTGCGGCGCTGCTGGACGCCGTGACGCCGGCCGGGGTGTTGCTGGGCTCAGGCCTGGTAACATTGCTGGTGGGCTGTCTTGGCTTGAGCAATGCCTACCTGGCCAGCGTAGAGCGGCGGCTCGGCGGCCTGGCTCTGCTGCTGGCGCTGGGGCTCAGCCGCTGGGAGCTGATGGCCTTGCTGCTGCTGGAAGCCATGGGGCTGGCGCTGCTAGGCACCGCTGCTGGTTTGGCGCTGGGCTTTTTCCTGAGCGTGGCGGTCTGGCTGCCAGCCAGGGACTATCTGCTGCTGGCGCCGGGCTTCACGCTCTACTGGCAGCCTTTTGTCATCGGCGCCATCGCCGGGCTGCTGGCCACGCTGCTCTTCGTGGGCATCACCGGCATCAGCACTGCTCTGCGCTCACCCATGAGCGCGCTGCGCAGCCGCTCGCAGCGCCATTGGATTCGCGACTGGGGCCATTGGCGCTTTTCCACCCTGGGCGTGCTGTTCACGGCTGTGTTGGTGGCTTTGCTGGGCCTGCTGGTGTTGGGCCTGCGCTCCGGCTTGATTCTGACCGGACTGGCTCTGGTGCTGGCCGCTGCACTCAACTCCGGCAGTTGGCTGCTGACCCGCTTCTATTGGCGGCTGCCGACGCCAGAGGCCTGGCCGTTGTGGGCGCTCTCTGTCCAGGGTCTGGCCCGCCATCGCCGCCAAACGGCAGGCATGACGCTGGCTATGATCGCCGGCACGCTGGGCGTCGGCCTGGCAGCGCTCAGTTGGATGAACCGGCGAGCCGAGGCGACCTTCCCTCTGTGGGTTGCGGCCATGCTGTTGGTGGCTTGCGCCACCCTGGTGCTGACCTCGGCCGCGCTGGCCTCGTTAGAACGCCGCCAAGAGCTGGGCTTGCTGGCGGCGTTGGGTGCGCGGCGCAGCCGGGTACGCCAGCAGATTCTGCTGGAAAACGGCATTGTAGCCTTGGCTGGCGGCACGCTGGGCGCAGCGTTGGCCTTGGTTGCCTGGGCGTTGGTAGGCGCAGAGGCAGGTTCGGGCTACTGGCCGCTGGCCATCGCCATCGCCGTCATCGACGTGCTGGCTGCACTGGCTACTGCCACTGTCGGCGCAGCGCCGGTGCTATGGTTGATCTCCCGGCAGCCGCCTGGCCTCTCGCTGCGTGACCGGCCGTGGTTGGCGCCCTGAGGCCCTATTCCCCCTGATTCAAGGATGATTTTGTCATGATCCTGATGCGCAAACCAAGCGGCAATCAACTTAAGGAATTCATCGAGCAGCAGGCCGCCTTGTCTTTCAGCTATCCAGATGTGGAGGCGACACGGGGGCCTGCGCCGCCGGGCTATGCCATCGACCACAACCGCATCCAATTGGGGCGCGGTGACGTGGCTTATCAGCGTGCCCGCAAAGCGCTGCTGCGTTGGCGCATGTTTGAGATGTCGTGGGTGCAACTGTGCTGGCCCAACGTTCCTGTGCAGGCCGGCCATACCGTTGCCATTTTAGCGCGCGCGGCGGGCGGCTGGTGGCTGAACGCCTGCCGCATTGTCTATACCTTCGACGAAACAAGCGATATCGAGCGCTTGGGCTTTGCCTACGGCACCTTGCCCGAGCACGCGGCCTTGGGTGAAGAGCGTTTTATGGTGGAATGGCTGCATGACGACGATACGGTGTGGTTCGACATGCTGGGCTATTCGCAACCCAACCATCGCCTGGCGCGCTTAGGCGGGCCGCTGGCCCGGCGAACGCAGCAACGCTTTGCAGCCGACGCGATGCAGGCCATGGTGCGAGCGGTCGGCGGCCGCTAAACTGCGCAAGACAGAGGAGAGCATGATGATCAACGGTACCCCCCTGCTGGAGGCCACTGGCCTGAGCAAGAGCTATGGGACCCAGACTGGGCAGGTTCAGGCGTTAAATCGGGTCGATTTGGCGCTGCACGCCGGTGAATTTGTTGCCTTGGTAGGACCCACAGGCAGCGGTAAGACCACTCTGCTCAGCTTGCTGGCCGGCCTGGAGCCGGCCGATGCCGGCGCAGTCATGCTGCTGGGCCAGCGTTTGAGTGACCTGGACGACGACGGCCTGGCCGACCTGCGCCTGCGGGCCGTGGGCATGATCTATCAAAGCTACAACCTGTTCTCTGGCTTCACTGTGCGCCAGAACGTGCGCCTGCCCTTGCAGTTGATGACCCGGCGGCCCCCCTTTGACGCCACTCAGCGTACCAACCAATTGTTGGCCGACTTTGGCCTGCCTGACCTGGCTGAGCGCTACCCGGCTGAGCTGTCGGGCGGCCAGCAACAACTGGCCGCCATCGCCCGCGCCCTGGCCACCAACCCGCCGCTGATCCTGGCCGACGAGCCGACCGCTAACGTAGATACCGGTATGAGCCGCCAGATCGTGTCGCGGCTGCGTGCATTGGCTGACAACGGTCAGCACGGCGTGCTGCTGGCGACGCACGACCTGCGCATGGCCAGCCAGGCCGACCGTGTGCTCTCCATGCGCGACGGCCGCATCGTTAAGGAGACGGTGATGCAGCCGGGCCGGTCGGGGCGGGAGGTGATTGCGGAGCTGGCGTAAGCAGTTCTATCACGCCCGTTTGCGTCCCAACACGAAGTACGCAATCGGCCCAACGAAGTTGATGAACGCAACCAGCGTCCACAGCTTCTTGCTGCCCTTGATCTGCTCGGCCGGCCGGCGGCGGATGTCGATCAGCGCGGCGGCCAGCAGCGCAACCTGGATCAGACCAACCATGCTGACGGTTGCCTGCTTCTGGGGTGACAGATCGCTCCATTCTTTCTTGGTGACTGCCTGGTTTGTCATGGGGATGTCCTCCGGCATTGGATAGGCTGGTTTCTCGGTTCTAGGCCGGGCTGGCGGCCGTCATTCTTGCTACAAATTCGGCGTGTTCCTGGCTGGCCAGACCCTGGTCGAGCACCGCCATCAGTCCGCCCAGGTCGCCGGCCCAGAAGCGCTCCGGATGCAGCCATAGGCCGGGGAAGACCTGGCTGCGCAGGATGCCCTGCTCGTCGGGAGTCAGCGCCTGGTATTCGCCCTCCACCAGCACGTGCCACACTGCCCGCTCCTCCTGGGCCAACAAGACCAGGTACTCCTGCACGCCGTTGCGCCGGTAGACGCGCAGCTTGGTGTTCATGTCGAATGACACGGTACTGCCCGATACTTCGATCACCAACTCCGGAGAGCCTTCAAGGTAATCGTCGGAACTGATGCGGCACGCACCGCCATAGGCTTCTTCGATGAATAGCAACGCGTCAGGCTGTAACTCGTTGTCGTAGTCGAGTCGGAGGCTGGCGTTATCTGCCCAGGCAACACCGGGGGTAGCCAACGAGTAATTTACCAACCAAGCCATCGCTGTTCCGTGTGGCCGACTATGTTGGAGGTAATGCACTGGTGACGGCATATGGACAACTCCCTCTATCAACTCTGCCCGCTTGACGTGGGGCATGGCTCCGTAGCGGCGCTCAAACTCCGCCCGACTCAGGTGATCGCCTGCTTGCAGCGGCGGCGTTTCAGGTCGCGTTCGGTCAGCCCTCGCTTTCGTCCAGCCCGTTGCGGCCGGACGATACTCTGTCCTTTCCGGCGCTGTGATCGTCATCTCGCTCTCCTGTTCGTCTACTGCCCTTGACGCTGCTCGTTGTGGAGATTGTAGCACGGCTGACGCCAGAAATCAAACAGGTACGCGTCAATTTGGCAGTTTGCGTTGAGCCTTTTGATGGGTGTGTGGTATACTGACGGCCACCATGACGCCTGACATCCTGCTCACCCTCATCATCATTGTCGTCGTCGTCGTGCTTTTCGCCACCGAAAAGTTGCGGGTGGACGTGATCGCCATGTTGGTGTTGCTGATAGTGGCTTTCACCGGCCTGGTGACCCCGGCCGAGGCGTTTTCGGGCTTCTCCAGCCCCGCCACCATCACCGTCTGGGCAGTCTACATCGTTTCCGGCGGGCTGTTCAGGACCGGCGTGGCCGACATGCTGGGCGCGCGCATCAGCCAGTTGGCTGGAAACAGTGAGCCGCGCTTGATTGCTGTGGTGATGCTGGCTTCGGGCATCATGTCCTCCTTCATGAACAACATCGGGGCCGTGGCTGTGCTGCTGCCGGCCGTGGTGGGCATCTCCCGTCACACCAAGATTCCCCTCTCGCGGCTGCTGATTCCTCTGTCCTTCGCCTCGCTGATGGGCGGCAACATGACCCTGATCGGCACGCCCCCCAACATCCTGGCCGCCAGCATGCTGGCCGAGCGCGGCTTCGAGACCTTCAGTTTCTTCGACTTTACGCCGATGGGGGTGCTGGTCTTTACCAGCGGCGTGATCTATATGGTGGTGATCGGGCGCCACCTGCTGCCGGCTCGCCAAACGGCCGAGGAGCGCCAGACCCAACGGCTGCGCGAGTACGTCAGCGAGGTGCGGGTGCTGCCCGGCAGCCCGCTGGCCGGCAAGACGCTGGCTGCCTCGAACCTGGGGGCGGACTACGACCTGTCGGTGCTGGCCATCCTGCGTGAGGGCCGTTTGCAGCAAAGCCTGAGCCGCGATACCCAGCTCAAAATAGACGATTTGCTGTTCGTGCAGGGCGATGCGGCTACGCTGCTGTCGGCTCGCCAGAAGCTGGGTCTGGCCATCGAGGCCGAGCCAGAGCTGGCGCTGGAGAAGCTGGGCGCCGATGACTTTCATCTGGTGGAGGCGACCCTGGCCCCGCGCTCCAGGATCGCCGGCCAGTCGCTGCGCGAGATCCGCTTCCGTGACCACTACGGCTACACGGCGCTGGCCATCGGCCGCCACGGCGAGGTGCTGACGCAGCATCTGATCGACGTCAGCTTGCGCTTCGGCGACACCCTGTTGCTCAAGGGGCCGGCCTACCGCCTGCCTGACTTGCAGGAGAGCAACGACTTTTTGGTGCTGGAGCCAGTGGCCATGGATCTGCGCCGCCGCAACAAAGCCTGGATATCAGTGGCGATCATGGCGATGGTGCTGGTGATGGCGACCGTCTTCAAGCTGCCAATTTCCTTAGCGATGGTGACGGGGGCGGTGGCTATGGTCCTTTCCGGCTGCCTGACCATGGACGAGGCTTACCAGAGCATCGAATGGCGCAGCATCTTCCTGATTGCCGGCATGTTGCCCCTGGGGTTGGCGATGGAAAACACCGGCACAGCGCGTTTCCTGGCTGACCAGGTGGTGGGGCTGCTGGGCCCGTATGGCCCGCTGGCCGTGCTGGCCGGCATCTATGTGCTGGCCAGCCTGATCACCGAGCCTATGTCCAACGCAGCCGCGACTGTGCTGATCGTGCCCATCGCCATCGACGTGGCGGTTGGGCTCGGCGCCGCGCCGCAGCCCTTCGTGCTGGCCACGGTGATCGGCGCCTCCACCAGCTTTCTGACGCCGGTCGGCCACCAGGCCAATGTGTTGGTCTTCGGCCCTGGCGGCTATCGCTTCTTTGACTACACGCGCGTCGGCTGGCTGCTCAATCTGGTCATCTTTGCGATCACGATGATCTGTCTGCCCTTGCTGTGGCCATTGTTCCCCTAGATCACGCTACCCGGTGGAGTCGCTGCCAGACCCAGCCGCGGCCCGGCGCAAACAGCGCGGCCAGCAGGAACATGGCCGTGCAGACCAGTACGATGGCCGCGCCCGAGGCGACGCCAGCGTAATAGGAGAGGTACAGGCCAACAACGCTGGAGAGCGTGCCGATCAGCGCAGCTACTCCCATCATGGGCAGCATGCGCCGTGTCAGCAGGTAGGCCGTGGCCGCGGGCGTGATCAACATGCCCAGCATCAAGGCCACGCCCACCGTCTGCAGCGACACGACAATGGCTACGGCGATCAGCACCAACAGCAGATAGCGCAGCCGATCGCTGCGCAGCCGCAGCGTCTCCGCCAGGATGGGGTCGAAGGAGATGACCATGAACTCCTTGTAGAAAGCGGCAATGGTCACGATCACCAGCAACCCGAAGGCCGCAGTCAGCAGTAGATCCCCTTGCGATACCCCCAACACGTCGCCGAACAAGAAATGCACCAGGTCCACGGTATAGCTGCGCATGGTGGAGATCAGGGCGATGCCCAGGGCGAACATGCCCACAAAGACGATGCCGATAGCGGTGTCCTCTTTGACCTGTGCGCCCTTGCTGACGGCGCCGATGCCCAGCGCTGCCAGCACAGCCGTCAGCAGCGCCCACCAGAAGAGCATATCGCGCGCACCGCCGCTGACCAGATAGCCGATAGCCACGCCCGGTAGAATCGAGTGGGCCAGCGCGTCGCCAAAGAAGGCCATGCCTTGCAGCACCACGTAGGTGCCCACCAGCGCGCAGACGATGCCGACCATGACGGCCGCCATCATGCCGCGCGCCATGAAGGCGTAGGAGAGGGGTTCGAGGAGGAAGTTGAGCATCGTTTACTCCCCCTCGCAGCACGTATCGCTGAGCACCATGGTGCCGGCGGCGGTTTCGATCATGTGGATGTGACCGCCATAGGCGGCCATCAGGTGTTCAGGGGTGAAGACCTGGCCGGGCATGCCCAGGCCCAGCAGGCGCCGGTTGAGCAGCATCACCCGGTCGAAGCGCTCGGCGGCCAGGTTCAGGTCGTGGGTAGCGATCATCACTGTGACTTTTCTGGCCCGCAAGGCCGCCAGCACCTCGAAGATATCCTGCTGGGAAGGCACGTCCAGGCCGGTCAGCGGCTCGTCCATCAGCATCAGCTCCGCCTCCTGCGCCAGGGCGCGGGCGATGAATACCCGCTGCTGCTGGCCGCCGGAGAGCTCGCCGATCTGGCGGCGGGCCAGGTCGCCCATGCCCACCACCTGCAAGCTCTGATGCACCAAGTCCCAATCCTTCCGGCCGGGGCGGCGAAAGAGGCCCAGCTTGCCGACGCGGCCCATCATCACCACGTCGGCCACGCTGACCGGAAAGCGCCAGTCCACCTGGCTGCGCTGCGGCACGTAGGCGATGCAGATATGGCCGCCGGGCTGTGAGCCATAGACCGTGACCTGGCCGCCGCTGGCTGGCAAGACACCAGCGATCACCCGAAACAGCGTGCTCTTGCCCGCGCCGTTGGGTCCCACCACGGCCACTTGCTCGCCAGCGATTAACTGGAACGTGAGGTCTTGCAGAGCAAAGTGCCCGTTGTAGCGGGCTGATACATTGGACAGGGCCAGGATGGGCTGGTCCAGGTGGTGTGGCTCCAGCGGGCCGGTCAGCACGGCCGGCCGGCGCAGGGTGTCGATAGGCATTTGATGTAAAGCTCCAACGCGGAGTCAGGCACGCCCAGGTGCGGTTTGTGCGCGCACAGGCCGCACCTGGACGGGCTCACTCCATAACGTATCACATGGTTATCTCAGCGCGTTCACAATCGCATTGACGTTATAACGCACAAAGTCTTCGTAGGTTTCGCCGCCGCCGCCCGGTTCGCTCAACGAGCCGGTGAACAGGAACACCAACTGCGTGCCGGTGTCGGCGGCCACTCGCTGCGCCAGAGCAGGGTTCACTGTCTCGCCGACGAAGACCGCCTTGACGCCCAGTGTTCGGATGGCATCCTGCAGGCGTGCCAGTTCCTGGGCCGACGGCGCGCTCATGGTGCTGTAGCCGGGCACGACCGCGCCCACGGTCTCGAAACCGTAGCGCCGGGCAAAGTAGCCAAAGGCGTCGTGATCGACCACCATCTGGCGGTTCTGCGGCGCAATCTGGGCGACCTGTTCTTCTGCCCAGGCATCCAGCGACTGGAGGGTTTGATCGTAGCGTTCGGCGTTGGCCTGATAGGCGGCCGCGTTGGCCGGGTCCAGCTCGCTCAGGGCCGCGGCGATGTTGCCAGTCCAGACGCGCACATTGTTGGGGTCCATCCAGACGTGAGGATCGGCGCCTTCGTGCGCGTGCTCCTCGCCTTCAGCGTGCTCCTCGCCCTCGGCGTGCTCCCCGTCCTCGGCATGCTCCTCACCTTCGGCGTGCTCCTCACCCTCGGCATGCTCCTCATGGCCCTCGATGGTCATGACGCCATCAGAGACCGCCACAACCCTGGCGCTGCCGCCTGCGTTCTGGATCAATCGGTCCAGAAACTCCTCCAGGTCGAGGCCGTTGATGAAGACCAGATCAGCGTTGGCGACCAGCGCAGCGTCCTGCGGGGTCGGCTGAAAGCCGTGGGGGTCGGCGCCGGCCGGCAGCAGCACCGTCAGATCGACGGCATCGCCGGCCACCTGGCGCACCACATCGCCGACGATGGTGGTGGTGGCTACCACGTTGAGTCTTTCGCTGGCGGCTGGCGCGCTTTCTGCATCGGACGCAACAGAGCTGCCAGGCGCCGGCGCGCCAGCGCAGGCCGTCAGGCTGGTAAGTAATACAGTCAGAACTACAGCAACAAGGATCCGATAGCGGGTCGTCATAGTTTCTCCTCAGATGGTCAGGTTAGTCGTGGCACTGCTCACACAGGCCGTAGAATTCCAGCAGATGGCCGCGGATCTGGAAGTTCAGCCGCTGTGCCAGCTCCTGCTCCAGCTCGCCGACCGTACACTCGTCGAACTCGATCACCGCGCCGCAGTCCGAGCAGACCAGGTGGTGATGCCCGCCCTCGGCCAGCGTCAGGCAGACGCCGCGCTCGCCCAGGAAGATGGGCCGCACCACGCCCAGGTTGGTCAGCAGTTCCAGCGTGCGGTAGACCGTGGCCCGCCCCAGGCTGGGATAGATCGCCTGGGCGCGCTCCAACACCTCGGCCGGCGTCAGGTGGCCGTCGCTGCTTTCAAGCACCTCCAGCACCGCCTGGCGCGGCAGGGTCAGCTTGAAGCCAGCGGTTTGGACTGTTCTGGCGAATTGTTTACTCATCATCGCAGGCGTCAAATCTAATTGAGAATGCGTCTCAGTGAGAATGCGTCTCAATTATCGTCATAGGATCACTTTTGTCAAATTATGCTCTCGCAGAGGCTACTGCTCAGTACACCGTAAACAAAGTAACTGCGTATCGGTGCCCGGCACTTTGGCGACG
>CAZVGR010000017.1:0-29793 GCA_964626845.1 uncultured Anaerolinea sp.
CCCAGCAAGCGGCGCCGCGCCACCTGCGACCAGTCGGTGATGTGCGGCGGCTGCTTCTGCATCAGTTTGGCCGCGTAGGTGAAGTACTCGCGCGCCGGCATGTTGTCTACCTGATGCATCGGCGGCGTCTGCATGTCCACCGTCGGGTCGAAGGTGAAGGCCGGCGGCTGCGGCGGGTTCGGCCACACCGAGAGCGGCGTCAACTGGAAGCTGTCCTGCACGGCATGCACGGCCGCATAGTCGGCCGGCCCGTTGGTCTGCGTGCGCCCGATGATCCACATCGTCGGCGTCGGCGCCTCGATCTTCTGCACGCCAGCCGGCAGCTCGCCCTGCCAGCCCTGGCGCACGATGGCAAAGTGCGCCGCCTCGTTGCCCGACGTGCGCGACCCCGGCACGGCGAAGGCGTCCGACCACATGTCGTAGATCGGCAGCAGGTAGTAGCGCCCCGCCGTGTCAGGCACGCTGAGGATGATCGGCTCTTCCTCCACGTCGATCCACGCCGAGGAGTAGAGCGTGTCGAAGTTAGGGCGCACCACGGCTTTGAAGTCGGCGTCGGGAAAGGCGCGCATGTGCTGGAAAGCGCCCATCGGGCCGATGCCAGGCTTGACGCCGGCCGGCGCGTTGGTCACCACGCGCCGGGTGACGTCCATGGTGATCAGTGGGTAAAGAAAGATGTAGGCTTCTACGCCGAGGTTGAGTAAGTCTTGCTTGTTCATCTAGTCATGTCTCCGGTCTCTGGACTTGTATCATCACCGTTACCCGTGAACTACTGCCGCGCCATGGCGATGCGCAGGCGCTCGTCCGGTGTGATCAGGTGATCGTGATTGTCGGCGCCCTGGTCGAGCTGGATCCAGTTGATGACGCCGTTGAACTTGCTGGTCGCGGCGGTGTAGTCGGGCGTCACGGTCGAGCCGGTCTCGTTGCCGACATCCAGCGTCTCGTCGGCCGAGAAGACCAACGGCTGGGTAGCAGGAAGCTGGCCCTCGCCCACCGGTTGGCCGTCGACGTAGAGGGTGACTGTACCGCCCTTGGCCAGGCCGCCGCCCGCGTAGATAAACTCCATGCGCACCTGGTGTTTCCCGGCTGGCAGCGGCGCGGTGGCCTCGGTGGTGAACAACTGCACGCCGAACAGATTGTACGCGTACTTGAGCTGGCCCTCCTTGGCATACAGCGACCAGCCGCCGAACTCGCCGCCCTGGGCGATGATCACGCCGTTGGCCTGATCGGGCAGGACGACCTCGGCCGTCACCGCGTGGGATCGGTTCTTCAGGTTGATGACCGAGTTCTCGCTGAGCCGCCCCATGCCGCTGAACAGCAGTTGCGATGTGCCCTTGATGAGCGCTGGCCGGCCTGACAAGGCTGCATCGAAGCGTTCGACGCGCCGGTCGTCCAGCGGCAGCACGTTGTACTTGACGCACTCGATCAGGAACAGGCGCTGGAGTTCTCGGAGCATTGCCGGGTTTTCCTCCGCGATGTTGTGCGCCTGCGTCCAGTCGTCCGGGCCGTAGAGCTCCCACACGTCGTCGTCGATGGGAGGCAGCGACGGGTTCATCACCCACGGAACGCTGTGGCGCGTGCAGGCGGTCCAGCCCTTGTGGTAGATGCCGCGGTTGACGAACATCTCGAAGTATTGCGTCTCACGCCTCTCCGCCGCGCTTGGGTCATCGAAGCTGTAGGCCATGCTGACCCCTTCGTAGGGCTTCTGCTGAATGCCGTGGACGAAAGCCGGCTCGGGCAGGCCGGCCGCCTCCAGCACAGTGGGCGCGATGTCAATGACGTGGTGGAACTGCGAGCGCACCTCCCCCTTGGCCTGGATGCCGCGCGGCCAGTGGACGATGGCGCCGTTGCGCGTGCCGCCCCAGTGCGACGCGACCTGCTTGGTCCACTGGTAGGGCGTATCCAGAGCATGGGCCCAGCCTACGGCATAGTGGTTGTACGAGGTGGGCGAGCCGAACTCCTCCATCTTAGAGGCCATGAATTCGACCGATTCCATGGCGCTGGCGCCGTTGAGCGTGAAGTACTCGTTGAAGGTGCCGTGGACGGTGCCTTCGGCGCTGGCGCCGTTGTCGCCCACGATGTAGTAGATCAACGTGTCGTCGAGGATGCCCAGATCTTCGATAGCGTCGATCACGCGGCCGATGTGGTGGTCGGTGTGCTCCATGAATCCGGCGTAGACCTCCATCTGCCGGATCAGCACGGGCTTGAGCGCGGGGTCGATCTCATCCCAGGCGGGGATTTCGGCGGGCCGCGCGGTCAGCTCGGCGTCCTGCGGAATCACGCCCAGTTGCTTCTGGCGGGCGAAAATCTCCTCGCGCAGCCTGTCATAGCCCCCATCGAACTTGCCCCGGTACTTCTCCCACCATTCCTGCGGCACGTGATGGGGCGCGTGGGTGGCGCCGGGCGCAAAGTAGATGAAGAACGGCTTGTCGGCCATCAAGGCCTTTTGCTGGCGAACGTAGTTGATGGCGCGGTCGGCCAGGTCTTCGGTCAGGTGATAGCCCTCTTCCGGCGTCTTGGGTGGCTCGATGGGAGTCGTGCCCTCGTACAGCGACGGGTACCACTGGTTTGCCTCGCCGCCGATGAAGCCGTAGAAGTATTCGAAGCCGTTGCCGCCGGCCGGCCAGCGGTCGAACGGCCCCATGGGGCTGGTCTCCCACACCGGCACCTCGTGGCATTTGCCGAAGTGCGCCGTGCTATAGCCGTTGAGCTTGAGCGTTTCGGCCAGGGTGGCGCAGGTGTCGGGGCGCATCGAGCTGTAGCCAGGCGCAGAGGTGGCCAGCTCGGTGATGCCGCCCATGCCGACCGTGTGATGGTTGCGCCCGGTAAGCAGCGCGGCGCGGGTGGGCGAGCAGAGCGCCGTGGTGTGGAAGCGGTTGAACCTGAGCCCGCTCGCAGCCAGTTTCTCGGCGTTTGGGGTGTGGCATGGCCCGCCGAACGCGCTGGACGCAGCAAAGCCGGCGTCGTCGATCAGCACGATCAGCACGTTGGGCGCGCCGGCCGGCGGCCGCAGCGGCTGGATCGGCGGGAACCTGGAGTCCGGGTCCTTGGCGTCGTACTTGACCGTTCCAGCGTAGGGCCGCTGGGGAATGGGCAAGACGGCGCGTGTGTGTTGGTCGGGTTGGTTAGCCATGTCGAAGGTCCTTTCGATTTACACTTCCAAGTAGGTCGGTGATTGATGTGTTGAAGGTGTGCTCGGCACTCAGTCTGAGGCTCGCTGGCGCTGCCACCGCTGCGCCGCCTGCCAGGCGGTCTCTTCCGCCTCCAGCACGCGCGGCGTGGCAGGGAAGACGCGGTCGCTGCCGATCATCTCCAGCGCGCCGCTCTTCTTCAGCACTTCCAACACCCCGGCGTTGACGTCCGCCAGCAGCAAAGCGCCGCCGGCAGCCTGCAGGTTTTTGGCGTACCGTTCGAGCCAGCGAATCGCCGTGCTCGTGATCGTCTGCATGTCGTGCAGCACCAGGATGACCACGGCATTGGCGGCCCCGCGCGCTGACGGCATCTGGTCGTCCAGCGCCGGCACCTCGGCGAAGAAGTCCAGACCCTGCACCACCAGCACCGTCGTGGCGTTGGACGCCAGCGTCTTGGGCGCCTCGCGTATCTCCCAGCCGCCATCCTGCAGGCGCACCGCCTGCTGCACCCGGAAGGTCTTGGCCGACGCCACCACGTAGAGCCCCAGCGACAGCGCGGCGCCCAGAAAGATCGTGTACTGCAAGGGGATGAACAGCGCCGACAGGAAGGTGATGACCAGCGCTGCAATGGATCCCCAGGCGCGGGTGCGCAACACCAGGCGGGCGCTGGGTAGACGCGCAGTGATCAGCTCGACGCCGATCACGGTCAACATGCCGCCGATCACAGCCAGCGGCACCTTCTCAGCCTGGCTGCCGAATAACAGCACGATCAGGCCGAGCCACAGACCGGCGAACACGCCGCCCAGCCGGCCGGTAGCGCCGGCGCCCACGCTGATGCCGGTGCGTGACAACGAGCCGCCTGTGCCCATGGACTGGAAAAAGCTGCCCGCCAGGTTGCCCAGCCCCTGGCCGAGGAAATCGCGCGAGGCGCCGGCCTTGTTGCCGTCGGGGTTGGGCACGGCCGTGCTGATGCCCGCGCCCTGGGCCAGCGCCACCAGCGCCACCGAGACCGCTCCCAGCGCCAATTGCGGCATCAGGCTGAAGTCAGGCAGCATGAAGTCCGGCAGGCTGTTGGGAATGGTGGCGATGCTGGCCACCAGCTCGGTCTGGATGCTCAGCAGGTTGACGACGACCGTGGCCAGCACCAGCACGATGATGGGCGCGAACTTCTCGATGGGCCGGATGCGCTTGAGTAGCACCATCAAGAGAATCACGCTGACCGAGACGGCCACCGTGGTCATGTCCCACTGGTCGATGTTCTGCAGCCAGTCGATGGTCTTCTGAAAGGTGTTGGCGCCGACCGGTTTGTAGCCGGTCAGGTGATGTTCCTGGCCGGCGATGATCAACAGCGAGGCGCCGGCCACGAAGCCGGTCATCACCGCGTTGGAGACGAAGTTGACGATGCCGCCCAGCCGCGCCAGGCCCAGGATGAACATGATGGCGCCCACCAGGAAGGTGACGGTGAACAGCGCGGCAGGCATCTGGCTGTCCTGAATGCCGGCGTTCTGCAGCACGCTGCCCGTGGCCAGGGCAATCGCGCTGGTCAATGTGCTGATCATCAGGATCGTGCCGGTGGTCAGCGAGGCCACCATGGTGGCGACGATGCCGGAGTAGAGCCCATAGACCGGATTGACGCCGGCCAGTTGGGCGTAGGCCATGCCCTCAGGAATGCTGAACAGGCCAGTGGCCAGGCCGGAGATGATGTTGGCGGCAAGGCCCTTGTTTTTGGGGGATGTGTGGTTGCTCATCTGGGCGGTAACAGGGAAGCGCTGTCGCTTGCAGCGTCTTCGATGCGCCGGGCGCGCACGATGCGGATGCGGTCGAACAGCGCCAGCAGGATGACGATGCCGTTGATCACATAGACGATGGTGAAGGCGCGGGCCAGCGGCGTGGTAGGGGTGAGGTCGCCGTAGCCAATGGTGGCCAGGCTGATGACGCAGAAGTAGAGCGCATCCAAGAGGCTCCAGCCCTCCAGCCAGTGATAGACCAGCGTGCCCAACAGCAAGGTGCTCAGCGCCCACCCCAATACCGGCCAGGAGTCGCGATCGCGCAGCACATCCAGCAGGAACAGGCTGCGCAGCGGCCGGTAGATCCGGAGTTCCTTCTCGACTGTCTCGATCGGCCGGCCAGGCTTAGTGGGGGTCACGAATCGCGGCTCCAGGTGGTGCAGGTTGCAGGTTGCAAGTTGCAAGTGGCAGGGGCGGGCGCTGAGGGCTTACATGGGCGAAGGGGGCGGCGGGGTGGACGCGCCCTTGTAGCCAGGAATCTGGTTGCGGTTGGAGTAGGCCGTGCTGGAGTAGTGCATCAAGTCCAACATCACAGCCAGGATCAGCCACAGCCAATCGCCGCCGGTCAGGCCAATGCCTGGCGTCCACAGGATCACGTACATCAGCGTGGTGAAGGGCAGGAAGATAATGCCCAGCAGCGGCCAGAGCCAGGCGCCGTTGAAGGCAGCGCTGACCATGTTGGGGCGAGCTATCCAGAGCAACAGCGTGGCCAGGCGTGGGAAGAATCCGGCCATCAAAGCGAAGAGACAAGGCATGGGTTAATCCTCCAAAGTATTGAACACTGAAACAGGTCCTGTCAAGTCGAGCAGGAACCAGGCAGATTGGCCCTTTTGGGGCGAGATCCTCTTTTTCGGTGAGCGGTCCGTGCGCATTGTTTGGCTAGCGCCGGTCCTGTGCTTCCACGGCCAGGCATTCGACCGACAACAGCGGCAGGCCCAGGTCGTACAGCGTGTTCAGCACGCCAGCCAGCGCCGCCTGGTCCTGGAAATCGCCGATGAGCACGGTTTCGAAGGTACCATCAGGGCCTTTGTCCACCTCAATGGCGACGCCGCCCATGCGGTCGGACCAGGCGCTGTCCAGGTGGCCTTGAACACGAATCGCATAGGATGCCGATGAATAGAGTCTGAGGGGCTGGTGGGGCTGCACGTGAGGCACCTCGGTTCAGCGGTATTTGCAGGCGCGGCGGCATACCGCCATGCGCCGCCAGCTTAGTGATCTCAACGCGTACCCGTTGACAGTACTCCTAGCTTAGCGCAAGCCTCTGGTTCTGTATAGGGCATGAAGGATGCAGAAAGGGTGCAAACCGCCGGGACGCAGCCTGGGCCGGCTTGGGCACGGAGATCGGCTTTGCAGTCTCCCTGCTTGCCTGGCGGGCCGATCACCGGGACGGCAGCAACCCCAACGACGCAGCCGCGGCCACAGCCTGCTGCCGGCTGTTGACGTTCAACTTCTGGTAGATGTTGGCTGCATGGCGCTTGACCGTGCGGTCGGAGATGACCAGGCGCGCGGCGATCTCCTTGGCGCTGAGACGCTGGGCCAGCAGCTCGAGGACCTCCATCTCGCGGTAGGTCAGCGGCTCGATCAGGTTGGACTGGAGCGGGGACGGGAGAGAGGGAGAGGAGGGAAAGGAAGGAAAGGCGTGCAGGATGGACGCGGCGCTGGCCTGGCCCTGCTGCGCCAGGCGGCTGAGCAGACGGGCCATGTGCGCGCCCAGGTCAATGAAGACGCGCAGCAGGCCGCCGGGCTGCGCCAGCGCGACGGCTTCTCGCAGCGCAGACAGGGCGGCCTCGGTGTGGCCCAGCGCATCCTCCAGCAAGGCGCGCACGGCCAGCACCTCGATGGTGGCGCGCGTGTTGCCCTTCGCCTGCTGCTCCAGCCGCGCCAGCAGACTGGCGGCTTTGTCCAGGCTGCCCGGCGAGTCCTCGCTGATGAAGACCCTGGCCACGGACAAGGCCGCTGTGTGGAAGGTGATCATGGGCGTTATCAGCGCGCTGGGAGTCACCGCCTCAGCCAAACGAAGGGCCCCGGCTGTCCGGCCCTGGCTCGACGCCAGCCATGCCTGAAAGGCCAGGGCATCCATCTGGATGCGAGGGTTGTCGATCTCTACGCCATAGGCCAACACCGACTCGGTCAACGCCAGCGCGCGATCGCCCGCTCCTTGCGCCTGCCAGATCGAGGCCAATCCATAGGCGCTTTGCGTGAAGGGCAGCCCGTGCGCAACGTAGCGCTGTTCGACTACGGCGGCCCACTCCCGTTCAGCCGTGGCCAGGTCATTGATCGCGTAGGCTGCGCAGCCGTGGAAATAGCGCGCCCACCAGACACTTTCCTGCAGGTTGCGCTTTCTGGCGACGCGTAAGAAGCGATCTGCCGCCTGGCGTAAGTTGATCGGATCGGCGTTGATCCAATGGAGGAAGCAGAGCGCCATCAGCACGCGCGCCGGGAACGCGTTGAGATGGAAGCGATCCTCCTCCAGTCCCAGATGGATGACTTCGAGGGCGCCAGCGATGTCGCCTCTGGCCTGCAGGCCGCCGGCGCAATACATCCATGCCAGCCCGCGCACCGACGAACAGGCCATGGGCAAAGCCTCCAAGGCGCTGCTGGCGAAGGCAAACGTAGACTGGCCATCCAGGCGGTAGTAGCACACCAGGCTGCGCAGGGCGTTGACCTCAGCGCTCACATACGAGGGGCCGCCCTCTGACGGCGGCAGCGCCTTCAAACGGGCGTCGATGCGATCGAGTACTGGCCCAAGCTCCGCCATGCGCCATTGCTTCTGCAAGATCCAGGCTTCCAACAACAGGAGCTCGGGACTTTCTTCGATCAAGGGCCGCGGCATCAGGCCCAGCCAGCGCTCCAGTTGCTGCCAGTGTTCCTGGTTCATGGCCTGGTGGCGATGCGCTTCGATGATCTGCGCTGCCGCCCTGCCATCGCCGGCCGCCAGGGCGTGACTGATCGCCTCCTCCACCAGCCCGTTGCGGGCAAACCAGGCGCTGGCGCGGCTGTGCAGATCGGCGATCTCAGCCGCGCTGGCCTGCTGGCGCAGCCGGTTCTGCATCAACTGCTGCAAGATGTGATGGTAGCGATACCACTGATCGTCCAGCACGAACACGAACAGGTTGGCCTGCTCCAGCCACTCCAGATAGGCCCGCCCGTTGCACACCTCGTCGTCGACGCCGGCGACCGCCTCGACCAACGGGCCGCACAGCCGGTCCAGGATGGCCGTCTTGAGCAGGAACTCCTGGATTCGGGCCGGCAGGAGCGCCAACACTTCGTCCACCAGGTAGTCCATCACGTAGCGGTCGCCGGCCTGAAGGGCGCGCAGCCGGTCCGTGGGGTCGGGCGCGTGCTTCAGGTAGATGCCGGCCAGATGCAGCCCGGTGATCCACCCCTCGGTCCGCTCCACCAGCGCGGCGGTGGTCTCGCCAGGTAAAGGCACAGCCAGCGCTTGCTGCAAGAACTCGGCCGTCTCCTCCTGGCTGAAACGCAGTTGTTGGTAGCGAATCTCCAGGATCTGGCGCCGGGCACGCATGGCCGGCAGCGGCAGGGCGGGATCGCTGCGGCTGGTCAGCACCAGGCGCAGCGCCGGCGACGGATGGCGTAGCAACGTTGCCAGCAGGTCGTCGACGGGCCGGCTGTGCAGCAGATGATAGTCGTCCAGCACCAGCACGAAACGCAGGCCGGCTTGCAACGCCGGCTCGTCGTGCAGGGTGTCGATCTCGTTGATCAAAGCCGTCGCCAGAACGTGCTGGGGCGGCAACTCCGGCGCCCGGAGCATGGCGCGCACGGTGGGGCAGGCGTTGGGGAAGACCGTCTGGATGGCGGCGACGAAATAGCTCAGGAAGACGCCTAGATCGCCGTCGCCGTCGTCCAGCGCCAGCCAGGCGCTGGGGCAGGGGCAGGTGGAGAGCCAATCGCACAGCAGCGTGGTCTTGCCTGAGCCGGCCGGCGCCGTCACCAGGGTCAGGGGCAGGTTGCTGCCCGCGTCCAGCAGGTCGAGCAGGCGCTGGCGGCGAATCGTCTCCCCGCCGACCGCTGGCCGGTAGAGCTTGGTTTTGATGAGGCGCAGCGCCTTGTCGTCCATCATGCACACGCTTGGGGGGCCGGGGACGTTGACCCGCAGCCGATCCAGTTCTTGATGGGGCCGTCGCCCGGTTGACCGCGACGAGAAGGTCCTGGCATTCTCAACGCAGGTGCATTATAGGCCACTGCGGGTAGGCTGGCAAAGATGGCGTGCGGGCAGGGGTATGGGCGTGTATTCAGCCGCCGGGTGCGAGCACGGTGATTGAGTAGGCCGCCGTATCGAAATCACCGTGCCCGCCGCCCGTATGGTCACTGTGCAACGACACAAGGCGCTCCAAACAGGAGCGCCTTGTGTCGTTGCGTTAACGATGCGGTGGGGGGGGCGTGCGGCGGGCCGCTCAGGCCGTCCGGCCGCGGAATGCCTGGAAGATCATCACGAAGCCGCCCAGGAGGGCCATCACCGCCGCGGCCCAGATCAGGGCCAGGCCTGCGCCAGCAGGGTCAGCCACCACGGACGTTGTTTGGTTTCCAGCGATGTTGCAGACATGATGCTCACTCCTTGGGTGATGATGGGTGGATGCGCAGGTTAGCCAACAGGATGTGGATGCTGATCAACAGTACCCACAGGGGAAAGACCAACGGCGCCCAGTAGAAGAAACCGAGGCTGAAGATCAGAAACAGCGCGCAAGCCATACCCAGAAACGCCATCCAGCGCGGGACGATGCCGGTGCGCAGCGAGAGGGTGCTGGTGGAGATCATAAAAACGCCCGCCATCTTCATGGCGTAGACGTTCACGATAGGTGGTGTCTCAGCCATACGTCTCCTTACAGGGCCACAGGCGGGTCAAACAAGAAACCTGGCGCGTCCAACCGCCACCAAAGCGTCAGCCAACCAGCACCAGCTCCTCGGGATACTTCACCAGGCTGTCATGCCCGCGGCGTTTCAGCAGGAGGAGCACGATGGTGATGGCTCCCAGCCGTCCCCAGAACATGAGGGCGATGATCACCAGCCGGCCAAAGGTGTCCAGTTGCCCCGTCACTCCCAGCGACAGGCCGGTGGTGGAGAGCGCCGAGACAACTTCGAACAGCGCCGGGCTGAGGGCCAGGTCTTGGGTGAACAGCAACAGCCAGGTCGCGATCAAGACTAAGCCGAGGCTGGCGCCGAAACGCCCCAGGCCGATAACGGCGAATTCTTGTGCGGACTGACCCTTAGGAGTGCTCTTCGACTTGCGTGCCATGGGAAATCACCTCAGGTTCTGGCTCATCGACGTTCCTTTAGCGGCACATCTATGGCGCGCTGAACTGCCACGATCAGTTCCGTGCGCAGCAGCGCAGGGCTGAACCCTTTGACCAGGGCCAGGCCGGGAACGAAGCGGGCAATGCCTGAGGAGCTCGGTTGTGGGGGTGGCATGGGGCTCCTATGTCACACGATTACTGAGCTTGCGCCTGTGCGGCGGCGCGCCGGGCGGTGCGCAGCGCTATCAATGCGGTCAACAAAGCGCTGATTACCACGGCCACGGCAATGACGGCCGCGGTCTCCTTTTGCACCAGGACCAACGTAAAGAGCGCCGCAAACAGAGGCGCTCGCAACGCCGCGACCAGCGCGCCGGCCATCGTCGCCGCGATGGCAACCGCCACTGGGATGCCGGGAAGCAGAAGGCTCGCCGCCAGACCCAGCGCGGCGCTGGCGAACATGATGGGGAAGATGTAGCCGCCTTTCCAGCCGGTAACGAGCAACAACGAGGTAGCGAACAGCTTGGCCAGCCCCAACACGACGAGCATCACCACACCGATCTCGGCCGCGTTCGCTATCAGTTCGGTTGTCTGATCCTCACCCGAGAACAGCGTCAGCGGCAAGAGGGCGCCGATCAGCCCCATGGCCAGGCCGCCGAGGAGCCCGCGCAGCACGACGTGCGCCTTCATAGGCGCCAGGAGTAGCCGCAGGCGTTGCAGGGAGAGCATGAACAGCAGGCCGACGATCCCCCCGATCAGACCGAGCGGCACGGCCCAGAACAGATCCTGCAAACGCGGCGTGTAGTCTGGGAACTGATACAAGGTCCCGAAGAATGCGCCGCTCAACAAGACGAAGACCACGGTCGCCGCGGCCGAGGCTAACAGGCTGGGAAAAAGCACCCAGAAATAGGTCTGCTTGCCGCCGGTTCCGCCCTGCGCCGACTCCAGGCCCAGGACCGCCCCGCCAAGCGGCTCGGTAATGAAGGCGGCGAGCATGCCGCTGACGCCGGAATAGCCCAGCGTGCGCGTCTCCTGCTCGTCGAGCTTGAGCTTGTCGGCCATCAGCGTGCCGATGCCGCCGCAGGCGTCGGCCAGCGGCGCTTCGGGGCCCAGGCTGGCGCCGGAGATGAGCGACACGAAGGCGGTGAGGACGATGCCGGGCGCGTGGCGATAGTTGAACCGACCGGTCTTGCCGAATTCGAGCATCAGCTCGGCAAAGATGGCGTTGTGATCGCCGAAGCCCTTGACCAGCAGCCCAACCACCAAACCACCGACAGTACAGACCAGGATGGTGAAAAGACGCGGGTTGATACCCAGCGCCCCGGCGGCTTGCTCCCAAACCAGCCCCGTGCCCTGATGCACGAGGGCCATGAAGGCGAAGGTGACCAGGGCGCTGATCAAGCCCAGCACGGCGACGAGCGCCATGAGCTTGATATAGGCTGCTGGTCGGGCTTGTGGGTCGATCATAGTGGGGCCTCCTCATGATCTTGCCTGTAGGCTCGGCGTTCTCGAAGGCAATCAAGGCATACTCCAGTGGAAGGTCGAACATTGGTTTACTTTTTTTGGTTAGGCTCGCAGGATGCTTTGAAACCCTGCGGGTGCAGATCACTCATGTTACTTCGCCGAATTACCCTGCGGTGGTACGCTTGCTTCGGCGCCGTCCGGTGTCTGTTGGCGCGCCCCTAATCGTTTTGCTGCCGGCAACAAGATCAGCAGCAAGAGGATGGAAGCCACCAGGATGAATGACAGCGTGCTGCCTTCGTTGAAGTTCTGGGTAGCCACCACAATCGCCGCCGACACGTTGCGCTGCGCTGTACCCAGCCCCATCACACTGCGGATGGCTGGATCACGCCCGCCAAGCAGGAAACCGATGGCAAGTGATCCAATGATGAAGAGTAGCAGCGCCAGGATACCTCCCGTGCCGATCAAGTTCAGTATATTCGAGACGTTGAGTCCAAGCCCTACCACCAACAGGATCAAGATCGCCAGGCCGGAAATCTTGTTCATGACTGGCTGCCAGTGGACAGCGCTGTCGGGTGAGTGCGACTTCATCAGTAAGCCGATCGCCAGGGGGAGGAGCATCAACACGATCAGCGACTGGGCGATGTCCCACGGGTTGACCTGGACACCCTGCAAAAGCAGAGGCAAGACAAGCGGAACATAGACGATGGTCACTATCATCAACAGCACCATCATTCCCACCCCAAAGGCGATGTTTCCCTTGGCGCCCTGCACCAGTTTGGGCAGGAAAGGGGCTCCGGCAGCCGTTGCCAGTACTGCCAGGCCGATTTGCAGGGACTGTTCCATGGGGATCAACAGGATAATAAGATAAGCCAGCAGGGGCGCCAGCACGAAATTGGCCAGCAGCGCCAGGATCACCAGGCGGACATTTTTCAAGGGCTGGAGGATCTGGGCTATGGTCAGACTCATGCCCATCGCCAGCATGCTGGTGATCACAAACAAAAGCCCGGATAAGCCCGCCAGCGCCTGGAATAACTCATTCACTGTCATCGCGATGCCTCATGGAAGTTGTGTTTGCGCAGAAGTGCATTGTAGGATGCACTTCTGCGCAAACAGATAGGCTACTGCCGCCGCATGGCGATCTTCATCTCAGCTTCGGTATCCGGGATCAGCTCGCCGGACAGATCGATCGTGACACGCTTGATGGTCCCGGTGAAGCGGAACTCACCGCTGTATTCCTCCGGCGCCGCCGGGTCGCCGGCGTCATAGCCGCAGGACAGGCCCTGCGTCCCGAACATGAACAGGATCGAGTAGGGCATGTCGATGCTGGCGACCAGCTTGCGGTTGATGTAAAGCTGGCCGCGCGCCGGCACACCTTTGCCCTGAGCAGGATCGGGTTTGCCGGTTGGCTCGAACTCATAACGCAGCTCGACTTCACCCTCCGGCACCACCTCACTAGACTTCAACCAGAACTTGTCGCGGGCGAGCCAGTTGTACAGGAAGTACAGCTTGTGGTCTTTGACAAAGAAGGTGAAGCCGCTGGTGCCGCCGCCTTGCGCCAACAGCACGCCCTCAGCGCCGCCTTGTGGGATCAAGACCTCGGCCGTGATGCTCCAGGGCCGATTGTAGGTCTTGAGCGTCGCGGCAAACGGCACCGGCGACCCACCAGGGTAGAAGACGACCTTGTTGCGCGGCTTGGCGATGGTGGGGCGTTCGACATTGATACGCTGGAGCACGATGCCGGGCGCATGGCGATAGTCGAAACGGCCGCTACGGCCGAACTCGGCCATCATCTCGGCAAAGATGCCGGTGTGGTCGCCGAAGATCCTGACCAGTATGCCCACCAGCAGGCCGCCCAGCGTACAGACCAACAGCGTGAATACCTGTATCGGCAGGCCGGTTGTCTCGGCGGCTGTCTCCCACACGACCGATGCTGCTCCGTCCACCAAAGCGATGAAGGCAAACGTGATCACTGCGCTGATCAGACCGAGCAGCGCAGCGAGCAAAAGCAGCTTCACGAAGGGACGAGGTTGGATGGACTTTTCCACAGGGAAAGCTCCGTCATAGGGGCCGGTTTGTTGCGGGAGGTGTCCCTCACCTGCCGTTGGCCGGCAGGTGAGGGAACGGCGATAGGCGAAAGGATTCTCGCCGGACACTCATCCGGCGACGCCGGCTGCCACCGCATGCACCGAGGCATGCTCGTGCAGCGCCTGCTCCGCTTCAGCGTGCGCCGGCTTGAGGTCGAATAAGACCTTCTTCAGCGTGCCGGTGAAGGCGTAGGGCGCCTTGTCCTCGTAGTCGAGATCAACCACGCCGCCGTTGTCGCGGCCCATGTCCATGCCCGCGTAGGTCGTGAACAGCATGGCAACGGTGTGAGGCATGCGGCCTTCGCCGATCTGCTTGTCGTTGGCCCACAGCGTCACGTTGCCGCCGGCTCCCGGCTTGGGCTCGTCGATCTCGAACAGCATCTTGACGGTGACGTCACCGGCCGGGATCGGCTCGGTCGAGACCTGCTTGTAGGTATCGATGCCCAGGAACTGGTAGGTGTGGACCAGATGGCCCTGCTCGTTGATCCAGAGCGAGAAGCCGCCGATGAAGTCGGCGAAGGCGCACAGCACGCCCTCAGCGCCGCCTTCCGGCATTTCCAGCTCGGCCTCGATGGCGTAGGAGCGGCCATAGATGCGCGGGATGACCGTGGTCGACACGTTCTGGACATCGCCGGCGAAGCTGTAGCGTGTGACCATCTCCATGGGCGGCAGGATGCCGAAGAAGACGCAGAGGCCGCCCAGCAGCGGCAGCGCCCGGTTCCGCTCTGCCTCCTGCCAGAAGAGCTCCTTCAGTTCGGCCAGCTTCTGAGGTTGTTCCCCAGCCAGGTCATGGGCTTGGCTGAAGTCGTCGGGCAGGTAGTAGAGCTCCCAGGGATCGTCGTCGGGGTTGTAGCCGCTGCCTGGCTTGAAGCGGGCCAACGTGGCGGGTGAGAAGTCCCACGGCAGCTTGTCGAGCCGGGCGCACGCCCACCAGCCGTCCTTGTAGATGGCGCGGCTGCCGTACATCTCGAAGTATTGCACCGTGTGGCGTTCCGCCGCATCCGCATCTTCGAAGGTGTAGTTGAAGCTCGTGCCGTCCATCGGCTCCTGCTCGATGCCATCGACCACCTTCGGTTCGGGAATGCCGATTGCTTCAAGAATGGTCGGGGTCACATCGATGCAGTGCGTGAACTGGCTGCGCATTTGACTGTCGGGTTTGATGCGGTTGGGCCAGGCAATGACCATCGGATCGCGCGTGCCGCCCAGGTGGCTGGCCATCTGCTTGCCCCAGCGGAACGGCGTGTTCTGGGCGTGGGCCCAGGCCGCAGCGAAGTGCGGCGCCGTGTACTCACCGCCCAGCTCTTCGATGCCGCCCCACTTCTCGATCAGCGCCAGCTGCTCTTCGGCGTTGAGCACGATGCCGTTGAAGAAGGTCGTCTCGTTGAAGGAGCCGGTGGTGGTGCCCTCCATGCTGGCGCCGTTGTCGCCCCAGATGTAGATGATCAGGGTGTTGTCCAGCTCACCCATGGCCTCGATCTCGTCGATCAGCCGGCCGACATTCCAGTCGGCGTTCTCGGAGAAGCCGGCGAAGACCTCCATCTGGCGTGCATACAGCTTCTTCTCGGCGTCGCTCAAGGTGTCCCAGGCCGGGTACGGATCGGGGCGGGGCGCCAGATCGGTGTCGGGCGGAACGATGCCCAGTTTCTTCTGGCGTTCGAGGGTTCTTTCCCGGTACTTGTCCCAGCCGTCGTCGAACTGGCCCTTGTACTTGTCCGCCCACTGCTTGGCGACGTGATGCGGCGCATGGGTGGCGCCGGTGGAGTAGTAAACGAACCACGGCTTGTGCGCGTCGTGTGCGCGTACGCCATGCAGCCATTCCACCGTCTTGTCGGTGATGTCGTCGGGGAAGTAGTAGAGCTGGCCGTCCTTGCCTTCGGGGACTCCGAGAACTGAGTTGTCCTGGGTGATGATCGGGTCATACTGGCCAGCCGCGCCGGTCAGGAAGCCCCACCAGTGATCGAAGCCCCAGGCCTGCGGCCAGTGCTCGAAGGGTCCGGAAGGGCCCATTTCACGCCCTGGGGTCATGTGCCACTTGCCGAAGCCGCCGGTGACGTAGCCATTCTCCTTCAGGATGCGGGGCAGCGCGGTGCAGCTGCGCGGCCGGGTGCCGGTGTAGCCTGGGAACGGTCCCGGGAACTCGGCGATGCCGCCCATGCCGACACGGTGATGGTTGCGGCCGGTGAGCATAGCCGCCCGGGTAGGCGAGCACACCGCGGTCACGTGGAAGGCGTTGTAGGTCAGGCCCATCTCCTGCACCCGCTGCAAAGCCGTTGTGCGGATCTCGCCGCCGAAAGGCTCAGGCCCGCCAAACCCGGCGTCGTCGATGAGGACGAGCAGTACGTTGGGGGCGCCCTCGGGAGCTTGCGGGCCGGGGATGAAGCTGTAGTCGGCCACGGCTTCGTCCATGGTGCGGGCAATGGCCCCACCGAACTTGCGATCGGGGATCGGCAGCACGGTGCGGTCAGGGTTGAACTTGCCCCGGGCCTCGTTCAAGGCCGCCTTGAGCCCTTGGGCGCCGCCCTCGTCCATGACCGCTACCGACTTGGCCGGTGAATCAGCCAACGCCTGGCCGGCGGCCAGGCGATCCCCTTCGGGGACGATGGCCAGGATCGCTGCCTGACCTGGCTTAAGGTTCTTGCCCAGCCCATCCTCGAGGCTGTCCACGACCTTGTGCTTGGCGAACCTGCCGACCACAGCGCCTGCCGCTGCGCCGACGACAACCGACGCCAGCAGGGGGGGCGCGGCCAGCCCGACCAGCAAGCCGACGCCGCCGCCCCAGCCCGCGCCCTTGCGGCCCAGGTGGTCGCCGGTCTGGCTGACGCGCAGGTTGCCCTCTGCGTCCTTCTGGACGAGGATCATGCCGTCAGTCGTGATCCTCTTGTCTTTGACGAGCTGCACCAGCGCGTCGAAGTTCTTGGTCGCCGGCTCGACGGTCTGGTAGGCGGCGATCATGACGATGTTTGGTTCCTTGCTCATGTGGTATCTCCTAGTTTATCGGTGCGCCATCGCACCCCACAGGCGTTCTTCGGGATCGATGAATCGGTGTCCCGTCGCTAACTCAGCACGTTTCGAATCATTCAGGCGCAGGCCCGCCGTTCTGAAACAGCATGCGTTGCTCGCCGCCGGGGGTCTCCAGCGCAAGGTTACCGGCGCCATCGGGTCCTCCTGCAACGATTTCTCCCAGCAGTTGCACGTAAACCATGTCCAGCGACTCCTCGCCGCAGGCCGCCATGGTCATGGGGCCCAGGGTAATGGTGAAGCCGCCCTCCTGGGAGTAGGTGCCCGAGAAGCTGTTGCAATCGGCCTGTCCGCTCAGCGTGCCATCGTCTCGGAACACGATGGTGTAGACCTGAGGAATGGGCACCTCGGTCGTTTCTCGCGTTGCCTGATTGGTGACGCTGGTCCACTGCCAGACGATATTGGTGATGCCATTGGTGGGGGGAGCGGTGGGCGGAACGGCCGTGGCCGGCGGATAGCACCCCGCAGCCAGGATCAGCACGATGCCAATCCATGCCAGCGCCGCCATCAAAACGGTCAACCTTTTCATCAAGTAGCCTCCTTACATAAACGCTCGCAGTTTGTCTTGCCCGGCATCTTATCGGGACGACTCCACGGTATGCTGCTTCAGCCATTGCTGAGCACGGTCCCATGCCTGCTGCTCGGCCTCCAGAATGCGCGGCGTGGCTGGGAAGACATTCTCCTCGCCGACAACGCCCAGGGCGCCGCTCCTTTGCATCACGTCCAGCACGGCCGGATTGACGTCGGCCAGCACCAGCAGGCTGTCGTTGGTCTTGAGGTCGTTGGCGTAGCGTTCCAGCCAACGGATCGCAGTGCTGGTGATCTGCTGCATGTCGTGCAAGACCAGCACGACCACCGCGTTGGCGGCCCCGCGCGCGGCTGGGATCTGATCCTCCAGAGCCGGTACCTCGGCGAAGAAGTCCAATCCCTGGATGACGAAGACGTTGACGTCGTTGGACTTCAGTTCCTTGGCAGCCTCGTGCATCTCCCAGCCGCCGTCCGCCAGGCGCACAGCTTGCTGCACGCGCGCCTTTCTTGCCGACGCGATCACGTAAAGACCGAGCGATAAGGCTGCGCCCAGGAAGATGGTGTATTGCAGGGGAATGAACAGCGCCGCCAGGAAGGTGATCGCCATGGCCGCAATCGACCCCCAGGCGCGGGTGCTCCAAACCAGCCGGGCGCTGGGAACGCGAGCCATGATCAACTCGACGCCGATCACCACTAACATGCCACCGATCACGGCCAGCGGTACCTTCTCGGCCTGGCTGCCGAAGAGCAGGACGATCAGGCCCAGCCACAGGCCCGCGAACACGCCGCCCAGGCGGCCGTTGGCGCCGGCGCCCACGCTGATGCCGGTGCGCGACAGCGAGCCGCCTGTGCCCATCGACTGGAAGAGGCTGCCGGCCAGGTTGCCCAGGCCCTGGCCCAGGAAGTCACGCGACTGGCTGGCCTTGCTGCCATCGGGGTTGGGCACCGCCGTGCTGATGCCTGCGCCCTGGGCCAGCGCGACCAGCGCCACCGAGATCGAGCCCAGGGCAAGCTGCGGGATCAGAGCAAAGTCTGGCAGCATGAAGGCGGGCAGGCTATTGGGGATAGTGGCAATGCTGCCCACCAGCTCCGTCTGAATGCTCAACAGGTTGACGGCTGCCGTGGCGACCAGCAGCACGATGATGGGCGCAAACTTCTCGATGGCTCGAATGCGTTTCAGGACCACCATGAGGAGGATGACGCTGACCGAGACGGCTACCGTCGTCATGTCCCACTGGTCGATGTTCTGCAGCCAGTCGATGGTCTTCTGGAAGGTGTTGGCGCCGACCGGGCTGTAGCCGGTCAGGTGATGCTCCTGGCCGGTGATGATCAACAGCGATGCGCCGGCCACGAAGCCCGTCATGACCGCGTTGGAGACGAAGTTGACGATGCCGCCCAGCCGCGCCAGCCCCAGCACGAACATGATGGCGCCCACCAGGAAGGTGACGGTGAACAGCGCCCCCGGCATCTGGCTGTCCTGGATGCCAGCCGACTGCAGGACGCTGCCGGTGGCCAGCGCAATGGCGCTGGTCAGCGTACTCATCATCAGGATCGTGCCGGTGGTGAGGGAGGCCACCATCGTGGCGACGATGCCGGAGTAGAGCCCGTAGACTGGGTTCACGCCCGCCAGTTGGGCATAGGCCATGCCTTCGGGGATGCTGAACAGGCCGGTGGCCAGGCCGGAGATTATGTTGGGGACGAATCCTTTGCTTAGGGGTTTTGTGTCGTCGCTCATCGGTTAAGTGATCCCAACGTTGCGTCAAGCTGCCGGCAGCAGGATCAACAGCAGTACGGCGGCCACCAACACGAACGACACGGTGTTGGTATCAGAGAAGCCTATGGCGATACGCTGTCACTTTCGGCGTTTTCGATGCGCTGCGTGCGCACCATGCGGATGCGGTCGAACAGCGCCAGCAGGATGACGATGCCGTTGATGACGTAGACGATGGTGAAGGCTCGAGCCAGCGGCGTGGTCGGGGTGAAGTCGCCGTAGCCAATGGTAGCCAGGCTGATGACGCAGAAGTACAGCGCGTCCAGGTAGCTCCATCCCTCCAGCCAGTGATAGACCAGGGTGCCCAGCAGCAGGGTGCTCAGCCCCCATCCCAGCATCGGCCAGGAGTCGCGATCGCGCAACACATCCAGCAGGAACAGGCTGCGAAACGGGCGGTAGACCATAAGCTCCCGTTCGACCTCCTTGATCGGCTGGCGAGTTTCGCTTGGCGTCACGGATTACGTCTCCAGAGCTGTGAAAGGCCGATGGCCAGGGTGGGCGCTGAGGCTTTACATCGGTGCAGCGGGCGGCGGTGGTGTGGATGCCGGTGTGGCCGACGCGTCTTTGTAGCCGGGGATCTGGTTGCGGTTGGAATAGGCCGTGCTGGAGTAGTGCATGACATCGATCATCACGGCCAGGATCAGCCACAGCCAGTCCCAGCCGGTCAGGCCGGTGGGCGACCACAGGATCACATACATCAGCGTGGTGAACGGCAGGAAAATGATGCCCAGAATGGGCCAGAGCCAACTGCCACCAAAGGCGGCGCTGAACATGTTGGGGCGGGCCAGCCAGACAAGCAGCGTCCCGAGTCGAGGGAAGAGGCCGGCAACCATAGCGAATAGACAAGGCATGGGGTTATCCTCCTGAGAATTGAGTGAAGGCTGTAGAGAGCAGTCTTCGAGTGCGATCTGGCAGACAATCGGACCGGCGGATGAGCTATTCCGGGATCGGTCGCTCAGCAGCCTCCATGGCAATGCAGGGATGGCGCCCAGTTAGCCGGGCGGCCGGGTATCCAAGGGCGCCGGCGCCATCGCGGGCGCAGTGACCGGCGTGCGCTGCGGATCGTCAAGACATTCGACCGTGAGCAACGGCAGGCCAAGATCATAGAGCAGGCTCAGCGCGCCGGCCAGTGCGGCCTGATCCTGAAATCTGCCTGTGACCACCGTCATGGGCGCCTGGTCGGGCCCGCTGACGACCCGAATCTCGGCGCCGCCCAGGTACTCGGACCAGCGCTGATCCAGATGACCCTGAACGCGCATCTCATAGGTGGCGGGGGAGTCAATGGTGATTCGCTTTTTACCTGGCATTAGCTTGGCTCCTGCTCGATCCTCAACGTTAACTGGTGGACAGGTCGACTCGCCAGCCTGACCCGGAGCGCGCTGCAGCCTGATGAGACTCAACTGCATCATCAGACTATCATGATCCCCCCGTCAGAACAATAGCCGAAAGTGCGCAAAAAAGGTGTACGAGCGTCAACCAGACTGTTTGGGCAGCAGCCCCAACCCCACGGCCGCGCTAACCGCTTCGCGCCGCCCGCTAACCGCCAGCTTCTGGTAGATGTTGGCGCAGTGCCGTTTGACCGTGGCTTCTGAGAGGGTCAGGCGCTGCGCAATCTCCTTGCCGCTGAGCCGCTGCGCCAGGAGTGCCAGGACCTCCTGCTCCCGCCAGGTCAGGGGCTCGATCAGGGTGGCCTGAGGGGCAGGCCGGGTTGGGGAGGGGAACGGTGGGGGGAACGCCGGGAACGCGCGCAGGATATGGGCGATGTACTCGGACCCGCTCTCCCTGCGCGCCAGCCGTTGCAGCAGTGCGGCCATGTCCCTGCCCAAATCCACAAAGACGCGGATGAGGCCGCCCGGCTTTGCCAACGCCACAGCTCGTTGCAGCGCTTGCAGCGCGGCCGGTTCGTTGCCTTCGGCCTGATGCAGCCGCGCCTGCAAAGCAAGCACGTCGATGGTGAAGCGCGTGTTGTGGGTTTGGGTGACGAACGTGTGCAGCCGCGCCAGCGCATCCGTTGCCTGCTGGCGGCTTTCGGGCGTGTTGATAGCCAGGAGCACCTTGGGTAGCGTCAACTGCGGCGCGTAGAAAAACGCCATGATATTGGACGGTATGAGGGGGCCGAAGGTCGCAGCCCAAACAGAAGCCGAGTCCGTATCGCCCTGCCTGGCGGCAAGCTCCGCTCTGTATGCCTGCACGAGCGGCAGCAGCGCTTCGCTGCGCATCTCCACCAGGTAGTCGTTGACCTGGTCAAGGGCCAGGCGCGCGTCCTGAGGCAAACCACGCGCTTGGTGAATCGACGCCAGCACGATGGCGCTTTGTACGACGGTGATGCGATGACATGCGTAGCGCTGGGCTAACACAAGGTTGGCGTGCAATTCGGCGGCCGCCAGGTCGTTGCGCTGATAATAACAGATGGCCAGGAAATAGTGTCCCCACCCAAGACTCTCGAGCTGTTGGTCGTTTGCTTGGCCGGCGCTGACCGTGCGATGAGCCGACTGCAAGGCGCCGCCCAAATCCGCATCCATCCAATGGATGAAACACCGGGAAGCCCACAGACGCGCCCGCGGCGCACTGCTGGTGGCAGTTTCCTCCTTCTGCGCGGCCGCCAGCACTTCGTAAGCGTGCCCGGCTCGTCCAGACATCTGGCAGGCGCCGGCCAGGTGTAGCCACGCCTCGACGCGCGCCAGGTACCATGCCTGCGGCATCGTCTCCAGAGCGCGCGTTGCCAGCATGATCACGCCTTGGGGGTCGTTGGCCGCAAAGCTCTTCTCGATGCTGAGCAGGGTGTCGATCTCGCCCTGCAACTGGCGGGCGCGTTGCGTTTCCCCGGCCATGCCATCAACCAGGGCCTGCGCTCGGTCCACCAGTTCCTGGACGGTGCGGGGATCAGCCCGGCCGAGTTCGGCCAACCAGGCCCGGGCCAGCAACAGGTCGACATGCTGGGCCAAGTCCGCCAGCGAGAACATGTTCAACCATCGCTCCAGCCGGGGGCGTTGTTCCGTGTTGAGCAGATGGTGACGATGTTCGGCCACCAACTGAACTGCGGTTACGCTGTCATGTCCGGCCACGGCGTGTCGCAGAGCCTCTTCGATATCCCCCTGGGAGGCATACCAGGTGCTGGCGCGGCAGTGCAGGTCGTCTATCTCTTTGGCGTCGAGCTGGCGCGCCAGTTCCCGCTGCAACAAAACCCGGAACAGATGATGGTAGCGATACCATAAGCTCTCTTCGTCCAGCGATGTGATGAACAGGTTGGCGCTTGCCAACCATTCCAGGTAAACCTGCCCCTGCGATGGCGCACCCCTCGCCCCGGTGACCGCGTCGCACAGCGGGCCGCACAGTCGATCAAGCATAGAAGTTCTGATCAGGAACTTCGCAATGTCGGGCGGAACATGGGACAGCACATCGTCGATCAGGAAAGCCGTAATGTAGCGGTTTTCCGCGTGCAAACTGGCGATCCGCCGATCGATGTCGCCGCCGCCATGGCGCAGGGTCAGCGTTGCCAGGCGCAAGCCTGCAACCCAGCCTTCGGTGTCCTCCACCAGTGCGGCGATGGCCTCATCGGTCAGGGGCACATCGATCGCGTGCTGCAGGAAGGTTGCGGCTTCATGCGCAGAAAAACGCAGATCTTGCGACCGAATGTCGGTCACCTGGCCGCGCATCCTGAGCTTCGCCAAAGGCAGAGGCGGCTCCAGGCGTGACAGGAGCATCACGTGAAGGCCGGGCAAAGGCTGTCCCAACAGGGCGTCGAGCAGGTACATGACATCGGAATCTCGGATGTCTTGCACGTCGTCCAGCGCCAGAATCAGCCGCTGCTCGAGATCAGCAAGCTCATTGATCAGGCTTCCCGTGATGATTGCAACGCGCGGCAGGATTGCGCCTGCCAAGAGCAACTGCGTGCCTTGCACCGTCTGGGGACAGGCGCCGTCAATGGCGGCCAGCACATGCTCGAGAAACAGACGCAGGTCATTGTCGCCCTCATCCAGCGACACCCAGGCGCTGGGCAGCGGATAGGTTGCCAGGAAGGCGCTGGCGAGACTGGTTTTACCGTAGCCGGCCGGCGCGCAGATCAGGGTGAGCGGCCGGCCCAACCCGTCGTTGAGCGCATCAACCAGGCGCGGCCGGACCACATAATCCTGGGGCGGGGATGGGCGAAAAAGCTTCGTTCGCAGCAACATGAGAGGCACAGGCTTCCAACTTCCTGGACAAGCCGATGGTTGGCAGCGTTCGGTCTCTGATTGTACCGCAACCCACCGCTATTCACAAGGCAACCTGATGGCCTGCTGTCAGATCTCACGCTGAAGACAAAATCCCCATGGTTCTCCCTGCGGCGACCGCCTGCTGCCGGCCGTGGACGCCGAGCTTCCGATAGATGGTGGCTGTGTGGCGCTTGACCGTGCGGTCAGAGATGACCAGCCGTTCGGCGATCTCCTTGGCGCTGAGCCGTTGGGCCAACAAACCGAGAATCTCTTGCTCGCGATAGGTCAACGGCTCGACCAGGCTGGTGGTGGGGGCTTCCAGGGAAGCAGACTGGGGCAAGTCAAACGTATCCGCCCTGCCGGCCGGAAATGTCCGCAGCAGGCGGCCAATGAAGTCGACGGCAACCCCTTGTTGGCGCAGGCGCGTCAGCAGGCCGGCCATCTGGGGTCCCAGGTCGGCAAAGGCGCGCACGATGCCGCCGGGCTGGGCCAGCGCTACGGCCTGCCGCAGGGAAGCTAGCGCTGCCGGCTCGTCGCCCCGCAGATCATCCAGCCAGGCTTGCAGCGCCAGCACTTCGACGGCAAAACGCCGGTTGTGCTGGCTGGCAACCGCGCCGTGCAGGCGCTCCAGCAACTCGGACGCCTGGCGCAGGCTGGCCGGCGTCCCCTGGTCCAGCAACACCTGCGCCAGGGTGATGGCCGGAACGAAGAAGGTGGCGAAGGGCAACAGCCGCGCGCGTGCATCGACCGACTCCGTCCAACGCTGCGCATCGGCCGGCCGACCCTGCTGCAGCGCCAGCCAGGCCTGAAAAGCGCGGGCGTCGGCCAGCACGCGCGGGTTGTTCATCTCCAGGGCAAAGGCCAGCGCCGACTCGGCCAAAGCCTGCGCCTGGTCGTCCTTGCCCTGCGCCCGAAGCACTGCAGCCAGGCCAAAGCAGCTATTCGAGAAAGGCGCGCTGTGGGCAACGTAGCGCTGTTCCACCACGGCTGCGAAATGCTCTTTGGCTCCGGCCAGGTCGTTCCATTGATAGGCTGCGCATCCCAGCAAGTAGTGCGCCCAGCCTGCGCTTTCGACCAGTTGGCGCTCGCCGGCGATCCTGAGCAGTTGCGCTGCTGACCGGTTCAGATCGGCCAGATCGCCCGCCATCCAGTCTAGCAGGCCAAGGCCAATCAGCAAGCGGCCCGGGAACGAGTTGCCATGAACCCGATCCTCCTGTAGACCCTCGTGGATGGCGGCGCGCGCGCCGTCGCTATCCCCCAGCAACTGAAGCGCGGCGGCGTAGTACATCCAGGCCAGCCCGCGGGCGATGGAGCACGCCATGGGCAAGGTCTGCAAGGCGCGGCCGGCCAGGTCGAAGGTGCGCTGCGCTTCCAAAGCATAGTAGGATGCCACGCAACTCAACACATCGACCTCGCCCTGCAGGTGGGCACGCTCCTCCTCTGGCAAGACTACGGTTTGCAGCAGGTTCTCGATGCGCGCCAGGTAGGGAGCAATCTCTCCGTAACGCCACTGCTTGTGCTGGATCCAGGCTTCCGCGAGCAGCAGCTCTGATCGTTCGTCCACGATACGCCGGGGCAGCAGGCGCAGCCAGATTTCAAGCCGCTGCCAGCGCTCCTGGTTCATGGCCTCATGCCGGTTTACCTCGACGATCTGCACGGCGGTCGCTTCATCGCCGGCCGCCAGGGCATGGCCGATCGCTTCCTCGACGAATCCGTTGCCGGCCAGCCATGCGCTGGCCCGGCGATGCAGCTCAGCCACCTCGACCAGGCCTGCCTGGCGCAACAGCCGGTTTTGCAGGATCTGTTGGAACAAGTGGTGGTAGCGAAACCAGCGGCCCTGGGTATCCAGCGCCACGATGAAGAGGTTGGCCTGTTCGAGCCATTCCAGGTAGGCCTGGCCATTGCACACCGGATCGTCGAGGCCGGTGACGGCCTCGCACAACGGGCCGCACATCCGATCTAGCAGCGACGTCTTGAGCAGGAAGTCCTCAATCGACTGGGGCTGGCGGGTGAGCACTTCGTCCACCAGGTAGTCCGTAGCCAGGCGCTCGTTGGCGGCCAGGTCAGACAGGAACTCCTCCGAGTCCGGCGCGTGGCGCAGGCTAAGGATGGCAAGAACCAGCCCGGTGACCCATCCCTCGGTCCTGTCGTGCAGCACGGCGATGATGTCTTCGTCGACTGGCTGCGGCAACGCCTGTTGGATATATTCCCGCACCTCGCCCAGGGTAAAGCGCAGATCTTGCCGGCGAATCTCGGCTACCTGGCGGCGGGCGCGCAGCGAGGCCAAGGGCAGGGCCGGGTCGCTGCGCGTGGCCACTACCAGGTGCAGGGGCCGCGGTGGATGGCGCAGCAGCTCAGCCAGCAAGCCGTTGACAGCCTGGCCCGAAAGGAGATGGTAGTCGTCCAGCGCCAGCACGAAGCCCTTGTCGGCGGCCAGCGCCGGGTGCTCGTGCATGCTCTCGATCTCGTTGCTCAGCAGGCCAGCCAACACAGTAACCGGCGGCAGATCTGACGCGTGTAGGATGGCCAGCGTCTGTGGACATGCCCCCGGCTCGATGGTGCGCAACGCGGCAATGAAGTAGTCGAGGAAGACCGCCAGGTCGCCGTCGCCCTCATCCAGCGACAGCCACGCGCTGGGATAGGGGCAGGCCGCAAGCCAGTCGCTGAGCAGCGAAGTCTTGCCTGAGCCGGCCGGCGCCGAGATCAGGGTCAACGGCAAATGGCGCCCCTGGTCGAGCAGGCTGGTCAAGCGGGGGCGGCGAACGAAGTCCGCGGCAACTGAGGGACGATAGAGTTTGGTGAGAAGCAAATCAAGCGCTGTACTGCCCATAACTATGGCATTATAGGCGATGATTTAGCTCCGCGCAAACACGCCCCCATAATGCGCTGCCAACGCATAAGGAGTTCGCACGCCTACGTGCGAACTCCTTGGGTTGTCCGGCCGGCGTGGGATTAGTACTGGCCGGTGTAGCCGGGGACGCGTTTGCGCGCGGCCGCGCCGCTCCACCAGGCGATGTCGGCCAGCAAGCCCAGGCCTAGCCAAACCCAGTCGAAGCCCGTGACGCCGCCGGCAAAGACCAGCACGTACATGATCGTTGTCCAGGGCACGAAGATAAAGCCCAGGAGCGGAAACAGGAAGCTCATGTTGGCAAACGCCAACTGCCAGCGGGCTGGCTGAAGCAGCCACCAGACGAGGATGCCCGCACGGGGGCCGAGAAAGACGAGCACTGTGAATAAGCAGCACATGAGGGTTCTCCTTGGGGAAAAGTTGCAGGTGGCAGGTTGCAGGTCGCAGGCGGGCCAGGTTGCTCCCGCTTGCCACCTGCCACTTGCAACTTGCCACCTGTAACTCCTAGGCCGGCTCAGCCCAGCGGTTATAGCTCTCGATGGTGTAGGCGCGGTTGGCGCGCACCTGGACGACGATGCCGAGCACGGCCACGATCAGCGCCGTGATCAGCAGCAGCGGCGACTGCTGCAGGGCTACCGTGGCGCCGCCCATGGCACTGGAGGCCACCTGCGGCTAACACTCGCCGTTATCATTGCGAGTTTCCCATTCCGCTGTCGCAGGATGCGCCACAACAGCGAACTCCCGGCGTGTCATGCTGAGACGCCGCATCCCGCAGGGTGGTAGTGGCAAGCGAAGAAACTGGTGCGGTGTCATGCTGAGGCTCGGCGAAGCATCTCCCGCACACACGTACCGAGATGCTTCGGCGGCCCTCAGCATGACACGCACCGGTTTCTCGCTTCGTCGATATCGTCCTGCGCGATATGGCGTCTCGCAATCACAAGCGGGCGCCACGACGACTACAGGCCGAGCAGCTTGGCCTTCTGGGCGGCGAACTCCTCTTCCGTGAGCAGCCCCTGCGCCTTGAGCGCACCCAAGCGCTCGAGCTGGGTGATCACGTCTTCCTGCATAGCCGGCGCTGCGGCGGGGATGTATTCCTGCGGCGGCGGCGCAGCGTAGACGACTTGCTGCTGGGGCGCGGTTGCAGCCGCGGCGTTCTGATAGGCCGCCATGTTCTTCTCGGCCTGGCGACGGTTGACGGCGTTGCGGGTGGCGGTGGCAGTGCCGACGACGGCGGCGGTGCGGGCCATTCCTCTCACTAGTCCTGGCATGGTGGCCTCCTTATGCGCTGATTCCAAGTGAGGCATAGGCCTCATCGACGACGACCGCCGGCACGCGGTACTGGAAGGCCAGCTCCACGCCGGAGTCGAAGATGGCGTTGACCAGATTGACCGCCCATTTGTGCTCGATAGCCAGAGCGACGACTGCCGAATCTGGGACCATGCCCTCGAACAGCAAGTCAGCATCGTCCGAGTCGAACATGCCGCGCGTGCCAGTCTCAATGAACGCCAGCGCAGCCTGTTGCCGCTCAGGCAGATCTTCGAGGTCGATCCGCCAGCACTCGCCTTCTTGATCCTTGAGGAGGATCATGGCGTCCAACACACGAATGGTGCCGGTTGCAGCCGCGCGCTCTAGCTCAGCCAGAATACTGCCGTCGAAGCGCGGCTCGCCGGCAGCCAGCACGACCACATCTACAGGTCCAAATTTCAGCATAGTGGGTTCTCTCCTAGCGGGATGGATGCGCCATCTCGTCGATGGCGACGGCGATCATCAGAATCACGGCGTCGTCCTGGCCCGGCTCGATCTCGATGCCGTAGCTGTCGCGGATGCGGAACCATTTTTTGGACACCTCGGCCACCTTGTCGCGGCCCTCGCCGATGGTGTACTCATGGTCCAGGATGTTGCCCTGCACGTCCAAGTCGGGGCCATCTTTGATCTTGACGACGAAGCGATCGCGCAGCGGAGTGATCAGGGCCTTCTTGACCATACCCACGCGCCGGCCGTTGGCGTCTTCGATCTCCATGCTGTCTTTGACGCGCAGCATGCGCTCCTGGATGCGGGCCACTTCGCGGCCGCTGCGGTCCTCCAGCACCAGCGTGCTGCGGATGCGCAGCGCCTTGCCGTCGACCTTGTAAACCTTCTCACCGCGGTCGTTTTCGATCCAGAAATCGTCGCCGATGGCGAACATCTTCTGGCGCATCTGGTAGTGGGTCTTGCCGCTGCCGCCGCCCAGACCGCCCTCACGGCGCTCTTCGCGCCTCTCCTGTCGATCATCTCTGCGTAACATGGTTTTTTCCTCGTTTTCGTTCCTTGGGATTTGCTGCAAACCCCAAGGGGTCTTTGATGTGTGCCTACGCCTTGGCCGGCGCTTCCTCGCGGCCTGAGAAGGACTCGCGCAGCTTGGCCTGGAGCAGCAGGCCGATTAGCATGCCTCAGAACGCGCCGCCCAATAGGCAGCGTCTTCAGCATAGCACAAGGGGTGTGCGTCTCGAAAGCGCCTGAAGTATGTATATAAGTTGTATTGTTCCCTGCCGGTATGCGTCTGAGGGCAAGCGCTGACGGGCGCGCCGGCTGCTGTGGGTGAGGGGCAGCCTGTATGTACACCTAACTTGCACCATTTTGACCCTTCCCCTGTCCTGCCAGTTGGTGTATGGTAGGGTTAGCGCTCTTTTTAGCATCACGGAGCGAAAATCAAACACCTCAATTTTCGAAGGAGAGAATTCAATGGCAAGCAAATCGAAGCGAGTTTCGGTGAGTAAAGACAAGCTGGCCGACACGGCTGTGGCAGCCGAAGTTGTCGGCATGGAGACCACATTGGCGGGCGTCGCCGGCATGGCCGGGGGCGTGGAGACGTTGCAGGACGCGCAGGTGGTTGCGGCGGTCGGCAAGGCGGCCCTGGCGGCCGGCGCCAGCGACTTGACCCGCGCCGAGGACCTGACCCTGATGGCCGAGCGCGTGGCCATGTTGAGCGATGTGGTGGCAGCGGCAGGCGCGGTCGATATGGCGCAGGGCGCTGAAATCCTGGCCGCCTCGCAGGACCTGGAGGTGCAGAGCATTCTGGTCAGCGGGCTGAGCGAAGAGGACCTGCGGCTGGGCATGGAGATGGGCGCGATCGCCGGCCAGTTGGCCGTGGCCGCCGATGTAGTCGCCATGCTGGACATGCCCGTGCTGGCCGAGTTCCTGGCCGACAAGGGCGATGACCTGCGCGACCTGGCTGTGGACGCGATCATCAAATTCGGCGCGACGCGCGCCATGTCGCAGACCATGGAAGCCATGGGGGCGCAGATCGGCGCTATGGGCGCCGACGAGATGGTCGAGGGCCTGGCGCGCCGCGCCGTGGCCGAAGCAGCCGCCCAGCGCAGCGAGGAACTGGCCATGGCCGGCATAGCCTACGCCGTGTCCGGCATCGAAAACCTGGAGGTCGCCCAGACCGCCGGCGCCGTGGCCCGCGAGATGGCCGTCGAGGGTGTGGCCGAGGTGGCCGCCGGCGCCGTGGAGCTGGGCGCGGGCGCGACCATGGAAGCGGTCGGCGAGGCGTTGGCTGAAAAGGCCGCGTAGTTCCCACCGCGCACCATCTGCAAAGGTCCGGAGAAGGCAGAATCACGGATTAAACGGATTACTGGATTGCACGGATGGCGTCTTCCGGCTCCGTGAAATCCAGTAATCCAGGGGAAGGCAGAATCACGGATTAAACGGATTACTGGATTGCACGGATGGCGTCTTCCG
>CAZVGR010000017.1:29893-40232 GCA_964626845.1 uncultured Anaerolinea sp.
CGTCTTCCGGCTCCGTGAAATCCTTTAATCCGTGGCCATCCGTGATGCAGACAGGGGAAGGCAGAATCACGGATTAAACGGATTACCGGATTGCACGGATGGCGTCTTCCGGCTCCGTGAAATCCTTTAATCCGTGGCCATCCGTGATGCAGACAGGAGGAGAAGGTTACGGCACAACTATCTTCAGCGCGGCGGGCAAGACTGTAGCCGTGATCGGGGTGCGGCCGATGTATTCGCCGTCGGCCCACACCGCGCGATCGGGATCGGAGTCGATGGTGATCTCACGACAGCGCCAGTAGTCCAGGCCCGACTGCGGCCGGTTGACGTGCAGGAAGCGCTCGGCCACCGCCTCGACGTGGGCCAGGTCACGGTTGAGCAGGAAAACGTCCAGCAGGCCATCGGCAGCGCTGAACTCCGTGTTCACCGAGATGCCTCGCCCTGTCATGCCGGAGTTGACGATGTAGCAGCGGGTGCCGCGCGTCCTGATCTGCTCGCCGTCGATGGTCAGGCGATAGTCCGCCTCGATGATCTCCTTCACCTGCTGACGCACCGTCATGGGATAGGCCAGCACGCCGTAGCGATCTTTCATCTCGCGGCTGGTCTGCTGCTCCGGCTCGACGCCGGTGTACAGGCGCTGGATGAAGAAGCCATCCCCCAGCTTGACGGCGTCCACGTGGCGTAGGTTGGCGCTGATGCACATCAGCTCGACCGCAGCCTCCAGTTCGTCGGGCACGCCGTTCTCGCGGCAGAAGCCATTGCCCGTGCCGCCGGGCAGGATGGCCAGGGGGACCTGGCGCGGGCTGCTCAGAATGGCGCTGGCCACCTCGTGCTGGGTGCCGTCGCCGCCGTAGCCGGCCACCAAATCTACGCCCTTGGCGATGGCTGCGCGCGCCTGTTCGGTGGCGTCGCCGTACTGGTGCGTCACCGTGGCGTCCCAGCGGACGTCGTGCTTCTTGCACACGTCGTTGATGATGTTCAGCATCGGCTGGTCCTTGCCCGACGCCGGGTTGATGATCACGTGGATGAAGGGGTAGGGAGGAGTCATCTCTGGTTTCCTTGCAACAACAGCCACCAGACCGTCGATCTGATGGCTGTTGTTTTTTGTGCCGGGCACCTTGGAAGTGCCCGGCACATGGACTGGCGAAAGACTATTTCTGCCCGAACGCCTGGCGCACACCCGGCAGCATGATGTAGATCAGGATCAAGGCGTTGACGATGAAGCTCAGGCTGATGTCGGACCACTGGGTGGATGAGCCGATCAGCAGGGTGAAGTTGATCACCAGGTTGAAGACGGTGATCACGGCCAGGAACAGCCATGCCTGCGGATCGACCCGCCACAGCATCTGGGCAACCCAAACCCAGACCCAGACCATCAGGGCCCACATGAAGGCGTTCCACAGGTTGAAGCCGCGCACGGAGTATTCGCCAATGAAGTAGGGCAAGATGCCCAGCGACTGAAGCAGGTGGACGCCTGCCAGGGCCGCGGCGATACCGGCCAGAATGGCCAGCAGCGTTGCGCCAAAGGGACGGTGTTTAGTGGTACTTGCTGACATAGAAGCTCTCCTTGCGAAAAAGAATGAATAACGACAGCGGCAGACGCGCTGCCAGTGACAAAGACACAACAGTGTCTTTCATCGTATTCTACAGCACCCAGGAGCCTGCGGCTAGAGCCAAAACGGCGCAGAAAAGATGTAGATGGACAAGCCAATGAAAGCGACACAGCCCCACATGCCCTGCGTTCGCCCTGGCTTCTGCGTGCAAGGATCTCCGGTGAGATGGCGGCATAGCCGTTGAGCAGCATGGACAACGTCTTGCGACTCATGCCCAACCCAGCCGCGGCCTGCGTGACCGTAAGCTCCGGCGGCTCGATGTACAAATCACGAATGATCTCACCGGGGTGAGGGGGTTCTTCATGCAGTTGACGCAGCTCCCAGATCCTGCTGGCGTACCAACTCAGCAGGGATAGCCCGCATGTGCTCGTCGCGATGGACGAGCGTAGCTCCCCTGATCTGCGCGACGGCGGCTATCAAGGCAGCGACCAAGGGCAGACGGTGCGGCGTGCGGCAGCCCAGCACAAAAGCGGCCCGCGCTGTTGCTGCATCAATGGGAGCCACCTCGCCAAAGAGCAATTGATAGGAAGCCAGTACCGCCTCGGTCTCTTCCTCTATGGCTCCTAGCTCGCGCAGCCGGCGACCAAACTCAGCCAGCGACACGCTGGCCAGGATCAACTCAGCTTCGTCAGCCTCGAACGGGGCTTGTACCGCTGGCCAGCCCGCTTCCTGGCGGTGATGCGCCAGCAGCGCCGAGGTGTCGAGCACATAGCGCATGGCAGGCTACCCTTCCTCAGCCCGTTCGGCAATCAGCTCAGCCACCGCATCGCGCTCAGGTGAGAAGCGTCGTCCATCGCCCAACAGACGCCGCGCCAGTTCGCCCCTGTTGGTCACAGCAGAGGTAAAACGAACCTCGTCATCCGCCTTTTGTGGTGGCATGAGGCTAACGCTTTCAGGTGCCTGCGGGCATGAGGTCAGGTTCTGATCGTACAAAGGGTGACACCTGGATCTGTTCGGCTTTCTGGCTGATCTGCGCCAGATCGTACTGCATTTGCAGTTTTAGCCAGCCTTCCGGCGTGCGGCCAAAGGCCCTGGACAGCCGCACAGCCATCTCCGGCGAGATGCCAGCATGGCCGTTGAGCAGCATGGACAGCGTCTTGCGGCTGACGCCCAACCCGGCCGCGGCCTGCGTGACCGTCAGCTCCAGCGGCTCGATGTACAAGTCACGGATGATCTCACCGGGGTGAGGGGGGTTCTTCATAGGCATGGATCGCTAGCTCCTAGTGGTAATCGAGGTAGTCCACATCCAAGGCGTCTCCGTCCTCGAAACGAAAGATGACCCGCCAATTTCCCGACACGGTCACGGCGTAGAAGCCTTGCAGACTGCCTCGTAACGTGTGCAGCCGCAGCCCGGGTGCATTCATGTCGGCGACGGTTGTAGCCGAGTCGAGCAACGCAAGGATCTGGCGCAACCGTTTGACATGCGCCTGATGCACGCCTCTGGTTTCATCATCATGAAAAAGCGCCGCCAGACCTTTGTGCCGGATGTTGCGTAGCATGTGGCGATTGTACCGTGTTACGTTACAGGTGTCAAATGGCGACAGGCTGCCTTGCCGGCGAACCCCAGTTCCTCAAGGCCCTGGAGAGGCGCACAGCCACACCCGCACTACGCGCAGGCGCAAGTGTTTCCAGTGAGATGCCGACATGGCCGTTGAGCAGTATGGATAGCGTCTTGCGGTTCACGCCATGATCTGCAGTTGCGATCAAGTATTTGTCAAATGCTTCATCAGTTCACAGCAATTCCAAATATGACCTGTGAGGTGTAGGAGTGGTATGGTAGAATAGGCGGCACAGAACCAGGAGAGCCGCCATGACCAAACCATTGACCTTCAATCGCTTGTTATCAGTTCTTGAGCGCGCATTTGAGCAGCTACCGGACAAGTGTACAGGGCAGAACGTGACCTACAGCATGCGCGATGCGGCGATGGCAGCGTTTAGCGTGTTTTTCATGCAGTCACCGTCCTTTTTGGCGCATCAAGAGGCCATGCAGGGTCGTGAGCGGCGCAACAACGCCGCCAGTTTGTTCGGGATCAAGAAGATCCCCAGTGATCCGCAGATTCGCAATCTCCTGGATCCCGTGCCACCGGCGAGCTTATCAGCTCCTTTCTGGGAGGTGTTCAGCCTGCTGGAAGAAAGCGAACAGTTGCAGACCTATCGCAGGCTGGACGGCCAGTGGCTGGTGGCCTTGGACGGAACACAATACTTTCATTCAAAGAAGATCCACTGTGAGCGTTGCAAGGTCACGGTGCGCAATGGGATCGAGTACTATTCGCACACAGCCATCACGCCGGTGCTGGTGGCTCCCGACGAGAAGCGGGTGATCGCCCTGGAACCGGAGTTCATCCAGCCGCAAGATGGGCAGGAGAAGCAGGATTGCGAACGTAATGCTGGAAAACGCTGGTTGGCCCGTAATGCGCCTTACCTGGCTGGTCACAAAGTGACTTTGCTGGGCGATGATTTGTACTGCAATCAGCCTTTCTGTGAGCAGGTGTTAAGTCAGAAGCTCAATTTCATCTTCACGTGTAAGCCTGAATCGCATGCGGCGCTCTACACCGAGGTGACTTTGCTGGCTCGGATGGGCGCAGTGGAGGAGTTTACCCAGCGCCATTGGACTGGCCATGGGCATGAAAAGTGGGTCTATCGCTACGTCAACGACGTTCCGCTGCGTGCGGGCGCCGATGCACTGCGGGTCAACTGGTGCGAATTGACCATCGTGCGTGAAGAGACGGGCGAACAGCTTTATCACAATGCCTTTGCGACCAATTTGAGGTTAACAACGCGCAACGTGCCAGCCATCGTAGCCGCTGGTCGGTCTCGCTGGAAGATCGAGAACGAGAACAACAACGTGCTCAAGAACTACGGCTACCATTTAGAGCACAACTTCGGCCATGGCGACGAGTACCTTTCGATGCTTCTCGTCCTGCTCAACCTGCTAGCCTTTCTCTTTCACACGGTGTTGGACTTCGTTGATGAGGTCTACCAGCGCTTACGCACGCATTTGCGCGTGCGCAAGACCTTTTTTACCGACCTGCAGGCTTTGACACGCTACATGTTTTTCGCCAGCTGGGACCAGATGCTCAACTTTATGTATGTGCAACTGGAACTCGACCAGCCGACCACGCGCCGCAAACGCAAATCCTAGCCGAACCGCGCCCATTTTCCGACTCACTTTGCTGGCAAACGGCTTACGCCAGCCCAACAGACCAACCAAGCCACTGCCACTCACCAGGTCAAGCGCCAATCAGATCCAAATCCTTTGACAATCACCTCGTGACCGCTCTCGACTTCGAGTTCTGACGACAGTTATCTGCTTGGATCACCAGGATCACTTGCTCGCTTTCATGGCTCGCTCAGGTTGGTGCATCGTCAGGATAGCCATCCGCTACCAAATTTGGAATTGCTGTCCTGGGGGATTGACCCATCTGCTCGAAGACTGTGGCTGGCCAGTCTACAACTTGCCGGAGTAGATCGAGCGCATTGCAGAGAGCGTAAGGTCGCGCCCCAGCAAAAAAACAAAACCGGGTTCTGCCTCCTTGCGAGACAGAACCCGGTTTCTCTTATCCTCAACGCATCGCTGCGATCATCCGCTGCTGGCAGGGGCCGCGGCCGGCGCTGCTTGGGCCGCGCTCTGGCTGCTGTTCCCGCTCCTGCTCCTGCTCCTGCGGAGGAAGAACTTGATCACCTCGTAGACCAGCGCCAGCGCAACGGCCAGGCCGATGGCCTGCAGCCACTGCTCGCCGTTGAGCGGCGTCAGACCCAGGATGCGCTTGGTGACGCCCAGCTCGGTGGAGAGGAAGGTGATCAGGATCGACAGTCCGTACAGCATCAACTGGCGCCGGTCGGTGAAGTTGTCCACCTGGAACACGGTCTCGGTCTCCGAGCGCGAGCTCAAGCCGATGGCGACGTTGAAGAGCGAGAAGACGACGAAGCCCATGGTGGCCGCTACCGTGGCATCGATCGGCTCATAGGCGGTCTCCACGGCCAGGGTGCCCAGCGCCACCAGGGCGCCGATGAAGATCAGGCGCGCCCACTGCGCCCGCGACAGCACAGGCTGGTTCAGCGGCCGCGGCTTGCGGTCCATCAGCCCCGGCAGCGGCTTGTCGTAGCCCAGGGCGATGGCGATGGGCACCTGCACCAGGAAGTTGATCCACAGCACCACTGCCGCTGAGAAGGGCACGCCGCCCAGGATCAGGAAGAAGGCCGCGCCCAGATAGCTGACGATGAAGGCTACCAGCGCGGTGATCTGGAAGCGGATGTACTTGGCCAGGTTGTCGTAGATGGCCCGGCCATATTCCACCGCCTTGACGATGGTGGCGAAGTTGTCGTCGGTCAGGATCATCACTGCCGCGCCCTTAGAGACCTCAGTGCCGGTGATGCCCATGGCCACGCCGATGTCGGCCTTCTTCAGCGCCGGTGCATCGTTGACGCCGTCGCCGGTCATGGCCACCACGTTCTGCTTGCGCTGCAACAGGTCCACCAGGCGAATTTTGTCCTCTGGGGCAACGCGGGCGACGACGCCGATGTCGTCCAGCTCGGCCATGAGCTGCTCGTCGCTCATGGCCTTGAACTGTGCGCCGGTCAGCGCCTTGCCGGTGATGCCCAGTTGCTTGCCGATGGCCGCCGCGGTCACCGCGTGGTCGCCGGTGATCATGCGCACCTGGATGCCGGCGCTGTGGCATTTGGCGATGGCGTCCCTGGCCTCAGGCCGTGGCGGATCGACGATGCCAATCATAGCCATCAAAGTCAGGTCTTGAATCAGGTCGATCAGGTTGGCCTTGGGATTGAAGGTGGCTGGGTCGAAGTCGCGCCGCGCGACCACCATCACCCGCTCGCCCTGGCTGGCCATGCGCTCGTTCTCTTTCGCGCCCAGCGCTGCGTTCTCGGGGGTGACAGGAACGTCCGGCCCGTCGGGCATCCAGAAGTAGCCGCCGCGCTTGAGCAGCACGTCAGGCGCGCCCTTGACGAAGGCCCGCACCACTGGCTTCCCCTGGGCGTCGGTCATGTTGTGGAAGGTGGCCATGAACTTGTAGTCGGAGTCGAAGGGCACCTCGGCCACGCGCGGGAACAGCTCGCGCGCGTCGTCCACGCTGACGCCGCCCTTTTCGGCCAGCACGATCAGCGCGCCCTCGGTCGGGTCGCCGATCAGCGTCTCGCCGTCCAGCCGGGCATCGGCGCACAGCGCCATGGCCAGCATCACCTGCTCCAGGTCGATCTTGGCCCCGCCGGCCGTTTGGATCTGACCCTGGGTGGTGTAGGCTGCAGAGCCCTTCTGCCAGGGCTGGCCAGCCGCCAGGCCGCGGGTCAGTTGCAGCTCGCCCGCCGTGCCGTAGCCCTCGCCCGTCACCCGGTAGCGGTTCTGGCCGGGGATAGAGAACTCCACGGCCGTCATCTTGTTCAGCGTCAAGGTGCCGGTCTTGTCGGAGCAGATGGCCGAGACCGAGCCCAGCGTCTCCACCGAGGGCAGGCGCTTGACGATGGCGTTCTGGCTGGCCAGCACCCGCGTGCCCATGGAGTAGAGCGTGGTCACGACCACCGGCATACCGGTGGGGATGGCCGAGATGGCCAGGGCAATGCCAGCCAGGAAGATGGCGTCGAACACGTCGCTGAAGGGCACGCCCGCGGCCGCGGCGTTGCGATAGCCCAGAACGAACATCAGCAGGAAGGTGACGCCGGCAATGCCGGCGATGATGATGACCAGCTTGTCGAGCTGCTTCTGCAAGGGGGTCTTGTCGGCCTGGGTCTTGTTGAGCAGGTCGGCGATGTGGCCCATCTCCGTGCCCATGCCGGTGGTGGTGACGATCATCTCGCCGCGGCCGCGCGTCACCGAGGTGTTCATGAAGGCCATGTTGTGGCGGTCGCCCAGCGGCACATCGGGCTTGTCGATGACATCCTCGTCCTTGGAGGAGGCCACGCTTTCGCCGGTCAGGGCGGCTTCCTCGATCTCCAGGGTGGCAGTGACGAAGAGGCGGCCGTCGGCCGGCACGCGGTTGCCCGCCTCCATCAGCACGATGTCGCCCGGCGCCAGCTCCTCGGCGTCCACCTCCACAGCCTGGCCGTCGCGGCGCACGCGGGCGATGCTCTTCATCATCTGCTCCAGCGACGCCAGGCTGGCCTCGGCCTTGGACTCCTGGTTGCGGCCCATGACGGCGTTGAAGACCGTCAGCAGCAGCAGGGCCAGGGTGGTGCCCAGCTCGCCGGTGAAGATCTGGTTGATCACCGCGGCCACCACCAGCAGGATCTGCATGAAGTCCTTGTACTGGCGCAGGAAGGCCTGCCAGCCGGGCTCTTTCTTCTTGGCGGCCAGTTTGTTGGGGCCGACCTGCTGCAAGCGCTTTTGCGCCTCGGCCGTGCTCAGCCCCTTGGCCGGATCGACGCCCAACTGCTGCGCCACGGCGTCGGCCGTCATGGCGTACCATTTGGGTTGGCTGTCGGTTGCTTCTGCCATAAACCCATCTCCTTTTGCGAAAAATAGCTCGGGCCGGTCTGCTGCGCCGAGCCGGCTACGCCATGGCGTCAGCCTTGGCTTGCTTCTTGGCTGTGTGCTTCTGGTCTTGGCAATCCTTTGTCTGTGCTCCAGGGACCTCCTCAGGTAAGGCGATAACTACCCAGCCGGCCGGGCAGACTGCGTTGCAGGGGCAAATTCAAGCGTCCAGCGCCTATGGCTGAGCAGTTGCATCGAGTCAATGATAACATTGTAGCTGCCAGGAACCCAAATACGATGAACCCGCCTGCACACAAGCCGCAGATGCCGTCGAAATCAGCCCCAGCGCCATCGCCAGCGCCTTGCGCCGGACACGTCAAACCGAGGCGCTGCTCGACCTCGCCTGGGAGCCTGGGCCCCGAATCGTTGCTACTCAGGTGCCGGGCACTTGCAGCCCAGGATCGACAGAATTCGGCTCGGCAGACTTCGTAATTAGGTGCAAAGTCAAGTGTCCGGCGCCTATGGCTGAGTAGTAACCCCGAATCAAAAACTGCCCGCCAGGTAGCACCTGACGGGCAGTCGTAGTAATGCGAGACAGGAACGGACTAGAAGTCCATGCCGCCGCCGGGGGGCATCGCCGGGGCCTTTTCCTTCTCAGGGATGTCGGTGATCAGCGCCTCGGTGGTCAGGATCATGGCCGCAATGCTGGCCGCGTTCTCCAGACCGCCGCGGGTGACCTTGGCCGGGTCGATGATGCCGGCGTTGACCATGTCGACATACTCTTCGCTGATCACATCATAGCCCAGGCGCTTGTTGTCCTGGTCCTTCTGCAAGCGGCGCACGGTCTCGACGGTCACAGCGCCATCCTTGCCGGCGTTGGCAGCGATCTGGCGCATGGGCTCTTCCAGCGCGCGGCGCAGCAAGCGCACGCCCGTCAGGATGTCGCCCTCGGCGCCTTCCTCAGCCTTGGGCAGCGCGGCCACAGCGTTGACCAGGGCCACGCCGCCGCCCGGCACGATGCCCTCCTCGACGGCCGCGCGGGTCGCGCTCAGAGCGTCCTCAACGCGGTGCTTCTTTTCCTTCAGCTCGGTCTCGGTGGCAGCGCCGACGCGGATGATAGCTACGCCGCCGGCCAGCTTGGCCAGCCGCTCCTGCAGCTTCTCCTTGTCGTAGTCGCTGGTGCTGTTCTCGATCTCGACCTTGATCTGCTCGATGCGGCCGCGGATCTGCATGTCGTCCCCATGGCCGCCGACGATGGTGGTGTCGTCCTTGGTGGCCACGATCTTGTCACAGCGGCCCAGGTCGCTGATCTGAGCGGTCTCCAGCTTGCGGCCCATCTCCTCGGTGATGACCTGCGCGCCGGTCAGGATGGCCATGTCTTGCAGCATGGCCTTGCGGCGGTCGCCGAAGCCAGGGGCCTTGATGGCCAGAACGTTGAAGACGCCGCGCAGCTTGTTCAGCACCAGGGTGGCCAGCGCCTCGCTGTCCACGTCCTCGGCGATGATCACCAGGTCGCGCTTGCCGATCTGGATCAGCTTCTCCAGGATCGGGACGATGTCGGCCGCAGCCGAGATCTTTTTGTCGGTCAGCAGGATGTGGGGATCCTCCATCTCGGCTTCCATGCGCTCGGGGTTGGTGATGAAATAGGGCGAGATGTAGCCGCGGTCGAACTGCATACCCTCGACGTACTCAGTCTCGAAGGCCAGGCCTGTCTTGCTCTCCTCAACAGTGATGACGCCGTCCTTGCCGACCTTGTCCATCACGTCGGCGATCAGGTTGCCGATCTCAGGATCCTGGGCGGAGATGGCGGCCACAGCGGCGATCTCGTCCTTGGTGCTGATCTCGATGGCCTGCTCGCGGATGGCGGTAGCCAGCGCAGCCACGCCGCGCTCGATGCCGCGCTTGAGCAGCATGGGGTTGGCGCCGGCGGCCACGTTCTTCAGGCCCTCGGTGACGATGGTCTGGGCCAGCACGGTGGCGGTGGTGGTGCCGTCGCCGGCGATGTCGTTGGTCTTGGTGGCGGCTTCCTTGAGCAGCTGGGCGCCCATGTTCTGATAGGGGTCCTCCAGCTCGATCTCTTTGGCGACGGTCACGCCATCATGGGTAATGGTGGGGGCGCCCCATTTCTTGTCCAAGGCGACATTGCGGCCCTTGGGGCCGAGAGTAGTCTTAACAGCGTTGGCGAGGGTGTCCACGCCAACCTTGAGGTTGCGTCGCGCTTCCTCAGCGAAAACGATTTGCTTAGCCATGTTTGCTCATTGCTCCTTCAAAGTTATCTCTGATGTCTATGTTCTTGCGCTGGATTGGC
>CAZVGR010000017.1:40242-68144 GCA_964626845.1 uncultured Anaerolinea sp.
CAGCGTTTAGCCGACGATGGCCAGCACGTCGCTCTCACGCAGAATGAGATACTTGATGCCGTCCATCTTGACCTCGGTGCCAGCGTACTTGGCGTACAGCACGCGGTTGCCCACGGCCACATCCATGGCGATGCGCGAGCCATCTTCCTTGCGGCTGCCCGGTCCCACGGCCAACACCTCGCCCTCCTGGGGCTTTTCCTTGGCGGTCTCTGGCAGGATGATGCCAGAAGCGGTCTTCTCTTCTTGCTCGATCGGCTTCACCAGCAGTCGATCACCTAGCGGCTTGAGGTTCATGATACTCTGTTGCTCCTCTATGCATTGTTTTCTGGCGTGACGAATGTCACAGGGTCTTAAAAAAGAAGGTCGTTAGCACTCGCTCTTGTTGAGTGCTAACGACGCTATCTTACTACAAGATATAAAATCGGTCAAATCCGCAAAGCCGTGATTTACGGCGGCTGGCCGCCGCAGGCCCGGATGCTGTCGGCCGCGTCGATGTAGGGAATCATCTCGCGGTTGATCTCCAAGGCTCGCTGCAGGTTGGGCACGGCGTTCTCACAGTCTGGCACTTCGATGTTGAGGTAGGAGCGGCCGATGATGTAATAGTTGATGGCGGCGTTGTTGCCCAGCTCGATGGCTTTCTGCATGTTCTCGATCGCCTGTTCGTAGGCGCGGCGCAGATAAAGCCCCACACCTAGCTGCTGGTAGGCGTCGGGCATGTCCGGCTTGAGCTCGACGGCCTTGCGCAGCTCGCGCAGCCCCAGTTCCTGGTCGCCGACCTGGAACAGCGTCTTGCCTAGCTCGAAGTGCAGCCAGGGATCGTCTGCTGCGCCCTCCAACCCCCGGCGGAAGCTGGCAATGGCGGCGTCGAAATCGTTGAGCGCTCGTTGGTTACGCCCCATCACCAAATAGATCTGTGGCAGGCGGGGTCTGAGCTCGGCTGCCTGCTGATAGTACTCCAGCGCCTCGGCGTATTTGCCCTGTACCTCGTAGGCATAGCCCAGGATGCGCACGGCGTCGTAATCGCGCGGAGCCAGAGAGACGGCCACTTCGGCCTCTTGTATCGCCTGGCGCCAACTGCCCAGGCTGGCCAGCACCTCAGCCAGGCGGGCGTGGGCTTGCGCCAGCATGGGGTCCATCTGTACGGCGAGCTGGGCCACGTCGTAGGCCTCACTGTAGTTCTGCGTCCAGGTGAGCGCCATGGCCAGCGTAGCCTGATTGCGTGCATCGTCCGCGTTGATCGCCACAGCTTCTTCGGCCACCGGCAAGGCCGCGTTGTATTGGCCGCCATAGACGTAAAGATGGGCGATCTCGCGCCGCACCTCGTCGTTCTCCGGCTCGCGCTCGGCGATGACTGTCAGTACCTGGGCGGCTTCCAACACCTTGCCCTGGTCCAGGTAGCTTTGCGCCTCGTCCAGGTAGGAGAGGGTGCTGCGGGTGGGTGTGGGCGCCGGCGTGGGCGTTTCAAAGGGATTGCGCAGCAGGTCGTATTCCTGGCTGGCCAGATAGCCGATGATCAAAATCGCCGCCGCGGCCATGATGAAAAGAGGCGCAGGCGATCCCTTGCGCCGCCGGCGGTAGCGTTTGTTGGAATCAATGTACATGATCTCTGTCTGTTCTCAATACTACTCAATCCAGAATACTCAATACATCGTAAACAAATTAACTGCGTATCGGTGCCCGGCACTTTGGCGACGATTCGCACATGATCAGAGGCTCGTGTCAAGTGCCGGGCACCTCAACAACTTTGTTTACGACGTACTCAATCCAGCGCTGGTAAATCTTCGCGCACCCGGCCGATGTCTCGTATCAGGGCTGCATGCAAGACGCTGTTGGCCGCCACCACGTTCCGGTCAGCGGGCTGCCAGGGCCGGCCGCGGTAGTTGGTGACCACGCCGCCGGCCTCGGCGATCAGCAACACGCCCGCGGCCAGATCCCACACTTGAATGCCGCGTTCCCAGTAGCCATCCACCCAGCCTGCCGCCACCCAGGCCATATCCAGCGCTGCCGAGCCGCCCCGGCGCACGCCGCGCGTTCGGGTTACGAAATGGCTGAACTCGGCCAGGTTGTTATCAGGGTTGCTGCCCCGGTCGTAGGCGAAGCCGGTGGCCAGCAGGCTGGCTCCCAGGTCGCTGGTGGTTGAGATGCGCAGCCGGCGCTCGTCGCGCCAGGCGCCTTGCCCGCGCTGCGCCCAGAACAGATCGTTGCGCAGTGGGTCAAATGTCACGCCCAGCACCGGCTCGCTGTCCACCAGCAGCGCCAGGGTAACGCAGAAGACCGGGTAGCCGTGTGCGAAGTTGGTGGTGCCATCCAAGGGATCGATCACCCATACCGGCCCGCTCGCCGGCAGCTTTCCCCCGCTCTCCTCGCCGAAGATGGCATGGCCAGGAAAATGCTGGCGCAGGCCCTCGCTGATCAGCCGCTCCGAGGCCAGATCGAACTGCGTGACCAGATCCACGGCGCTGCCTTTGCTGATGGAGGGGCCAGGGCCAACTTGGTGGCCTCGGCGCAGCAGCGCTCCGGCCTGGCGGACCAGATTGATAGCAACGTCGAGCATATCAGTCCTCGGTTTGTGCGGAGTGGCTGGCCCCTTGGCGGGCTGCCTTGAGCGCTGTCAGGCACTTGGGCGGCACGTAAACGCCCCCCAGCGGCGCTCCGGCGATCCCTTCGCCGTGAAAATCAGACCCACCCGTGACCAGCAGCCCGTACTGCCGGCTGAGCCGCAGCAGCCGCTCGATCAAGGTCGGGGTGTAGTTGGGATAGTAAACCTCGAGACCGGCCAAGCCAGCCTGCACCAGCTCTGGCAGGGACGCCTCCACTGGCATCGGCTCCAGCGCCCGACCGCTGGCCAGGGCGATGAAGGGATGGGCGAAAACGGGCAGGCCGCCCACGCGCCGGATCATGCGACAGGCTTCGGCTGGTGATAGCTTGGCGCGTTCGACATAGGCCGCGCCGTTGCGGCCGATCAGGCGCTCGAAAGCCTCGCCTTTGTTCTGGACGAGGCGCGCTTCGACCAGCGCCTGGGCGATGTGGGGCCGGCCGATGGCGCCGCTGCCGGCCAGTTCCTGCACTCGCTGGAAGGTGATTGGGTACCCCAGCGCGTTCAGCTTGCGCACCATGGCCTGGGCGCGGCCAACACGTCCCTCGCGCAGCCGGCTCAGCTCGGCCTGGAAGGCCGCGTCGGTGTAGTCGGAGTAATAGCCGAGCATGTGCAGCTCGCCCTCGGCCACGTCACAGCTCAGCTCCACGCTGGGGATGACCTCAACGCCCGCGCGGCGGCCAGCGGCCAGCGCTTCCTCCAAGCCCTGCGTCGAGTCGTGGTCGCAGACGGCGATAGCCCGCAATCCCATCTCGGCAGCCATCTGCACCAGCTCAGTGGGGCTGTGCCGGCCGTCGGAGGCGGTGGTGTGACAGTGGAGGTCGATTTGGTTCATGGGTGACAGGGTGACAGGGTGACAAGGTGACTGAATACGTCGTGAACAAAGTTGTTGAGGTGCCCGGCACTTGACACGAGCCTCTGATCATGTGCGAATCGTCGCCAAAGTGCCGGGCACCGATACGCAGTTAATTTGTTTACGGTGTACTGAATGACAGAGTATCCGTTACTGCTCATTAAACATGCAGCATACTGCTCACTGCCTACTGCCTACTGCCAGCCACTCCCGCAAACTCTCGCGCGTGGTGTCGAAGGCCAGCTCGTCCCAGGGGATTTCCTCAGCCTGAAACCAGCGAGCCTCGCTGGCGTCGTCGTTGGCTTGCAAGTCGCCCGCGATCACGTGGCCGCGATAGGTCAGCAACATGCCCGGCTTGTCGGGGTTGGCCATGCGGCGGATGCGCAGCAAGTCGCCGATCGCCACGTGCAGCCCCGTCTCTTCCAGCGCTTCTCGCCTGGCTGTTTCGTGCGGCAATTCATCGACTTCGACAAAGCCCGCTGGCAGCGCCCACAGGCCGCGCCCGGGGTCAACCGCCCGCCGGATCAGCAGCACCTGGCCATCCCGGCTTAACAACACGGCCGCGGCCACCTTGGGATCGCGAAAATGGACGAAGCCGCAGTCTGCGCAGACCGGCCGCAGCCGGCCAAAGGCCTCTTTATCGACCAGTGGACGACCGCAGCGCGGGCAAAAGCGAAAATCAGCCAGCATCATGGGCGCGCCGCCTATTCCTCGACGTAGCCTTCAATGGTGATGAAAGCCTGGGTGGGCTGCTCGCCGGTTGGATCGGTGATGAAATAAAACACCGGGAAGCGGAAGACCAGACGGGTTTCCTTGGGCAATTCCCAGCCCTGGCCGCGCCAGACGATCAAATCATTGGCGCTGTCATAGGCATGTAACTCCAGCGGGATGGCCTGGAGGCGCTCGGCCTCTGGATTGAACCAGGATGAGGACTCGGCGTACTGCTCCTGGGCGATGAAGCCCCAGTTGTAGAGCGCCACATCGTCGGCGATGGCCTTCAGCTTGGCCTGGCCGGCCGCGCGCTGGCCTGCTTCATCCCACACCAGCGGCTCGGCCTGGCTGACTACCAGCACGCCGTTGGCGACCTGGCCGCTGACCCTGACCAGGCCAGGGGCAATTCCCGCCAGCGTTGCCGGGTAGCGGCTGCACTCCAGGCTGAAGCCGTTCAACTGGCAGAACATCAGGGTGTTCTCTCCCGCGCTGGGGGTGGCATAGACGCCGATCAGGTCAGTCACCGGGCCATCAGCCAAAGGCGCGCCAGGCCGGTTGAACTGCATCTCCAGCACGTCGTTGTAGAGCACAGGAGGGCGGGTGGGCAGCGGCGCCGCCGGGGTGGGGGTCGATGTCGAGCAGGCGGCCAGCAGCAGCGTCGCCAGCACGACCATGAGCAAAGTTTGGCGATTGATCAGTTTCATAGGGTGTTGCAACTCCTGGGCGCGCAGCACGCCGCGCCGCAGCAAGCGATGATAGCACAGAAGAAGGGGCGGGTCAACATTTTGAATTGCTGACCCTGACGTTACTACTCAGCCATAGGCGCCGGGCACTTGAGTCTGCGCCTGCAACGATGTCTGCCGAACCCATTCAAGCCACACATGGGCTGCAAGTGCCCGGCACCTGAGTAGTAACACCCTGACTGCGGATTGAGAGAACACCCCCTGGTTTCCTTTGCTCATTCAGCATCTTGAATTGTGGATAGTACTAAAGTCCTATTGACCGTGGAGCCTTAAGATTAGTATACTTGTGATGTAACCCACAGGTGAGTTGCCAGGACTTTTGCAAAAATACTGGTAACTGCTCAGCCGGCCGGTCAGAAACCGGGTTTTTCTCGTTGGGCAATGGTCCTGGTACCCCCCTCTCTCCCACTGTGCGCGCACTGGTCCTGACCCAGCGCCAACACGCCATCTTTGAGTCCCTGCAATTGGCGCTTTTCTGGTCGGAGCGCCCTCTTCCATCCATCTCCAAAGGAGAATATCCATGAAACGATCGCTTCTCTTTACCGGTGTTCTGCTCGTCATCGCACTGGCTGCAGCGGCCTGCACGGTACCTGGCGAGCCATTGTTCGTGACGGGCATGGCCAATCCTGCCTCAGAAAATTGCATCGCTCAGGGCGGAACGCTGGAGATCCGCCAGGAGGCCGGCGGCGAGGTTGGGTACTGCATCTTCGCCGACGGCAGCCAGTGCGAGGAGTGGGCGCTGATGCGCAGCGAATGCGCGCCTGGCCAGAGCCTGGCCGCCTTCGATGATCCCTTCGCATACTGCGCCGCTGTCGGCACTGTCGATACCCCTGACAGCCGCTACACCGGCCCGGCCTGGTCAGAAGCGGTGGCCGAGGGCCTGCGCGTGGCCACGGGTGCAGCGGCCGATGCGCCGATGACGGCCAGCGTCTGGCGCTGCGCCGATGGCAAGGTCATGGGCTGCTTCGTCGGGGCCAATCTGCCCTGCGAGGAGAAGGCCGACCTGAGCGAAACGCCCAACCAGGGCATCGTGGACTACTGCACGGCCAACCCTGCCGCCGATGTGGTGCCTGCGGCGGCCGCTGGCCGAGCCACGGTCTACCAGTGGCGCTGCGAGAACGGCGCGCCGGTCATCGTGCAGCAGGTCTTCACCGCCGATGCCCAGGGGTTCATCGCCGAAATCTGGTATCCGATTACGCAGTAGACATGAGCAGATACGACGGCCAGTCCTGGCCAGGACTGGCCGTCGCGGGCAGGATTCAAACAGCGGCAGCTCTCAGCAGGGCTGCTCGCCTCAACTCCCAGGAGGCTTCCAGTGAATCGTTTCTTCCGTCCTCTGGTTGCCAGCGGTCTGGCTATGCTCTTGCTAGGACTGCTGGCGGTTGTGCTTCTTGTGCCTGTGGACGCAGCAGCGCGACCGGCGACGTGCGAATCGGCGCCGGTCATTCGCGTCCCCGACGATTGCGCCACGATCCAGGAAGCCATCGATGTGGCTCCGGATCAGGGACAGATCTACATTCGTGAGACCACGGACGCAGCATCAACCTACCGCGAGAATCTGGTCATCGACAAAACGCTCATCCTCTGGGGCGGATGGGACGAGAACTACAGCGACAGCCCCGGCCTCAGCACCCTGGATGCGCAACGGCTGGGCCGCGGCGTCACCATCTCCGGCGCCGAGGAGCTGATGGTGGTGATTCGCGGCATGCGTGTCGTCAGCGGCACGGCCGACGGCCTGGGCGGCCTGACTGAAAGCGCTGCCTTCGAGATCAACGAGGGCTACACCGGCACGACCGCGCTGGCTGACGCCACAGCGCCCTTCGTTGGTCAGCCCGGCGACGACTGCGGCGGCGGTATTTACGCCCGCAACGCCCACCTGCGCCTGTATGCGGTCCAGGTGCAGGACAACATCGCCAGCGCCAGCGGCCGTGGCTTCGGCGGCGGCGTCTGCGCCGTGGACGTGCCCTACAAGGATGCCAGCCAACTGCCTCAGCCCTTCACGCCCGGCCTGCGCATCGAAGAAGGCAGCGAGATCACCGACAACATCGCCAGCATGACCGCTGAGGGCGCAGGCGGCGGCCTCTTCGCGTCGCACGCCCAGGGGCGCATCACCTTTGCCGACGTCAAGGTGCAGGGCAATCAGGCCAGCCTGACGGCCAGCGGCTACGGCGGCGGCGTCTTTGGCGTCATGGTGAATTCCTATTTCATGGGCCAGTCTGAAGTTGCCGAGAACGTAGCCAGCCGCTCGACTGACCCAGCGCACTTTGGCCGGGGCGGCGGCGCGGCCGTGGTTCGCGTCACCGACAGTACCGTGTCTGGCAACCACTTCACGGACAACATCGCTGCGACCGCGACGCGCGGCTATGGCGGCGGCCTCTATGTGAAGCAAACGGGCAATGGTTTCGAGTTGCGCGGGACGGAATACGCCGGCAACCGCGCCAGCGCGGCTGCCAACGCAGTCGGCTACGGCGGCGGCCTGTTGCTGGAAGACGTTTCCAACAACCAAAGCAACTTCTTGCGCGTCAACACCTTCCGCAACAACGTGGCGGCCACCAGCGGCCAGGGCGGCGGCGGCGGCGCCTTCGTCACGGGCGCGCCAGAGATGAAAGTCCTGCTCAATAAGTTCATCGGCAACCGGGCGGTGGAGACGGCCGGGACGGGCGCTTCCTTCGGCGGCGGCCTGGCGCTGGTGAACACCAGCCATCCGCTGATCGAGAACAACCAGTTCGAGGGCAACACGGCTGCGGCTGGCGGCGTCGCTGGCGCAGCCATCCATCGCGGCGGCGGCATCTTCCTGTCGCACACCGACGAATTGCTGTTCGGCGAGAACCGAGTCTTCACTAACACGGCCGCCGTGGCCTTGCCCGGTGAAGGCGGCGGCGTCTACCTGGAAGAAAGCGTCAGCAGCGACGAGCGCCTGCTGCGTCTCCTCGACAACGTGGTGCAGGGCAACCAGGCCAGCCAGGGCGGCGGCATGCTGATCCGCAACGCTGGCGAGGCGCTGGTGCGCCACAGCCGCTTTGTCGGCAACGTGGCCAGCGGCCCGCAGCCGGTGGGCGCCAACGCGGGCGGCGGCCTGCTGATCGAGCAGACGGCTGGGACGGACATGGTCATCACGGTGGATCGCAACCACTTCCTGCGCAACCAGGTGAGCAACCACGGCCAGCGCGGCGGCGGCGCGGCCCTGCTGGGCGTCGGCCAATTCACGCTGGAGAACAACGTCTTCGCCGGCAACCAGGGCGCGGCGGCGGCCAGCCTCTACCTGGCGGCCCATCCCACGGCGCAGGAGACAGCCGAGGCGGCCAACAACACCTTCGACGCCGCCATCGGCGGGCCGGCCATCGGCCTGGCCGGCTGGAACAATCCCCCCTTCACTTTCTACAACACGATCATTGCCGCGGCTCCGGTGGGCGTGCAGGTCCCGGCTGGCTCGGCGGTGACGATGAACTACACCCTCTGGCACGAGACGCCGACCCGCGGCGCGGGCGGCGGCGTGTTCAGCGACCAGAACCCGGTGGCGGGCGATCCGGTCTTCGTGAACGTTGCCAACGATGATTACCACGTGCGCAAGACCTCGGCGGCGCGCGATGCGGGCGACCCGGCCGGCATCCCGCCTGGATCTGAGGTCGACCTGGCCTCGGCCGCACGGCCCTTTGGCGAGCGGGTGGACATCGGCGCCTATGAGTGGCGCAATGCCATCCACTGGCCCAACGACTACACGTTGCTGCAAGACGCCATCGACGTGGCCCTGCCCGGCGACGGCGACACGATCCTGGCGGTGGGTCAGGGGTACGGCGCCTCGGAAGAGCAGATCCGCATCACCAAGAGCATCACGCTCTCGGGCGGCTGGGACCCAGAGTTCCAGGGGCGCAATCCAAAAGGCCCCACCTTCTTCCTCAATCAACCTCAGGTTCCCGGCCGCTTCGTGACCATCGAGGGCGGGCCGGACGTGGTGGTGAAGATCGAGGGCTTTAGCTTCAGCAACGGCGACGCCAGCGGCCTGGGTGGGCTGTCCACCGGGCGAGCAGCGGCCTGGTCGACCGGCCAGCGCAGCGTCTCGTTGACGGCAGCGCCGGCAGGCCAGGATGCTGGGCCGCAGGCCAGCCCCGCTCAGTCGCCGGCAGCGCTGCGCACGGCGGCCGCTCAGTTGGCTGCGGATGGCCTGCTGTCTGACCAGGCGGCCAGCGCGCTGGAGACGCTCTTCACCCGGCTGGAGGATGCGGCGCAGGTTACGGCCTCCGCCAGCGTTGCGCCGCAGGATGACATCGACTGCGGCGGCGCCATCTTGAGCAGCGGCGCAGGCTTTCATCTGAGCGAAAGTTACTTCGAGCGAAATTTTGCCAGCAAGTCGGGCGATGGCTTCGGCGGCGCGGTGTGCGTCCTGGACGCACCGGCCGGCCAACTGACGCTGCGCGATGTGGAGATGCGCTACAACCTCGGCAGCACACGCGGCAACAGCCAGGGCGGCGCGCTGTTCATCAACAACTCGCCTGAGGCTGAGCTCTCTGGCCTGAATATCTACCTGAACATCGCCTCGGCCCAGGGGCCGGAAGGCGCGGGCGGCGGCCTGTCGGTGGTGGAGTGCGACGACCTCTCTCTCAGCAACAGCGTGTTCGACGGCAATATCGCCGGCGGGCTGTGGGGCAACACCAACGGCAGCGGCGGCGGGGCCGAAATCTGGCAATCAGCGGGCGTCCAGGTCACCGACAATGTCTTCCGCGGCAATCTGGGCGGGTCGATGTGCCTCAGTTGTCGCGGCGGCGGCCTGAATCTGGGTAAGATGACGGACGCGCAGGTGAGCGGCAACCAGTTCGAGCACAACATCGCCGGCATCATGGAGTGGATCAACGCCAGCAACGGCGGCGGCCTGGCGCTGGATCGGGTCGACAACTCACAGGTGCTGTCCAACACCTTCACCAGCAATGCTGCGGGCATGAGCGGCGCCAATGGCAACACCGGCGGCGGCATCTACGGCATCGCGCTGAGCCAGGTTCTGTTCTCTGGCAACACCCTGACCGGCAACGCGGCTACCCAGGTCGGCGCGGGCCAGGGCGGCGGCGCCTACCTGGAGCCGGCTGTCAACGCACCCAGCGAGCATCTGACCTTCCGCGGCAATCACTTCCTCGCCAACGCTGCCAGTCTGTCTGGCGTTGGAACGAGGATGTCCGGCGGCGGCGGGATGGAACTGTACATGACAACCGACTCAGCCGTGCAGGGCAACACCTTCCAAAGCAACCGGGTCGGCCAGACCGCCTCTGGCCCGGGCGGCGGCCTGTGGATGCGGGTTGAGGCCGGCGAGCTGGGCGGCGAGGTGGAGGCGATCCGTGTGCTGGTGGACGGCAACACCTTCCGGGACAACCGGGCCGACTTCCAAGAGAGCGTTGGCGGCGGCCTGGCTGCCAGCGGCGTGAAGGAGTATACCGTCACCAACAACGTCTTCGACGGCAACCGGGCTGCCTATGGCGGTGCGCTGAGCATGGACATCAACGATGGGCTGACCGGCGCTTTCAGCGCTGCCGTTGTCAACAACACCCTCTACAACAACACGGAAAGCGCCATCTTTCTCTATGGCGAAAACCGGAGCCCCTTCACCATCACCAACACTGTGATCGTCAGTCACACGGTGGGTGTCAGCGTCCCTGGCGATGAGACGCAAGTAACGCTGGCCTACACGCTGTGGAACGACGTGGAAGAGCGCACCGATAACCCAGAGATGGTGCAGGACACCTATCCCATCACCGGCCCTGTGCGTTTCGTCAACGCGGCCGCGGGCAATTTCCGCTTGCAGATCGACTCGGCCGCGCGCGATGCGGGCGACCCGGCCGGCGTGCCCCCGGCGCCGGATCATGATCTGGACGGCAAGGCGCGGCCCTTCGGCGCAGGCGTGGACGTGGGTGCATTCGAGTGGCACGGCACGCTGCTTTACTTCCCGGTGATCGGCCGCAACGACTGCTCCTGGCCGGCCTGCGTCGGCTGGGCCATCGGCATGGATGCCGAGGGCAATGCGGCTATCGTCCACACGGCTGACGGCGGGCAAAGCTGGACCGCCCAGGGCATTCCCGCCATGCTGATCGGCTATGAAGCTAACGATGTCAGCGCAGTCGATACCCAGACCGCCTGGGTTGCGCTGGGTGGGTCGTGCAGCGGCGCAATCCTGCACACCACCGACGGCGGCGCTACCTGGATCAACCAACCTGTGCCATCCGGCCTGGCTGGCGGCATCAAGAGCATCAAGGGTGTCAGTCGCAGCGAAGCCTGGGCTGCCTCGCTGGGCGGCGTCGTCTTGCACACCACCAACGGCGGCGCTACCTGGATGGTGACGCCTCATCCCAGCGTGCCCATCTCGCAGGTCAACCGCATGGACGTGAACGGATCGCACATCTGGATCGCCGATGTGGGCACTGACGGGGCTGGCGGCGCCGTGGTGCATAGCCCGGATGGCGGCGCTACCTGGCGGCGCGAGCTGCTGACCAACGATGGCGAACCTGACAGCCCGTTGACAGTCCACGCAGCCAGCGCGGATATCGCCTGGGCCAGCGGCACCGAGTCGTTGACCTTCTACCGCACGCTGGACGGCGGCGCGCAGTGGGCCAAAGCGGCCACCGTGGGCGGCTTCGATCACCTGGACGACATCTGCGCCAGCAGCGCCGAGGACGCCTGGGGCGTCACTAACGGCGGCGGCGTCGATGGCCGCATCAAGCGGGTGGTTGCGCCGGTCAGCGGCCAGGCTCAGAGCTTCGACGTGACGCCAGCAGCGCTGCACGGCTACATGCCCGGCGGCGTAACCTGTCTCAACAGCAGCGTCGCCTGGGTGGTCGGTCAGCAAGGCCCCAACCCGGACCCGGCTAAGCCCAGCGGCGTGATCCTGCGCACCCTGGACGGCCAGCATTGGCTGCAATCGGCCGCGCCGGCTGACATCCACTTCTGGAAGATCAGCATGGCCGGCGCGCGGCGGTAGACACTTCGTTAAACACCGGACGCGTCGTTTCTTGAAAAGAAACGGCGCGTCCGGACGGTGGATGACAAAAGGACCCCCTTCTATGAAGACCCGTCTTATCTCCCTCATGGTTGTTCTCTCACTGGTCACTTTGGTTTCGCCGCTGGCGACAGCCGCCCCGGCGCCGCTAGATCGCGGCTCGGCTGACCCGGGCATCCCAGTCATCACCGCCAATCCACAGGTCTTGCAGCGCACCTGGGACCACGTTACCACTTTCACGCTCACCAACGGCCTGCCAGGCCACAAGGGCTATTTCGCCGTTGAAGAAATGACGGTCCAGTGCTGGGTCAACAACCACCGGGACATCAAGGACCTGAACCAGATCATCGTGACGGTGGACAACAGCGCCCGGGTCTCCCTGTCGGATTGTTTTAGCTGGAACAGCGGCGACTCTCCTGTCACTTTCTTCGACCTTACCCTGGGGCGCAAGTTGCCCACCTCGATGATCCTGCGCGTCTATGACCACCCGCCAGTGCCGCCGCCGCCGCCCTCTGCCGAACCAGTCATCGTCCAGGTCACGTCGGATTACCCCTTCGGCGGCCATTACTTGCAAGGGGTCTCCGCGCCGAACACGATCCGCGCCAGCGTCGATTTCAAAGGCCAGTTCGGTTACGTCAAGTTCATTCTCAACGGCGAGGAGCACCGGGTCGATCACTCCAGCGGCGGGGTTTTTTCTTACACGCTGGATTTGGGGCGCGATCTTCGGCTGGGGCCCAACTCACTGCGCACTATCGCCTACAACACGACCGGCCAGGCATCGCAGCCTGACGATCACATGTTCCTGGGCTTGCCCAGTATGAAATGGCTGAACGGCGTGCGTATTCTCTCGCCATTTGTGCTGGAGGGCCGGGGCGTCGACTTGGCCTATGTGGCCCGGGCCGAGTTTCCTCTCGATGGCTTCCAGTTCCAGGCGCCGGGCTTCATCACCCCCGACCAGAACAACCAGACCGAGCTCGGGTTGCGGGTCAAAGGCAGCATCACGGTGCCCGTCATCTGCCAGCCTGGTCATCCTATCGTCCTGGAGGGCAAAGTCAGCGACGCCCTGCGCCATCGTCTCTACATTCTCAATCTTCAAGGCAACTTGAGCGCCAACGGGCGCATCGTGCAGCAATTCGTAGATTGCAGTGTCTTCGACCCTCAGCTTGAAGGACACGTCGCTGCTTCCGCGGCCATGTCGGCCGATGCCGGCGGCAGTGTCTTCAGCATCGTCAAGGACTTGATGGGAACTTTTTGGGGGCTCGTGGCCTCGCTGATTGTCCCTGGCAGCATCGGCGTCTCTGGCAACCTGAACACCAACCTGGGAGCCAACGTCAAGGCTGAAGTTACGCCGCCCTATTTCCAGGCCAATGCCGGGCTGGATGGCCAGCTTGGTTTGCAGGGCGCAGCCAGGATCTTCTACGGCCTGGCCTGGTCTCACGAGTTCGAGGCCTATTTCGGCGGCGCTGGCAGCGTGGTCTATGCTTCACCCGGTTATATTGGCAACTTCAACGACCTGTACTTCAAGACGGCCTATGGCCACAATATGCACATCATCCTCTCCGACACCTGGGGCGCTCATCGTTTCTACGACAAGACCTTTACCGTGCAGTGCGACTATCCGCTGGTCGGGGACCAGAGCTGCGTGGGACGATCGCAGAGCGGATTGCCTGGCGGTTGGACCCCCCACGGCGCCGCCGCCGATTACTCTCCCTTGGTGCAGATGGCGGATAGCTTGCAGCCGCTGGCCCGGTCAGCAGCCGAGGCCATGGTTGGAACGCCGGTGACCAGCACCCTGGCCACTGATGTCTACACGGCGACCCGTGTCTCGCTGGCTGTCAATCCGGCCAACGGTCAGGCGCTGTTGCTCTGGACCCACGACGATCTTGACAAGCCGTTGGGCAGCTCGCACGAAATCTATTACAGCCGCTGGACAGGCTCACAGTGGCAGCCGGCCGCCCCGCTGACCGAAAATCTCCTGCTGGACGAAGCTCCTCAGGTTGCCTGGACGGGCGAGGGTCAGGCGGTAGCTGTCTGGCATCAACTGACCGCCGCCCAGCCGATCACCGGGCCGCTTCCTGGCGCAGCCGCTCAGATCGAACTGCTGACCGCCGTCTACAATCCTCAGACGAATCGCTGGTCGACGCCGCAGCCGCTCACCGCCAACGAGCGTTTTGAGGCCGCCGGCCGGCTTGCCCGCAACCATGCCGGCCAACTGATGCTCCCCTGGGTCGAGAGCAATGCAAGCGGTGGGCCCGAAACGCTCAGCGCTCAGGCAGGCGACGTGCGGGTGGCTTTCTACGACCATGGGTGGTCGGCTCCCCAGGTGGTTGCTGCCGATGTCACTGGCCTCGCCGAAATTGCCGCCGCCTACGGCGAAGGCGAGGCAGCAGTTGCCTTCACCCGGTTGATCACGCCGACCGGCGAGACTGAGCCGCAGCGAGCGCTCTACGTCTCCACCTGGGATGGCGGCGATTGGTCGGAGCCGCAGGCAGAGGGCAGCCAGGGTCAGGATCACGGCTCGCCCAACGTTTGGTTCAGCGCCGCCGGCAACCCGGTGATCGGTTGGGTCACTGGCGGTGTGTTCCATACGCACGATCTGGTCAGTGATGCCCGCGCCCAGATTGTTCTGGCGGAGACGGCAGGCGTCGATCGCGTGCGGGCGCTGCCGCAGGCCAATGGCGGCCTGGCGCTTCTCAGCCGCCAGTTGAGCGACGATCAAACCTTGCAAGTGGTGTACTTCGATCCAGCGACCAACCTGGCTGGCGCGGCGCGTGAGCTGACGGCGGCCCAAGGTTTGACTGGGCCATACGACGCCGCTCTGGGGCCGGATGGCCGTGTGGTGATGGCCTATGCCGCGACGGAGCTTGTGCAGCAACCGGCCAGCGCGGTCCTCAGCACAGGCCAGGTCGTGACGTTCACCGTGCCGACGCCAGGCCGCACGGACCTGGTCGCCCTAGGCTATCGTTTTGACCGCAACCTGACTGTCAACTCGGAGTCGCTACAACTGAGCAGCGCCGGCGCTCAACCTGGCAGCCCGGCGCGGCTGGCGGCCACGGTGATGAACACAGGCGATCTCCCGATCAGCGGTATCATGGTGCGCTTCTACGACGGCGACCCACAGACAACGGGCGTGGTGTTTGATGAAGTAACGATCCAGCAGCCGCTCGCCAGCGGCGCCAGCGCTGTCTTCCAGACTGATTACATGGTGCCCACAGAAGGGGGCATCCGTGACTTGTTCATCGTGGTGGACCCCAACAACGCGATCAACGAGTCGACTAAGGCGGATAACACCGCTCATCGGCAGGCGTTCGGGCCGGATCTGGCCATCACAGCGGCGCAGGCTCTGACCACTCAGGGCAGTCAGGCGCTGCTGCAAGCTCAGGTGCGCAACGTGGGCGCCAGTTCTACGGCCACGACCACCCTGAGCTACAGTTGGCCTGACGCGCCCGACACGGCCTTGGTCACCGCCACCATTCCGGCCCTGTCCATCGGTCAGGCGATTACTTTGACAGCGCCCTGGCAATTCGAACATGAGACGGAAGGCGGCTATCCGCTGGTGGCATCGGCCAACCAGGGCGATTTCCCGGAGCTCGATGTCACCAACAACGTCTACAGCCTGACGCTGAGTGTGCGGCCTGATCTGGTCATCTCGCCTTACACCCTGGACATCGGCGACCTGAGCAGCGCGCAAACGCCTATCACCTTGACAGTTCGTAACCTGGGCGTGATCACGGCCACCGACGTGTTGGTGGGGTTCTACGATTACGGGCAGATGAATGTCCATTCGCAGGTCTTCACGCGCACCATCCCGTTGCTGGGGCCAGGCGCCGAGGCTGTCTTAACGGGCATCTTGCCGCAACCGGCCGTGTGCGGCGTCTTCGCCTGGGTTGATCCGGAGAACCGGATCGAGGAGAACAAAGAGAATAACATGGCCTCGCGTCTGGGGCCGCTGGGCCACTGTGCCAGTCGGCTCTATCTGCCGCTGATCAGGAGGTGATTTACCCCTGATGATCAAAGAGAGGTAACAACTCAGCCATAGGTGCCGGGCACTTGAATCTGCGCATACGACGATGTCTGCCGAGCAATCTGAGCCGTCCATGGGCTGTGCAAGTGCCCGGCGCCTGAGTAGTAACCAAACTAGCTGCTCTGGCCGGTCTCCGACCGAGCCAGCCATGTTTTTCTGGGCCGCGGCGCTTATCTGATCTGGAAATTCGTGACCCAAACACCTTCTGCAAGTTCAAAACAGGAGCATTGGCAATGAAACTGCGACTTTCGACCCTCCTCACCTGGCTGTTGGTGTTAGCGGTGGCGACGGGATTCGCCGCGCCGCAAGCGCAGCCGGCCGCGGCCAACGCCGCGGCGACCAGCCCCGACGGCAAGGGCTACCGCTTCGAGCAGGCCGGCTGGATCTACCTGCACATCGAGGGCGACCCCTACGAGCGCGGCTACCAGCACGGCTACCTGATGGCGCCGGAGCTGGCCGAGGTGCAGCGCATGCTGCGCCACATCACCCCCTGGAAGACCGGCGTGGGCTGGGAAGAGGTCTTCATCCCCGGCGCCGAGCAGCAGTGGGCCACGTGGCTGACGCCGGAGTATGAGGCCGAGATCAAGGGCATCGCCGATGGCGCGCAGGACGCGGGCACCGACATCACCTGGCAAGAGGTGCTCGCCTGGAACGGCCAGCACGAGCTCTTTGATTACTGGTGGGCCAACAGCCAGGGCGACTGGTACAAGCAGCAGAAGGCCGACTACGAGCATTGCAGCGCCTTCATTGCCAACGGCGACTGGACCAGCGATGGCCGCATCGTCATCGCCCACAACACCTGGCAGGCTTTCCCCGTCGGCCAGTTCGACAACGTGCTGCTGGACCTGGTTCCGACGGAGGGCCAGCGCCTGTTCATGCAGGCTACGCCGGGCAACATCCACTCTGGCAGCGACTTCTTCCTCACCGGCGCCGGCCTGATGGGCACCGAGACCACCATCAGCGGCTTCAGCAGCTACATCGCCGCCGAAGCGCCGGAGTTCCTGCGCCTGCGCCAGGCCATGCAGTACGCCGAGACGCTGGACGACTTCGTGGCCCTGATGGAGCAGAACAACAACGGCGGCTACGCCAACTCCTGGCTGCTGGGCGACCGCAACACCGGCGAGATCATGCGCTTTGAGCTGGGGCTGAAGTTCAGCGCGGTGGAGCGGACGGACAACGGCTACTTCCTGGGCTTCAACTCGGCCACCGACCTGCGCATCCGCAACCTGGAGACCAAGGACAAGAGCTATCTCGACGTGCGCACTCCGGCTGGCGCGCGCCGCGTGCGGCTGACCCAGTTGCTGAATAAGCACAAGGGCGCGCTGGACGTGGCCGCGGCCCAGGCCATTCTGGCCGACCACTACGACGTGTACCTGGAGCAGGAGCAGCCGGGCTGGCGCACCATCGACGGCCACACCGAGCTGGATCCCATGCGCTACGTCAGCGGGCTGAGCGGCCGGCCGGCCTTCGACCCCCACGGCGCAGTCGATGGTAAGGTGACGGACAGCGAGCTGGCCGCCACGTTGAGCATCGCCGCCCGTTGGGGCAATTCCAGCGGCCTGCCCTTCAGCGCCGCCGACTACCTGGCCGCGCATCCCCAGTTCGACTACCTGGACGGCTACCTGAAAGACCGCCCCACCCAGCCGTGGACGATTTTCACAGCCGGCCAGCCGGCCGCCACGGCAGAGCTGGCAGAGCCGGCAGCCACGCAAGAGCCGGCCGAGGCGGCCGCGCAGGGCGAGCGCACCCCGCTGGCCGAGGCGCTGCCCACGCTGGAGCCGCAAGCCGTCTGGCAGCATTTCTACGACCTGACGCAGATCCCGCGCCCGTCGCATCACGAGGAGCAGGCCACGGCCTTCGTCGCCGCCTTCGGTGAAAGCCTGGGGCTGGAGACTATCGTCGATGAGGTTGGCAACGTGATCATCCGCAAGCCGGCCTCGCCCGGCCTGGAAGACCAGCCGGGCGTGATCCTGCAGGCGCATCTGGACATGGTGCCGCAGAAGACGGCCGACTCGACGCACGACTTCGAGACCGACCCCATCGCGGCCTACGTCGAGGATGGCTGGGTCATGGCTGACGGCACGACCCTGGGCGCGGACGACGGCATCGGCGTGGCGCTGATCATGGCGCTGCTGGCGGACGACAGCCTGGTGCATCCGCCGCTGGAGGCGCTGTTCACCACCAACGAGGAGGACGGCTTCGGCGGCATCAACGGCCTGGCGCCCGACGCGCTGCAAGGCCACTATTACATCAACGTCGACAACGAGGTCGAGGGCCAGTTCCTGATCAGCAGCGCGGGCGGCGTCTACGTCGACGTCTCGGCGGCCTATCCACAGGAGGCAACGCCCGCGGGCCTGGTTGGCCGGCAGGTCGCCATCGACGGGCTGCGCGGCGGCCATTCCGGCGTGGACATCGACAAAGGCCGCGGCAGCGCGCATCAGTTGATGGCGCGGTTGCTGTGGAACGCGCCGGCCGAGCTGGGCTTGCGGCTGGCCAGCCTGGTTGGCGGCGACCGCGCCAACGCCATCCCGCGCACCACGGTCGTGACCCTGGCCCTGCCAGCCGAGCAGGCGGACGCCTTCACGGCCTACGTCGAGGCCTTTGCGGCAACGGTGCAGCACGAGCTGGCTGCCACGGAAGCGGGGCTGACCGTGACCCTGGCCGAGGCTGAGCTGCCGCCGCAGGTGATGGCGCCGGCTGCGCAGCGGGCGCTGATCGGCGCAGTCTATGCCGCGCCGCAGGGCGTGATCCGCATGAGCGACGCGGTACCGGGGCTGGTGGAGACGTCGGGCAACCTGGGCGTGCTGTCCATCGGCGACGGCGCGCTGGACGCCATAGTCTACGTGCGCAGCGCGCTGGACTCGGCGCGCGACGACGCGGCCGCGCGCTTCGCCAGCGTCTTCGATCTGGCCGGCGCGGTCGTCACCCCCCACGACGCCTACGCCAGTTGGCCGCCCAACCCCGACTCGCCGCTGCTGGCGCTGATGTCAGGCGCTTACCAGGACCTGTTTGGCCAGGAGCCGGCCGTGGTCGCGATCCATGCTGGCCTGGAGACCAGCGTTGCCGGCGTGACCTATCCCGGCCTGGACATGATCTCCATCGGCCCCACCCTGGTCGACGTCCACTCGCCCGACGAGCGTCTGGAGATCGCCACCGTGGCGCCGGTGTACGCCTTGCTGGTCGAGACGCTGGAGCGGCTGGCTGGCAGCGAGGCTGCGGCTGGGCCGTCCAGGGAGGCCGAGGCGCAGCCTGCCGGGCCGGCTGAGCTGCTGCCGCTGGCGCTGGACGAGGTCGGCGCGGGCGTGTTCCAGGGTCAACTGCCAGGGCAGGGCAGCGCTGTTTACCAGGCGGCGCTGGCGGCTGGCGATAACCTGGCGCTGAGCCTGGCAGCCGATGACGCCGTTGAGCTGGCCGTGGCTGGCCCGGACGGCGAGGCCCTGCCGCTGGAGGCCGGCCCGTACCTGTTCTCCGGCCAGTCGGTCAGCGGCGGCGACTACACGGTCACGGTGCAGAACCGGACAGAGACGGCCCAGGGCTACGTGCTGCGGGCCTTCGTCACCCATGCCCCGCCGCCCACGGAGGTGATTCTACACGAGGAGGATGCCGGCCAGACCATTACCCTGCCGCCCGGCGCGCCGTTCCAGGTGCGTTTGCGCACGCATGCCAGCGCGGGCTACCAGTGGCAAGTCCAGCCCTGGAACCAGGCCGTGCTGGCGCAGACAGCGGAGCCGGCTGCTATCGTTCACGGGCCGATGCCGGGCGCGGTGACGGAACAGGTCTTCTCCTTCCAGACCGTAGGCGCCGGCGGGACCCGCCTGACGCTGTTCAACCGCGGGCCCGGCAGCCCGGCTGGCGTCACCGAGACCTACACAGTGACGATTCGCGTGGCTGCGCCGTAGGCCAGCCCGTGGCTCTCTTCTCTGTCTCCAATTCCCTTTCACCCCTGGCGCGTGATGCGCCCAAGGAGCACGATCATGGCACCACCTGCATTCCCCTGGGTTGACCCCGGCGATGCGGCCTGGGAGGCGGCTGTGCGCGAGGTGGCTGAGCGGCCTGAAGCGGCAGTGCAGCTTGTCCGGTCCGATGGCAGCCTGCGGCAGCGTTTTGCGGAGAGCTATGCGCGGCTGACGCGCCTGTCGCGCGGGCAGCGGCGGCGCTTGCAGCGGCGGCTGCGGCTGAGTCTGGCAGGTGTGGCCCTGCTGCTGGCGCTGGGGCTGACGTCCGCGCCTGCGCTGGCCGCTACGATCACCGTGGATGGCACGAACTGCACGCTGGCGCAGGCCATCACCACGGCCAACAATGGTACGGTGCAGGGAGGCTGCACCCAGGGCGACCCAACAGGCGCCGACACCATCAACTTGACCGTGAACGTCGGCCTGACAGCGGCGCTGCCGCAGATCACCAGCGCCATCACGCTGGAAGGCAATGGCTATGCCATCACCCGCGATGGCGGCGCTATGGGATCGTTCAGCCTGCTCACAGTGGTCACGGGCGGCGACCTGACCCTCAAGCAGACCACCATCAGCGGCGGCTCTGCATCCGTAGGGGCCGGCATCTTCAACATCGGCGGCACGGTGACGGTGCAAAGCAGCACCCTATCGAACAACACGGCTGTCTCCGGCGGCTGCTTTTTTAACTCCGGTGGTACAGTCACGGTGCAGAGCAGCACTCTCTCCGGCAACTCGGCCAGCATGACTGGCGGCGGCATCTACAACGCCAACGGCACGCTGCTCGTTACACAGAGCACCCTTTCTAGCAACAAGTCCAGCAACCATGGCGGCGGCATCTTCAACGACGGCGGCACGGTGACGGTGCAAGCCAGCACCCTCTCCGGCAATTCGGCCTATCTTGGCGGCGGCATCCACAATAGCAACGGCACAGTGACGGTGACGGGCAACAGCACCCTCTCTGGCAATTCGGCCGGTGTTGTTGGCGGCGGCATCTACAACGACGGCGGCACGGTGACGGTGCAAGCCAGCACCCTGTCCGGCAACTCCGCTTATTATGGCGGCGGCATCTTGAACTATACGGGCGCCGTGACGGTGCAGGACAACAGCGCCATTTCGGAGAACACGGCGGACTCCGTTGGCGGCGGGATCGCCAACTGGTCCGGCGCAGTGACAGTGCAGAACAGCACCCTCTCCGGCAACTCGGCCGGAGAGGGTGGCGGCGGCATCTACAACAGCAGCTACCAACTCGACATCGGCACACTGACGGTGCAGAGCAGCACCCTGTCGGGCAACTCGGCCGGAGCGGATGGCGGTGGCATCTCCAACTATGGCGGCACGGTGACGGTGCAAGCCACCACCCTGTCCGGCAACACGGTCAGCAGCGCGCCGGATAGTAACGCGTTCGGCGGCGGGATCCATAACGAGCGCGGCACAGTGACGGTGCAAACCAGCACCATCCGTGACAATGTGGCCATCAGCAGCGGGGCGGAAGGTTTTGCCAGCGGCGGCGGGCTGTACAACTGGGACGGTGTCATGGTGGTGCAACGCAGCACCATCAGCGGCAACGTCGCCAGCAACCCCGACCGTTTCAGCAACGCGGGCGGCATCTACAACGCCAGCCGATTGACCGTGGAAAACAGCACCATCAGCGGCAACTCGGCCACTTACGGCGGCGGGGTGTACACGGGCGCCTTGCTGACGGTGCTGCAAAGCACCATCACCGGGAATTCAGCCGGTGTTGCTGGCGGCGGCGGCATCTACACCTATGCCAGCGGCACGGTGACGGTGCAGAATAGCATCGTGGCGCTGCAAGCGACCGGGGGCGATTGCCTGGTTCAGGCGGGCGCAACATGGGTCTCAGACGGCTACAACATCGAGAGCGGCACGAGCTGCGGCTTCACCGGGACCGGGGATCAACAGAACAAGGGAAGCGGCGACTTGAACCTGGGCGAGCTGGGCGACAACGGCGGGCCGACGTGGACCCATGGGCTGGGCGCGGGTAGCGTAGCCATCGACGCCATCCCCAAGGACCCGCTGGAAGCCAATGGCTGTGGCAGCACGCTCACGGTGGATCAACGCGACTACGCCCGCGCAGGCGGGGCCGGCAAGGGTGGCGATCTCTGCGACATCGGCGCGTATGAGTATGACAGCCAGCCGCTGGCCGTGGTGTTGGCGGCATTGAGCGCAGCCAACACGGCCGAGGGCGTGGTGATCTCGTGGGAGACGGTGAGCGAGCTGGACAACCTGGGCTTCACGCTGTACCGCAGCGCCAGTGCGGAGGGACCGGAGAGGCGGTTGGGCTTCATCCCTGCGCAGGCGCCAGGCGGGACGGCTGGCTTCGTCTACAGCTACGTGGATCGGGGTGCGGCGGCTGGAGAGACCGTCTGGTACTGGCTGGAGGACCTGGATCTGGCCGGGCAGACGACGCTGCACGGGCCTGTGAGCGTGGCGGTGGAGCGGCCGACGGCCGTGACGCAGGGCGGCATGGGTGCGACGTCCGGTCAGCCGGGCTGGCTGAGCTGGCTGCTGCAGGGCGTGCAGCAGGTGTTGGCTGTTTTCAGTCGTTGATCGGTGCCCGGCACTTTGGCGACGATTCGTACATGATCAGAAGCTCGTGCCAAGTACCGGGCGCCTCAACAACTTTGTTTACGACCCACTCAGTCCTCAGGCGCCGGGCGCTTTTGGTCGACATGCGGCAAGAACCGGCTCGGCAGACAACGTTGTAGGCGCATAGACAACTGCCTGGCGCCTGAATAGTAACCTTTAAGGAGATGCTATGTCCCGTTCATCAACTTTTTCACTGCTGTTGGTTGTCGTGCTCGCCCTGGGGTTGACGGCGGCCGTGCCGGCTGCCTCAGCCCCGCCGGCCGCTTTTCTGGCCGCGCCTTTGGCGCAAGATGGCGGCATGCGTATCCAGTTCGATCCAGGCAGCGCTATCGCCTGGCAGCAGGGCTATCTGGCGCCCGGCGGCAGCGACCGCTACGTGCTGCGGGCCAGCGCCGGCCAGACCCTTTCTCTGTCGGTGTTTGCCGACAACAACCAGGCCGTCGTGGTCGTCTGGGGCGCAGATGGCACGGTGCTGCTGTCTGACCACGCCAGCGCCAGCCAGTGGAGCGGCCCGCTGCCCAGCACACAGGACTACTATCTGGATGTGCGCAACGTGGGCAGCGACGGCGCGTATTACACCTTGCAGGTTGCCGTCCCGCCCACGCCTGCGCCGGCCCCTGATCCTGACCCGCAGCGCATTCGTTTCAGCCGCGGCGGCAGCTCGGCCACTGTCCAGGGCCAACTGCCTGGCCTGGCCAGCGATCGCTACGTCCTCAACGTCCAGGCCGGCCAGACCCTGCAGGCCGACATCTCCTCGGGCAACGGCCAGGTCAACCTGGCGATTTGGGGCGCAGATGGTACTGTGCTGATCTCTGACCACGCCGATGCGCCTGGATGGAGTGGGCCAGCGCCCAGCAGCCAGGACTATCTCATCAGCGTCATCAACACTGGCTACGACTGGACCGGCTACAGCCTGCGTGTGGTCGTGCCGCCCGGCCCCGCGCCGCAGCCCACCCCGGTTCCCCAGCCCACATCGCAGCGCATCCAGTTTCCCTCCGGCGGCAGCTCGGCCACTGTGCAAGGCAGCCTGGGCCAGGATGGCGTGGACCGCTGGCTTTTGCGGGCGCAGGCCGGCCAGACCCTGTCGGCAGTGCTCTCTGCCAACAACGGCCAGGCCATGCTGGTCATCTGGGGCGCAGATGGCACAGTGCTGCTGTCGGATCACGCCGGCGCAACCCAGTGGAGCGGCTCACTGCCCTCAACGCAAGACTACATCATCGACGTACACAACTGGGGCGCCGCTACCGGCTACGCGTTGACCGTGACCGTTCCCCCTGCGCCGCGGCCGCAGCCGGCCCCGCAGCGCATCCGCTTTGCGCGCGGCGCGACCTATGCCACCGTGCAGGGTGTGGTGGAGTCGGGCGGCGCCCGCAGCTACATCCTGGGCGCAGCGGCCGGCCAGACCCTCTCGGCGGCGCTGTCAGCCGACTCGCCGCAGGCCTACATCACCATCAGCGGCGCGGATGGCGCGGTGCTGATCTCTGACCATGCCGGCGCGACGCGCTGGAGCGGCCCGCTGCCCAGCACGCAGGACTACATCATCACTGTGCTCAACAGCGGCCCATCCAGCACAGGCTATAGCCTGTTGGTGACAATCCCGCCGCGTTGAGTGACCCTGTATGCTGACTTTCCTGTTGACTATCACGGCCATCATCGGCGTGCTCTACGGCGTGGCTACGCTGCTGACGCCGGCTGCTTATCTGACCGTGCTGGGACTGGATCCTAACCCGTCGGCCATCCTGCAGGCGCGCTACTTCGGCGCGGCCGTGCTCGGCGCGGGGCTGATGCTGGGCATGGCGCGCAAGGCCAGCGAGCCGGTGGTGCAGCGCGCCCTGAGCCTGGGCAACTTCGCCGTGGTGACCGGCTCGGCCATCGTCACCATCATCGGCCTGAGCAGCGGCCTGCTGAGCGCCGTGGGCTGGGGCTTTCTGGCCTCGGAGGTGCTGCTGGCCGCGGGCTATGGCTATGTGTTCGTGACGCTGATGCGCCGCTGACGGCGGCGCGCCAGACCGGCCCCAGCTTCTTCATCGAAAAGAGCAAGCGCCAGATGATCGCCGAGGACATCGCGGCGGCGCTCAGGCTGATCGGTTAGCCGCCCATATGGACCTGTTCACGCACGGGCGCCGGCATCAAGGAAATACGGAATTGGGGCGCGCTGGCGTTGCCCTTGAAGCGGGCTTTGACCGCTTCGTAGCCCACCTGGCTGAAGGGGCAGGTCGCCAGGCAGATCGCGCAGCCGTAGTTAGCCGTGAAGTAATCGCGACAAGCCGCATGATCGATAGTCTGCATGCCGCCGTCGCCGCGCGGCCGCGGCTGGTCGAAGATGGCATCGACCGGGCATTTTCGGATGCATTTCCTGCACATGGCGCAAAAGTCGCGCACCCAGAGGTGCTCGTTCACTTTGTCTTGTGCCTGTAGGGTTGGCAGATTGTTGATGTTGGTGTAGATGGTGTTGATGCGCAGCCGGGCGCCCTCGCCGGGCGAGATCAGCAGGCCGTGGTAGCCAATCGCGCCCAGCCCGGCCAGCTCGGCCAGGTAGACGTAGTCGGTCAGTCCTCCCAGTGCAGTGCCCGGATAGGCCGCATAGCCGTTACGCCGCAGGAAGTGCGTCAGCTTGTTGGCAATGCTTGACATGCGCTTGTAACCGTCCATCACTTCCAACTGGCACTCGAAACTGGGCGCGGTCGTTATAGGCTCCTTGTCCATCTCGACTGTGAAGAGGATGGCGTATTCGGCCGGAATCCCCTTATCGCGAAAGATTGCGTTGCGCGGTACCTGCACGTAGGCAACGTCCCTGGCCCCTGCGGCGCGCGCCTTTGCCTCTAGTCGGGCGATGAAATCCGGAGTCGCCTCGTTGCTGGCGGCGGGGAAGGCATGATCGTACAGGCGAGCGCCCCGTCGCATGTTGGCAATGAGCGGCCCAGCCTTGGGGAGGACTCTAAGCCGCTGCCATGCACTGAAGTTCAACATGGAAACCTGCTCGCGTGGCAGGTCGCTGTCAAAGGGAGTGCGCGGCCGGGATTCCGGAGCCGGCTCGATGCGCGACTCCAGGTTGAAAACATGCTGATCGGCCTGCGCCAGAATGCCGTCCAGCGATGGCTTGGCCCGTTCGTTGCCGTGGCCAGGAAGCAGAAGAGATGCAAGTTGGCTGAACATGGTTGATCGACTGGCTCCTTGATGCAGGTCAAACATCGAGTAATGCAAGTAAGTGCTTGCATTATATCTCAAAAGCGCGGCGAGTCAAACCACGGTTTGTTGCAACGGAGGGAATCGGCGATAATGCGCCCAAAAGCAGGAGTGACCCATGGCCCGACCCATCACCGACCAGCAGATCTTGGACGCCGCCCTGGACGTGATCGTCCAACGGGGCTACAGCGGCGCCACCACGCGCGAGATTGCCGCCGCGGCCGGCATCAACGAGGTGACGCTCTTCCGACGTTTCGGCAGCAAAGAAAAACTGATGCGCGCTGTCGTGGAGCAGGAGGCAGAGCGCTTTGCGGCGGCGGGCATCAGATATAGCGGTGATGTCGAAGCGGACCTGCTGCGCATCGTGCAATTCTACCATCACCTGATGACCACTCGCGGTCGGGTGATTTTGGCGATCATCGACGAAATCCCGCGCCAACCGGACCTGGGGATGATCATGCACACCCCTTTGCAGATCTCGGGGGAGAATGCTGCGCTCTTGCAGCGCTACCAGGCGGAGGGCTTGTTGGTCGAAGAGCCGCCTATGGAAGCGCTTGCCGCCTTGGTGGGGCCGCTGTTTCTTAGCGGGGTATTGGGATACATGCAACCGCAGCTTGTCGAAGAACCGTTCGACTCAGAGGCGTTGGTCGGGCGGTTTCTGCGCGGCCGCTCCCCCCGTTAGTGGGTTATATCACCGGCTGCCCTGCGCAGCGTCGGCGATGATCCTGGCTGCCCTCTCCGCGCCGCGCTCGCTTTGGATATTCGCTCCGAGCTCTTGGGCGGCCACATGGACCGGGGGCGTCAGGGCGCTGTCGATGGCCTCGGCCAATCCTGGTGAAGTAAGCTTTTTGCGAGGGATCGGTTGGGGGCCGGCGCCCAACTCATACACGCGGCGCGCCCAGGCGAACTGGTCGTTGCTGTGGGGGATGACGATGTTGGGCACGCCGGCGCGCAGGCCGGCCGCTGTGGTGCCGGCGCCGCCGTGGTGGACGACGGTCGCCATGCGCGGGAAGAGCCACGAGTGCGGCGCGCTGTCCAGCATGAAGATGCTGGCGGGGAGGCGGTCGACTTGCGCCATGCCGCTCCAGCCCGTCGCCAGCACGCCGCGCTGACCGGCAGCCTGCAAGGCGTCGATCACCAGGCGGGTGGTTTGCGCAGCCTGGGTGGGATCGCCCATGCTGCCGAAGCCGACATAGACCGGCGGCGCGCCGCGATCCAGAAATGCAAGCAGGTCGTCCGGCGGCTGCCAGGCGGCTTCGTCGTCCAGGTACCAGTAGCCGGTGTTGTGGACGTGTTCCGGCCAGTCGTCGGGCCTGGGGAAGACGTAGTTGCTGCACGAGACGACGGTCGGCATGGCCGCGCTGGTCTGCCGGCCGTAGGGACAGCCGAAGTCCTGCGGCGCCCGGCCGAAGTGCTGCTGCCAGAACTGCTTGATCGGCGACTTGCCCGCCATCCACATGATCTGCTCAAAGACCTTGTGGGTCAGATAGTTGGCGCGACCGCCCAGCCGCGGCTTGTCGTAGAAGATCAGCGACGGGTAGGCGCGCGTCGGCGTCATGGGAAAGGGCGCGGCCAGGATGCCAGGTATCCCCAGCTCGCGCGCGGCAAAATAGCCGATGGACGGGCCGGGGTGGTAGACAATGGCATCCGACCCTGCGCAGGCGTCGAACAGGTCGCGCTGTAAGCCCGCGGCCAGCTCTTTGAGCTTGTTAAAGCTGAAGAGCAGCTTGATGGGGTTATCGGCCTGCATCGCGCCGCGCGTGCCATGATCGGCGGCCACGCTGGCGACGTCGCCGTGGATCGGGTAGAATTCCAGCCCGAAGCTGGCGACGAAGGGGGCGAAGTTCTCGAAGGTGGCAATGCGGGCACGGTGGCCGAGCTTCTGCAAGGCCACGCCCAGCGCCAGGTAAGGCTGCACGTCGCCGCGCGAGCCGATAGCAAGAAAAGTGATGAGCATGTGTTCTCCGTGGCGTGTTGACTCAAAGGCGATCGACGATGACGAGAACGCGTAGGTCGAGTAGGGACGGGCGGCGTTTAGCCAAGAAGTTTCTCACGCGCAACAAACCTGCTAAGCCAGGAGTTGCTGCCTGTCCCGTATCGAGACCGGAGGACATCGCGTGGAGACCCGCTCCGGTCTCGATACGCTGGTTTTGGCTGCCCTCATGGACGGTATGCACCCTCAACCCGCTACACTTCGACAAGCTCAGTACATCGTAAACAAAGTTGTTGAGGTGCCCGGCACTTGACACGAGCCTC
>CAZVGR010000018.1:0-25695 GCA_964626845.1 uncultured Anaerolinea sp.
GGACCAGCGCGATGATCGGTTGTCGCTGTTCAAGATGCCTTTTTAGCATTGTCAGCGTAAAAGGACCAAAAAACACCTGCATTGTCGGGCTGCTGAGCCGCAAGAGGCGACTTCCAGGCGTCCCCATAGAGGTTGTCCCTAGCTGCCTTGCCAAGTCCATTTCAGTCGACTGAATTCCCCAGTAGCCCAACACCATGCTTGCGCAGGCTGGCAGGCAGTTGAATTCACCAAGCTGTCTACGATGTAGTACGGGCAGTAAGATTGTTGGCATGATGGTGCATCCCCTCGAGTTGGACATCGTCGACCAGTAGTTCACCGCTCTCAATATCGACATCAATTTCGCCGACGCGCCCTATGCGCCCCTTCGACGGAGCCGTGAGATCCACGGGAACGCGCCAGACAATGCGATCTGTCAGCACCATCACCGGTTCATCAGCCAGCAACAAGTTACCTACATGCGTCGCCAAAAAGGCATTCACACGACGTCGCGCCATGGCAGCGCCCACATTGATATCGGCGCTAACCCGAATGTCCATATGTACTTGCCCGGATCGGGGCAGAACCAAGGCATCAGCCGCTACAGCCATGTCACCACCTCACATCAATCAAACCTGAGTCAAGAGGATCACGACAGTATTATAACCGCTAACAGAACCAGGTCAAGCCCGTGAACTGGCAAGCCTGCTGCGGCCATGCTATAATCCGGCTGACGATCTTGTCCCCGATCATGACAGTACTTGGAGTGCCATGAACCCGTTCCATTGGATCTTCGACCAACTTTATCCTGCCATTCGCTTCTACCACGAAAAGGTCAGCGACAACCTGTGGTTCACGCAGATCGCGCCGCACGATGACATCACCGAAACGCTTTGGCTGGGCGGCGCGCCGACCTACCGCCGCGACTACCAATTCCTGCTGGAGCATGGCATCGACGCCGTGGTGGACATCCGCGCCGAGCGCAGCAGCGACCTGGACTTCTACGCGCAGCACGGCATCGCACACACCAAGCTCAAGGTGCTGGACGTGACTGTGCCGCAGTCGGAGGTGCTGGACGCAGGTGTGCGCTGGATGCAGGAGCAAACCACCCAGGGGCGCAGCGTGCTGGTCCATTGCGCCAAGGGCCGCGGCCGCTCGGCCACGCTGGTCGCCGCCTACCTGATGAAGGTGCATGGACTGAGTTTTGAGCAGGCCGAGGCGCTGCTCAGTGGCAAGCGGCGGCTGGTCAAGCTGGAAGCGCGGCATCGCAAGGTGCTGGAGGAGTGGATTGCGCAAGGGGAACAAACCAGAAAGGCAACCCAAAATCCATGACAAGTGAAAAGGACAAGATGCTGGCCGGCGAGCTGTACAACGCCGCCGATGCACAGTTGACAGCCGAGCGCAGCCGCTGCCGCCTGCTGCTCAAACAGTACAACGACTCGCGTGACGACCAGCCGGAGCTGCGCCAGCGCCTGCTGCACGAGCTGATCGGCGCGCAAGGGCCCGGCCTGTACATCGAGCCGCCCTTTTACTGCGACTACGGCAGCAACATCACCGTCGGGCAGGGCGTCTACTTCAACTTCAACTGCGTCGTCCTGGACGTTACCCCCGTCGTCATCGGCGACAGCGTCATGTTTGGGCCGAACGTCCAGATCTACACGGCGACCCATCCGGTCGATTGGCAGGAGCGCGCCAGCGGGCTGGAGTTCGCCAAGCCGATCACCATCGGTTCGCACGTCTGGATCGGCGGCAGCGTGGTGCTCTGCCCAGGCGTCCGCATCGGCGATCGCAGCGTGATCGGCGCAGGGAGCGTCGTCACGCGCGACATTCCTGCCGACGTTTTTGCTGCCGGCAACCCCTGCCGGGTGATCCGCGAGCTGCGATCCGCCGGATAAGATCAGGCTATGGCTTTCGAGTTACTCACCGTTTCCTCCGCTGTCATGACGCCTGCCCAGTTGAAGGCAGTCATTGCGCTCTGCTCGGAGGTCTTCGAGCTGGACTACGCCTATTACATGGACCTTTGCGCCGACCGCGTCCATGTGCTGGGCACCATGGACGGCCAGCTTGTGGCCCATGCGCTCTGGCTGGACCGTCCACTGCGCGTGGGGGACGGACCGTGGCTGAACGCGGCCTACGTGGAGGGCGTGGCCACACATGCCGCTCACCGCCAGCGCGGCTACGGCGCGGCCGTCATGCGCCGCTTGCAGGCCGAGATCGGCGGCTACGACCTGGGCGCGCTGTCGCCGGCCGTGCCGGAGTGGTATGCGAAGCTGAGCTGGGAGCGCTGGCTTGGCCCGCTGTGGATCGACCATGACGGCGCGCTGGAAGCCACGCCCGACGACGAAATAGTGCTGATCTACCGCACGCCGCGCACGCCGCAGATTGATCTCGGGGCATCCCTCACTGCTCCGTGGCGGCCGTTTGAACTGTGGTAAGCCCCTGGCTCATGGTTCTTACCACTGAGCGCCTGCTGTTGCGGGACTTTGTCGAGGATGACTGGCGAGCCGTGCTGGCTTACCAGAACGACCCTCGCTACCTGCGCTTCTACGCGTGGACCAAGCGAACGCCAGATGACGTGCAGACTTTCGTGGCCCGCTTTATCGCCCAGCAGGAGCGCCAGCCGCGCCTGAAGTTCCAGATGGCCATCACGCTGCCAGCCACCGACCAACTGATCGGCAACGCCGGCATCCGCATCAAGACGGCCGGCGGGCATGAGGCCGACATCGGCTACGAGCTGGACCCGCAGCACTGGGGCCGGGGCTACGCCAGCGAAGCGTCCCGTGCGCTGATGCACTTCGGCTTCGAACAACTGCGCCTACATCGCATCTCGGCCCACTGCCTGGCCGAAAACGTCGCCTCAGCGCGGGTGCTGGAGAAGCTGGGCATGCGGTTGGAGGGCAAGCTGCGCGACGCGGAGCATTTCAAGGGCCGCTACTGGGACACGTTGCACTATGCGATCCTGGAACACGAATGGCAGAAAAAGCATCCTCAAACGTGACTGCCAGCACTATGGCTCCACCTCTGGCATACCCCGCCACAAGAACGAGGCCGCGCCCCGCGCGGCCTCGTTGATCAAACGCTACCTGCTGGGGGATTTAACGACGGCGCCAGGCCAACGCTGCGGCCGCGCCCAGCGCCGTCAGCAGCGCTGGCAGCCCCCAGGGTACGGCTGCGGCCGCGCCAGGGTTGGCAGACAGCCCGCCCAGCGTCACGGCTGTGGGCGTGTCCAGGGTGGCGCTGACCGGTCCGTGCCGCGTCGTCATGCCGTTGACATCCACATCTTCCAGCCAGTAAAAGTAGGTTGCACCGGGGATAAGGTCAGCCTGGTCGATCCATTGGTAGTTATGACCCTGAGTGCTGCCCGGCGCCTGCGAGAGGATCAAATCGACGTTGAGCTGCCTGTCTGGCCCGTCCGGCGACACGCCGCGCCACAGGTTGAAGCCCAGGTTGTCCATCTCGCTCACGGTCTCCCACTGCACCAGCACCCGATCCGTCTGTCCCTCAGCGCTGAAACCGGCCAACAACACCGCCTGCGGCACGTTGAAGTTGACAGGCGCCGTCTGGCTGTCGGCCGTGGCATTGGCGCTGCCTGAGCCGGGCGTGGCGCCGGCCGTGTAGGTGGCCGTCGCCTCCCCGTTGGTGAACTGCGTCGCCGCGCCCGACAGCGTGCCCAGGACCGGGTTGCTGAAGATCACGCCGGCCGGCTGGGGGAACGGCGGCAGACCTGACAGGTTCCCCGCCGTCGTCGAGCCGCCGGTGCTCAGGCCCAGGATGTCGGCCGTGAGGGTCGTCGAGGTGGTGGTGGGCACATCCGTCGGATTGGCGTTATGGCGCAGTTGCAGCCAGCGGGTGGGCGCCGGCATGCCAGACAGAACGCCGACCCCCGGTCCGGTGTTGACGCCCCACCAGTTGTCGTTGGCCGTGGTCGAGCCGCTGCTTTCCGATTGATGGATGCCGCTGCCGCTGGTACCGGAATTCCCGACAAAGCGGCTGAAGCTGACAGTCAGCATGCCGTTCAGGTGGGCGATGGCGCCGCCCAGGCCCGTGGGTGACAGGAATTCATCAGCGGCCCGGTTGTTAACCAAGTGAACGCGCTGGATCGTGGCTATGCCGCCGCTGATGTGCAGGCCGCCGCCGGCGTTACCGGTCCACGCCGCGCGATTGTCCGATATCGTCGAGTTGCTGATGTTCAGTTGGTCGGTAGTGCTGTTACTTAGAAAGCTAATCCCGCCGCCAGTGCCGCCAGCCGAACTAGCCATGTTGTTGGAGATGGTGCTGTTGATGATGGTCAGATTGCCGCGCTCGCCCGACGCAATGCCACCGCCCGGGCCACCAGTAGCGCGGTTGCCATCCACCGTCACACCGGTCAGCGTCAACGTGCCGCCGCCGTTGGAGTCGCCGTAGATGATGCCACCGCCGCCGAAGCTGATGCCCACGTTGCCGCCGGTGATCGTCAGATTGGAGATGCTGCCCGAAAAGCTAGGACCGACCGTGGGGTTGAAGTCGATCACCCGGTCATCTGTGGTTTGCTGGATGATGGTGCTGCCGGCGCCGGCGCCGGCCAGTGCCGTACCGCTGACCAGGATATCCAGGTCACCGCTGGCGTTGTTGTCCTCGTTGGCCCCGCCGATAGTCAACCGGTACGTGCCCGCGGGCAGGTCAATGGTGTAGGGCGATGTGCCGGAGCGGGTGCAGCCGCCGAAGTTGGTGTTGGTGTTGGCCGATTGGATCGCCTCGCGCAGCGAACAGCTCGCATTCGGAACCAGATCGTATTCGTCAGTTGTAGTAGTGACAGTGATCGTGCCGGCCGCCTGAGCGGGCGCGGCCGGCGCCAGCAGGCCCGTAACCAGCAACAGCGCTGCCACGAGGATGCTGAGCCAGGCGCGGCCAGCCGGCCGCGCTCGGTCGTCGTGATGTGAAGCGCCAGTCATGTAGAAACCCCGATTTCGTGTGGTCATGTCTTTACCCTCCTGGTCCCTGAATCGATGTTAGCTCAGGCGCCGGACGCACATCGCAGGCTGAACGCGCCCGGCGCCTGAGTAGTTCACTATGATCTCGGCGGAAAAACGCCTTGCAGACAGATGCAGAAATTGAGCGCCAGATAGGGCGGCAGGTTGTTATGCGGCTGGCTGCCGCCGGCCGGCCCGATAGCCTGGCTGCTCATGGCCTCGTCCGCGCCGCTGGCGTAGAAGTTCTGGCCGCGACCGCCCGCGCCGGTGGCCCACACGGTGTTGGCCGGACTTGATTGGTCGCCGAGGTTCGTGCTGGCTGCGACTGGGTGCATGTGCTGCGGCATTTCGCTGTTGAGCAGCGTCACCGCGGCCGCGCCGCCGCTTTCGCCCAGCGTGTGGTAGGAGAGACCGGGCCCCTGGCCGGCGCCCAGCGCCGCCTGGCCCTGCAGATTGGGCAGGGCAAAGGTGGTGCGGCCGTCGCCGCCGTAGGTGACGCCCAGGATCGAAAACAAGGCTGTATTCTGGCTGATCGCCAGCAACTGGCCGTTGCACTGCGCCCAACCCGTGGGTGCGAAGTTGAAACCAAACAGTCTGATCTCGCCGATAAATGGATCGCTCATAAGGTTGTCTCCTCAGGTGAATGGGTCTCAACTGCGCGACGGGTAGATCCCCACCAGGGCGATGCAGAAATTCAACGCCAGGTAGGGGGAACGGTTCTCGTGGGCCTGGCTGCCGCCCATTGGCGTGATGGCGTTGCCGGCCATCGGCGCGTTGGGGCTGGCTGCGTAGACGTCGGCGCCTGTGTTGGCCCAGGTTGCGCCGGACGGGTTGGGGGAGGAAGGCGACGCAGAGCTGGCGATGGCCTGATGGACGTGCGCGGGCATCTCGGAGAGGATCAGCGTGTGAGCCTCCTCGCCGGCCCGTTGGCCCTGAACGAAACCGCCGCCAACGCCCACAGGGACGCGGCCGCGCAGGTCAGGCAGGGCGAAGTTGGTCCGTCCATCGCCGCCGTACATGGTGCCCAGCAGCGAAAAGAGCGCCTGGTACTGGTTAATGGGCAGCAATTGACCGTTGCACTGCGCCCAGCCGCGCGGCGCGAAACCGAAGGGAAAAACCTGAATCTCGCCGATGAAAGGTTCGGTCATGAGGAGCCTCCTAGCTCTGCGAGGGATAGATGCCCTCGGTCGCGATGCAGAAATTGAGCGTGAGATAGGGCAGCATGTTGTCGTGCGGCTGGCTGCCGCCGCTGGCCGAGATCGAGGTCGCGGCCATAGCCGCGTTGGCGGCCGCGCCGGCGGCGTAGATGCTGACCGGGCTGCCGGCCCAGACCGCGCCGGATGGACTCGGGCTGGTCCCGGCGCCGGAGTTGCCCATGACCGGATGGCTGTGCGGCGGCAATTGACCTACGGTGAGCGTGACCTCCTCTGCGCCGCCGCTCTGGCCGAGAACGTAGCTGCTCAGGCCCGGCCCCTGGCCCTGGTGCAGCGCAGCCCGGCTGCGCAGGTCAGGCAGCGCGAACGTGGTCTGGCCGTCGCCGCCATAGGTAGTTCCGATCAGGGTGAACAGGGTCTCGTACTGCGAGATCGGCAGCAGGCTGCCGTCGCATAGCGCCCAGCCCTGGGGGGCGAAGTTACCCCCAAACGCCATGATTTGGCCGACATAGGGTGTGGCTGGCATAGGTATCTCCTGGTGAGTTATAGTTGCGAAGGGAACAACGGTTGTTGGCTGGCGACCTCAAGACTTCGGAAGTCGCCGCAAAAGGGTTGAACTGGTCTTTGACCCGAAACTACGTCCATTCGAGTGCTGCGGCGACTTCCGAAGTCTTAAGCTGATCTGCGTCACCTCCAGGACGCCACTGCATCTCCAGATACACGTCGTCCCACGCAGAGACGAAGAAGCCCAGCCGTTGGTACAGCGCGCTGGCCCGGTTCGCCTTCGCTACGTGCAACACAACTGGCGTGCCGGCGGCCGTTGCCTCGTCCAGCACTTGTCCGAGCAGCCTGGAGCCGATGCCCGCGTTGCGGTGCTCAGGCAGCAGCGCGATGTCCACCACACGGATCGCGGCGGTGGAGCGGTCGACGATCAACCGGCCGATGGGCTGGTCGTCGCAGATCACGATCTGCCAGTCCGCGTGAGGATATGCCTGTCCAAAGGCGCGCATCTGCACGTCGAACTGCATCTCCACGAACCATTCCCGCTGTGTATCGCTCCAGGCGCCAGCAGCCAGCTCTTCTAGCCGGGTGCTGGCGTAAACGCGACGAAGCAGCGGCAAATCATCCTGCCGCGCTCTTTGCAGCGTAATGGACGGCGCTTCTACTGCGAGCATAGGCCCCCATTGTACCCCACAATCGTAAACAAATCGTAAACTAGTTGCGTGCAATTGACGCTTTCGTCCCCCCGGTTTGACGAAATTCCTCAATCGGTTACTATTCAGGTGCCGGGCACTTGCAGCTCATAGGCGGCTGAAATCGGCTCCACAGACTTCATTGCAGGCGCAGATTCCAGTGCCCGGCACCTATGGCTGAGTAGTAACTTCAATCGAAGCCTTCGAAGCCGGCGTCGCCGCGCATCTTGCGCACGTTGTCGGCTAACCGCGCCGGCAGCTCGGCCTCGTCCACGAAGCCCATGGCCTTGTAGAACGCCAGGTCATAGCTGCGCGTTTGCACCACCACCGGCATGGGCACGGCGTGGCCCAGGATCAACGCCTGCTGGCGCGTCTCCAGCCGGGCCAGCACCTCCTTCAGCCCGGCCGCGCCGCTGACGCCCATCAGCACCGCGCGGATGTCGTTCTCCTCGTCCAGCAGGGCGGTGACACGCGTACCGATCTGGCTCATGACTTCCTGGTCGATCTGGCTGGGCCGCTGGTCGACGATGAAGAGGGTGACGTTGTATTTGCGCAGCTCGCGCGCAATGGTGCCGAAGATGGTGTGGCCGGCGATCTGCGGATCGAGGAACTTGTGCGCCTCCTCGATGGTGATCACCAGCGGTGTCGGCTCGGCGGCCTTGTTGCCGAAAGCCTTTTCCTTCATCTCAACATACTTCTGGTGCAGGCGGCGGGTGAGGAAATTGGCCACGAAGATGTAGGCGTCCAGCATATTGCCGTAGCGGCCGAACTCGAGCACGATGTTGGTCTTGGCGTCCAGGTGTTTGAGAATGCGGTCCACCGAGTCGTCCAGCGCCTTGGGCTTGAGGAAGCCGTAGCGCTCGAAGCGCAGCAGCCGGCGGCGCAGCGCGGCCAGCGTCTGAAAGGGTTGGTTGGTCTCCTCGGCCAGCACCTGCAAGCCGCTCTTGGACTTGCCGGTCTCCGGATCGAAGGACGCTTGCTGCTCCAGCCATTCATCGTTGAGGAAGCTGGCCAGCCAGTCGCGCTGCAGATAGCGGTGCAGAGCGTAGATCGCGCCCACCTGCGGCTCGCTCAAATTGAGGATGCCTTGCAGCATCTCCAGGTCGTCCGGCTCCACCTGCTCGTAGCCGATGGTAACGGTGTAGTCGGGGTTGGAGCCGCGGCGCCGGCTGGACTCGTCGTCCAGCGTGAAGATCTTGACCCGGCCGTCGGGGAAGATCTGCTTCAGCCCCTTGACCTTGGAGGTGGCCCCCTCGCTGCTGCCCTCCCAGCCGTACTCGTTGTGCATGTCGAAGATCAGGTTGACGGCCACACCATCTTTGATGATGCCGGCTAATAACAGCCGGCTGAGGAAGGTCTTGCCGGTGCCGCTCTTGCCGAAGACGCCCGACGAACGCTCCACCAGCCGTTCCAGGCTGAGCGTCACTTTGACGTCGCCCATGTCCAACGGCTGGCCGACGTGGAAGAAATGCGCCTCGCGCTCTTTGTCGTAGCCCTCTACGCCAAAGACCTCGCTGACCTCTTCCTGGCTGGCCGCGCGCACGGCGCTGAAATGGCCGGGCACGGTCTTGACCGGCCGCGGCTCGCCGCTTTCGTCCAGCACCAGCATGGGGCTGAGGTGAAGCAGGCCGAAGGTGCTGGTGCCCACATGCACGGCGCGCAGGAAGGGATCGCTGACGTCGGGCGGGTTGAGCGTCACCTCGTCGCTGGCCGCGCCCAGCTCCACGTCGGTGATCATGCTGAAGAAGCGCTTGCTCTGGCCGCGCACCACAGCATAGCTGCCCACGGCCAGCTCCTCGGTGCTCACCTCGCGCGCCAGCCGCACAGCCAGCCCTTTGGACAGGGAGCCGCCGATGACCATGCCCAGTTCTGCACGCTCTGGCCGGTCTCCGACCGAGCCATCGGCCCCGCTATGGCCGGTCTGTAACTGAGCCACGCTGGCGCTGGGCAGCGCGTCGAACTCGGCGTCGAAGCTGTCTCTGTCGTTGTACTTACTGGGAAGAGTGACTTGGTCAGTCAAGGTTTGTCTCCAAAAAAAACCGCGCCCCGGTCGTCTGTCCCTGGGCGAACTCAATCGCCTCTGTGAAGCCATGTAAACCAGATGTTCATGCCCCGAAATTATACCACCACTAAAATCTTTTGGCAGGATTTGCGATCCGCGCGTCACTCCCTGGCCACCACCGTGTCATACAGCCCGTAATGGGTCAGCCCCGGGGTGGCTACGCGCCGTCGGTCCAGGGGTTGACAACCTCAAGGCCGTCAATCAACTCGAAGTCAGTGGTGTTGCGCGTGGCTAACGGCATCTGGTGCGCCAGCGCAATCGCGGCGATCTGGGCGTCCTCCACGCTGATTGGCCGGCCTGCCCGTGTCCGGGCAAACACGATGGCCGCGTAATGGCGCGCTGCGTCCTCATCGAACGGCAGGCAACGCCCGGCGAAGTCCTCTGCGAACATCGCCCACGCCGCCTGGCGCAGGGCTTCCTGACGCTGGCCCGGGGGCATCAGCATAAGCCCCAACTCGATCTCCGCGCGGCTGATGGCGCTCGTGTAGACCTCACCCGCGGGCTGTTCGTCCAGCCAGGAGACAACGCTGGCCAGTGGTCGCGGACGCATGAACTCGGACAGCACGTTGGTATCGAGCAGGATCATGCCGGCTCATCCCACTGCAGCGCGCTGCGCGGCGCATGCCGTTTGGGCGCGACGAACTCCTCAGCGCCAAGCCCAGCAAAACGATCCCGCAGGCGCTTGCCAAGTCCGGAGGGCGCTTCCGCCGGGCGCAGCGCCTCTTTCAGGATGCGCCGCACCTCCTCCTCCATCGAGACCCCATGGCGCGCCGCCCGAACGCGCAGCCTCTGCTTGGTGGCATCGTCCACATTGCGAATGGTCAGGCTAGTCATCTACACCTCTCCTATGGGGTGACATCAATGCAATCATTGTATGCAGTGCATGCAATTCTGTCAAAGAGACTGCACAGCACGGATGTTGTCCGCCAGCAGCTCGATGCCGTAGATGCACATCAGCGCCAGCAGCGCATAACACCCCGCTCGAACTGCGACTGGCCGTACTTGAGCTCCACCGCGGCCAGCTTGCGCCGCAGGATCTGCACCAGGAAGTTGCCGCTGCCGCACGCCGGCTCCAGGAAGCGGGCGTCGATGCGCTCCGTCTCCTCCTTCACCAGGTCGAGCATCGCCTCGACCATCCACGCCGGGGTGAAGACCTCCCCATGGTCGGCGACGCGCTGTTTGGACTTGATGGTGTTCATGCAGTCCGTTACGTCGAGCTCAATGCCCGCAAAACAGCCTCCGGCTCTTTCGCCACAACATTCAACAGCACCAGAGCAGGTCCTTGCGGCTTCCTGTCGCCGCGTTCCCAATGCCGCAAGGTTCCAAGGCTGATCCCGAATGTCGTTGCAAACTCAGCCTGGGTCATGCCAACTTGTGCCCGCACAGCTTTGATGTCGAGCGGCGCAAACTCATGCACAATCGCTCCGGTCGTCTGTCCCTGGGCGAACTCGATCGCCTCTGTTAAGCCTTGTTTGATGCTTTGGAATACTTCGCTCATTTGCACTGCCGATCAAGCTTCGATCCCGGTCCACAGTTCAGCAATCGGCAGGGTTTCTCCCCGCAACGCCTCTTGCCAGCCCTGACGAAAACTCTCTTCGGCCGGCTTCAGAGCAATGCTTCGATGAAACAAGTGGATCGTGTCTTCTTCGGTCTCCAGATTCTTGGCCGCGTCCCGGGGGCGGATCTCGATCTTACTCTGTGACATGCTCATCACTTGGTTGACGTTGAAAAGTCTCAACAGATCGCTGGAGTCGGAGTTGACGAACATCGCCGCCTTTGACCCTGTGCGCATGGACGATTAGTTCCCAGGCGGCGTCGAAGCGCGCCTGGGCCGGCTGGTCCTGCCAGAACTTGAGATCGAATTCCCGATCAAGTTCAGTCAGTTTGCCATATCTCTCGACAAATCCCGTTCTCATCAGTGATCCGATTGCCGCCGAGGGCGCAGCGCAGCCTTGCGCGGGTTCAACCAGCCGGGACGAGCAGTTGTTCTTTATGCGCTTCGACGTAAATCCGCAGCGCGGCCCGCATCCTCCGCTCCCAGCCATCTTCCTGAGCATCGAACCACGCGAATACTAATGGATCGATCTCGAGCGTCACAACGACCTGCGCCTGTTCCGGCCGACGAAGTGTCGCGCGGGCGAAAAAGTCCTCGCCCAGCGGTGGGATATCGGAGTAATCGATCTCTTCATCCGTCATTGACTCTAGGGTCTGCCAATCAGTTCTCGAGTGCTTGTTCATATCTCATCCGCTCATGTTTGTTCGCTTTGCGCACTGATACGATGCGGATTGTATCGTGCCGAGGTTCAGTGAACACGACCACAACGGCGATGTTCCTCAGGAGACCAATGCCGATCCAGCGATCTTCTCCATAGTCCTCGCGATCATCTAACTCGACCAACACAGGACCGTTGAAGACAGGTGGAACGTCCGCGAAGTCGATCTTGTGGTCACGTAAGTTTGTCCTGTTCTTCACCGCATCCCATTCGAAGCGCATATGCCTGGCGTAACTCCCATGCTGTCAATTGCTGCATGATGGACACCTTGTTGATAGCGCCGCCCGTCAAGCGCACTTTCGTTCGAACGGGCTGGCTATCGCTCATATCAACTGATTTCGATTGTAGCACAGCAAACCACGGGAACCAAAACCAGCCGTGGTGGCCGAGCTGCTGGAGGTTCCTGTCAGCCACTTCCAGGACCAGCGCCACGCCGACCAGGAGGAGTGGGTCGTCGGCGGCGCCCCGCGCCAGGCGCCCTTCTACGTCGCTCACGGCCACAAAGATCGCTCTTTGGCTCACGTTCCGGTTCAGCGGCGGGCCGCGCAGCGGGACGTCCGCTACAACCGGTTACCCACAGGTTCGCCTGACCGCGCGTCACTCCCTCGCCACCACGGTGTCGTACAGCCCGTAATGGGTCAGCCCTGGATGGCTGTCGATGCCGGTGTAGCGCAGCGACGCATCTTCGTAGCGCCGGAAGGCGAACACGGCCTGGTTCATCTGTTCGGTGTTGAACACCTTGAGCTGCACCAGCAGGTGGAAGTCCTTGACCGTCAGGCCGGTGACGGCCAGGAACAGGTCCGGCTCCAGCCTGGTGATCACGTCCTGCAGCGTGTTCTCGCGGAAGTCGGTCAGGTACATGAACGCGGGAATGCGCGTCGCGAACTTGATCAGCTTCTCCTGCACCAGCTTGCGCTTGGACTTGTACTCCTTTTCCTCGTCGCTGAGCTCCTGCTTCTCCCCGGCCGTCAGGTCTTGGTCCTTGGCCTTCTTCTTGAGCGCCTTGACCTTCTCGCTCTTGTTGATGATGGTCTCGATGATGTTGTCGCCCAGCGAGCGCCAGCCTTCGATGCGCTCCACCGCGGCCATGGCCTCGGGGTTGTCCAGGATGCGGCGCAGGGTGTCGTTGTCCACGTTGACCAGCAGCGCGCTCTCCCACTTGCGGGCCAATAGCGTGGCCGAGGTGCCCGCCATGGCGATGTCGAGGATGCCGCCCGCGTCGATCTGCGTCATGTTCGCGCCGTCGTAGGCCAGCACGGGCAGGAACGACACCAGCTCCCTGACCGCGTTCTCCGGGTTCGGCTCGTTGGGCGACAGGCCGATGCCGTACTCGGAGAGCTGGCGCAGCGCGCGCGTGGGCGCAAAGTCGAACACGAAGCAGACCGGCTTGAGGATCTCCTCCTCGTGCGGGTCGTCGCCGTGGGGGTTCTTGATGGACCAGGGCGACTGCACGCGGAACGCGGCCTGAAAGTAGGTCTCCGGCGACTTGAGGTTGCGCAGCATCAGGATCGACGACCACTGCGGCACAGTGACGCCGGTGGTGAGCTTGCCGCAGGAGAGGGTGATGGTCTTGCTTTCAAAGCCGCTGCCGATGGCCTGGCGCACCGGCGGCAACGCATCCAGCCCGATGCCGGCCGAGGCGCCGGCCGCGACGACCACCTGGTAGGGATGCCAGAAGGTGTTGTGCTTCTCGGCCAGCAGGTTGGCCATCGCGTGGCAGGCTGCGACGTTGGGCAGGAACCAGAACGAGTGTTGCAGGTAGGGCAGCAGGCGCACGTCCGAGTACGGAAACGGCGGCCGCGTGCCCGTTTTCAGAAACTCGACCGACTTGGGCGCGTAGCCGCCGCGGATGATGTCCAACCACTTCTGCACGTCGTCCTTGTGCTTGAACTGCGCCCACACGCCTGTGCCCGAAGCCTCAAAGAACGCATTGAGATCGAACTCATCGAACTCCCCGGCGCTGGCGATGGCCAGCAGTTCGTCCGGCATCTGGTAGGTCAGGAGGCGCATTTGCGGCAGGGCCGCATAGGGGTTGGGCTTGTTCGGCCGCCTGGTCGCAAACTCCTCCCTGGCGCGCTGCTCATCGGTGTACGTCCAGTTGAAGATCTGCTCCTCGATGAACTCGCCGGTGGCCAGCGCCCGGAACGGCGTGCCCGACAGGTAGAGGTAGGCCTTGGTTGTGATGGGCAGGAACTCGATTTCCTTCTCCGAGAGTTCGCTGAGGTCTTCGTTCACGTCGTCGAGGTCGCTGCCGTACTCCAGCCTGGTCTCCTTGAGGGCGACCGCCTTCTCTTCGCCCTCGAAGAGTTCCTTGGCCGTGTCGCGCCATGCGCCGAAATGGTACTCGTCGAAGACCACGAGGTCCCAATTGACGGTGTGGACCCATTCGTTCTTGGACTTGATGTTGCCGAACAGGTCGCGGCCCAGCAGGTCCTGGAAGGAGCCGAAATAGACCACCGGCTTGCGGCGGCTGATCTTGCTCGGGTCGCCGTCGCAGTGGCGAGAGAGATACTGCCAGCCGTCGAAGTCTACGTGGGACTCCAGGTCCGTCTGCCAGGCATCTTCGACGGCCGGCTTGAACGTGACCACCAGCACGCGCCTGGCGCCCAGCCTCCTGGCGAGCTGGTAGGCGGCGAAGGTCTTGCCGAAGCGCATCTTGGCGTTCCAGAGGAAGCGCGGCACCGCGTGCATGTCCTCCTGCCAGATGGAGTGGAAGTAGGCGTGGGTCTTGTCGACCGCCTCGGCCTGCTCGCGGCGCAGGGCGAAGGTCTCGTGATGCGCGCCGCTGAAGCGCTGGCCGGTGCGCAGCTCGGCCAGCACGGTCTGCACGTCGGCCACCGTGCAGCGCATCCACTCCCCCTCGACCTTCTCGAAGCCCTTTCTTGCCAGCGCCGCGCGCACCTCGTGGTCGCTGAAGAGGCTGCCGTCGGCGCGCTCGGCCGCCTGGTCGACTTCGATGCGGTAGTTCTTGATCGCGGCGGTCTTGAGCTGCTCGGCCACGCGCTGCTTCACGTCGCGCGTGGTCTGGCCCACCTTGAGCAGGCCCTGGTGCGCCTCGTCGTCAATCGCGTAGGCGTAGATGCGCGGCCGGGCTTCCGGCTTTGGCGCGAGGATCTCCTCGATGGTGGGTTTGCTCATTGCGGCCCCTCGATGACTATCCAGTGCCCGGCATTTGCACCGACATTTACACCGACATTTGCAGGGATGGTCTGTTCCTCGCCGATCTTGACGCGCTCCAACAGGGCGTGGATATCGCCGATCTTCTCGTACCAGCGGGGATCGTCCGTGTAGAACTGTTCCAGCGGCGTCATGGGCGGGCCTCCGGCTTGGGCGCGAGGATTTCTTCGATGGTGGGCTTATTCATCGTCGATTGCATCGGTCGCGAGTTCATCGGGTGCAGAGTCGTCGTGTTCGGCGACCTGCGACTCGATGAAGGCAATCTCGTCCTCGGTCAACCCGTATCGTTTGTAGAGCTTGGCGTCGGTCCACTCTTGATCCAGCGGGAGGTCGGGTACGAAAGCATAGACTTGCTTGGCTGCGTGCTGTGTAGATTTTCGAAGCGATACAAGGAAGCGAACGAATCGTGTGCGCAAGTACACCGCGTACTTTGCCGCCTCAGCTTCAGTGTCAAAGACGCCCGCGACGAGGTAAGTCTCGGTGCATGCGGTGCCGGGCTCAGCGATGATCGGCTTAGCCAGGAACTTTGTCTCAATTGCCGCGCTCGTGCCTTGGACGCCCGTCATGAGCACTTTCCACTTGTCGATCCAGGCAGCGTTCGCCGGAATCTCTGAACGCTCGACGTAGCTGATCTTTTGGGATCCGAAGAGCTTCACGGGATCCTTAAGGCCACTGGGGTCTGACTTGCCGTGAAAAAACGTGCGGAGGCCAAACGGTTTCTGACTGGAAACTCGAAGGTCGAGCGTCGGCTCACCCTGCGCCCTCACCTTGTCCAAGATCGGCACGGCTTCATTGCGTCGCACGAGGATGTCATAGGCATCGAGGTGGCGAGCAACTGCTGGCCCTGTCGGTTTCCCGTCCCAGATGGTTTGCACTTCGCACGGCCCGTTGTAGTCACGATCCCACAGGAAGTAGGAGATGCCGCCACGGATCTTAACGCCTGGAAAGCCCTCGTAGAGCTTCGGGTAATCCAAGATGTTGCGCAGGCGCTTGTCGGATAGCATCCGCTCCCGGTACTTGTCGAGCCCCTTGCCTCCCGCCATCCAGCGCGACGGCGTCACAAAGACGGCGAAGCGCGGATCGAGGTCGAGCGCCTTCTCCACGAACAACTGATAGATCGGCGCTGCACTCGTGCCATAGCCGCCATCGTCTAACTGGTAGGGCGGATTGCCAATGATCACGTCAAACTGCATATCGCCTCCAAACAACTCGGCCACCCGAGTCTTGATATCGTCGGTGTGGATGAACGCATAGGCGTGCGTTTCAAGTCCCTCGCCCCGGTCAAGGGTGGCCTGGCTGGCGCCGCAATACGAGCACCTGCCGTTGCGCCACGTGTGCTCCATCCGCTCGAACCAGATGTTGCCATCGTCGCTGGCGAAGCCCCTGGCGATGGAGTGCCTGCCCTTGGCGTGCTTGGAGCAATAGACGCTGCGCCGCGCCAGCAGGCTGGTGAGGTAGGTGATGCCGATGCCGTAGACCTGCTGCGTCAGAATGTGATCGACGCGCGCTTCGAGGTCCGGCATCTCGTCCGCCAGGCCCTGGGTCAGGCGGCTGGTGATCTCACGCAGGAAGACGCCCGACTTCGTGCAGGGGTCCAGGAACCTGACCGTCTTGTCCGCCCAGAGGCTGGCGCCGCCGTGGTCCGCCGCCCACGCCTCGGCCAGGGTGTCCAGCATGCGGTTGGCGAACTCCGGCGGCGTGAAGACCTCGTCGTTGGAGAGGTTGGCGATGCACGTCAGCACATCCGGGTTGCGGCCCCGCAGCGCAAAACCAGCCTGTCCCTTCGGGATGGTTCCCAAACCGCTCATCGGGCCTCCTTCTGGGCGTCGCCGAACGCGGCAGCCAGCTCGCTCACCGTCATCGGCGGGTAGCTTTTCACCGGCGTGAAGATCTCGTGCTTGCCCAGGTGGGCGAAGAGCGAGCCCTCGGCGCTGAAGGTCGACGACAGGGTGAGGGTGTCGAGGCGGAAGTCGCGGCGCTGGAACTTGCCCTTGCCCAGGTAGCCCCACTCGGCAAAGGTGATCGGCTGGCTGTCATGGGTGCGCATGGCCAGCGCGTCGCCGTGCACCAGATTCTGCCCCAGCACGTAGGACGCGGCCCGATAGAGCTCGTCCGCCTCAGCCAGATCGAGGTAGTCGACCAGGATCTCCAGCAGATTGGCGCGGCACTCGGCGATGTTGTCGGCCAGCAGCTCGATGCCGTAGATGCACATCAGCGCCAGCAGCGCATAGCAGCGCCGCTCGAACTGCGACGGGCCGTATTTGAGATCCACCGCGACCAGCTTGCGCCGCAGGATCTGCACCAGGAAGTTGCCGCTGCCGCAGGCCGGCTCCAGAAAGCGGGCGTCGATGCGCTCCGTCTCCTCCTTCACCAGGTCGAGCATCGCCTCGACCATCCACGCCGGGGTGAAGACCTCCCCATGGTCGGCGACGCGTTGCTTGGACTTGATGGTGTTCATGGGGCGATGCATGGCGGGCGATGGGTCTTTGTGGTCATTGCCGCCCAACGGCCTCGGCGTCAGCCGCCCGCCACCGAACCGATCGCCAACCGTCAGAATTGACGCCTATCTTTGGCAGTTGGGCGGGGCGGCCGCACGCCGTGTTGGGCCGCCGCCGGTTACGCCACAACCCGCTCGCCTTTGACCGTCTTTGAGGCCGATAACTCTTCACGCACGACCCGCCGCAAAATGTCTTCCAGCGGTTGCTTACGGTTCTGAACGTACTCCCGCAACGCGTGATTGATGAGTGTTTGATAGTTGCCGCCGCCCGCTGCATGCACTTCACCGCGAAACCAATCCAACACATCGTCATCAATCCGAATCGTGATCCGCGTTTTACCACGAGGCATCGGATCAATCGCACCTCGTTTTCCTGCGCTGAAATCATATTTGTCTTTCATAGTTTAGCCTTCGTATTGCTTCCTCTCATGGCGCTCGGCTTTCCGCGCTGAGATAATCCGAATGTCCTGACCACGCCAAGTGAATACCACAACCAAGATTCTGCCCAATGCGTCCATCCCCATCGTGACAAAACGTTCTTCATCCGGGTCATCGTCTGAAATGGTGAGGGCGTAGTCATCTGAGAACACCGTCGCGGCGTCGGCAAAATCAATATCGTGTTTGCGAAGATTGCTTCTCGCTTTGATGGGATCCCATTCGTAGGTCATGGTACTATTGTATGCACAACCGTGCAGATATGCAAGAGGCAGTTTTGATCGTCAAACTTCAGCACAGGTTGTGGAAAAAGCGGCCCAACGGTTTGCGTTACTTGCGGGTGGGCGGGCGTAGATAAAACTTTGGGAGCAGGATTCTGTTCGGGTGTAGAAAAATGCCCGAAAATGGCGCAGAATCCCACCCGTCAAGTGCACGCTTTGTTGGCACGCTTTTGTTTTGCAAGACTCCACAACTTATAACAGAAAGTGCTTTATGACGGGACAGATACCTGCTCTATGTTCTTTATCAAACTACGCACATTTCCTAAACAACAGGAACCTTGCGGGTTTCGTAAATCACAGGCGCATTGATTGGCTTGGATGCCAGTATTAATATCATTTACCATCGAAACACGGGCTTCAGGTGAAGCATTACGAATTTCTGATACCGTATGCTTGAAGCAATAGCATACAAATACATCATCTGCGCTTGGCTCTTTTTGATAAACACGCTCACGCAATTGCGATGTTGTAAAAACGGACTTGCCATCAGCCGAATAATAAACAACAGGGCAAGATTGCGTGCGGCAAAAATAATACTCTGTATCTTGAATTGAACGCAACGAAACTGACAAAAGTGCCTTGACAGTTTGACCTTGAACAACCTTTCCTTTTTGGTTACATTCAGGACAAAATACTTCTGCGGATGGCTTATGCTGAACTGTCACTTGTGGCAATTCGCAAACCATACTTCCTGCGGACGTTTGCGAACAACAATTATCGCTCATAAAATCTCCTTGATTGGGTTAACGATAAGACAGTTAAAAAGGCGAATTGCTTACTTGAACGGTTTTCACCTTGTTGCGCAAGGGGCGTGCCAACGGTTGGCTTCACCGGCGGGCGGGGATTTGGCGGATAAAGCCCAAAGCGTAGAACCCGCTTTCGGGGCTGAATCCCTTCGGGCGGGGCGAAATCCCCCGCCCGTCCGTGTGCAAGCGATGTTAGGCGCACCTACCACATACTAACTCTCTTGTCCGACACGAACACCGAACACATCTTGACCAGATTCTATAGCGGATGCATCGTTCTTGGATTAATGTCAGCTTCATGGCGTATACGGCAATACAAGCCAGATGACGAGAAAACACACAAATCCTATAAACCAGATTGCACGTCGCCAACGCCAGATATGCCCTGCTGGCAAAGACTGAAAAGGTGGAAAGAAAAGCACCGTATCAGTCAGAGCCAATGATACACCGATATACTGTCCGAGCATCACAACTGCACCAGGATTGGTAGGAGATAACCTGATCCATAGCGTGAACACGGCGAGTAACACCAGTGATGGAACTGCTCCGGCGAGCATTATCTTGCCCATCTCCGGATATGCCCGAGTGTAGTTGAATCGAGATTGGCGGATGTAGAAGCCACCCCCGAAGGCTGGAATGAATGCTCCAAAGGCGACAGCCAACAAGGTAGCCATTATCAATCCCGAATCCCACAGGCGAAACGTGAGTGATAGCTGTTGCGTTCGGGCGGCGAGCCACTGTCCAGTGCTGCGCACGCCCAAATAAATGCCTGTGAGGATTGTTCCCCAAAGCAGGGTGGCAGGGTTTAGTGGTGCCAACAAAGCTGATGGCGACAAACTCTCCCAGGCCACGTTGCGTACAGAACTGACCGGTAGCAAGAAGAAACCCAAGAATAGCATCACGCCAATGATCGCTCGAACACCACTTGTCGTTGGTGGTTCTTGTTCCTGTTCGTTGGTAGGCAAGTGCAGAATAAAAGTGCTAACCCCAATATGGGGAATCACTAACAGCAACTTGAGCCAGTGCCAGCGAAATTCACGAAGTTGTTGGACAACTGGCCAATAGCGTAGTCCACAAGCGTGAGCCGCATTCCAGGAAGGTGAGTTGTACCCGTCTACACCGGTGGTAACGATCTTGTCGCATTTTTGCTGGCGCATCCACACGAGTGCCTGTTCAAGCACGGCTTTACCAATGCCATGTCCCTGATAAAGTGGGTCAACGACGGCCCAGTCAAGTATTCCCACTCGATGCTTTCCGATATGTGCTATTCTTATCGTGAGGGCACCAATAATGGTGCCTGAGGCATCTTGAGCCACCCACCCCTGAGGTGATACAGTCGCGGCCATTAGTAAACCCATCGGTAATGAAAAGGCGCGTCTCCCAAGATCCCGTACCCTGCCCAACTCTTCTGGGTGTAACTCACGAATGGTTATGGTATCTGTACTCACTGGCATTCTCGAACCTCTTTCACAATACTGATTTCAGGAAACTTGGCGACTAACGAAATGGCGCTAACGCGCCTAACGGTTGGCGTTAGTGGTGGTGGGGCGGGCTGAGAAAATGCCTGAGAGCAGAAAAAACCCGAAGTGAGAAAAATGCTTGTCGAAGCCGCAGAATCCCCACCATCCACTGCACGCTTTGTTCGGCGGCTTTTTGCAGATTCACAAAAATCCTTACTCGGCAATGCGCCATTTAGCAGACTCTTTAGCGTCAGATGGTGTCTTTGTTAGCCTTCACGTTGCCCGTTTGAAAGAATACTTTGCAAAGTGCTTCCATGAACCATCTGCCTGCTGGGCTGTAATCTCCAAAATCCAAGTGTCGTTTTCGGGGTAGTACACAAATCTGTCTCTAAACGAACTGTCTGGATAAGGAACTACAAAATCTATCGTGTTTTCTGAAATACTACCAGTACCATGCGGAATTGAATATTGGGCGCCAAAACTATCCATCCAATGTGCAATAACCTGGTTCGAGTTGCTATCAAACCCAATAAAGATTCGAGCTTCATATTGAGAGGGTGACTGTACATCATTCATTGATATTTCAGTAAACTGCTCTTGAAGTGCTGGTATTGTAACGACATTATATTGAACAGGCTTACCCATGACATCGCCAGTCGCTACCCAATTGCCGTCAAGTTTTTTTAATGTTGCAGGACGATTATCAGTACTCATGGTCATTTATTCTCCTTCGGTTACCGAGTTGGACAAGATGAAGGGAACGGTGGCGAACCTAAAATCAATTTTTGCCAGTGCCGCCGAACTAGTGATTCGCGGGAATGCCGGTCGTCATATCCCGCCAGCCTTCTATTCCGCTTTCTGTCCCTGTGCGGAGGATAATGCGGAATGCTCGCCGCATATCACCCTATTGCGGGATTTTATGCGGAAAAGGACCTGTGCTAAAATGCGGATTGCGTGAGCCTGAAAACCACTCTGAGTTCTTCGCCGCTTCCATCTTATCACCGCTATCGGCCCCTGTCAAGCGCAATAATGAGCACAGAACCTCGTCCCAAGAAGTTGCTCGAACAGGTGGATGACGCCATCCGCCTGATGCACTACTCGCCGCGCACGGGCGAGACCTACGCCCACTGGATCAAGCGCTTCATCCTATTCCACGAAAAGCGCCACCCCAAGGAGATGGGCGCAGCCGAGGTACAAGCCTTCCTGACCTATCTCGCCATCGATCAAAACGTTGCCGCCTCCACCCAAAATCAAGCGCTTAGCGCCTTGCTCTTTCTCTATCGCCACGTCCTGCATCAACCGTTGGACCTCCAGGTCGAGGCCGTCCGCGCCAGAAAGCCCGAACATCTACCCACTGTTCTCTCCAAGGATGAGGTTCGTCGTATTCTGGACAAGCTGTCAGGCGTGCAAAAACTAATGGCGCAGCTTCTTTACGGCACCGGCATGCGCGTCTCGGAGTGCGTGCAGTTGCGCGTCAAGGACATCGACTTCGACCAACACGAGATCCTGGTGCGCGACGCCAAAGGCATGAAGGATCGCGTGACCATGCTGCCCGATAGCCTGGTTGCGCCCCTGCATGAACACCTGGCCAAGGTCAAACTGGTGCACGACCGAGACTTGGCCAAAGGATTTGGCTCGGCGCCGCTGCCCTTTGCTCTGGAGCGTAAGTATCCCAACGCCGAGCGCGAGTGGGGTTGGCAATTCGCCTTTCCCTCCGCCCGACTGGCCAAGGAGCCCAGGTCCGGCGTTGTCCACCGCTGGTACACCAGCGAGAGTACCGTGCAGAAGGCTGTGCGCCAAGCCGCCCAGGCCGCTGGCATCGTCAAACCGGTCGGCCCCCACACCTTCCGCCATTCCTTCGCCACTCACCTGCTCGAAGCCGGCTACGACATTCGCACCGTGCAGGAATTGCTCGGCCACAAGGACGTCAAGACCACCATGATCTACACCCACGTGCTCAACCGCGGCCCCAAAGCCGTCAAAAGTCCGCTGGACTGACAACTCCTCCGAGTTCCTCCAGTTCCTCCGAGTTTCCCTCCCAGGAGGCCCTCATGCCCCGCACCATCCGCGCCCCCAGGGGCGTGCAACTGACCTGCAAGAACTGGCTGATCGAGGCCGCCTGCCGCATGCTGCAGAACAACCTGGGGGACGAGACAGTCAGTCAACGCCTTTGCAGTTCCTCGGCGAACGTGCTATGATCGTGAGGAAAATTCAATCGAGGAACACGGATTATGACCAACCAGACAGTCACCCTGGATGAAGCTATCGTCGTGAGCGAAAAGCTCCCACCGTTGGACCGTCTGCGCCTGATAGGCATTCTGTCTGACGGGCTTCGCAGCGAGTTGAAACAAGGCGCTGAACCGGTGGACATGCTGTCGCTGGCCGGGCTGGGCGCTGAAATCTGGCAAACCATCGACGTCACTCAGTATCTGGATCAGGAGCGCTCCAGTTGGGACAGCTAGATCAATTCGAGATCCACGTTCCCGATGCCCTGCAGATCGCGGCAGCGCTGGAGTCAGGCGCGACCCTCTTTGTCACAAACGACCGCCGATTGACGAAGGTTCGGGAAATCGAGTTTCTCCTCTTCGACGACTACTCTCAGTAGCATTGGAGCCACAACGAGCACTGCGCTTCAAGTTCCGCTGAACTGAGGCCTGCGGTCCCAGTTCCTCCGAGTTCCCCTAGCTCCCCTCCCAGGAGGCCCCCATGCCCCGCATCATCCGCGCGCCGCGCGGCACGCAACTGACCTGCAAGAACTGGCTGATCGAGGCCGCCTACCGCATGCTGCAGAACAACCTGGACCCCGAGGTGGCCTTCGACCCCGACAACCTGGTCGTCTATGGCGGCCGCGGCCGGGCTGCGCGCAACTGGGACTGTTTCGACGCCATCCTGCGCAGCCTGGAGCAGTTGGAGCCGGACGAGACCCTGCTGGTGCAGAGCGGCAAGCCGGTGGCGGTCTTCCGCACGGTCGAGGACGCGCCGCGTGTGCTCATCGCCAACAGCAACATCGTCCCCCACTGGGCCACCCAGGAGAACTTCGACCGCTGGGAGCACGAAGGGCTGATCATGTTCGGCCAGATGACGGCCGGCTCATGGATCTACATCGGCACCCAGGGCATCCTCCAGGGCACCTACGAGACCTTCGGCAGCCTGGCCCGCCAGCAGGGCTGGGACAACGGATTGCAGCACAAGCTGGTGCTGACGGCCGGCCTGGGCGAGATGGGCGGCGCGCAGCCGCTGGCCGTCACCATGAACGGCGGCGTGGCGGTGGTGGTCGAGGTCGACTCGTGGCGCATCGAGCGCCGCCTGGCGCATCGCTACCTGGACGTGGCCACCGACAGCCTGGAAGAGGCCATGACCTGGGCTGAGGAGGCCAAGGCCCAAGGGGAGGCGAAGAGCATCGGTCTGCTGGGCAACGCGGCCGACGTGCTGCCGGAGCTGGTGGCGCGCGGCGTGCGTCCCGACGTGGTCACCGACCAGACCAGCGCCCACGACCCGCTGCTGGGCTACATCCCGGCCGGCCACACGCCCCAGTCGGCGGCCGAGTGGCGGGAGCGGGACCGGGTCGGCTACCTCCATGCGGCCAACGCCAGCATGGCCCACCACGTGGAGGCGATGCTGGCCTTCCAGCAGGCCGGCGCAGTGGTCTTCGACTACGGCAACAACCTGCGTCAGCGGGCCTTCGACGCGGGCGTGCCCGACGCCTTCGGTTACCCCGGCTTCGTGCCGGCCTTCATCCGCCCGCTCTTCTGCGAAGGCAGCGGCCCCTTCCGCTGGGTGGCGCTCAGCGGCGACCCCGAGGACATCCGCGTCACCGACCAGATCATCCTCGACCTCTTCCCCGAGAACGAGCACCTGCGCCGCTGGATCACGATGGCTCAAGAGCGGGTGGCTTTCCAGGGCCTGCCGGCGCGCATCTGCTGGCTCAAGTACGGCGAGCGCGCCCAGGCCGGCCTGGCCTTCAACCAGGCCGTAAGGGACGGCCGGGTCCGTGCGCCCATCGTCATCGGCCGCGACCACCTGGACAGCGGCTCGGTGGCCTCGCCCAACCGCGAGACCGAGGGCATGCGGGACGGCTCGGACGCGATCAGCGACTGGCCGATCCTCAACGCGCTGGTCAACGCGGTGGGCGGCGCGACCTGGGTCAGCTTCCACCACGGCGGCGGCGTGGGCATCGGCTACAGCCAGCACGCCGGTCAGGTCATCGTGGCCGATGGCACCGAAGCTGCCGCCCGCCGCCTCCAGCGCGTCCTCACCACCGACCCCGGCATGGGCGTCGCCCGCCACGCCGACGCCGGCTATCCCGAAGCCATCGCCTTCGCCACGCAGGCGGGCGTCCAAATCCCAATGATGCAGTCATGACCGTCCGACAGGGACTGTCAACTTGTCAACTTGTCAACTTGTCAACTTGTCACCTTGTCACCTTGTCACCCTGTCACCCTGTCTCTCTCCACACACGAGGTTCCCCCCATGACTACCCTCTACGGCGGCATCGAGGCTGGCGGCACGAAGTTTGTCTGCGCCGTGGCCAGCGGGCCCGGCGACGTGCGGGCCGAGGTGCGTTTTCCCACCACGACGCCGGCTGAGACCATCGGCCGGTCGATCAGCTTTTTCCAGGAGCAGGCGGCCAAGGCGCCGCTGGCGGCCATCGGCATTGCGGCCTTCGGCCCGGTGGACCCCAACCCCCTCTCGACGACCTTTGGCTTCATCACCACCACGCCCAAGCCGGGCTGGGCCAACGCCGACTTCGCCGGCGCGGTGGGGCGGGCGCTAGGCGTGCCGGTGGGCTTCGACACCGACGTCAACGGCGCGGCCCTGGGCGAGCACCGCTGGGGCGCGGCCCAGGGTCTGGACACCTTCCTCTACCTGACCATCGGCACGGGGGTGGGGGGCGGCGGCATGGTGGGCGGCCAGTTGATGCACGGCCTGATCCACCCGGAGATGGGCCACATCCGCATGCCGCGGCCCAGGGACGACGACTTCCCCGGCATCTGCCCCTACCACGGCGACTGCTTCGAGGGGCTGGCCTGCGGGCCGGCGCTCAAGGCGCGCTGGGGCCAGGCGGCTGAGACCCTGCCCCCCGACCACCCGGCCTGGGACATCGAGGCGCAGACCATCGCCCTGGGGTTGTGCAACTTCATCTTTACGTTGTCGCCGCAGCGCATCATCATCGGCGGCGGCGTGATGGCCCAGGAGCAGATGTTCCCCCTGGTGCGGCGCAAGGTGCAGACCCTGCTGGCCGGCTACGTGCAGTCGCCGGCCATCCTGGGCGACGGCATCGACAGCTACATCGTCCCCCCCGGCCTGGGCAACATGGCCGGCGTGCTGGGCGCGATCGCGCTGGCGCAGGCGGCGGGGTAGGGGTCGGAATACCACAACGGATGGGATACCACAACGAATGAAGGACAACGAATGGCGGAAGGTCCGACGGCGCCTCCCGTCATTCGCTGTTCTCTATTCGCTGTGGTATTCCGCCATTCGCTGTTCTCTAT
>CAZVGR010000018.1:25795-48003 GCA_964626845.1 uncultured Anaerolinea sp.
TCTATTCGCTGTGGTATTCCGCCATTCGCTGTTCTCTATTCGCTGTGGTATTCCGCCATTCGCTGTTCTCTATTCGCTGTGGTATTCCGCCATTCGCTGTTCTCTATTCGCTGTGGTATTCCGCCATTCGCTGTTCTCTATTCGCTGTGGTATTCCGCCTCCCGCACCTCTCCGCAGCGATCGCCATCCTGATCTGCGCCCAGTGCTCGTTGACGTGCTCGCCGAGCGTCGTCGTTGAGTCTAGTCTACGCTACCTGTTCAGTCTTCTCAACGGGGGCTTTCTCGGTTTCATTTTCAACCGCCGCAGGTTCGGGAGATGGCGCGGGCCGGCGCGGACGGCTGAGCGCCAGCGCGGCGGCCTCGCGCACGCGGGGATCCTCCGTTTCCTCGTCCCGGCGTGCGGTCAAGGCCGCATCGACCGAGGTGTCTCCCCAGCGGGCCAGCGCCAGCACAGCCGCGCGGCGCACCATGACGGATTCGTCGCTTGAGAGGAGTTGGAGCAGCGCAGCCTGGATGGCTGATGCGGGCGAGCTGCCATCCTTGGCTGGCGGCGGGGGATCCAGCCGGGCCAGCGCCTCGGCTGCGCTTTGGCGCACAGTGGCGTCGTTGCTTTCCAGCAGACCGGCCAGCGCCGTCACGCTTTCAACGGTCGCAGGCAGGAGCGCCAATCCGTCGGCGGCAGCAGCACGAGCCAGGACATCATCGGCTGCAGCGGCGTTCAGCAGCGCCTGACGCGCGGTCTTGCCGCCGATCTGCCCCAGGGCGCGGCCGGCCTCGGAGCGCAGCAGCGGGTCAGGATCGCTCAGCAGCGCGGCCAGCGCGGCTATGCCTTCCTTGCCGGGATCGCCTTCCGCCAGCGCCTCGACGGCCAGCCAACGGTCGGCGGCGCGGTCGCTGGCCAGCGCAGCCAGCAATACGCTGCGTTGGTTCGAGTCAAGCTTGGGGCTGGCGGCAGTCTCTGGGGCCAGGCGCTGCAGCCAGCTTTGCAGGTTCTTCAGGATGGGCAAAATAATGCGCTCCGAAACGGGCTCGGTCAGAGGCCGGCCCGAGCGTTGGTGTGCGCGAGCGGGATCGGTCAGAGACCGGCCCGAGCGGTTGATTGCTAGGCCAGAAACATCTCACGGGTCTGGTCTTGCAGCAGCAGGTAGAGGCTGGCGCCGCCGGCGATGGTGCCGATGGGAACCAGCGGCATCTGCAAGACGCCGGCGACCATGGCCCAGGTGCGCCCCCACGGCTTGAGCTGCCACAGCCCCCAGCCGATAGCCAGGCAAGCAGCAGCCAACGCCGCAAAAAAACCTGCGATGATCAGCACTGTCGAACCCAGAAACCAGCCGGGCAGCCGGGCCAGGAACTCACTGGTTCCCAGCAACGCAGCCGAAACTGGCACGATCACTGAGCTCACCGCCAGGATCAACAGAAAACCGCCCACCAGGAAATAGTAGGCGGCGATGAGGTTGACTTTGTTGTAGGTGTTGAGGCGCATAGCTACAAAGGACTGACAGTCCTGCTTATGGATATGAGTTGGTCTGTCGGCAAATCAGGACTGTCAGTCCTGGTGGCAGGCGCTACGGGCTAACCTGCACGAAGGCGTTGTCCCGAACCTGGAAAATGTAGACGGTGGGATCGGTCAGGTCGCCGCGGTTGTCGTAGCGCAGTTGGCCCAGCAGGGAGCTGACGGTGCTGCCGTGCAGGGCTGCGGCGATGCGGCCCGCCTCCAGCGAGTTGGCTTTCTTGACCCCCTCGGCCAGCAGCATCAGCGCGCTGTAGCCGTTGACCGAGTAGGTGTCGGGGTTGCGGAAATCGACGGCCTGGTACTCCTTGATCCACTGGCTGTCGGCCACGGTGGCCGGGCTGGGGGCGAAGGCGCTGACGTACATGCCCTCGGCCGCGCCGGCCGCCTCGTCGATGGTGGCCGAGAGGAACGCGCCGTCCGAGGCCAGCATGGGCTGGGTGACGCCGGCCTGCACCAGCGCGGCCCGCAGGTAAGGGGCCTCGATCTCGTAGCCGGCGTAAAAGATGGCGTCGGGGTTGGCCCCTTGCACGGCGCTGACCTCGGCGTCGTAGCGTTCCTGCCCCTCGGCCACCTGGCGGGTCAGCACGACCTCCGCGTCCAGGCCGGCCAGCGCGGCGCTGATCTCGCGGCCCAGGCCCACGCCGTACTCGGTGTCGTTGTGCAACACGGCGATGCGTTTGGCGCCCAGGGTGTTGACCAGGAAGCCGGCCGCCACGCGGGCCTGTACCGCATCGTTGGCGTTGACGCGGAAGAAGTTGCCGTAGCCGCGCTGGGTGATGGAGGTTTCGGATGCCGTGGGCGTCACCACGACGATAGGCAGGTCCTGGTAGATCTCCATGGCCGCCAGGGTCTGGCCGCTGTTGTAGTGGCCGATCACGCCCAGCACCTGCTCGCCGCGCGCCACCGCCTCGCTGATCTGCTGCGCCGCCTCGACTGCCACGTCGGAGTCCGACTCGTCGTCCACCGGCACGACCTTAACGGTGTACCCGAGCAGGCCGCCCTGCTGGTTGAGCCTGGCCGCGGCCAAGCGCGCGCCGCCCAGCACCGTCTGCCCGCCGTTGGCCTGAAAGCCGGTCAGCGGCGCAGCCACGTAAACCGTCACCTCGCCCTTAGGCCGGGCCTGCCCGTTACAGCCGGCCAGCGCCAGCGCTAGCAACAATACAGCTATCAACCATGTGCGCATTACCTGACCTCCATGCGTAACTCGTAACTCGTAACTCGTAACCGGAGATGCCTTCCGTAGAGCAAACGTTCCGAGTTCCGGGTTACGTGTTACGGGTTACGTGTTACTTCCCCGGACCCAGCGTCCGGTAGTCATAAACTTCGTTGATCGAATCGACCACGTCCTGCAGGCTGACGACCTCGTTGGCGATGTCGGCGCGCAGGCGCTCGGCCCGGTCGCTGTCCACCTCTTTGCTGCCCAGTAACAGAAGCTGGCTGTAGACCGTGCCCAGCGCGGCCAGCGAGCTGTCCAGTTGCAGGTCGGCGCGCTGCATGCGGCTGTCCAGCTCGGCGATGTTGGTTTGCAGCCGGCGCTGGTCGGCCAGGGTGGTCTCGATCTGCTGGCGCACGCGCGGGTCGGTCTCCTGCCGCAGCCGCGCCTCCAGGGCCGGGATGCTCCTGACCAGCTCGTCGCGGTCGCCTTTGATAATCGGATCGACGCGGTAGGAGTCCAGCCGGCGGGCCAGACGCACCATGTTGCCGATCCAGTCGTAGATCTCGCCGGTGGTGCGCTGCATGCGCTCCTTGAGGATGCCGTCCTTCTGGATCTTGACCGTGGACTTGATCTGCTGGTGGTACTCCTCGGCCTTCTTCAGCTTGTCGCGCAGGGGCCGGTCGCGCAGGCCGTTAACGTTGTACTTCTCGCGGAAAAGCCGCTCGACGGCCTTCTCGCGCTCCTGCGGATCCTTGAGCGCGCTGAAGCTGACCAGGGCCACGCCGGCCAGGCCCAGCAGCAGCCAGGTCCACGCGCCCCACCAGGGCAGCAGCGCGGGCAGCGGGCTGGGCAGGAAAAAGGCCAGCAGGATGGCCAGGGCCAGCAGCACGGCGTTCTCGACCCGCAAAATGGCGTGCTCGAAGATGGCCCGCTGGGCCTGGCGTTCGATGGTGTCGTGGATGGACTCGCGGGGCATGTCAGAGACGCTCCCACTCCTCACGCGTGATACCGGCTTGGGCAAGCAAATCTGCCAGAAGAGGCCGGCCGATGTCACCCTTATGCGGATTTGGGATCCTCAGTCGTAGCTCGCCACGCACCATGTACTGGTGATTACCGCCCGAGTAGGGCCCTTCAAACCCAAGAGCACGTAAATTCCGAATGAGTTGGGGTCTCGAAATCGGGCCGAACTTGGGCATTAGGCTGGCTCCAACGCAACTTCAAGACGAAGGCCATTGACTGCAGGGAACGAGTGCCCCATACGCAGGCCAAGCAAGATCCACCCCTCCAAGACGCTCTGAAGCTCCTCACGGCACAGCTCCAGGCTATCGTTGTTGGCCCAAACGCCCTGGAAGCCAGGAATTTCGCCGAAGTAACTGCCGTCTTCCAGTATCTTGTAGCGGGCTTGACGCATGGCAGCCAGAATATACTCAGTGATCATCGCATTGCATTCCTCATTTAGAAATACGAGCTCAACAGCCGATAAAGCTGTCGGATCGTGTTCAGATCACCCTGCCGCACCTGGCCGCCGCTGGTCTCGGCGATGGCGCGCAGCACGTTGTAGTCGGCGTCGTCGCCGAAGGCGATGGCGAAGATCACCACCGGCACGCCCTGGCTGTTGCCGCGCTCGATCTCCTGGCGCAGTTGGCGCAGGGTGGTCAGCGAGTTGTTCTCGCGGCCGTCGGTCATCACCACGATGGCGTTGATGCGCTCGCGGTCGTTGAGCTGCTGCAAGCGCACGTAGGCCGTGCGCACGGCGTCCAGCAGAGCGGTGTTGCCGTAGGCCTCAAGCTGGTCGATGCTGCGCTCGATCTGGGAGCGGTTGCTGGCCAGCTCGTCCAGCGCGGCGATGTTGTTGACGGTGCTGCCGAACTCCACCAGGCCGACCCGTTCCTGGTCGCCCTTGATCTGAGCCATGAACTCGCGCAGCGCAGCCTGGGCCGCGGCCATCTTCTCGCCCTGCATGCTGCCGCTGGTGTCCACCACCAGGAAGATATTGGCCTTGCGCTTGGTGTACTGCCAGACGTTCTGCACCACGTCCACCACAGCCGGGCCCGGCACCTGCAAGGTCGTCTGCGGCTGGCTGGGATCGACGCCGTTAGCCAGCGCGATGGGGCTGCCCTCCAGGGAGACTGACAGATCGGCCGGCCGGAAGCCGGACTCCAGCACCGTGCGCTGCGCCTCGGGCGACTGCACGTAGTCCCGCAGCGCGCGCCAGGTCTGGCGCTGATTGTCAGTCAGGCTGCCTGTTTCCAGCAGCGCCAGCGGATGGTCAGCCCACAGCGTGCCCTCCACCGGGTACAGCGCCACCAGGCGATCGCGCGGGCTCTGCCGGTTGTAGTTGACCACCAGGTGTTCCTGGGCGACGAAGAGATCCAGGAAGTTGCGCCCCTCCTGGCGGATGCGCTGCATGATGGCCGCCTCGCCCTCGCCGTAGAACTTGACCGTGCGCTCGATGGCGGCCACGTAGTCCAGCGTGCTCTGGGCTGTGGCGTCGGCCTCGGTCAGGCCCCTCGTCTTGCCTGCGCCGGCGTAGAACTCAGCCAGGGTAGCCAGCAGGCCGCTGGCCACGTTGGTGCTGGGATGGCTCCAGCGGAAGTTGGCATCGCTGGCCGCGCGCTGCTGCACACTCTGCCAGCCCACAGGCTGATCGGGCCAGCCCAGGCCGCGCGCCACATCTTCCCAGGCAGCCAGCACCACCGGGCTGACCGCGTAGCGCACGGACTCGCCCACCAGCGAGGGCGCGATGGCTCCTTCCTGCACCTGTTGCCCCTGGCCCCAGCGCCGGTCGAGCTGGTCGAGCCAGAGGCTGGAGTCGGGCGACATGGCCTGGAAGCTGGGGCTGGCCAGCGCCTCCTCGATCATGACGTCGGGCGTCAACTCGACCAGCTGCACCTGCATCGGCTGGCGGTCGGCTGTGCGCAGGTTCTGCCGGTTGAAGTTGTCGACCAGCGTGCGCATTAGTTCAGCCTTGTCAGGCGTATAGGCCAGGGTTAGCGTAGCATTGCGCGCGTCGGCCGGCGCGGCCGGGGTCTCAGTGACCGTACTGCTGTCGGGCAACAAAGCCAACACGACGGCGCACAGGCAGATGAACACCAAGAGCACCAACGCCAGCGCCGCTATGATCGGGCCCCGGTACGAGGTCTTGCGAGGTTGTCGTGGCTGAGCCTTGGTCATAGCGCTATCCTCAGCGGCCCACGTTCAGGTCGAACCAGCGCAGCAGCGCCAGCAGCACGTCGCGGTCGGGCGAACGCATGGCGTCGGTGCGGGAGACGATAGGCGCCACGCCCTGCTCAGCCCAGCGGGTGAAGGGGCTGCCCGGCTGGTCCACCGAGACTGAGGCGTTGACCGGCCGCAGGCCGTAGCCGACCGCCTTGGCCTGCACGTCGGGCGACAGCAGGTAGCGCTGGAACTCCAGGGCCGCGTTCTTCTCGGCCGCGCTGGTCTCCGGCCCCATCCAGATGGTGAAGGGGAAGTCAAACCAGGTCACGTACTTGGGATAGAAGATCTCCAGCGCCTCGCCCCAGCGGGTCTGGATGCCCTCCATATTCTTGAGCAGGTCGGCCTCCAGCAGTTGGCCGCCGTCGCCGGCTGAGTAGCCGAAGAGGGCGAAGTCCTCGGCCGTGTAGGCGCTGCCGCCGCCCAGGTCGGTAGTGCTGGACATCAGCTCGCCCAGCCAGCGCTGGAAGGCGGGCTCGGTGATGTCAGCCGTGCCGATGCTGGTCTTGTCGTAGTATTCGCCGGCCGCGGCCACCATGGCTGCCAGCCCGCCCACGTTCTTGCGCGGGTTGGGCACCACCAGCTTGAAGAAGCCCCACTCCGGCTGGCCGCCCAGCGCGGGCCAGCCGCCACGGTTGATGGCCGCGTCGTGGATCACCTGCCAGTCGATGTCGCCCACCTGAGCGGTCAGCGCATCGGCCCGGCTCTGGTAGAGGCCCCAGGCAAAGAGGCTGAGGGCAATGGGCCGGGCGCGGTATTCGCCATCGGTCAGGAAGACATCGCGGCCCAGCCGCTCCTTGTAGGCCACGTTGGCCAGCTCAGGCAGGTAGCGGCTGTCCGGGATCCAGGCCGTGGGGAAGCGAGCCAGCGCCTGCTGCTGCTCGGCGGTCAGGTTTTGCAAGTCGGCATCGGCCGGCAAGGTGGCGAATTCGTCCCGATCGAAGCGGCCCAGCGCGGCCAGGCCGTCTGTGGAGATGATCTCAACCTGGATCACGTTGCCGTCCAGCCGGCGCTGCTCAGCGTTGAACTGCCTGGCGGCTTCGTTGACCCAGTCGTAGACCGGCAGCGCCGTCAACACTCGCACCTGAATCGGCCCGCGCTGCTCGGCGACCAGGGGCGATCCTGTGGAACTGTCCATGCTGCGCAGCAACGCCGCCACCCCAACCACAGCCAGGGCGGCGATGATGATGACGATGAAGATCACGCGGGTTCGATTCATGCTTGCTTCTCCGGTCGGTCACGTTACCAACGTGACGCATCCGTAGGTCACGTTACCAACGTGACACATCCAGCAGTCACGCTGATAGCGTGACCTACCCTTCGGCGAGGCCGAGACGGCGCTTGCGTTCGATCAGGGCGGCGTCGATCTCGCCGCGCTCCAACACCTCGTCCATCTGCTTGTCGAGGTTGGAGGCCAGCATCTCGCTCTCGGCCGAGGCCTTGTCCAGCCGGGCGCGCACCGCGTCGGCCACGCGGGCCACGTCGGCGTCGCCCGCGCCGGCCAGGTCGTCCAGGCTGCGCATGGCCTTGTTGCTGATCTCCTTGGCGCGCGCCAGGTCCATCAGCGCCTGCAACTCGTCCTTCTCCTGCTTGGTGGTGGCCAGCTTGGCCTCCAGCTTGACCTTAGCGCTGCGCAGGGAGTCATACTCGCGCTCCAGTTGGGCAAGCTGCTGGTCGTAGTTCTCGACCGTGCGCTGCGTCGAGTTGAGCTTGGCCTGGGCGGCCACGGCCAGCGCCTCGTTGCCTTCGGTCAGGAAGATATCGATGTTGCGGTCAAGGGTGGCAGCCTTGGCTTGATACTCGTCGCGCTTGCGTCGGATGGTCTTGACCTGGCCGCCGACGGTGGCGACTGCGTCGTTAAGATCGTCCAGACTGTTCTCGATCTCGCGGATGTATTGGTTCACTACGGCCACCGAGTTAGCTTTGAGCGCCTGGTCGGCGATGTAGTGCAGATTAGCCTTGATCAGAATGTTTACTTTTTCGAGCAGAGATGCCATAGATTGTATCCTCCGTTGATACGCAGATGTCGGGGACTGAGCGTCCACACAAACATGTCATTCGATTAGGATGTGTTCAAACCGAGTTGGCTGCCCGGCTGAACAACATTGACGATCATACCACAGATGACGCTCGATGACCAGATGACAGGCCATAGGCGCCGGGCACTGGCAGCCCATGCACAGCTTGAGTCGGCCCGGCAGACATCGTTCCAAGCGCAGACTCAAGTGCCCGGCACCTATGGCTGAGTAGTTACGGCGCCTGATTTTAGATCAGTTATGCGCAGCGTCTGGCCATGCATGCGCTGTTCAGGCCCTGGCACGTTGGCACGGTAAAATAAAACGTGCTGCCTTTGCCCAATTCGCTGTCAACCCAGATGTTGCCATAGTGGGCCTCGACGATGCGCTTGACGATGGACAAGCCCAGGCCAGTGCCGCCAAAGCGGCGTGTGGAGGTGCTGTCAACTTGATAGAAGCGTTTCCAGATGTCCTTGATGGCATCTTGCGGGATGCCAATGCCGTAGTCGCTCACTTCGACCTGGACCAGGTGGCCCAGGGAGTAGATGCGCACGGTGATAGCGCCGCCGTGCGGGCTAAACTTGATGGCATTGCCCAGCAGGTTGTCGAAGACCTGCCCAAGCCGCTTGGAGTCGCCGCAGACCGACGGCAAGCCAGGCTCGATTTCGGTCTGAATGGAGATGCCTGCCTGTTCAGCAGACATCCTACTGCCCTCTACGCAGGCGGCGGCGATTAGTTCCAGGGCAACCGGCTGCAGGTCTATATCCTCCATCTCAACCGGCTTCAGCGAGACGATATCGTTGACCAGCCGGATCACGGCCTCGCTGCGATCATGTACAGTCTCCAGCGCCTGCTGCTGCTCTGGGTTTAGTTCACCGGCAAAGCCCTCCAACAAATACTCCACATAGCCCTTGACAAAGGTCAGCGGGGTGCGCAATTCGTGGGACACGTTCTGCACAAACTCATCTTTGAGACGATCCAGCTCCCGCAGCTCTTCATAGGCGTCGACAGTCTCCTGGTACAGCCGGGCCTCTTCGATGGCTGCGGCTGCCAGATCGGCCACTGCCTGCAACAGCCTTTGCTGCGCAGCATCCAACGACGATTGCTCTACTTCGATCAAGCCGATCAACTGGCCGTCCAGCGTGAGCGCAGCGCAAACGACCGGCCCCTGGGGGTCAGCGCCGCCAGCAGGATCGACCAGTAGCGGCGCGCGCAGCTCAGGAGTATGGGACAGGTCTGAGGGCAGCCGCAGTGCTGCTGCATTGACTCGCTCCACAAACCCAGGGGACTGGCCGTGTGCAGCCACGACATTGAGCGGCACACCTGGCTCCTGCACCAAAGCAATCACGCCGCGGCTGGCGTCCAGCAGGTCGCAGCAACTGCCCAGCACCACGTCGAGCACGGCTGTCAGGCCGGGCGCCTTAGTCAGAGCCGCGCTGACCTGAACCAGGCTCGACAGCTCGCGCAGACGCTGCTGCGCATCGCTGAAATGTCGGGCGCGCTGAATAGCTACAGACACTTGATCAGCGAACGCAGTCATCAAGGCCTGATCCTCGGCGCTATAGAAGCCGTGCTCCGCCTTGTCGACAGACAACAGGCCGATCACCTGGCCCTCGGCCACCAGGGGCGCGCCAATCCACGAGGCCAGATGGGCCGATGCCTTGGTCCCAAACCAGCGCGCCTCTTGTATGGTATCAGGCACCAAAATCGTCTGCTTGGTGGCCATCATCTCCTGCAACAGCGGCAGTTTGTCGACGAACAAGCGCCTATCGATCCACCAGTCGGCTTTCTCCCCAGCAGCGACCTGGCACACCATCACCCCGTCTCGCAGCAGAAAGAAGGCGCTGTTGTCGTAAGGCAAAATCAAACGCAGTTGTTGCATCACCTGTTGCAGCGCATCGTCCAATTCCAGAGACGAGCTGAGAATGCTGGCTACCTTGCCCAGCGTCTCAGCCCGCTGGCGTTCGCGCCGTTCCGCAGCCAGCAGGCGGGCATTGTCCAGCGCGGCCGAGGCCTGGTTGGCGAAAGCCTCGAAAGCTGGCAAATCGTCCTCGCTCAGATCCTCCCCCAGCACAACAAACAGGCCGACGGCCTGTTGCTGGTCCATCAACGGCGCCAGGACGCAGGATTGTTGCTCTAAAGCCTGCATCAACTGGGTCTTAGAGATGCCCATCTGCGCCAACAGCTCAAGACTGGAGGACATGCTCGGCACAGAAAGAAACTCCGCCCGCCCTGTCATCAGGGGGCGGGTCAAATCTGGCACTGCGCTGAAAGCCTGAGCAACGTCTGCCCAAGCAGGCAGGGCATCGTTGCCTGGCCAGAGGGCCTGCAACTGGCCGACATAGGAACGATGCTCTAGCCACAACCGTTTTTGGGCGGCATTATAGCTGAAGACAACCAGGGAAAAGCCTAGCTGGGAGATCTCTTTGGCAATAGTCTTGTAGACTTGCCGCGGTTCTGTGGCGTGACGCACGGCTGAGGCGGCCGCGTTGAGCGCCAGCAGCGTTTTCTCGGTGCGCTTGCGCTGGGTGATGTCGGTCAGGGCCGTCAGCGTTCCCACAAAAACACCCTCTTCAAACAACGGCGTGGCGCTGATCAGCACGGGAATCTCATGGCCATCCTTGCTCAAAATGGACGTCTCGTAGCGTCCTTTCTCGCCCTGTTGACGCCGCGCCGCCTTACGGTCGACAAAGGCGCTCACCTCCGGCGACAACAGAATGTCGGTGGGTTGGCCGATCAATTCAGACTCTGTGTAGCCGAGTATCTCACACAGACGAGGATTAACATACTGGACTGTGTCGTGTACCGTCTCCAGGAGAATGCCGGTCTCCACGCTCCTGATCAGGTTTTCGTTGAACTCCTTGAGACGCTCGTTTTCCTGCGCCCGCTGCGCCACTGACTGGAAGAGACGCGCGCTGGCCAGCGCGGTTGCAGCCTGATCGGCAAATGCCTTGACAATCTGGATGTCAGCTTGCGAAAAAGGGCCTGGCTCGTTGCGATCAATGCCCATCACGCCCAGGTTTTCACCCTGAAAGATGATGGGAAAGCCAAGCCAGGAGCCAATACCCTGACGGCCAATCTCGGAGCGCCAGATATCGCTGTTGGATGTGTCGGGGATCACCAGTGGCTCGCCTGTATCAAACACCCACGCCGACGATGGCAGGTCATTGCGGTGGGCGGCGGTGATGTCCAGCGGCGCCACATCTCCACGCGCCAGGAACGCCGCAATCCGGAAACGCTCATCCTCCATGACCAGAAGCGATGCGCTGTCCAGCGGGACAACGCGGGCCAGATACTCCAGAATAGTGGCTGCGGCCTGCTCAAAACTCATCACGGAGTTGACGGCGCTGGCAAGCTGGCGCAGGGTGTCAGCCAGCTTGCGCCGTTGCGCCTCCAGTTGGTAGATCTGGGCATTCTCCAGCGCAATCGCGACTTGCTGGCTGAACAGTTCCAGCAAGGGCACATCCGCAGCCGACAGCGCCGTCCGGTCGATGGTCTCCACGTTCAGAACGCCCCACACATTCCCGCTCAGGAAGATAGGAATAGCAGCCTCGGCAACCACCTGGGGTATGACAGACCTGTAATCAGGATCATCGGCCACATTGACCACATACTGCGACCTGGCCGTGCGCGCAGCCCGGCCAATGACGCCATTGAAGCTCCTGATGTCGAAGTCAGATTGATTCTCAACCGGCAAGCCATCGATAGCCTCCAGACATAACGTGTCGCCCTTAAGCCGATGAATGCTGGTCAAGGCGTAACCAAACGTTCTGTTTAAGTCCTCGACCACCAACTGCAACAGGCCATCCAGGTTCAGAACAGCCGTTACCGAGGCGGTGACCCGCTGTAGAGCCAGCAAGCGGTCGGCCCGTCGTTGATTCTGCGCCACCAGGAGCGCGCTGGAAAGCGCTGCGGCCGCCTGATGGGCAAAGAGTCCCGCGATGCGCAGCGACTCTTCATCCAGCGTTCGATTGGTAGCGCTGTCGACAAAAGTCAGAACGCCGATCGGTTTGTCAGGACGCAGCAACGGCACGGCAAGGATGGTGCCAATGGTGACATCACTCCACACCTCCGAGACCAAACCTGATGCCAGATAATTGCCGACGAGCTGCGCCTGCCCCGTGAGAAAAACACGCCCGGCCAGGCCGTCGCCGACCTTCATGCGCCGGCCCATGTGCGACTGGGGCGCGTTAAAGGCGCCCCGTATCTCCAGCTCATCGCGCTCGGCGTCGTGCAGGTAGACGTAGGCGCTCTCCACTTGCAGCAGGTCGGCCGCTCTGCGCGTGACCACGCGCAGAGTCGTTTCCAGGTCCGGCTGGCCGTTGATCTCCGCCACAGCCAGGCGCAGCTTGTCCAGAGCGGTGACGTGCTGTTGAGCATGCCGGTAGGCCAGGGCATTGGCGATGGCGATAGCAGCGTGGTTGGACAGCAGGCTGGCCAGCGCCAGGGTCGAGTCGTCAAAGGACCGGGGCGCATCGTAAAACGCTGCGAACTCGCCCAGATGGGCATCCTGATAGCGCAAAGCCACCCCCAACACAGCAACGATGTTGTTGCGATCCAGAACTGCACGCATCTCCACCGTGCGCTTGTCAGTGCGTGCGTCTTCGATGACCAGAAAGCGCCGCTGCTGCATTACACTGCCAGGAGTCTGGCGATTCATTGCATCTAGCGTCGCAATGTAATCGGACGAAAGACCGCGCGCCAACACACACCCCACGACCTTCGTGCGCTCATCGGCCAGGAAGATTGCGCAGCGCTCAGCCCCCAGCAGATTGCGCACGCCGTCTGCCAACACTTCGCACACAGTATCCAGATGGAGCGAGCTGTTCAACTGGCGCGAGAACGCCTCCAGTTCAGCATAGCTCGTTCCGGTCTGGTTGCGAAGACCTCCAGACGACTCGCTCATGACGGATAGCCCATGGCTCCTTGTGTGAGCATCTTAGCAAAGCGTCAACACAGTAACTGCGTCCAGGCGCCGGGCGCCTGGACAGCTTTGTTTACGATGTACTTAGCGCTGAGACCGCCGGCGCTTGGATGTGGCTTGTTTTTGACTGGCAGGCGCCGCGGCGCTTGGTTGAGGCGGCGCAGCAGCAGGCGGCGCGCCAGCGCCGCTTCGGTCACTCTGCATGTGACAATGCTTGTACTTCTTGCCGCTGCCGCACCAACAGGGGTCGTTGCGGCCGACGGTAGAGGCTGAACGCTTGGCCGGCTGCTGGCTGGCGCCGTTGTCGCTGCGGTTGGTCTGCACCACGCGGCGGGCTGGCTGCTGCTGGCGCACCACATCAACCTTATAGATAGCGTTGACGATGTCGTGCTCGATGGACTCCAGCAGTTCCACATACATGGCGTGGGCTTCTTTCTTGTAGGCCACGATCGGTTGAATCTGGCCATAAGCCCGCAGGCCGATGCCCTCGCGCAGCGCGTCCAGGTCGGTCAGGTGGCGCACCCAGCGCTCGTCCACCGCGCGCAACATGACCATGCGATCGCGGTACAGCGCAGCGCCCTCGACGATGCCGCCGAGCACGGCGGATCGAACATCAGCATCAAGCTGGCGCAGGGGCAGCCGCGCCAGACTGTCATCCACTACGCCGCCCAACGCCTCCAAGACACGCCCATACAGCGTGACATGAAAAGAGTCCGTCCGCTGGCCCAGGGTTTCCAGTGTCAATCCTTCGCTGGTCAACTGGCGCAGGATCTCCTGGCCATTGGCCTGGGCGCGCTGGTCATAGTAGCCCTCGGCGTAGTCCTCGACCTGCCTGGCGATCTCGGCCGCGCTCATCTTTTGCCAGTCGTCGGCGTCGATCTCCGGCGGCATGGGCAGGATTGCATTCAGGGCCGCGTACAAAGCAGCCAGATCGCGCGTGGCATCATAGCCATCCGGAGCAAAGTTGTTGACCAGGCGCCTGATCTGCGAGGACACCATGTCCAACACCGTGGGCCGCAAAGTCGGCTCAGCCAGAATGCGGCGGCGCTGGTCGTAGATCACCTCGCGCTGCTTGTTGACCACGTCGTCGAATTCCAACACGTGCTTGCGAATGTCGAAGTTGTAGCCTTCAACGCGCGTCTGCGCGTTCTCCAGCGACTTGCTGACCAGATTGGCCTCGATGGGCACGTCCTCTTCGACGCCCAGCCGCTGCATCAGGCCGGCCACCCGCTCGCCGCCAAAGCGCCGCATCAGGTCATCGTCCAGCGCGACGTAGAAGCGGCTGGAACCCTGGTCGCCCTGCCGTCCGGCGCGGCCGCGCAACTGGTTGTCGATGCGCCGCGCCTCGTGGCGCTCGGTGCCCAGCACGTGCAGCCCGCCAGCCGCCAGCACGATCTCCCGGTCGGCCGCACACTGCGCCTTGGCCTCGGCCAGCGCCTGCTCCCACACGCCCGGCTCCAACATAGTAAGATCGTGGCCAGCACGGCGCAGGTTGTCGCGGGCGATGCCCTCTGGATTGCCGCCCAACAGGATGTCGACACCGCGGCCGGCCATGTTGGTGGCGATGGTAACCGTGCCCGGCCGGCCGGCCTGGGCGATCACCAAGGCCTCGCGCTCGTGGTTCTTGGCGTTGAGCACGTTGTGCGCTATACCGCGCCGCTTGAGCAAGTTGGACAGGTATTCGCTGGTCTCGATGGCCACGGTGCCGACCAACACCGGCTGCTGCCTGCTCTGGCATTCCTCAATCTCCTGCACCACAGCCTTGAACTTAGCAGGCGTGTTGCGGTAGACCACGTCGGCATAGTCTGTGCGCTGCACCGTCACGTGGGTGGGAATGACGACCACCTCCAGATTATAGATCTTAGCGAACTCTTCGGCCTCGGTCTCGGCCGTACCGGTCATGCCAGCCAGCTTGCTGTACATGCGGAAGAAGTTCTGGAAGGTGATGGTGGCCATGGTCAGCGACTCGCGCTGCACCTTCAAGCCCTCTTTGGCCTCGATGGCCTGGTGCAAGCCCTCGGAGTAGCGCCGGCCTTCCATCAGACGGCCGGTGAACTCGTCCACGATCACCACTTCGCCGTTGCGCACCACATAGTCGCGATCCAGCTTGTACAACACATGAGCCCGCAGCGCGTTGTCCAGATAGGGAGCCAACTCAAAGTACTCAGGCGAGTAAAGATTGCTGATACCCAACAGGTTCTGCACCTTCTCGATGCCCGCCTCGGTCAGCGTCACCACCCGATCCTTCTCGTCCACCAGGTAGTCGCCGTCTTGCACCTCTTTGCTCGTTGAAGGCCGCAGCCGCGGCATCAGCGCAGCAAAGCGGCTGTACCAATCGCTGGACTCCTGCGCCGCGCTGGAGATGATCAACGGCGTGCGCGCTTCGTCGATCAGGATGTTGTCCACCTCGTCGACGATGGCAAAATAGAGCGGCCGCTGCACGCACTGGCCCAGGTCGCTGACCATGTTGTCGCGCAGATAATCGAAACCATACTCGTTGTTGGTGCCGTAGGTGATATCAGCGTAGTACGCATCGCGGCGGGTAATCGGCCGCAGCCGCTGGAACCGGTCATCCTCGGACTGAAAATCCGGGTCGAACAGGTAAGACCCTGCATTGGGATCGCCCGCACTAGACTGAATCACGGCCGTGTTCAGCCCCAGCAGGTGATAGACCGGCCCCATCCACTGCACGCCGAACTTGGACAGATAGTCGTTGGGCGTGACCAGATGCACGCCGCGACCGGTCAGCGCGTTGAGGTAGAGCGGCAGCGTGGCCACCAGGGTCTTGCCTTCGCCGGTCTTCATCTCGGCGATCATGCCCTGGTGCAGCACGATGCCGCCGATCATCTGCACGTCGAAGTGACGCATACCGGTGGTGCGCCGGCTGGCCTCGCGCACCAGGGCAAAGGCGGCAGGCAGGATCTCCTCCATGATCTCTTCTTCGATCGCGCGGATTTCCTTTTCCTGGCGGCCGATTTGCTGGGCCATTTGGGCGCGCACGGTGGTGTCAGTCTCGTGCTCCCACTCAGCACGCAACTCAGCCAGGCTGGCCTTGGCTTCTTCGGTGGCTGCCTGGATCTTGGCCTTGAATGCCGCCGTGCGCCGGCTAAACTCCTCGTTGGACAGCCGCTGCGTCTCTTGCTCCAGATCGTTGATCTGCTGCACGACTTTCTGAGCCTGCTTGACCGTCCTGCTGCTCACATCACCAAACGCTTTCTTGTACAGATTGCGAAACATTTTCTGTGCTCTCTCGGTGTTGAATCTCTAACGTTACTGCTCAGTCGCCGGGCACTTGCAGCCCATACACAGCTTGAATAGGCTCGGCAAACATCGTTGCAGGTGCAGATGCAAGTGCCCGGCGACTGTGGCTGAGCAGTTACTCTCCAACCAAATTATTGCCGCTGACTCCTTGCAAGGAGTGCCATTATACCAGCAATCGGCGGCTCACACAACACGCGCCCAAACGCGAAAAGCCCTTCTGTGTACAGAAGGGCTGCGCCTGCCAGAGGGCACGTTGTTACGTCGCTGGCCTTGTCGTCACAACGGTCCAGAGCTGGTCGCTCAGGTGCAGAATCGACATACACCCATCGCAGCGCGCGCTGTCCGCCGCTGTCAGATGCGCTGAATGCCCGCAGGCCGGACACGAGATGGCCGCCCGGGTGTGCGCCTGGCGAATCAGGGCGTGCATCACGTCGTCGGGGCCATCCAGGCCCATCTCGGCCTGCAGCGCTGCCAGCGCCTGGACATCCTCCTCGCTCAAGTTCAACCACAGCTTCTGCTCGCTCATGTTTGCCTCCACATAGCTCAGGCCATAGCCTTGCTGCTCAGGCTGGTCTGTTTGTTGCTCCGGTGATCAGTGCGCACGCCTGCGGCAGCCCCAGTGCGGGCCAGACCAAGCCTACGACTGCGTGACCGCCACACCGTTGAAAGCCAATGCCTCACGCCCGCGCTGAAAGGCTTGTTGGTTAAGCTGCAAGAAACGCGCTGGTACCCGACTCTCCATCGCCTTCAGCCAGACAGGCTCTGGCACTGCCAGCAGGGCCGACAGCGCGCCCAACAAGACCACGTTGGTCACTTTGTCGTTGCCCAGCGCGCGGGCGATGTCCGCCGCCGGCGCCCAGTAGACCTGACCGGCAGCCCGCGCCAGCTCGCTGCGCAGATAATCCATGGTCGGATACACAGCCGACCCTGCGCTGACCGTGATGGGTGCAATGGCCTGCTGGTTGACCACCACAGCGCCGCCGGGCCGCAAAAAATGCACTGCCCTCAGCGTCTCGATCTGCTCGAAACCGATCAGAACGTCAGCTTCGCCGGGCGCGATCAGCGGCGAGTGGACCACCGGCCCCCAGCGCACATGGCTGCTGACGCTGCCGCCGCGCTGGGCCATGCCATGCACCTCGGCCTGCTTAACGTCGTAGCCCGCGTCCATCCCCACCTGCGCCAGCAGATCGCTGGCCAGGATCGTCCCTTGCCCGCCAACGCCGGCGAGGATGAAGTTGATGGTGTCTTGGTGATTCATGGTTTGTCCTTTGACAGCAGCGCGTTGTCCGTAACACGTAATGCGTAACTCGTAACCCGGAAAGCTCTTCCATGATGAAGATACTCTCCGGGTTACGTATTACGGGTTACGCATTAGTTCGCCAGCACCGCCACCTGCTCGCGCGTCAGAATCGCATCGCGCGGGCAAACCTGCACGCAGACCTCACAGCCGGTGCAGAGCAGCGGGTCGATCAGCGCCTTCGGCCGGCCGTAGCGCTCGTCCATCTCATCGCTCTTGAGGATGGCCGGGCAACCGATGCGGAAGCACATGGTGCAGCCGTTGCAGCGCTCGGCCACCACCTCCAACGGCACCCACTGGCGGCGGCTTTCGGGCAACAACACGCAGGGATGCTCAGCGATCAAGACGGCCGGCTCGTCCATCTTCATGAACTCCTTCAGCGTCGTCTCGATGGCGTCCACGTCGTAGCCATCCACCGTGCTGACGAACTGGATGCCCAGCGCCCGCACCAGCGGCTCCAGCTTGATCTCGACCGTGTCCTCCTGTTGCAGGGTGCGGCCGGTGCCGGGGTTCTCCTGGTGGCCGGTCATGCCGGTGATGCGGTTGTCCATGATCACCGTCACCACGTTGCTGCGGTTGTAGGCCACGTTGATCAGGGCGGGAATGCCGGTGTGGAAGAAGGTCGAGTCGCCGATCACCGCCACGTGGCGTTCCCCTTTGTCGCCGGCGGCGCGGTAGGCCTGCGATGCGCCGTGGGCCACGCCGATGCTGGCCCCCATGCAGCCGCAAGTGTCGATGCTGCTCAGCGGCGGCGCCACGCCCAGCGTGTAGCAGCCGATGTCGCCGTTGACCGGCGCCTTCAGCTTGTGCAGCACATGGAAGACGCCGCGGTGCGGGCAGCCTGCGCACAGCACCGGCGGTCGCATAGGCAGGTGGCCGTTGCCCGGCTGGAGCTGCGGCGGCACGGCCAGCGGCAGCTTCTGAGGTTGCTCCTGCGCCAGCAGGCCGGCCGCGCGGGCGCTCTCGCGCACGACGCCTGGATCGAGTTCGCCGCCGACGGGGAAGATGCTCTTATGGCCCGGCCGGTAGCGCCCTGGACCTGGCTCGTCCACCCCGCGCACCACCTCAATGCCCATCAGCCGCACCTGCTCCTCGATGAAGGGGTCTAGCTCCTCCAGCACGACCAAGCGCTGCACACCGGCCGCGAAGTCATGCACCAACTGCGAGGGCAAGGGATAGCTTATGCCCAGCTTGAGCAGCGACGCATCAGGAAAGACCTCGCGCGCGTGCTGGTAGGCCACGCCGGCCGTCACGATGCCCAACGAGCGGTCGCGCCACTCGATGCGGTTCCACTCGTAGCCGTTGGCAAAGTCGGCGATCTCGTCGATGCGCAGCTCGATCACCGGATGGCGGCGGCGCGCGTTGGCCGGAATCATGACGTACTTGGCCGGGTTGCGGGGGTACTTTTCGATGGCCGGAGGGACGGCGACCCGCTCGCCCAGCTCGACCACGGTGCTGGTGTGGCAGATGCGGGTGGTCAGGCGCAGCATCACCGGCGTGTCGAACTGCTCGCTCAGCTTCAGCGCGGCCACGGTCAGGTCTTTGGCCTCCTGGCTGTCGCTGGGCTCGACGCAGGGGATGCGGGCAAAGCGGGCGAAGTTGCGGTTGTCCTGCTCGTTCTGCGAGCTGTGCATGGCCGGGTCGTCGGCCGAGATGATCACCAGCCCCGCCTCCATGCCGGTCATGGCCGCATAGAAGAGCGAGTCGGCCGCCACGTTCAGGCCCACGTGCTTCATCGACGCCAGCGCGCGCCGGCCAGCGTAGGCCGCGCCGATGGCCACGTCCAGCGCCACTTTCTCGTTGGGCGACCACTCGGCGTAGACGCCCGGAAAGCGGGCGAACTCCTCCAGGATCTCGGTGCTGGGGGTGCCGGGATAGCCGGCCGCCAGCACCACGCCCCCTTCCCAGGCGCCGCGCGCCACCGCTTCATTGCCAGATAACAGACGCTTCATCGCAGCCTCCAGACAGTCTGGTACCGACGATCCAATGGTGCAAATCGTCAGTCCTATGGTCGATTGACCCCAGCAAGTAACTGCTCAGGCATGCTCTTGTCCAGGGATTGGAAATCCCTGGCTGACAGTACGAAGCGCCCTCAGGCGCTGGGAACCCTTCCCTAGCCGCTGAGGCGGCTTCGTGCTGTCAGCCGGTGAACACTTGCGCCTGCGCTGCAAGTGCAGGTGTTCCATTCACCGGGCTGAGCAGTCACCCCAGCATATCACACTCCCGCCCACAAAACCATGATCTATGTCATTCCTGGGAGCAAATTCCGCCAAAGATGCCAACTTTTCGGAAAAGTTGGCATCTTTGACCGTTACTACTCAGCCATAGGTGCCGGGCACTGGAATCTGCGCTCGCAACGAAGTCTGTGGAACCGATCTCAGCCGCCTATGAGTTGCAAGTGCCCGGCACCTGAGTAGTAACCTTTGACTCGCGTTATTTGGGTGCAGAACGTTTCAGCGCTATAATCAGTACGATCTATCGTACTGATGACTATACGCCAAAAAGGACGACAAAGCGCATGACAGTTATCACCGCCAACGACCTCAAGACCAAGGGTTTGTCCAACATCGAGGAGTTGCTGCATAGTACGGAGGAAATCATCATCAGCGTGCGTGGCAAGCCACGCTATGTGGTGTTGGGCATCGAGCAGTATGAGCGACTGCGGGAGCAGGAGCTAGAAGCAGCCTGGTTCCAGGCACGCGAGGATGTAGCTGCCGGTCGTTACCGCCAGGAAAGCGCGGGCGCACACATCGCCCGACTGCAGGCTGAGATCGACGATGCCCTATAGCCTGATCTTCACCGCCAGCTACGAGAAGATCGAAAGGCGTTTCCTCCAGCGCCATCCCCAGTTGCTGGAACGATATGCCAAGACCCTGGCCCTGCTAGAGATCGACCCCTTTCATCCCTCCCTGCGGCTGCACGCGCTCAAGGGCCGTCTGACTGGCCTGCACTCGGTCTCCATCAACATCCAATACCGCATCACCCTGGAGTTGGAACTGCGGGAAGGGGAGATCATCTTGGTCAGCGTGGGCAGCCATGGAGAGGTGTATTGAGAGCAGCCATCTCTCTGGAATAGTCTGGCTGATTTGGCGGGGGCGTGTTATAATCCTCGTGCTGGAAGGTCAACAGACAGACTCTTGAGGTGAACACTATGTACAGCGTCCCAGAAACCCCCATGAGACAGATGATTGCGTCAGTGCGGTTCCTGGTCGATCCGGCAGGAAACAAGACCGATGTGGTCGTTCCATGGACGACCTGGAAGGAACTGTTGACCTGGCTTGAAGAGGCTGACGATCGAGCGATCGTTCGGGACTGGATTCCGCACTTGAAGGCAGGACCAGGGAAGAGCGGCGCCTTGCGCTGGAGCGACGTATCAAATGAGTGGGATGATGACGGAACCGTATGACCTACTTATCGAAGCCGCGGCACACACCGAGCGCAAACAGCTCCCTGGTCAGGTCAGGCAATTGGTGAAGCAAGCTATCGCTGCTCTCCGCTACGAACCAAGGCCGCATATCAGCGAAACTTTGGACACGACTGGCCTGGATATTCCGCCGGATGTCGAACTTCGGCGTATCAGGCTGGATCAGTGGGGAATCATCTATGCCGTCAATGATGTAGAGCAATGGACGTGGGTCTGGGGAGTGCGCAAGCGACCACCCTACGATTATCAGGACCTGACAGAGTTTGTCGCTCGTCTGTAGGCGAATCGATGGGGCTACCCAAGCCTGTCAGGCTTTGGCAGTTATGGGCTATCCAGGGGCGACACATGGTCGAAGGGGTTGTCGGTCAGTAGTCCCTCGGCCTGCGCAGCCGACAGCAGGGTCTTGTCGCCGCTGACGAAGATCAGCGAGCGCTCCACCAGCGCCAGCGCCCGGTTCTGGCGCAGCGCCACAGCCAGTTGGACAGCGTCGTAGGCTTTGAGGGGGTGATGTTGCGTGAGTTGGGCGGCTTCCTGCAATGCCTCGCTGGAGAGTCCAATCACCAAATAGCGATGCAACCACTGGCTCATGAAGCGGCTATACTCCCGCTGGCGTTCGCTCTTCCTAATCCGTCCCGTTCTCTCAATCACAGCGATGCCGGCGGCCACCTCCACGCGGGTAATTTCCGCCACCAACACGAGATGGAGCCATCTGCTTGTTACGATGTCCTGGCTATCCACCAGTTGCCTGATCCAGGCACTGCCAGGTTCAGTCACGAAGTACTTGACCAGAGCGCTGGCGTCCAAGAAATAGTTGGCCATAGATTATCGCCGCATCTCGATGATTATCTCGCTCAAGGCAGGGTCAAGAGCCAGCCCATGCATCAACCGCACGTGGGCATCTTTCTCTTCATCGGGCAGACGCTCCCATTGCGCTGCCAGGCGCGCATCATCGGGTGATGGAGCGACTGCCAATCCTTGTTCGATCAGCCAACCCAGAAGATCCTCGTTATTCATCGGCAAATCCTGGGGCGGAAATACCTGTTGGCCTAATCCGCCTTCCTCGCGCAACCTATGCTCGACGCGGCGCAGCCGCGTCCTGAGCTCCGCTACTTCCATCTCCAGTTCCAACGTCGTCATGGTCATCACCTCGTCAGGGTTCGCTTACGCATTGTTTCTCAAAGATCGCCCCAGGAATTATAGCACGCCAGCCAGCCAGCGGGCAAACGGGTACATCACACCCTGACACAACCCACACCACCCGTGTCACCCTGAGGTCCGCCGAAGGGTCTCGACTCGACCGACACGGAGATGCTTCGCCAAGCCTCAGCATGACACACGCGTATCACTGTGTCACCCTGAGGTCCGCCGAAGGGTCTCGACTCGACCGACACGGAGATGCTTC